>NZ_LT598496.1:3858948-4502106 GCF_900091425.1 Micromonospora krabiensis
GCGCCGAGCGTGTCGAAGACCGCCTGCGCCCAGGGCGACATCTTCTCCGACTCGGACCCGGGCAGATAACCCAGTTCCTGGCCGCCGACGGCGTACAGCGGGCGGAACACGATCACCTTCTTGTGCCGGCGCCGCTCCATCACCGCCTCCAACCCGGCGCAGAGCGCCAGGGCGGACTTGCCGGTGCCGGCTCGGCCGCCGAGCGACACGATGCCGATCGACTCGTCCAGCAGCAGGTCCAGGGCGATCCGTTGCTCCGCGGAGCGGCCGTGCACGCCGAACGCCTCCCGGTCGCCGCGGACCAGCCGGACCGTCTTGTCCGGCAGCACCCGGCCGAGCGCCGACCCACGGGCGGAGTGCAGCACCAGGCCGGTGTGACAGGGCAGCCCGGCGGCCTCGTCCACGTCGAGGGCGTCCCCGGCGTAGAGCCGGCCGATCTGCTCCTCGGCCAGCGCCAGCTCGGCCATGCCGGTCCAGGTCGGGTCGCTGGCCTGGCCGTGCCGGTACTCGTCGGCCCGCAGGCCGACCGACGCGGCCTTGACCCGCAGCGGCATGTCCTTGCTGACCAGCGTCACCGACCGGCCCTCGGTGGCCAGGTTGAGCGCCACGGAGAGGATGCGGGCGTCGTTGGACTCGGTGCGGAAGCCGGGCGGCAACACCCCGTCGTCGGTGTGGTTCAGCTCCACCCGCAGGGTCCCGCCGACGTCGTTGGCGGGCACCGGCCGATCCAGCCGGCCGTGCCGCACGCGCAGCTCGTCGAGCATGCGCAGCGACTGGCGGGCGAACCAGCCCAGCTCGGGGTGGTGCCGCTTGCCCTCCAACTCGGAGATCACCACGAGCGGCAACACCACCTCGTGCTCGTCGAAGCGGTGGAACGCCGCGGGGTCGGAGAGCAGGACCGACGTGTCCAGGACGAAGACCTGGCCGTCTGGTCGAGGCTCCAAGCTGTCGGCCGGCGCGGTGGCCGCCGTGCGGCGGCTCCGGGTGGCGCGGCGGGTCGTGGCAGTCGCGGCCGGGGTCTGGTCGGCACCGGCGGTGGTACGGCGAGTCGTCACAGGCCTGCTCCGGCAGGTGGGCACCCGCCACCCGCGTTCCGCCTCCTCCGGTGCCCGGGGGACACGGGGTCGGATGCGGGCCCCGTGCGCGAGGTCGCAGGTCCGGGCAACCGGTTGGCCCGGGAGAACCCCGTGCCATGCCTAGACGCTAGCCGGGTACGGGCATCCCGGCTAGAGGGCGATCGTGGATCTCCGGGGAGCGGCGGGTGAACGGCGGCCCGCCTGCGGCAGCCGGCGCGATCGGGCACGCCGGCTGCCGAGCCACGGGCGGCGGAGCCGGCCGGGATGCATGCCCCCTGCGCGCATCCCGGCCGGTGGGGCCACCGTCACCGGTCTGACGTGGCCCCGACGGTGCGTATCCGCCGCGGACGACGCACCGTGCCTGGTCGACGGCGTCCGGGGCCCCGCTGGGCGGCCCCGGCGGCCGTCAGCCGGTCCGTCGGACCAGGGTGCCGGTCGGGTGCCGCCCCGTGACCGGGGCAGCCGGCGCCGTGAACGACGAACCGGTGTACGTGGTGCCGGGGCCGGCCACCGTCCCGCCCACCCGCAGGGTGCTCGGCGGGGTGGACAGCGCCGACGCGATGGCGGCCTGGGCGTCGCGGCGGCGTCGGTTCCAGGCGCCACGGTCACCGTCGAAGTAACCCTGCCGGTAACCGAACCGGTAGCCGATGCGGTAGCTGAGCTGCCCGTGCAGGCGGCCGGCGGCATAGCTGGTGGCACCGAGAACGAGCACCAGGAAGATCGCGAGGAACGGGCTCATCGGGCGGCTCCGGTGCGCCGGGAGTGCCGGTTCATCGCTCCTCCGGTTCGACCGAGGTGGGATCGGCGACCAGCAGCCGGTCCAGGTCGTCGGTGCTGACCTCCTCGACCAGTTCCACGCTGATCCGGCAGCCGTCCAGGACGACCTCCGCGACCGACGAACGTCGGATCTCCCCGCCGGCGTCGTAGACCCGTACGCTCAGCTCGGGGCAGCCGAGGTGGGTCCGCCAGGCGTTCCACTCGGCCCGGTCGCCCACGCTCAACGAGAGGTAGCGACAGCCCCGCGCGAGGTAGAGGCGCCAGGGGGCGCTGAGGCCGGCCTCGACGCCCTCGGCGATCAGACCGAAGGCCTGGGCACGGGTAGCGAGTTCGGTCACCACACCTCCCCTGCACCGAGGGCGTGACGCATGCGAGCACCAATCGTCTCAGGCACGTGACACACCGTAGGTTGTCCCATGGACGTGACAGTATCAGCTTTTCGTCCGTTTACCCCGACACCTACGGGCATCTATTCTGCCCGGGTGAGGCCCCTCAAAAGCGCCGCTGGATCGTTTACCGGGAACCCGAAAGTGCCGTCACGTTCGCGTGACAGCAGCGTGCCGGGCTCCCCATCCCGACCTGACTGGCCGTACCGTCACGAGGTGACCGAGACGGCCAACGCCCGGAAGATCGCATTCGCCACCTTCGTCCGGCGCGCCCTCGACGAGGCGCGCGCGACCCGGGCATGGAGCGGCACCGAGGTCTCCCGGCGCACCGGCGTCTCCCGCCAGACCATCAACCGGTGGGTCCGCGGCGACTGGGCCAGCGACCCGGAGGCCGAGCGGGTGGTTGCCTTCTGCGAGGGCCTCGGCCTCAACCCCGCCACCGCGTTCGCGGCCCTCGGGTGGGACCGCACGGCCGCCGCTCCGCGCGGCAACCAGCCGCCCCCGCCGATGGACCCGGACGTCGAGGCACTGCTGCGCCGGCTGGTCGACCCCGAGGTGTCGGACGCGGAGAAGTTCCACATCCGCGAAACCATCCGATACCTCGCCTACCGCCCCACTCTCCCGCTCGATGTCCGAAAGCGAGAGCAACAGGCCGGCTAGTTCCTCAGATGGCGAAAGAACGGCAGGTCAGACTCATTCGTTTCGCTCCGGGGCCGGAACGCGCACGCTAGCGTCCCTATTCGTACTGCTTGGGCTCGTCGTCGGCGGGGGGACGGGACAAGGCCGAACCCAGCCCTGCGGGACAGAAGGAGGGGTCTGTCCATGACCCTGAAATGGTTGGCAGTCGTGGTGGCCACCGTGTCGGTGACGTTGTGCGTCACCGGCAACGCGGTGACCCTCGCGGTCAACGGCGGGCAGCTTCCCCTGCTCGTCAACCTGTTCGCGCTCACCATCGCCGGCACCTCCGTGGTGCTGGCGGTCCTGGCCGAGCTGCACGAGCGGCTCAACGACCGGATCAGCGCGCTCACCGAGTTCCTCGTCGCCCGGCTGAACGAGATCGAGTCGCACACCGGTGATCGCAACACCGGTTTCGTCGAGGGTTACCTGCTCAGCCACGGGCAGGACGCGGCGATCGTGCCGTTCGGGCGTCGGGGTCGGGGAGCCGCCGAACGCTGACCCGCCTGCCCTCGCCGAGGGGCTTCTCTCGGCCACGAATGAGCCGCCCGACCCGGGGTACGCTGACGCGCGTGCCGCCGTTGAATGTGGGCAACCAGCAGCCGAGGACTCCGTTGAACGCTGACGAGGCCTGGCGTACGACCGCCGGTCGGGCCCCCCGGACAGTGCTCTTCTTCGACTTCGACGGAACGCTCGCGCCGGTCGACGACGACCCGACCGCCGTGCAGCCCGCACCCAAGGTGCTGGCCGCGATCGAGTCGCTGGCCCCGCTGGTCCGGCGGATCGCGATCGTCTCCGCCCGGCCGGTCGAGTTCCTCCGAGAGCACCTCGGCGGCCTCGACGGGGTGGACCTCTACGGCCTCTACGGCCTCGAACACAGCCACTCCGGCGGTGAGACGGTCACCGAGCCGGCGGCGCTGCCCTGGGTGCCCACCATGGCCGAGCTCGCCGACCTCGCCCGGGCCGAGCTGCCGGCGGGCACGCTGGTCGAGTTCAAGCGGCTGTCCGTGGCGCTGCACTGGCGCACCGCACCGCAACTCGGCGACGCCGTACAGGAGTGGGGCCGGGCCCAGGCCGACCGGCTCGGGCTGCGCGTGCAGGCGGGCCGCATGGTGCTCGAACTCAAGCCTCCGGTCGACCGCGACAAGGGCATGGTGATCGGCGAGGTGATCCGGGACGCCGGTGGCGCCTGGTACTTCGGCGACGACGTCTCCGACATCAAGGCGTTCGCCGCGCTGCGCGCCCGCGCCGCCGCCGACCCGGACTTCTTCGGCGTCTGCGTGGCCGTGGCCAACCCGGAGACGGGGCAGGAGGTCGCCCACGCCGCCGACCTCACGATCGACTCCCCCGCCGCCCTCGGCGACTTCCTCACCGAAGCCACCCACCACCTCACCTGAGCCCCACGCCCGCCGCCCCCGCGCCGGCTCTTCGCACCTCGCGATCTTGCACTTACCGCCCCGGCGAATCCGGCAGAACGGCCACTCTGAGGGCCGAAAGTGCAAGATCGCCGGAGACCGGGAGCCGGGCCAGGGGGCGGGCGGGGGGGCCGCGGGGGCGGGGTCAGGCGCCGTAGCGGCGTTGGCGGTTGGCGTACGAGCGCAGCGCCCGGAGGAAGTCGATGTGCCGGAAGTCGGGCCAGTTGAGTTCGCAGAAGTAGAACTCGGAGTGCGCCGACTGCCAGAGCATGAAGCCGGAGAGGCGCTGCTCACCGCTCGTCCGGATCACCAGGTCCGGGTCGGGCTGACCACGCGTGTAGAGGTGTTCGGCGATGTGCTCGACGTCGAGCACCTCGGCCAGCTCCTCGATGGTGCCGCCGGACGCGGCGTGTTCCAGCAGCAGCGAGCGGACCGCGTCGGTGATCTCCCGCCGGCCGCCGTAGCCGACCGCGATGTTCACCTCGGCCCCGCCGCTGCGGTCCCGGGTGCGCTCCTCGGCCGCCTTCAACGCTGCGGCGGTCTGCGCGGGCAGCAGGTCGAGCGCGCCGACCATGCGCAGCCGCCACGGGTTGCCCTCCTCCGCCAACTCCACCACCAGGTCCTCGATGATCTGGAGCAGCGGGTCGAGCTCGCTGGCCGGCCGGCGCAGGTTGTCCGTGGCCAGCAGGTAGAGGGTGACGTGGGCGATGCCCGCCTGGTCGCACCAGCCCAGCACGTGCTTGATCTTGGCGGCGCCGACCCGGTGTCCGTCGTTCGGGTCGACGAAGCCCATCTCCTTGGCCCACCTGCGGTTGCCGTCGCACATCACTCCGACGTGCCGGGGCACTGGCTTGCCCGCGAGCTTGGCCGTCAGACGGCGCTCGTACACGGAGTAGATAAGGTTCCGCAGAGACATCACCTAGCAGCGTAGCGACCCGCCGGAGGAATCACCGCCTCGGAGGGCGATCCTGGGAAACCAGACCGAGGCCGATCATCGCCAGCGTGCGTCCGTCGAGCCGTCCGTCGCCGAGCCCCAGCTCCACTACCGTCCGGTAGACCCGATCGTCGCGCCGCGCGGCCCGCACCGCGGCGTCGACCACCCGGCGACGTCGGGCCAGCCAGGCCGCCGCCGAGCTGTGCCGCAGGTGGGTGCCGAGACGGCGGCGCAGCGCGTCGACGTACCGCGCGACGGGCCGCTGCGGCGAACCGGCCGCCGCCGCGCCGGCCAGCGCTCCGGAGAGCAGGGCGTAGAAGATCCCCTCTCCGGTGAAGGGATTGATCAGCGAGAGCGCGTCACCGGCCAGCAGCACCCGGCCCCGGCCGGGCGACGGGCGGTGGGTCGACAGCGGCAGGTGGTGTGCGCGCAGCCCGTCGACGGTCGCCGGGTCGGTGCCGGGCAGCAGGGCGGCGAGCCGGTCGAGCAGGTACCGCCGGGTCAGCGGCTCGCCCCGCAGCACCTCCCCGTACCCGACGTTCGCGCGGCCGTCACCGATCGGGAACGACCAGGCGTACGCCGGCCAGCGCCGCCCCGACGTCACGATGAGCTGTTCGGGCGGGCCCGGCAACGCCGGCGCGTACCCCCGGATGGCCAGCGCCAGGTGCCGGTCCGGGTTCACGGGGTGCCCGAGCGCCCGCCGGACCACCGACCCGGCGCCGTCCGCCCCCACCACCACCCGCGCGGTGAGTTCCCCGTCGAGGACGACCCCGTCGGCGTGCTGCTCGATCCGGCGTACGGTGTGCCGGCGCAGCGTCGCCCCGGCGGCCACCGCGGCGGCCACCAGCCGGGCGTCGAAGACCTCCCGGGGCACCGTGTACGCCGGCCGGGGCAGCCTCCGCGCCACCGCGTCGCCGCTCGGGCCGATCAGTCGCAGCGCCGGGAGCGGGGCGTAGCCGGCGACCACGTCGCGTACGCCCAGCTCGTCGAGGACCTCCAGCGCATGGGCCGCGATCCCGTCGCCGCACGCCTTGTCGCGCGGGAAGTCGGCCCGGTCCAGCAACAGGACGCGGGCGCCCGCCCGCCGGGCCGCCAGCGCGGCCGCCGAACCGGCCGGGCCGGCGCCGACCACCGCCACGTCGAAGTCGTCACCCATCGCGTCGCCCTCCTCCGCGGTGACCCGGCGCGGCCGGGTCGGCTGGTCCCCCGCCTGCCCATCCTGCCCGGTCCGCGCTCACGATCACCGATACCGCACCGGCACGCGCGGGTGACGGTCCGGCCGGCAGCGCGAGTCAGGCCGTGGCGGCGCGGTCGGCCCGGGTGGCGCGCCAGAGGGCGTACAGGGTGATGGTGGCCGCGGCCACCAGCGGGCCGCCGTCGCGGACCAGGCCGTCCACGCCGAGCAGCCAGCGGCAGAGCGGCAGGTCGACGGCGAGCACCACCACGGTGACGGCGACCAGCAGGCCCCTCGCCCACTGTCTGCCATGCATCAGGAAGGCGGTGCACAGCAGCACGGCGTAGCTGGTCATGACGCCCGCGCCGAACCAGAACGCCACCGCGGGCACGGCGATCAGCCGCCCGTCCAGCACCGCGCCGCCGGCGACCAGCGAGGGTACGAGCATCAGCGGGCTGTAGGTGAACGCGGCGACCCGGCTGGTCAGCAGCCAGCCGCTCGCCTCCGGCCGGCGGGGTGCCACCTCACGCCACGAGATGCCCGAGCGGTCGATGACCAGGCGGGAACGGTGCCGGACCAGGTGCCCGGCGAGCGCGGACGAGCGGTGGAGCAACCACACCACGGCGACGCAGAGCCCGGTCAGCAGTGCGAAACCGAGGACACCGGGCAGCGGCGGCACCCCCTGCCGGGGCACGATCAACCGGCCCACCGCGAACACCGTGGTCACCGCGAGGATCAGCCCGAACGGTCGGGCGACCGTCCGACCACGACGGACGTGCCCGATCAGCACCAGGAAGCCCACCGAGCGCAACATCGCCCAGCCGGTCCGTACGGCGAGCCCGAAACCCTGCTCCGGGGCGTACCACCAGTTGAGCAGCTCGACCACGACGGTGGCCGCCGCCGTCACCGCGAGCAGCGTGGTCAGCGCCCGGACGGCGGACGGCCGCCGGACCTCGGTCTCGGCGGCCGTCCTCATGGGATCCGATGATGCCCCGCGCGGGCGCGCGGCACACCTACCGCTGGGGCTGCTCCGCGTCGAGGCGGGCCCGCAGCGCGTCCAGCTCGGCCCAGAGCACACCGGGCAGCTTGTCCCCGAACTTCTCGAACCACTCGGTGACCAGCGGCAGCTCGTTGCGCCACTCGTCCGGGTCGACCTTCAGCGCGATCCGCACGTCCTCCGGGGTCATGTCCAGCCCGTCGACGTCGAGCGCGTCGGGGGCCGGAACCATGCCGACCGGGGTCTCCACCGCGTCGGCGCTGCCCTCGATCCGCTCGACGATCCACTTGAGCACGCGTGAGTTCTCGCCGAAGCCCGGCCAGAGGAAGCCGCCCTCCGGGTCCTTACGGAACCAGTTGACGTAGTAGATGCGTGGCAGCTTGGACTCGTCGCCGTCGGCGCCCTTGCCCATCTCGATCCAGTGCCGGAAGTAGTCACCGGCGTGGTAGCCGATGAACGGCAGCATCGCCATCGGGTCGCGACGGACCACACCGACGGCACCGGACGCGGCGGCGGTGGTCTCCGACGACAGCGTCGCGCCCATGTAGACGCCGTGCACCCAGTCGCGGGCCTCGGTCACCAGCGGGATCGTGTCCCGCCGCCGGCCGCCGAAGAGGATCGCGTCGATCGGCACGCCGTTCGGGTCGTAGTAGTCGTCGGCGAGGATCGGGCACTGGGTGATCGGGGTGCAGAACCGGCTGTTGGCGTGCGACGAGAGGCTGTCGCTGTCCGGCGTCCAGTCGTTGCCCTTCCAGTCGATCAGGTGCGCCGGCGGCTCACCCATCCCCTCCCACCAGATGTCACCGTCGTCGGTGAGCGCGACGTTGGTGAAGATGGAGTTGCCGCGGTCCAGCGTCCGCATCGCGTTGGCGTTGGTCTTCCAGTCGGTGCCGGGTGCCACGCCGAACAGGCCGTACTCGGGGTTGACGGCGTAGAGGCGGCCGTCGGGGCCGAACCGCATCCAGGCGATGTCGTCGCCGATGGTCTCGACCTTCCAACCCGGGATGGTCGGCTCCAGCATGGCGAGGTTCGTCTTGCCGCAGGCCGACGGGAAGGCACCCGCGATGTGGTAGACGCGGCCCTCCGGCGAGGTGATCTTCAGGATCAGCATGTGCTCGGCGAGCCAGCCCTCGTCCCGGCCCATCACGCTGGCGATCCGCAGCGAGTAGCACTTCTTGCCGAGCAGCGAGTTGCCGCCGTAGCCGGATCCGTACGACCAGATCTCGCGCGTCTCCGGGAAGTGCGAGATGTACTTGGTCTCGTTGCACGGCCAGGCGACGTCCTGCTGACCGGGGGCGAGTGGGGCGCCGATCGAGTGCAGCGCGTGCACGAAGTCCGCGTCGTCGCCCATCGCGTCGAGGATCGCCCGGCCCATCCGGGTCATGATCCGCATCGACGCGACCACGTACGGGCTGTCGGTGATCTCGACGCCGAACATGGGGCTCTCCGCCTCGACCGGGCCCATGACGAACGGGATGACGTACATCGTCCGGCCGCGCATCGAACCTCGGTAGAGGTCCGTCATGACGCGCTTCATCTCGGCCGGCGCCATCCAGTTGTTGGTGGGGCCGGCGTCCGCCTCGTCCACCGAGCAGATGTAGGTGCGCTCCTCGACCCGGGCGACGTCCGACGGGTCGGTACGCGCGTAGAAGGAGTTGGGCTTCTTCTCCGGGTTCAGCCGGATCAGCGTGCCGGACTCGACCAGTTCGTCGGTGAGTCGGCGCCATTCCTCGTCGGACCCGTCCACCCAGACCACCCGGTCGGGGGTGGTCAGTTCCGCGACCTCACGGACCCAGGCGAGCAGTTTGGGATGGGACGTCGGGGCCTGATCGATACCCCGAACAACAGCCGGAGCAACCATGACACATCTCCTTGTGGTCGACGCTGACCGAACTATGGGATGCACGAGTCTCGGCGGGCGGGAACCGCTTCGCCTTCGTGGAAACCTGGGATTGCGCCCAGCGTAAACCGGGCAGGTCTCCGAGTCAGTGGGACTGGTTGTGAAGAACTGCACAAGGTACGGCCACGCTGCGGCATCGCGTGCTGATACCCGTTTTTGCGCGCAGTTTCACGCAAATCCTTCGGCGAACCTCGGATCGCGCCTCGACACGGAGGCCGCCGCCGGACTCCTCGGCATCCCTCGACGCGGTCGTCCGCGAACGGCCGAACTCCTCCGGTCCGACCCCGCCGCGCCGTCGGTGCGGCTACGCTCCGTTCATGTCCACCGCGGACTCCGGGCGGCCCGCCCATGCCGGCCGCCCCTGCTCGCCGTTGCTACCCGTGCGACATGACATCAGCCGGTAGGCTCGCCGGGTGGCCGCGACGATGACCGGAGAGCAACCGGGTCCTTCGCGCACCCGCAGAGGCCCGCTCCGGGCCCTGCTCGACCGCTTCGGTCACCTCATCCACGAGATGAGCAAGTTCGCCACCGTGGGCGGCGTCGCCTTTCTCATCGACTTCGCGCTCTTCAACTACCTGACCGCCGGCCACGGGCTGGAGCAGGTGACGGCGAAGACCATCTCCACGGTCATCGCGGCGACCTTCGCGTTCGTGGGCAACCGGTTCTGGACCTGGCGGCACCGGCAGCGCAACAACCCCGCCCGCGAGTACGCGCTCTTCTTCTTCTTCAACGGGGTCGGCCTGGGCATCGCGGTGGCCGTCCTCGCCATCAGCCGTTACGGGCTGGGCAGCATCTGGCCGAGCGTGTTCCAGACCCCGCTGGCCGACAACATCGCCAGCTTCGTGGTCGGCACCGGCCTCGGGACCCTCTTCCGGTTCTGGTCCTACCGGCGGTTCGTCTTCGTGGAAGCGGGAACCCAGACCGTTCCGGAAGCGACGCACGACCGAGACCGCGGGGCGTGACCTGCGGCCCACTCCGTCCGGCCGGAACCTGCCGGCTCAATCCTCTGTCCTAAGGTGTTCCGCATGCGTCTTGTCCGTCTGCTGCCTGAGCGCTGGCAGAAGTTCATCCACGAGGCGCTCAAATTCGGCATCGTCGGCGGCATCAACACCGTCATCAATTACGCGGTGTTCAACGCACTCGCACTGACCGTTTTCGTCGACGGCCAACTCAAGGCGACCGTGATCGCCACCGTGGTGGCGACAATCACGTCGTATCTGATGAATCGCCACTGGACGTACCGGGACCGACCGAAATCGGCACTTCGGCGCGAGTACGTCCTGTTCTTCCTGTTCAACGCGACCGGTCTGCTCATCGAGCTGGGCGTTCTCGCCGCGGCCAAGTACGGCCTCGGCGTGACCAGCCTGCTCGCCCTGAACCTGGCGAAGACCGGTGGCGTGCTGCTCGGCACGATGTTCCGATTCTGGTCCTACCGCACGTTCGTCTTCCAGCCCGCGCCCGACCCGAACGAGCAGAACTGGCACCGCCTCCCACGGGACGAGTGGGACACGATGGCCGAGATGGACCCGGTCGCCGAGCTGGCGGAGTCCGTGACCGAGCTGGAGGAGACCCAGCCGCCATCGAACGGCCGCCCGGCGGGGACCGCCCCCGTCGGGCCGACCACCGGCCCCGGCGCCCCGACGCAGGGACGACCGATGCCGCTGGACGCGCGCCTGGCGGGTGCGGACCTGGACGCGGAACTCGCCGCCGAACTCCAGGCCATCACCCGCCGCTCACCGCGCCGCTAACCACCGCGCGGGCCCCAGCCGCCCACCCGCCCGCGCCGCCGCCCGCCCCAGCCCCGTTTGATCATGAAATTGTTGCCGCCGACCACGGCGAGTCGGGGCAATAACTTCATGATCAACGCGTGGAGAGGGAGCGTGGGGGCGGGGTCGGGGGGGCGGGCTGGGGTTAGGCGGACGGGTCGCGGAGGGGCTTGCCCTCGCTCATGTCCGCCAGGATCTCGCGCATCTCGCCGTCGCCGAGCGAGTGCTTGTCGTGCTGCGCCTCGACCAGCTCGTAGAGCTTGGTCTGCACCTGCCCCACGCCGGGCACGTCGGCCAGGACGGACTGGCCGCGCTCGCCGGCCGACTCGATGGTGAGCGTGCCGCAGCCGAGGAGCCGCTCGACGAACCGCTGGCTCATCGAGTGGTCGTTGACCCGGGTGAGCGGGATGTCCCGCCGGTCACGGGAGAAGACGCCGTGCTGGAGCAGCACCCGCTCGTTCGTGAACAGGTAGTGCGTCGTACGCCAGACCAGGAACGGCCAGAGCGCGAACCAGACGACCGCCACGAGGGCGATCACTCCGATCACGGCCAGCGCGATCGACCCGCCGCCACTCTCGGGGAGCAGCAGCACGCCGGCCACCACCGCGGCGACGGCGAGCACCAGCACGACGATTGGCCGGATCAGCGCCTTCCAGTGCGGGTGCAGGTGCAACACGACATGCTCGTCCTCGGTGAGCACGTCTTCAGGGAACGCCACGGAAACCTCCTCGCAGGAACGGACGCGGTGACCGTAACCGGTCACCGCACATCCGACCATCAGCCGCGCGGCCCGGCCCGCACGCTCCCCCGCGATCTTGCACTTTGGGCCCCCGTTCTGCACCCTTCATCCTTTTTGACCGGCTCCGAAACTGCAAGATCGCGGGCACCGCGCGGGCGGGGCGCGGCAGCCCGGGGGCGGTCAGCGGAGGTGCAGGACGTCGCCGGCGGCCAGGCGGCGGGGGCCGGTGGGGGTGTCGACCAGCAGTTGACCGTCCGCGTCGACACCGGTCGCGGTGCCGGTCAGCTCCTCGCCCGCCGGCAGCAGCACCCGCACCGGCAGGCCGATCGTGGCGCAGCTGGCCACGTACGCCTCCCGCAGCCCGCTGGTCTCCGCGTCCCCGCCGGACGTGCGCCAGCGGTCGTACCAGTCGGCGACGGCGCGCAGCAGCGCCCGCAGCAGCGGGTCCCGGTCGGTGGCCGCGGCGCCGGCGAGCTGCAGCGACGTGGCGGGCAGCCCGGTCGGATTCGCCGGCAGCTCGTCGGCGCGGAGCGTGACGTTGAGGCCGATGCCGAGCACCACGGCGGGCGGCTGGGCCGGGGACGTGCCCGGTACCGCCTCGGCGAGGATCCCGGCGCACTTCGCGCCGTCGACGAGCAGGTCGTTGGGCCACTTGAGGACCGCGTCCAGCTCGGCCAGGTGGGCCACCGCCTCGACCAGCGCGACGCCGGCCAGCAACGGCAGCCAGCCGTACGCCGTGGCGGGCGCCGCCGGCCAGCCGCGCTCCGGGACCGCCTCGCCCGGCCGGAGCAGGACGCTGGTCGCGATGCCGGCCCGAGGGGGCGACTGCCACACCCGGCCGCGCCGCCCCCGCCCGGCGGTCTGCCGCTCGGCGACCACGATCAGGCCCTCCGGCTCGCCAGCCTGGGCGGCCTCGGCCGCGTCGGCGTTGGTCGAGCCGGTCTCGGCCCGCAGCTCCAACCGGTTCCACGGCCCGTACGGGGTGACCAGCGCGCGCCGCAGCCGCGCCGCCGACAGCGGCGGGCGGTCCAGATCGGTGTACGGCGAGCCCGGCATTCCGCCAGCCTACGGCCCACGGGTGGACGACCCGCGGGGCGTACGCGAAAGCTCCGACGGCAGCTGAGGCGAACTGCACAGCGGCGGTGACCTGAACCATCGTTATATTCCCTGGGTGACTACCGAGACCGGGACCAACATCCACAGCACCGCGGGCAAGCTGGCGGACCTGGAGCGCCGGGTCGACGAGGCGGTGCACGCCGGGTCGGCGCGGGCCGTCGAGAAGCAGCACGCCCGGGGCAAGAAGACCGCCCGCGAGCGGATCGAGCTGCTGCTCGACGAGGGCTCGTTCGTCGAACTGGACGAGCTGGCCCGGCACCGGTCGACGAACTTCGGGCTGGAGCGGACCCGCCCGTACGGCGACGGGGTGATCACCGGCTACGGCACCATCGACGGCCGGCAGGTCTGCGTGTTCGCGCAGGACTTCACGGTGTTCGGCGGGTCGCTGGGCGAGGTCTTCGGCGAGAAGATCGTCAAGGTGATGGACCTGGCGATGAAGATCGGCTGCCCGGTCATCGGCATCAACGACTCGGGCGGCGCGCGGATCCAGGAGGGCGTGGTCAGCCTCGGCCTCTACGGTGAGATCTTCTTCCGCAACGTCCGGGCCTCCGGCGTCATCCCGCAGATCTCCCTGGTGATGGGCCCCTGCGCGGGCGGCGCGGTCTACTCCCCGGCGGTCACCGACTTCACCGTCATGGTCGACCAGACCTCGCACATGTTCATCACCGGCCCGGACGTCATCAAGACGGTCACCGGCGAGGACGTGGGCATGGAGGAGTTGGGTGGCGCCCGCACCCACAACACCCGCAGCGGCAACGCGCACTACCTCGCGACGGACGAGGAGGACGCGGTCGAGTACGTGAAGGCGCTGCTGTCGTACCTGCCGTCGAACAACCTCGACGAGCCGGTCGTGTACGACGCCCCGGCCGAGCTGTCGGTGACGGACTCCGACCGGGAGCTGGACACGCTGATCCCCGACTCGGCCAACCAGCCGTACGACATGCACCGGGTGATCGAGCACGTGCTGGACGACGGGGAGTTCCTGGAGGTCCAGCCGCTGTACGCGCAGAACATCGTGGTCGGCTACGGCCGGGTCGAGGGGCGGCCGGTCGGCGTGGTCGCGAACCAGCCGATGCACTTCGCCGGCACGCTCGACATCGCCGCGTCGGAGAAGGCCGCCCGGTTCGTCCGCACCTGCGACGCGTTCAACATCCCCGTACTGACCTTCGTGGACGTTCCCGGGTTCCTCCCCGGCACCGGGCAGGAGTGGGACGGCATCATCCGCCGGGGCGCCAAGCTCATCTACGCGTACGCCGAGGCCACCGTCCCGAAGGTCACCGTCATCACGCGCAAGGCCTACGGCGGGGCGTACGACGTGATGGGCTCCAAGCACCTCGGCGCCGACCTGAACTTCGCGTGGCCGACCGCGCAGATCGCGGTGATGGGCGCGCAGGGCGCGGTGAACATCCTGTACCGCTCGGAGCTGGCCGACGCCGAGGACCCGGCGGCCGTGCGGGCCGAGAAGATCGCCGAGTACGAGGACACGCTCGCCAACCCGTACGTGGCGGCCGAGCGCGGGTACGTCGACTCGGTCATCCCGCCGCACGAGACCCGTACGCAGATCGTGCGGGCGCTGCGCGTGCTGCGGACGAAGCGCGAGACCCTCCCCCCGAAGAAGCACGGCAACATCCCGCTGTGACGCGGGATCCGGCGCGCGATCTCCCTGGTCGCGATCGTCGGGGACCGCCTCGCCCTCAGCAGTTCGGGGGCGGGGCGTTGGCGTTCGCGCACATGCGCGCCACGGCCGCGACGGCGAACTGTTGAAGCTGCGCCTCGGTGCCGTCGCGACCGAGGCTGAGCACCGAGACGAGATCGCCGACCTGCACCACCGCCGTGTCGGTCGGGCGCGGCACGTCGCCGAACGTCGCACCGGTGTTCACGTCCCGGGCCCGGGACATGGTGTGGCTCAGCAGGAGGCCGCCGTTCCCCCCGGAGTCCAGCAGCCGGACCTGCCACCGGTGCACCACCTCCGCCGTACCGGTCTGCCCCTTCCAGTCGTACGGCCCGCGGCTGCGCCACTCGTCGCACGGGTCCACCAGATGCTGAAGGGTAAGGAGGGCGAGCGTCGCCTCGTCCTGTGTTCCCAGCCGGTAGACGTCCTGCATCACCAGGACGTCGGCGTTGCGGGGCTCGGTCCCGGCGGGACGCGCCCGAAGCAGGGTCTGTGAGCGGGACAGGCGGGAGACCTGCCACCCCTCCGGCAGCCCCAGGTTCGTCCGGCACTGATCGAGCATCGCGTCGACCCGGACCGGCTCCCCCATGCCCGCCTGGCTGAGCTGCGCCTCGACCGGGCTCGGCAGGTCACTCGGCTGGAGCAGGGCGTCGGTGGTGATCTCGTGCTGGGTCGGCGTGGCGTCGGGCGCGGCCGAGGCGGCTGGTTGGGCTGGCGTCAGGGATCCGCCGGGCGTGCCGAGCGCGACGGCCGTGCTACCGGCGATGGCGAGCACGGCGGTGGCCGCGACAATTCTCCGCCGACTACGCCGCCGGGCCCGGGCGCGCAGCTCCTCCGGGCCGGGCCACCGCACGTCGTGCAGGTCCCGCCGGACCCGTTCGGCGAAGGTCAGGTCGTCACGCATCAGCGGCCTCCTCGAGGTCAGAGACGGCGAGCAGCCCGGCGAGCGCGGCTCGCCCCCGGGAGAGGCGGGCCTTGACGGTGCCCACCGGCGCCTCGGTCTCCCGGGCGACCTCGGCGACCGGCATGCCGAGCAGGTAGTAGAGGGCAATCGCGGTGCGCTGCTCCTCGGGGAGCCGGCGCAGCGCGGCGACCACCTCGACGGTTTCCGTGCCGGGGCCGGGGGTGGTCTCGACGGCGCCGTGCCGCAGGTAGGCGCGGGCGCGGCTGCGCAGGCTGCGCCACCGGCTGACCGCGATCCGGGTGGCCACCACGCGGGTCCACGCCTCCGGGTCGTCGTAGCCGCTCACCGTCGACCAGCGCTGCCAGGCCCGGATGTACGCCTCCTGGACCGCGTCCTGCGCCTCGGCGAGGTTGCCGGTGAGCACGTAGACGAAGCCGAGCAGGCGTTGCCGGCTGCCCCGGTAGAACTCGTCGAAGCCCTCGACGTCCGGCACCTGGCTACCTCCCCCGTGACGGTCGCAGGGGACACGCGCCGGCCGGTGCCGGCGGTTGCCTGCTCAGCCGAGCAATTTCGCCAGTTCGGCCCGGGGGAACTCGCCGGCGGGGATGCGCTCCCGCACGGCGCGGCGTACCGCCTGCTGGACCGCCGCGTTGGCCGGTGTCGGTACGCCGTGCAGGCGGCCGAGCAGCACGATCTCGCCGTTGAGGTGGTCGGTCTCGGCCGAGCCGGCGCCGCGGGCGAGGCTCTGCCAGGTGGAGCCACCGGCCCGCTGCTCGCCGCCGACCGGCCGGTGCTGCACGAGTTCACCCCGCTCGGCCGCCTCCTCCGTACGGTCGGTGTGCGCGATCCCCGCCGCCGCGAGCACAGTTTCCCCCTCGGTCCGGATGCGCTCCGCCAAGCCGTCCGGCACGTCCCGACCGAACAGCGCCTGGAGCGCGTTGGCGAGGTTGCCGAGCAGCTTGCCGTACTTCCACCGCATCACGTCGGGCCGCACCGGCGCGACGAAGCCGGCGGCGGTCAGGTCGGCGGC
Organism: Micromonospora krabiensis; assembly: GCF_900091425.1. Lineage (GTDB taxonomy): Bacteria > Actinomycetota > Actinomycetes > Mycobacteriales > Micromonosporaceae > Micromonospora > Micromonospora krabiensis. Next base: position 3,875,510 of record NZ_LT598496.1, read on the forward strand.
CACCGCGTGGTCGGTGTCGTCCGATCCGGACGGATAGCGGCCGACGTGCAGCATCCCCGGGTGCGGGTGGCCGTTGGCCACCACCACGCCCGGTTCTAGGTGGGTGGCGGGCAGCCACACGCACACGCCGTGGACCCGCGCGAAGAGGCGCAGCGCGGCGGACTCGTTCGCGACGCCGTTCTGGGTGGTGAGCAGCGGCAGTCGCTCCCCGGCCGTCCCACCACCGGCGACCGGGGCGTCCACCCAGGTGGCGAGCGCCGCCTCGGTGTCCTGCGACTTCACGGTGAGCACCAGCACGGTGTCGGCGGGCAACGGCTGGTCACCGGGGCCGTCCACGGTGGGCAGCCGGAGCGTCCGCTCCTCGTCGGGCTGCCGCAGGGTCAGTCCGCGCTCCCGGATCGCCGCCAGGTGCGCCCCCCGTGCCACCAGCGTCACGTCACGGCCGGCCGAGGCCAACCGCACCCCCACGGTGCCCCCGACGGCCCCCGCCCCCACCACCAGATACCGCACGCGCGTCCCTCCCTCTCCGGTCCCCGTCGATCATGGACTTGTGGTGCCAGGTTTTGGCGCGGTCGGCGGCTTTTGTGAGGCACCACAACTGCATGATCGCCGAGGAGTCACCCGGTCAGACCGGCCTCGGTCAGGATCGGGCCGGTCAGCAGGAGGGCACCGGCCAGGAGGACGGCCACGTTGACCAGGGCGAACACGGTGACCCAGAAGAACGCGGGGAACGGCGTCAGCCCGGCGAGCTGGTCGGCGTCGGAGGCCGGCATCCGACCCCGGGAGCGCACCCGCTGGAGCTCCACCACCGGCCGCACCCCGCCGAGCAGCAGGAACCACACCCCGGCGTACGCGAACGCCGCCTGCACCTGCGGCGAGGCGTACCAGGAGACGGCGAGGACCACGCCGCCGGTCACCAGCAGCGAGATCACCCCGAAGGCGTTGCGGATCATCACGAGCATGGCCAGCAACAACGCGACGGCCACCCAGAGCAGGAGCGTGATGCGGTTGCCGCCGAGCAGCCACGCGCCGGCCAGCCCGACCAGCGGTGGGGCGACATAGCCGGCGAGCAGGGTGAGGATCATGCCGGGCCCACTGGGGCGGCCGGCGGAGAGGGTCAGCCCCGAGGTGTCCGAGTGCAGCCGGATGCCGCGCAGCTTCCGGCCGGTGAGCAGGGCGACCAGCGCGTGACCGCCTTCGTGGGCGATGGTGACGGCGTTGCGGGCGATCCGCCAGGGCAGCCGCGTCGACACGACGACGAGGGCGCCCAGGGCGGTGAGCAGGACCAGCAGCGGCGGCGGGTCGGGCTGCGCGCCGAACAGCCGGTCCCAGAGGTCGGTGAGCCCGTCGAACGACACCATGGGGCGCGAGCCTACCGGCCCGTCCACCGCGCCGTACGGCCCGTCCACCGCCGGCAGCGCGCTCGTCACGCGTCGCATCCGGCCGGGTACGCCACGTCCGGGTCCACCACCCGGGGCAAGCCGGTCGATGAAAGTTTCTTTTGCTCCCCTTGTGATCTAGGGCGCTTACCTCCAAAGATGGGCATCAATTGATGGCGTCTCCTGGAGGCATCCATGACCCCCACCCGATCCCCCCTGCGCCGGCTCCTCGCCGCCGGCGTCACCATCCTCGCCACCGCCGCCGCGACACTGGTCGCCACCGCCGGTCCGGCCTCGGCGGCCACCGTGCCCGGCATCGACGTGTCGCGCTACCAGGGCAGCATCAACTGGACGAGCGTGCGCAACGCCGGCATCCAGTTCGCCTTCATCAAGGCCACCGAGGGGACGAGCTACAAGGACCCGAACTTCAACGCCAACTACGTGAACGCGTACAACGCCGGGGTGATCCGGGGCGCGTACCACTTCGCCCGACCCAACATCTCCTCCGGCGCGGTCCAGGCGAACTACCTCGCATCCAACGGCGGCGCCTGGTCGGCGGACAGCCGTACGCTGCCGGCAGCACTGGACCTGGAGGCGAACCCGTACAGCGGCGGCTACTGCTACGGCCTCAGCACCACCGGCATGCGCAACTGGGTCCAGGACTTCCTGAACACCTACCGCTCCCGCACCGGCCGCTACGCCGTCATCTACACCACGACCAGCTTCTGGAACCAGTGCACCGGCAGCTGGACCGGCCCGTGGGCCAACCACCCCCTGTGGGTGGCCCGCTGGGCGAGCGCCCCCGGCACCCTCCCGGCCGGCGCACCCGTCTGGAGCTTCTGGCAGTACACCAGCACCGGTGCCGTCTCCGGCATCAGCGGCAACGTCGACCGCAACTACTGGAACGGCGACCGCTCCCGCCTGATCGCCCTGGCCAACAACACGCCCTGATCCACCTGGGGAGGTGGTCGGCGGCAGCGGGATCGGCTGCGACCGTACGGTCGACGGCCGGTCCGGCTGCCGCCACGCCGGTGTCGCGAGCCTCCCGTGGTGCGGCCCCGCCACCTGCCCCGGGTCCGTGCGGTCAGGGGCGGGCCGTCAGGCGCGGCGCCGGTGCCCGATGGGCACGGCAACCCGGGCGGGCAGCGCGTCATCGCGGGCGAGCGCGCCGCGCCGGGTCATGCGCCGGGCGGCCACGCCGGTGACGGTGACGGCCACGACGCTGAGCAGCGCGATAAGCGCCGGGATTCCGATACTGGCCAGCAGCAGGACCGCGTCGCCGAGCGCGACGAGCATCCACAGTGCCAGCCGTGGGCGGGCGTCCCTCCGTCGGTAACCCATGTCGTCCCTCCTTCCGTCGTCGAGGATCACTTACCCCCGACGACGGGAGGACATGCGAGTCACTTTCGCACGGACGGGTTTCCCGCGGTCAGTCCCGGCGGTCCGGCACGAATCCCTTGGCGATCCGGTCGAAGTCGGCCAGCTTGGCCTGCCAGTCCTTCTCCGCGACCTCCCAGCGCAGTGCGTAGCCCCGGTTGCTGGCGGTGACGAAGCCACGGTTGCGGACGTGGATCCGCGTCCCGTCGCGGTCCTCCAGCCACTCCCAGTCCGCGCAGGTCTTCCAGAAGTCGCAGCGCTCGATGCTCACGAACTTGTAGTTCGTGACGAAGTTCTTCCGGTCCGGCTCCTTGCTCCGCCAGTCGGCCTCCGCATCCGGCTGCGGATTGTTCGTCCACTGGACCAGGAGCTCGCCCACACCATTGGCCTCGTCGAACACGATCGTGTTCTGGCCCCCGTTGCGGCGGACCCAGCCGTCCGGCAGCGGGAGCGCGAAGCCCGCCGGGTCGCGGTGCAGCTTCCAGCCGGCGGGCAGGGCGTTCGGATCGGCGGACGGGGTCGCCGACGGCGTCGGACTGGGCGCCCCACTGGTCGGCCCCGCCGAGGGCGGCGGCGCCGAACTGGGCGCGGTGGAGGGCGCCGGAGCGCCCGTGGTCGCGGCGGCCTGGCCCCCCGAGCGCTCGGGGTCGTCCCCGTCGGCCAGCAGCGGGACGACGATGGCTAGGCCGAGCAGCAGCACCGCCACCAACGCGCCGATCAGCAGGTTGCGCCGCTTGCGGTCGACCGGCGCACCGGTTTGCGGCGGGATGGAAGCCCGACCGCTCGACGCGGGTGGGCTGACGGGCAGCACCGAGGTGGGCCTGGCCGGCTCGCGAGGCGCGACCTCCGGCTGCGCGGTCTCCGCACGGGTCGACTCCGCACGGGTCGACTCCGGCCGGGTCGACGCGACGGCCGTCGCCTCCTCGGCCGGGGACGCGTCGGTCGACACCGCCGAGTCGACGTCGACCTTGCTCGTCGGGTCGGCGGCGGCCTCGCTGGTCGAGTCGGCGTCGGCCTTGCCGCTCGGGTCGGCGTCGGCCGCCGCCAATCCGGCCGCCGTCGAACCGGTCACCTTCGCCGTCGGGTCGGCGTCGGCAGCGTCGGCGCCAGCGGTGTCGGCACGGGTCAACTTCGTCGTCGGGTCGGCGGGCGGAGCCGTCAGCTTCGCGGTCGGGTCGGCCGGCGGAGCCGTTACCTTCGCGGTCGGGTCGGCGTCAGCCGTGGCACCCGCTCCGGCGACAGCCGCGGCGGCAGCCGGCGGGGTGCGGGGCGCCGGGGGCATGACCGGCGGGTCGCTCCGGTCGGCCGGGCGCGGAGCCGGCACCACGGTCGGGCGCGGCACGCGCGGACCGTTCGGCCCCGGCCGGCGTACGCCGTCGAGCAGAGAGATGCGCGAGCGCTTGCCGCTGGCCCGGCGCAGCAGCCGTTCGGCCACCTCGGCGGTGATCCGCTCGCTCGGGTCCTTGCGCAGCAGGCCCTGCAACACCGGCTTCAGCGGGCCGGCGTTCTTCGACGGCGGCAGCGGCTCGGTGGCGAGTGCCGCGAGGGTGGCGATCGCCGACGGACGCGCGTACGGCGACTTGCCCTCCACGGCGGCGTAGAGCGTGGCGCCCAGCGACCAGAGGTCGGCCTCCGGCCCGGCGGTGCCGTCGCGGGCCCGCTCCGGCGCGATGTATGCCGGCGAACCCAGCACCATGCCGGTGCGGGTGACATTGGGGTCACCCGGAATCGTGGCGAGACCGAAGTCGGTCAGCACCACCCGACCGTCGTTGCCGAGCAGCACGTTGCCCGGCTTGACGTCCCGGTGCATGACGCCGGCCTTGTGCGCGGCCTTCAGGGCGCCGAGCACACCGAGACCGATCTCGATCGCACGGGCCGGCGGCACCGGTCCGGACTCGGCGAGGGTGTCCTGCAACGACTTCGACGCGACGTACTCCATGACGATCCACGGGTCGCCGTCGGTGCGCAGCACGTCGAAGATGCGGACGACGTTGATGTTGTTCAGCCGGGCGATCGCCCGCGCCTCGCGCAGCGAGCGTTCCCGCATCTCACGGCGCTCGTCGTCGGTGAGGCTGGGCGGCGGGACCAACTCCTTGATCGCCACGTCCCGGTGCAGCACCTCGTCGCGCGCCTTCCACACCCGACCCATGCCGCCCTGACCGAGCGGCGAAATGAGCCGGTACCGGTCAGCGACAAGTTGCGGAAGCGCGTTCGACATCGCTGAGACGGTACCCGGAGGCACCGACGGCCACACCGCCGGCACGCCACTGTCCGATACAGGTCGAGCCCTCCGACGCGTACGCTGGCGTCATGTCTGCCGAAGAGCCCCTGTTCCGGGTCGTCCGCGGCGTGCCCACCGCGGAGGAACTGGCCGCGCTCGTCGGGGCGATCGTCGTCCGTTCGCGCCCGGCCGGAGAGCCGGCCCCGGCTCCGGTCTCCACGTGGGCACGCAGCGGCCGACCCGCGGGCCCGGCCCCCGGTCGCGGCTCCTGGCGTACGTCCGGCCTGCCCCGCTGATCGCGGCGCCGCCCCGCCGCGCGGCGCGGACGCCCCTCGATGCGTGATCCGGCGGCCGTGGGGGCTGCCAGGGTGGCGTTCAGCCGTTAACCTCACTCAGGGAAACGAGGCAGTGACGGTGAGGGAGGATCGATGATCCCTGAGGAGGACCACCCAGCCAGCCGGCCGAGTGGCTACGCCGGCATCGAGGCCGACATCCGCCAACTGCGGGAGTTCGCCGACCTGCTCACGGCCGAGGTGGAGCGCGACTACGCGCCGCACCTGCCGCACATCGCCGAGGACATGACGGCTCCCCTGCCCAACCCGTGCGACGCCTTCATCGAGCTGGTTCACTTCCTGCGCGCGCACCACGAGACCCAGCAGGCCACCGTCGAGATGGTGTGGGGCGCACGCGGCGTCACCGGCCACCTCGCCGCCGCCGCGGGCACCGTCGCCGACCGCTACGCCGGCACGGACGCCTTCACCGCCGCGCGCGTGGTCGACGTCGAACAAGCCCTCGCCGACCCCCGCTCCGTCGTCCCCGCCGGCCCGTCGGTGGCGCTGCACGACCCCACCGGGCCGACCGACGGGCCGGTGATCCTGCCGTGATCGAACGGGGCGGCGGCCGCACCTCCGGCCTCACCGACTGGCACCTCATGGACGTCAACAGCATGTGGGCCTGCCTCCAGGACCACGACACGACCAACCACTGGAAGCAGGTCGCCGGTTGGCGCAAGGTCTGCGACCTGGCGCAGACGCACCTGAGCCGGCTCCAGGAATACCGGCGAGGCCTCGCCGCCGCCTGGCCACCCGAGACGAACGCCGCCGCCCGCGTCTACCTGGCCGAACTGGACGAACTCATCGACAAGATCCGCCACACCCACGACGCCGCCGCCACCAACTACACCGCGCTGGCCGCCGCCACCCAGGCCATCAGCGGCACCCGCGCCGCGCTGGAGAAAATCCACGAGGAGTACGCAGCCAAGCTCCAACAGAAGCGGACGTACGAGGCGACCGCCGCCGACCCGAAGGCCGCCATGGGCAGCCGCGTCCCCGACCAGCCGGTGACCGACGCCGACCTGGAACGGCTGAACGTCCAGGCGCGCGGCATCATGTACGGGCTCAGCGGCGAACTCCAACACGCCCAAGTAATGCTCCAACGGCCGCCAGCGGTCCGTCCCCCTCGCGACCCTGGGGACGCAGACGTTTACGGGACCGGAGCCGCGCCCGTGATCCCTCCCATTGCCCCCATCCCTATCGTTGCGACAGGCGGCAGTCGAGCGCCCCGAGGGCCATCCGCCGCCTCTCGATTGCCCAGGATCGCCGACGCAACAGGAGTCGGCCCGGTGCTCGGCGGAGCGAGTACAGGCATAGCCGCCGGATCAACGCAACCTGCCCCGTCCGCTACGTTGCCGTTGACACCATCTGGCCCCGCTCTTAATTCCGCCCCACCACCGGCTCCTCACTCGCCTATCGCTTCCGGAAGGCAGCTCTCGCCTGACCGCGGAAACGGCCGCCCAGCAAGCGGAAGTAGCGGGACGCGCTCAGTCCCACCTCGACTCGGCCCAACCAACGGCTTGATTGGTAGCGCGCCGAATATGAGCCATGGCCCACAGGGGGAAAGCGCCTCGTCTCGTCGCATTAATCCAATCGGCGGCGTGATCGGAGGCGGGGGAGCGGGCACAGCGCCAACCGGCGGAGCTGGTTCCCGGCCCGGGAGTGGCCGCAACTACCCTGGCGGCCAAGCAACGTTTCCGATTGGCGGCGCACCGGGCATGGGGGGTACTAGCTCTCACGCGAGTCCGGCGAGGACAATCCGCCCAGGGGTACCCGAGCCCGGTAAGCCTCAGCACTGGGATCCAGATAACCCCTGGAGGATAGATGAAGGCGTCGCGCCTATAGTTCGTCCCCCTGATGAAAATGGTCCGATCGATCCAGGACCCGCCATCGGACTTGGTCGGTGAAATGAGCGCTGGCCCTGGAGTTCTTGCCGCACTGATCTCGGTGTCCGGAGCATTCGGGTTATCCTACGGCAGCGACCTCAGCTCGCTCTTCAAAGCAAGCCCAGGCGGTGCGGCGCAAGTCCGGGGCGACCAGTGGCATCTGAGGTTTCTCGACATGGAACGGGCGCATCTGGTCAGCAGAGGGCAGAGTATTACTATCGCGGTACCCGATACCGGCGTCGATCCACACCCCGATCTTCGCAAGAATATCCTCCCCGGCATCGACATCATTCCGGGCGGTGACGGCACGGGACGGAAGGACCGCGACAGCCACGGGACCGGCATGGCAGGGCTTATCGCGGCTCACGGGCAATCCGATGGAACTGGCGCGCTCGGCATCGCTCCAGCGGCGAAGATCCTTCCGATTTACGATTCTCCGCCTAACGCCGACGGCGATCCAGAGGCGCTTGCCGAGGGCATCGAGTTTGCCACGAGGAAAAGCGTCGACATCATCAGCATATCCAGTGGCGGAGGGTCGAGTCCGCGACTCGTTCGAGCAGTCAACACCGCGATAGCCTCCGAAATAGTCATAGTTGCCGCAGCCGGAAACAGGCCCGAAGACATTGCGGTCGCCTACCCTGCTTCTGAAAGCAGCGTCATAGCAGTTGGCGGCGTGGACCGAGAGGGGAAATTGGCATCTGTCTCGGTCGCTGGCCCCGAGGTCGACGTGGTAGCGCCGGCGGTTGACATCTATAGCACCAGCATTGATGGGAAATACCGCAAGGGCACTGGCACATCTGACGCCACTGCGATTGTTGCCGGGGCGGCCGCGCTCATCAGGTCCAAGTACCCGGATATGTCAGCCCGGGAGGTCGCGCATCGGCTGACTGCCACGGCCGTCGACAAGGGACCGCCGGGGCGTGATGACGAGTACGGCTACGGGGTGATCGACATCGTGGCGGCGTTGACCGCTGACGTACCGCCTCTGGGGTCCGAAACACCGTCGGCCACCGCTCCGGTCGCGGGTGGCCCGACCGCGACGGCGGCCCCGGGTGGTACTGACGACGGGGCGACAGTGCGGGGGCTGGTGACGCTCGGCGTCATCGTGGCTGTGGGCGTGACATGGGCGGTCATCGTTCGGCGGCGTCGACGTGGTGACGATCCGCCGCCACGTATCAGTCGCTGACCCGTCAGGTAGCGCCGACCAGGCGGCAGTGGGTGCAGTTGTTGTTGCCAGGACGGCAGAAAGTGCGCCCACCGCGGGGAGCCACGCGCCATGCAGTCCGAGCGCGCCGGAGGTGCGGTGAGTGCGCGGGCCAGCGCGACATCCGTCCGGCGAGTGGTCAAAGAGGGGCCGAGCTGCGGTCCGACAGGACGACTGAAGGACGGCGCGGCGACGAACACGGAGAGACGCGGCGGCGCGACGCGGCGACCAGTCAGAAGCGTGGTGGCGCGACCCGTCGCCGACGGTCAGCCGGTAACGTCGGCGGCGTGCCTGATCAGCTGCCACTCCGTCTCGTGCTCGCCTCGGCGAGCCCTGCCCGCCGCAAGATTCTCCAAGCCGCCGGCATCGATCCGGATGTGCTGGTCAGCGGGGTCGATGAATCCCTCGTGAGGACCGACAGCGCCGAGGAGCTCTGCCTGGAGTTGGCGCGGCTGAAGGCTCAGGCGGTCCTCACCCGACTCCGCCCGGCCGCTGACGAGCGCACCCTCGTGATCGGCTGCGATTCGGTGCTGGAGTTCGACGGCGAGATCTTCGGTAAGCCGGCCGACTCGGTGGACGCCACGCGGCGTTGGCAGCGGATGCGGGGGCGCAGCGGCGTACTGCACAGCGGGCACTGCCTCGTCGACGCCACGGCGGGCCGGCGCGCGGAGGCCGTCGCCTCGACGACCGTGCACTTTGCCGACGTCAGCGACCGGGAGATCGACACGTACGTCGCCACGGGTGAGCCGCTGGCGGTGGCGGGCGCCTTCACGATCGACGGGTTGGGTGGTCCGTTCGTGGAGCGGATCGAGGGCGATCCGAGCACGGTGATCGGGCTCTCCCTGCCGTTGCTGCGCCGGCTCCTCGCCGAGCTCGACCTCACGATCACCGATCTGTGGACGAAGGTCGCGCCGGGCGGGCAGGCGACCGAGCCGCTCGGCTAGCGTCCAGCCATGACCACCAAGTCGATTCCGCTGACGGACGAGTTGCACGCGTACCTGGTCGGGCACGGCTCCCCACCGGACGAGATCATCCGTGACCTCGCCGAGGAGACTCGCAGCGTGCTGCCGGACGAGGCGAGCATGCAGGTCGCGCCGGAACAGGCCGCGTTCCTGACCTTCCTCGTCCGGCTCCTGGGGGTGCGGCAGGCCGTGGAGGTGGGCACGTTCACCGGGCTGTCCTCGCTGGCCATCGCCCGGGGTCTGCCCGACGGCGGCCGGTTGACCTGCTTCGACATCTCCGAGGAGTACACGGGTATCGCTCGGCGCTACTGGCAGCGGGCGGAGGTGGCCGACCGGATCGAGCTGCGCATCGGCCCGGCCGGGGACACGTTGCGGGAGCTGCCGCACGAGCGGCACCTCGACTTCGCCTTCATCGACGCCGACAAGACGGGTTATCCGATCTACTGGGCGGAGCTGGTGCCACGGATGCGGCCCGGCGGGGTGATCGCGGTCGACAACGTGCTGCGCGGCGGCCGGGTGATCGCGCCGCAGGACGCGAACGACCGGGCGATCGCCGCGTTCAACGACGAGGTCCTGGCGGATGTCCGGGTGGAAGCGGTGATGCTGCCGATCGCGGACGGGCTCACGCTGGCCCGGGTCCGCTGACCCGCACCGCTTGATCCACTCGCCTTCCTGGAAGTCGGGGTGTCCGAACCTGGCGACACTCCGGTTTTCCTGAAGTCGAGTGGATCAAGCGGTAGGCAGCGCGGGCGAGCGCGTCAGCGGACGCTGCGGGCGAACTGGCGGGCCGCCCAGACGACGCCGAGGACGGCGAGCGCCGCGGTGATGGTCAGCCCCTGCCAGACCTTGTCGTCGCCGAGGTCGCCGGCGAAGAGGGCGCGGGTGCCGTCCACCGCCCAGGAGAACGGGTTCCAGTCGGCGATGCCCTGCAGCCAACCGGGCGCGAAGCTGAGCGGCAGCAGGATGCCGGAGAGCAGGAGCACCGGCTGGGCGACGGTGTTCATGAGCGGGGCCAGAGCGTCCTCGCTCTTGACCTTGAGTGCGACCCCGTACGAGACGGCGGAGGTCATCAGCGCGATCAGGGCGAGCATCAGGTAAGCCAGCAGCAGGTCGCCGAGGACGACCCGCAGGTCGAACAGGAGCGCCAGCAGCGTGATGATCACCGCCTGCACCAGCAGGGACACCACGTCGCGCAACGAACGGCCGAGCAGCAGGGCGAGGCGGCTGACCGGGGTGACCCGGGAGCGTTCGATGACGCCGGCGCGCAGCTCGGCGATCAGGCCGAAGCCCTGGAACAGGCCGCCGAAGATGGCCAGCAGCACCAGCAGACCCGGTACGAAGATCTTGTAGGCCTCGGCCTGGGTGGGGGCGTTGAGCGCGGGCTTGAGCAGCGGGGCGAAGAGCAGCAGGTACATGACCGGCTGGAAGACGCCGACGAAGACCCAGACCGGGTTGCGGAGCAGGAGTTGGATCTGGCGCTGGAAGATGAGCCAGGTGTCGCGGGCGAGCTTCATGGTGGATCGTCTCCCGGGGGTCAGGACTCGCGCAGCGAGCGGCCGGTCTTGGTGAGGAACACGTCGTCGAGGCTGGGGCGGTGCAGCTCGATCGAGTGCAGCGCGATGCCGGCCTGGTCGAGCCGGCGGAGGATCTGCGGGATCGTGGTGGCGCCCTCGTCGACGTAGAGCCGCAGGCCACCCTCCTCGGAGGTCTCCAGCTCGTTGACGTACGGCTCGCCGTCGAGCGCCTTCGCCGCCTGCGGGGTGGTGGCCAGGTCGAGGCCGACCAGCACCACGTCGCCGGAGATCTCCCGCTTCAGCTCGATGGGAGTGCCCTCGGCGACCACCTCGCCGTGGTCCATGATCGCGATCCGGTCGCAGAGCGCGTCGGCCTCGTCGAGGTAGTGCGTGGTGATGAAGACGGTCATGCCGTCGGCGCGCAGCCGGCGGATCTCGTCCCACATGTGTGCCCGACTCTGCGGGTCGAGGCCCGTGGTGGGCTCGTCCAGGAAGACGATCTTCGGCTCGTGGATGATGCCGAGGGCGATCTCGACGCGCCGACGCTGCCCGCCGGAGTAGGTCTTGCACTTGCGGTCGGCGTACTCGGTGAGCTGGAAGGCGTCGAGCGCCCGGGTGGCGCGCCGGTGCGCCTCGGCTTTGCCGATGCCGTAGAGCCGGGCCTGGAGCACCAGCTCCTCGCGGGCACTGGACTCGTCCCAGGTGCTGCCGCCCTGGGCGACGTAGCCGATGCGGCGGCGCACCTCGCCGGGGGCCTTCCGCAGGTCGGCGCCGGCGATGGTGGCGTCGCCGCCGTCCGGCTCGATGAGGGTGGCGAGCATCCGCAGCGTGGTGGTCTTGCCGGCGCCGTTGGGGCCGAGGAAGCCGAAGATCTCGCCCTCGGCGACCTGAAGGTTGACGCCCCGCACGGCGTCCACCGTCTTCGTCTCTCGACCCGCGCGGGAGCGGAACGACTTCCGCAGCCCCCTGGTCTCGATCATCTCTGCTCCTGGTCGTTCGGGCCGGCGGTGCCGGCCGCCGAGTGGGACCACGCCGGACGGCGCACTCCCCCGCTGTGCCACAGCAGGGTAACGCGATATAACTTTTTTAGTCAACGTTGATTATTACGCACTAGGCGCAGGCCGCTCCTCGCCGTCCCGCCACCCCGGCCAACCATCCGCGTTCTCCAGTTCAGCAGGCAGGTACGACACACCGGACTCGACACGTTCCGCGATTCGTTCGCACCACCCGACCTCCGCCTCCGCGCGGGCGGACCACAGCTCCACCATCCAACTGACGTGCACCGGCTTGGCGTTACGGACCCAGTCCGATTCGAGCGAGGCACGCATCGAGGCGACGTTGGCGCGGAGCAGGTTGGCCCGGTTCCGCAGGGCGGCAGCCGCCTCCGACCGGGGCATCGCCGGCAGGAAGGAGAACGCCGCGGTGAACGGGTCGGTCGGCTCGCTGAGGTTCCACCAGAGGTTGCGCAGCAAGGTCTCGAACTCGTCCTCCCCCTTGGCCGTCACCTCGTAGGTGGTCCGTGCCGGACGAGCGCCGACCTGCTCCGTCGCGACGGCGTTGAGCAAGCCCTCCTCGGTGAGTTTGCGCAGCGCGTGGTAGATCGATCCGGGCTGCACGTTGGCCCACTTGTCGGCGCTCCAGCTCAGCAGCTCACGGCGTACGTCGTAGCCGTGCACGGGCTGCATCCACCGCACCAGACCAAGGATCATCATTCGAGTCGCAGACACCCGACAAGCGTAATAGCCAAGTTTGACTAAGTCGGGGCGGCGCAGTGCCGCATCCCACACTGAGCGATCGTTAGGGCCGGCAGGGCGGCCGATACACTCCCGGTCAACGACCTCCCGGGAGGAGCCCCCACGGTGCGCAAGGTACTCATCGCCAACCGCGGCGAGATCGCCGTCCGCGTCATTCGCGCCTGTCGCGACGCCGGTCTGGGCAGCGTCGCCGTCTACGCCGACTCGGACCGCGAGGCCCTGCACGCCACCCTCGCCGACGAGGCGTACGCGCTGGGTGGCGACACCGCCGCGGACAGCTACCTGCGCATCGACAAGCTCATCGACGTCGCTGCCCGGTCCGGTGCCGACGCCGTGCACCCCGGCTACGGGTTCCTCTCCGAGAACGCCGACTTCGCCCAGGCCGTCCTCGACGCCGGCTTGACCTGGATCGGCCCCACCCCGCAGGCGATCCGCGACCTCGGCGACAAGGTCACCGCCCGGCACATCGCGCAGCGCGCCGGCGCCCCGCTGGTCCCCGGCACCCCCGACCCGGTCGGCAGCGCCGACGAGGTGATGGCCTTCGCGATCGACCACGGCCTGCCGGTCGCCATCAAGGCGGCCTTCGGCGGCGGCGGGCGTGGCCTCAAGGTCGCCCGCACCATGGAGGAGATCCCGCAGCTCTTCGAGTCCGCGACTCGCGAGGCGGTAGCGGCGTTCGGCCGGGGCGAGTGCTTCGTCGAGCGCTACCTGGACAAGCCGCGGCACGTCGAGGCGCAGGTCCTCGCGGACCAGCACGGCAACGTCATCGTCGTGGGCACCCGCGACTGCTCGCTCCAGCGGCGGCACCAGAAGCTGGTGGAGGAGGCGCCCGCCCCGTTCCTCACCGCCGCCCAGCGGGCGCAGATCCACGACAGCGCCAAGGCGATCTGCCGCGAGGCCGGCTACCACGGCGCCGGCACGGTGGAGTACCTGGTCGGCGTGGACGGCACAATCTCCTTCCTGGAGGTCAACACGCGACTCCAGGTCGAACACCCGGTGACCGAGGAGACCTCCGGCATCGACCTGGTCCGGGAACAGTTCCGGATCGCCGACGGCGAGAAGCTCCGGATCACCGAGGACCCGACGCCGCGCGGGCACTCCATCGAGTTCCGCATCAACGGCGAGGACCCGGGCCGCAGCTTCCTTCCCGCGCCGGGCACCGTCACCGCGCTGCGGTTGCCCAGCGGCCCCGGCGTGCGGGTCGACACCGGCATCTCGGCCGGCGACGTGATCGGCGGGAACTTCGACTCGCTGCTCGCCAAGGTCATCATCACCGGGGAGACCCGCACGGAGGCCCTGGAGCGGGCCCGCCGGGCGCTGGACGAGATGGTGGTCGACGGCATGGCCACCGCGCTCCCGTTCCACCGCCTGGTGGTCCGCGACCCGGCGTTCACCGCCGAGCCGTTCGCCGTGCACACCCGGTGGATCGAGACCGAATTCGACAACACCGTGCCGCCGTTCACCGCCGCCGCCGGCCCCGCCGGGGAGCCGGCCGAACGCGAGACCGTCGTGGTCGAGGTGGGTGGCAAGCGGCTGGAGGTCACCCTCCCCGCCGGCCTCGGCGCGGGTACGACCACCGCCGCGCCGGCCGCCCGCAAGCCCGCCCGTCGGGGCGGCGGCGCGAAGGCCGGCGCCCAGGTCAGCGGTGACGCGCTCACCTCGCCGATGCAGGGCACCATCGTCAAGATCGCCGTGGCGGACGGGGACACCGTCGCCGAGGGCGACCTCGTCGTGGTGCTGGAGGCGATGAAGATGGAGCAGCCGCTGCACGCGCACAAGGCGGGCACGGTCAGCGGGCTGACCGCCGAGGTCGGCGCCGTGATCACCGCCGGCGCGGCGATCTGCACCATCGCCTGACCCGGCGGGCCGGCCAGTCGGCGCTGCTGATTGGTTGATCCGCCACGTTTACGTCACCAGCGGCGGCGTATCGGTCGGCGGGCAGGAATGATGGCCGGGTGCGGTTCCTTCACGGCGCGGTCCCCGCGCACGACCTGACCTACACCGACGTCTTCATGGCGCCGGCCCGCTCCGACCTGGGCTCCCGCCTCGACGTCGACCTGTCCACCGGCGACGGGACCGGCACCACGGTCCCGCTGGTGGTGTCGAACATGACCGCGGTCGCCGGCCGCCGGATGGCCGAGACGGTGGCCCGGCGCGGTGCCATCGCGGTGATCCCGCAGGACATCCCGATCGAGGTCGTGGCAAACGTCGTGGCCTGGGTCAAACAGCGTCACCTGGTCTACGACACGCCCATCACGCTCGGCCCCACCGACACCGTCGGCGACGCGATCCACCTGCTGCCGAAGCGGTCGCACGGCGCGGTGATCGTGATCGACGCCTCCGGCCGACCGATGGGCGTGGTCACCGAGGCGGACACCCTGGGCGTGGACCGCTTCGCCCAGTTGCGCCACGTCATGTCCACCGAGTTGCACACCGTGCCGGCGGACGCGGACCCGCGTACCGGCTTCGACCGGCTCTCGGCCGGCCGGCGGCGGCTCGCCCCGGTTGTCGACCAGGACGGACGACTCGTCGGCGTGCTCACCCGGCAGGGCGCGCTGCGCGCCACCCTCTACCGCCCGGCCGTCGACGACCGGGGTCGGCTGCGGATCGCCGCGGCGATCGGCATCAACGGCGACGTCAGCGGCAAGGCCTCGGCCCTGCTGGAGGCGGGTGTGGACACGCTGGTGGTGGACACCGCGCACGGCCACCAGGAACGGATGATCTCGGCGCTGCGGGCGGTGCGGAAGCTGGACCCGCCGGTCCCGGTGGCGGCCGGCAACGTGGTCACCGCCGAGGGCGTACGCGACCTGGTCGAGGCGGGCGCCGACATCGTGAAGGTGGGCGTCGGCCCGGGCGCCATGTGCACCACCCGGATGATGACCGGTGTCGGGCGGCCGCAGTTCTCCGCCGTCCTCGACTGCGCGGCGGCGGCCCGGGCGCTCGGCCGGCACGTGTGGGCCGACGGCGGTGTGCGGCACCCGCGGGACGTGGCGCTGGCGCTCGCCGCCGGCGCCTCGAACGTGATGATCGGGTCCTGGTTCGCCGGCACCTACGAGTCGCCGGGCGACCTCTACACCGATCCCGACGGCCGGCGCTACAAGGAGAGCTTCGGAATGGCCTCGGCCCGGGCGGTCAGCGCCCGCACCGCCGACGACAGCCCCTACGACCGGGCCCGCAAGGCGGTCTTCGAGGAGGGCATCTCCACCGCCCGGATGTATCTCGACCCGCACCGCCCCGGCGTGGAGGACCTGATCGACGAGATCATCGCGGGCGTACGCAGCGCCTTCACGTACGCGGGCGCCCGCAACCTTCCGGAGTTCCACGAGCGGGCGGTGGTCGGGGTGCAGAGCGCGGCCGGCTACACCGAGGGGATGCCGCTGCCGACGAGCTGGTGACCAGGGCCGCACGTCCGCCCGGTGATCGGGCGCGGGCTACTCGAAGAGGCGGCGGATGACGATCCGGGCCGCCTCCCGGGGGTCGTCTCCCACCCGCGGCGGCAGCGCGCCGGCGATCCACAGCGTCGCGAAGCCGTGCACGATCGACCAGGCGGCGAGGGCGTCCCGCCCGGGGTCGGCGGGCCCGCCGTCGCGGTTGGCGAGACCGGCCACCCCGGCGCGCAGCGCCGCGCCGGCCCGCTCCCGGGCCGCCCGCACCTCGGGGCCGTCCGACCGGTAGAGGTCGGGCCGGAACATCACGTCGAAGTGGGCGCGGTGTCCGACGGCGAAGTCGACGTACGCCACGCCGGCGCTGAGCAGGTCCTCCGCTCCGCGTAGGGCGTCTGCCAGCAGGTCGAAGCCCTGCACCGCGAGGGCCGTGAGCAGACCGGCCTTGTCTCCGAAGTGGTGTGCGGGTGCCGCGTGCGAGACGCCGGCCCGGCGGGCCAGGTCGCGCAGGCTGAGGGCGGCCGGCCCCGACTCGGCGATCACCTCCACCGCGGCGTCGAGCAGGGCACGGGGCAGGTCGCCGTGATGGTAGCCACGCGTTCCGGTCATGCCGCGAGCATATCTTGTCGTTGACAAGATGCGAGTCGACGGGCAATCTTGTCGCTGACAAGTTCGAAGCCGAGGAGGACACCCATGGCTCCGCTGATCGCGTTGGTCGTCGGCACCGCACTCGCCCGACTCGCCGGGCTGGCCGGCGCCGACCCGCTCGACGCCTGGCCGCCGGCACTGCGCGTCGGCCTGGCCCTGATGTTCGTCGTGACCGGCGTCGCGCACTTCGTCGAACCCCGGCGCAGCGGGTTGGTCGCCATGGTGCCGCCGGCCCTGCCGCGACCCGACCTACTGGTCACCGTCACCGGCGCGCTGGAGATCGCCGGCGCGGTGGCACTGCTCGTCCCGGCGACCGCCCGGTGGGCGGCGGCCGGGCTGGGCCTGTTGATGCTCGCCATGTTCCCGGCGAACGTCTCGGCCGCCCGACGGCGTCTCACCCTGGCCGGCCGACCGGTGACCCCGCTGGCGCGGCGTACGGCACTGCAGTTGGTGTTCGTCGCCGCCGCTGCCGTCATTTCGTTTGGCCCCTGACTATCAGGGGGCTAACCTAATCTCCCGTGAGCCTGTTCACCCTCGACGACGTGCCCCTCGGCCGACTGCTGGTCACCGCCGGCCACCTCGTCAGTCAACGCTGGAACCGCGTCCTGGCCGAGAGGTTCGGCCTCACCCAGGCCGGCATGGTCACCCTCATGACCCTCGCCCACCACGGTGCCCTGCCGCACCGCGAGGTGGCGCAACGCTGCTACGTCCGACCGGCGACCCTCACCGGCATCGTCGACACCCTCGAACGGGACGGGCTGGTCGAGCGGCAACGCGACGAGAACGACCGACGCAGTGTCCGGCTCGCCATCACCCCGGCCGGCCGGGAACGGATCGCGGCGCTCGGCGCCATGATCCGCTCCGGCCGGCCGCTCACCTCGGTCGACGCCGACCCCGCGAAGGCGGCCGTGATCCGGGAGTTCCTGCTGGAGGTCATCGGTAGTGGAGAGGACCCGCGCATGACCGAATCCCACCGCGAGCCAGGAGAGCCGCCGTGCTGATCCGGCTGCTCCGACACCACCTGCACCCGTACTCGCGGCCGCTGGCCGCGATCGTGCTGCTCCAGTTCGTGGGCACGATGGCGTCGCTCTACCTGCCCAGCCTCAACGCCGACATCATCGACCAGGGCGTGGCCCGCGGCGACACCGACTACATCGTGCGGACCGGCGGCTGGATGCTGGTGGTCAGCCTGGTGCAGATCGTCTGCTCGATCGCGGCGGTCTACCTCGGCGCGCGGACGGCGATGGGCTTCGGTCGGGACGCCCGGGCGCGGATCTTCGCGCACGTGAACAGCTTCTCCGCGCGGGAGGTGGCGCGCTTCGGCGCCCCGTCGCTGATCACCCGCAGCACGAACGACGTGCAGCAGGTGCAGATGCTCGTGCTGATGAGCTGCACCATGCTGGTGGCCGCCCCGATCATGAGCGTCGGCGGAGTCGTGATGGCGCTCCGTGAGGATCTCGGGCTCTCCTGGCTGATGCTGGTCTGCGTACCGGTGCTGGCGGTGGCCCTGAGCCTCGTCATCCGTCGGATGGTGCCCGGCTTCCGGCTCATGCAGACCCGCATCGACACCGTCAACCGGGTGCTGCGCGAGCAGATCACCGGCATCCGGGTGGTGCGCGCCTTCGTGCGGGAGCCGTACGAGACGGACCGCTTCGGCGTCGCCAACGCGGACCTGACCGCCACCGCGCTGCGAACCGGGCGACTGCTCGCGCTGATCTTCCCGCTGGTGATGCTGGTGCTCAACGTCTCCAGCGTCGCGGTGCTCTGGTTCGGCGCGCAGCGCGTCGACTCCGGGGCCATCCAGGTCGGGGCGCTGACCGCGTTCCTCCAGTACCTGATGCAGATCCTGATGGCCGTCATGATGGCCACCTTCATGCTGATGATGGTCCCCCGGGCGGCGGTCTGCGCCGAGCGGATCGTCGAGGTGCTCGACACCGACTCCTCGGTGGTGCCGGCCGCCGGCGCGGTCAGCGAGGTCCCGACCCGGGCCGAGCTGGAGCTGCGTGGGGTGCGCTTCCAGTACCCGGGTGCCTCCGCCCCCGTGCTGCGGGACGTCTCGTTCCGTGTCACGCCGGGCACGACCACGGCCGTCATCGGCAGCACCGGCGCCGGCAAGACCACCCTGCTGTCGCTGATCCCGCGCCTGGTCGACGTCACCGCCGGCGCGGTCCTCGTCGACGGTGTGGACGTACGCGACCTCGCGCCGGACGAGCTGTGGCGCCGCATCGGCCTGGTGCCGCAGCGGCCGTACCTGTTCACCGGCACGATCGCGAGCAACCTGCGCTACGGCAACCCCGACGCGACCGACAGCGAGCTCTGGTCCGCGCTGGAGATCGCCCAGGCCGCCGACTTCGTCGCCCAGATGCCCGGCGGCCTCGATGCCCCGATCGCGCAGGGCGGCACCAACGTGTCCGGCGGCCAGCGTCAGCGCCTGGCGATCGCGCGGGCCCTGGTCCGCCAGCCGGAGATCTACCTCTTCGACGACTCCTTCTCGGCTCTCGACCTCGGCACGGACGCCCGCCTGCGGGCGGCGCTGCGGCCGGTGACCGCCGACGCGGCCGTGGTGATCGTCGCCCAGCGGGTCTCCACGATCGTCGACGCCGACCAGATCGTGGTGCTGGAGGACGGGGCGGTCGTCGGAATGGGACGGCACGAGGAACTACTGGACAGCTGCCCGACGTACGCGGAGATCGTCGCCTCGCAGCAGACGACGGAGGTGCCGGCATGAGCGAGCGCAGCGAGCGAATCAGACAGCACAGCGCGGTGGAGCCTCATGGCGGCTCCGACCGGAGGGAGGTGCCGGCATGAGCGAGCGGACTTCTCCCGTACCCGAGCAGAAGCCGGCCGGGGACGCACGGACGCCGGGCCGGCTGCCCGCCGCCGGCCGGCGCGGCGGCGGCGGTCCTCCGTGGATGGGCGCCGGGATGCCCGCCGAACGGTCCATGAACTTCGGGCCGTCGGCCCGGCGGCTGCTGCGCCGGCTCAGCCCGCACCGGCTCCACCTGGCGCTGATCATCACGCTGGCGGTGGTGAGCGTCGGGTTCAGCGTCGCCGGCCCGAAGATCCTGGGTCACGCCACCGACCTGATCTTCACCGGCGTGATCGGCCGGCAACTGCCGGCGGGGACCACGACCGACCAGGCCGTCGCGGCGGCCCGGGCCGCCGGCAACGACGCCTTCGCGGACATGCTCGCCCGGATGGACCCGGTGCCCGGGGCGGGCATCGACTTCGGCGCGCTGGGCCGCGTGCTGCTGCTGGCGCTCGCCCTCTACCTGGCCGCGAGCGTGCTGATGTGGTGGCAGGGCTGGCTGCTCAACGGCGTCGTGCAGCGCACCGTGCTGCGGCTGCGCGCCGACGTGGAGGAGAAGCTGAACCGACTGCCGCTGCCGTACTTCGACAAGCAGCCCCGGGGTGAGCTGCTGAGCCGGGTCACCAACGACATCGACAACATCTCCACGAGCCTCCAGCAGACGCTGAGTCAGCTGCTCACCTCGCTGCTCACCGTCGTCGGGGTGCTCGGCGCGATGTTCTGGATCTCGCCCCTGCTGGCGCTGGTGGCGCTGGTCGCGGTGCCACTGTCGGTGGTGGTCACCCAGCGGATCGCCAAGCGGTCGCAGAAGCAGTTCATCGCGCAGTGGACGCACACCGGCCAGCTCAACGGCCAGATCGAGGAGGCGTTCACCGGCCACGAGCTGGTGAAGGTCTTCGGGCGGCAGCGCGAGGTGGAGGCGGCCTTCACCGCGAAGAACGAGGAGCTGTTCCGGGCCAGCTTCGGCGCCCAGTTCATCTCCGGGATCATCATGCCGTCGATGATGTTCATCGGGAACCTGAGCTACGTGGCGATCGCCGTGGTCGGCGGCCTGCGGGTCGCCTCCGGGTCGATGAGCCTCGGCGACGTGCAGGCGTTCATCCAGTACTCCCGGCAGTTCACCCAGCCCCTGACCCAGGTCGCCTCGATGGCCAACCTGCTCCAGTCCGGGGTGGCCTCGGCCGAGCGGGTCTTCGCGGTCCTCGACGCCGAGGAGCAGACCCCGGACCCGGCGACACCGGCGCGGGTGACCGACCCGCGCGGTCGCGTCGAGTTCGAGCACGTGTCGTTCCGGTACGAGCCGGACAAGCCGCTGATCGACGACCTGTCGCTGGTCGCCGAGCCGGGCCACACCGTGGCGATCGTCGGGCCGACCGGCGCCGGCAAGACCACCCTGGTCAACCTGATCATGCGGTTCTACGAGCTGGACGCCGGCCGGATCACGCTCGACGGGGTGGACATCACCACGATGCGCCGCGACGACCTGCGCGGACGCATCGGCATGGTGCTCCAGGACACCTGGCTGTTCGGCGGCACGATCCGCGACAACATCGCGTACGGGCGCCCCGACGCGACCGAGGAGGAGATCCTCGCCGCGGCGCGGGCGACCTTCGTGGACCGGTTCGTCCGCAGCCTCCCCGACGGCTACGACACGGTCATCGACGAGGAGGGCAGCAACGTCAGCGCGGGCGAGAAGCAGCTCATCACGATCGCCCGGGCGTTCCTCGCCGAACCGTCGCTGCTGATCCTGGACGAGGCGACCAGCTCGGTCGACACACGTACGGAGGTGCTGCTCCAGCGGGCCATGGCAGCCCTGCGGTCCGACCGGACGAGCTTCGTCATCGCGCACCGGCTCTCCACGATCCGGGACGCCGACCTGATCCTCATGATGGAGGACGGCCGGATCGTCGAGCAGGGCACGCACGAGCAGCTGCTCGCCGCGCGGGGCGCGTACCACCGGCTGTACCGGTCGCAGTTCAGCCAGGCCCTCACCGACGAGCCCGACGACGGCGCTCCCCGGCCGCCGGTGCCGGCGCAGGGGGCGCTGTCGTCGTGACCGGGTCAGGCGCCGGCGACCACCGGCGCGGAACCGGGCAGCAGGTCGGCGGAGCGGGCGGCCACCACGTCGGTGACCAGGCTCAGCGCGGCGTCGACGGCCATGGGCGCCAGCCCGCGGCCGTCCCGCAGCCGCAGGGCCACCCGCCCGTCGGCCGCCTCCCGGGCGCCGATCACCGCGACGTACGGCACCCGGCGCCGGGCCGCGTCCCGGACCCGGGCGCCCAGCGACCCGGCGGCGTGCACCTCGACCCGCAGCCCGGCCGCCTCGCCCCGCCCGGCGAGGTCGGCCGCGGCGTCGGCCTGCCCCTCGTCCACCGGCAGCACGGCCAGCTGCACCGGCGCGTACCAGGCGGGGAACGCGCCCTGGTGCACCTCGATCAGGTACGCGAACAGCCGCTCCATGCTGCCGACCAGGCTGCGGTGCACCATCACCGGCCGCCGCCGCGCGCCGTCCCGGTCGGTGTACGACAGGTCGAAGCGCTCCGGCTTGTCGAAGTCGAGCTGGACGGTGGCGAGGGTCGACTCCCGACCGGCGGCGTCGACGATCTGCACGTCGATCTTCGGGCCGTAGAAGGCCGCGTCGCCGGGCGCCTCGACGTACGCCGAGCCGCCCAGCGCGTCGCGCAGCAACTCCTCGGCGCGAGCCCACTGGGCGTCGTCGCCCACGTACCGCTGCGCCGGCCCGCGCAGCGACAGCCGGAACCCCGCCGGGCGGACGCCGAGCGCGGCGTGCGCCGCGCGGATCAGCCGGAGAACCTCGGCGACCTCGTCGCCGACCTGCTCCACGGCGCAGAAGGTGTGCGCGTCGTTGAGCGAGATGGCCCGCACCCGGGACAGCCCACCGAGCACCCCGGACCGCTCCGGCCGATACATCCCGCCCAGCTCGGCGATGCGCAGCGGCAGCTCACGGTAGGAGCGGCCCCGGGCGCGGAACACCAGGGCGTGGTGCGGGCAGAGCGCCGGCCGGAGCAGGAACTCGTCGTCGGCGCTCAGCCGCATCGGCGGGAACATGTCGTCGGCGAAGTAGCCGAGGTGGCCGGAGCGCTCGAAGAGTTCCCGTTTGCCCAGCGGCGGCGAGTAGACGTGCTGGTAGCCGGCTCGGCGCTCCAACTCCCGGAGGTACTCCTCGACGGCGTGCCGGGCGGCCGCGCCGGCCGGCAGCCAGATCGGCAGCCCGGCGCCCGCGAGGGGGTCGGAGACGAACAGGTCCAGCTCCCGGCCGAGCCTGCGGTGGTCGATCATGTCGCTCTCCTTGATCGGGTACGACCCGGGAGCGATCTGGTCTCCGAACGCCGCGCGGCCCTCGGGGGCGGATCGCCCCGGGGCCTCGTCGACGGAAGGTCAGTGCGGCGCGCCGGGGTTTCCCGGCGTCGTGGTGAGTTCCGCACTGCGCATGCCGCGACGCTACGCGGACGCGCCCGCCGGTCGCACCTCGATTTAGGCGTGGGTGAGAGTGCGGGCCGCCGGCACGGGACCTGCCGACGGCCCGCGGCGGCCCGATCGTCGAAAACGGGGGATCCGACGGTCGCGGGGCCGCGCGCCGACAACGGTACGCCGATGAACGCCGATCCGCCGACCGGTCTTCGGGAGCGTGACCGCGGGCGGCTGAGCGTCGTTGACCCAGGGTGGGCCCGTCGTGTCGGTGGTCACCACCGGCCGGGGCTGTCGACGGTGACGCCGGACACGCCGTCAGGCTCGGTACACCCAATCGGCCGGATCCGGCGAGGTGGCAGGCGTGCCCGAACTACTCACTGACGTCGCATCGCCGACGTGGGCGTACCTGCTGCTGCTCGGCCTCCTCGTGGCGGACGCCTTCATCCCGGTGATCCCCACCCAGGCCATCATGATCACCAGCGGTGCGCTCACCGTGTACGGCGGGCTCGACCTGCCGGTGACCATCGCCGTCGGCGCCCTCGGCGTCCTCGCCGGTGATCTCGCCTGCTACCTGCTCGGCCGGTGCGCACCGGACCGCCGGGCGCCCCGGCACGCCACCCCGAGCCGGACCCGCCGGGTCGCCGGCCGGGTCACCCAGGGCCTACGCCGACCCGGCCCCCTGGTGATCCTGCTGTGCCGCTTCGTGCCCGGTGGCCGGATGGCGGCCTGCTTCTCGGCCGGCCGCAGCCGCTACCCGTACCGACTCTTCCTGCTCTACGAGACGGTCGCCGCGCTGGGCTGGGCCACCTACGGGGCGCTGGTCGGGCACCTGGGTGGGACCGCGCTGACCGAGTCGGCCTGGCGGCTCGCGCTGATCGCCGCCGTGGCGGCGACCGGGTTCGCCGCGGCCGGCTGGGCGATCACCCTCATCGGCGCCCGCCACGCCCGCGCCGAGGTCCCGGTCGACGAGGCGCCCCCGGCGGTGCCGCAGGAGCCGCTGCGCGGCTGAGCGCCCGACCCGTCCCCGACACCTCTAGGGGTGGTCCCGGGGACCGATTTCGGTGACCGGCCCCGATCCGTTTCGGGTGCTTCCGGCGACAGGCTGAGGCATGCCTGGAACCCGGAGCGCCGGCCTGCTGGCCCTCGGCGGCATCGCCATCGCGGCGCTGCTCGCCGTGATCGGTCACGTCGAGGTGAACGAGAACCTGTCCCCCTGGTCGCTGACCGTCAGCGACTTCGCCGTCTCCGACCGCGGCGGCGTCATCGACGTCGCGATGGTGGTGCTCGCCCTCGCCACCGCGGTCCTGCTCTCCGGTCTGCGGCGCGCCGCCCCGCCCGGGCGGGCGGCCGGCGCCGGCGGCCGGCTGACCGACGTGCTGCTCGGGTCCTGGGTGGCCGGGTTGCTGCTGGCCGCGGTCGTCCCCACCAACGATCCCGGTACGCCGATGACGACCGCCGCGTACGTGCACCGGTACGCGTCGGTCGTCGCCTTCCTGGCGCTCCCGGTCGCCGGCTGGCTGCTCGCCCGCCGGGGTGACCTGGCCCCGGCCGGCCGATGGCTGCGCGGCCTGGTCCTGGTCAGCGTGGTCCTCGCGGTGGCGATGGTGTGGTCCGCGTACCCGGGGGACCGCCTGCTCATCGGCCTGATCGAGCGCGCGCTCATCCTCAGTGAGGTGGCCCTGATCGCCGTGGTGGCCGGCACGGTCGCACGGACCCGCCGCGCCGCCGACGGCCGGGCCGATCATGCGGTTGTGGTGCCTGACGTAAGGGGCGAAGCATCCCGAACCGTCCACCACAACCGCATGATCGACGTGACACGCGCGGAGGTCACTCCAGCTCGTGGAGCATGAGCTGACGGGCGGCCTCGGTGATCGACCCGGAGAGGCTCGGGTAGATGGTGATCGTCTGAGCCAGCTCGTTGACGGTGAGGTTGTTCTCCACCGCCATCGTGATCGGCAGGATCAGCTCGCTGGCCTTCGGGGCGACCACCACACCGCCGATCACCTGCCCGCTCGCCGGCCGGCAGAACAGCTTCACGAAGCCGTCGGCGAGGTCGTCCATCTTCGCGCGGGCGTTGCCGGACAGCGGCAGCATCACCTGCCGGGCGGGGACCTTGCCGGCGTCGACCTCGTCCTGCGAGACGCCCACGGTGGCCAGCTCCGGGTCGGTGAACACGTTCGCCGCGACGGTCCGCAGCCGCAGCGGGCGGACCGCCTCGCCGAGCGCGTGCCACATCGCGATCCGGCCCTGCATCGCGGCGACGCTGGCCAGCGGCAGCACCCCCGTGCAGTCACCGGCGGCGTAGATGCCGGGCACGTTGGTGCGGGACACCCGGTCGACGGTGACGTAGCCGCCCCGGGCCAGCTCGACGCCGTACTCGGCCAGTCCCAGGTCCGCCGTGTTGGGGATCGACCCGACGGCGATCAGCGCGTGCGAGCCGTACACCTTGCGGCCGTCGGAGAGCTCCACCTCGACGCCGGTGTCGGTGCGGCGGACCGCGTCGGCCCGGGAGTTGTTGAGGATGCTCATCCCCCGGGTGCGGAACACCCGCTCGATCGCGGAGGCCGCGTCGGCGTCCTCGTGCGGCATCACCCGGTCCCGGCTGGAGACCAGGGTGACGTCGACCCCCATCGCCAGGTAGGCGCTGGCGAACTCGGCGCCGGTCACACCGGAGCCCACGACGATCAGGTGCTCGGGCAGCTCCGGCAGGTCGTACACCTGACGCCAGGTCAGGATGCGCTCCCCGTCGGGCACGGCGGTGGGCAACTGGCGCGGGGTGGCGCCGGTCGCGACCAGCACCGTCGACGCGTCGATGGTGTAGTCGGAGCCGCCCTCGGCGGGAGTGACGACGACCCGGTGGGTGTGACCGAGGGTGTCCTCGCCGAGCCGGGCGCTGCCGGCCACGAAGGTGACGCCGGCCTTCAGCAGCTTCGCGTGGATGTCGGCCGACTGGGCCAACGCGAGCCGCTTGACCCGCTCGTGGACCGCCCGGGCGTCCACGGTGACCGCCTCCAGCCCGTCCGAGTGCACCCCGAACTCCTCGGTGTCCCGGTAGCCGGTCACCACCTCGGAACTGGCGATGAAGGTCTTCGACGGTACGCAGTCGGACAGCACGCACGCCCCGCCGGCACCCTCGGCCTCCACGACGGTCACATCAGCGTCCAGCTGCGCGGCGACCAATGCCGCCTCGTAGCCGGCCGGCCCTCCGCCGATGATCACGATCCGGCTCACAGCGTTCGCCCTTCGTCGATGCTCACAGTGACTTTCTTCTCCCGAACGCGTCCGACACGCACCGTCGTATTCTCCCCCACCCGTCGGCCGGGCTATCGTCATCGCCGTGCGTCTTCACGCCGCCTACGGCTCAAACCTGGACCCCGCACGGATGCGCGCTTACTGCCCGCGTTCGCCGATGGTGGGCACCGGGTGGCTGGAGGGCTGGCGGCTCACCTTCGCCGGCGAGGACGTGATCGGCTGGGAAGGCGCGGTCAGCACCGTCGTCGAGTCCCCCGGCGACCGGGTGTTCGTGGCGCTCTACGACATCCACCCCGTCGACGCCGCCCAGCTCGACGAGATCGAGGGCGTGAACGCCGGCACGTACCGGCGGCTCACCGTCCGCGTGTCGACCCTCGACGGGGACGTCACGGCGTGGGTCTACGTCTTCGACGGCTACGAGGGCGGTCTGCCGACGTCGTGGTACCTGTCGGAGATCGTCACGGCGGCCGAGAAGGCGGGCGCTCCCGACGACTACGTCACCGAGCTGCGGTCCCGCCCCACCGGCACCGCCTCGGCGTAGCGCGTATCGCACGCGCCCAGTCTGCTACCACCGTCGCGCGAACCCGCCGCCGACCCCGGCGGAGGTCGTCAATCACACACCCGTCGGCGGTACGGTCAGCGCGGTCGCCGGCACCACCAACTCGTACATGTCGGTCCACCGGGTCTCCCGCAGCCCCACCGAGCGGTAGAGCGACAGTGGCGTGGTCGGGTTGGTGAGGTCCACACCGAGCCCCGCGGCCGTCCGGCCCTTCTCCGCGTAGCGGGCGAACGCCCGGCGCAGCAGCGCCGCCCCGACACCCCGGCGGCGGAACGCGGGGAGCACGGACAGGCTCCGGACGAAGCCCTCGTCCTGGTCGAGCGCCTGGTCGGACGACTGCAGCGCGCCCGCGGCGACCCCGTCCACCTCGGCCATGAACCATTCGTCCCAGGTCGTGACGTGCTGGGTGATCTTCTTGCGCCACTCGGCGAAGCCCAGCGGCTCGTAGTCCGGGGTGTCCCGGAACGCCGTGTCGAAGATCCGGTGGAACTCTCGCAGGTCCAGCTCGTCGTCGGCCCGGACCGGGCGGACCGTCACACCGGGCGGCGGGGCCGGCTCGGCGGGCAGGTCGGCCAGCGAGCGGTGCATCCGGACGTACCTCTTGGCCAGGGTGAAGCCGGCCTCCTCCAGCAGCCGCTGCCAGTCCCGCTCCGGTTCGAAGACGGCGCAGCGCACGGTCAGCGCCGGCAGCTCCCGTTCGGCGGCCCGCTCCGCGACCCGGTCGAGTTGGCGGGCCAGCAGCGGCCCGCGGGCCTGGTGACCGCGGGCCGGGTCGACGTAGACCTCGACGAACTCCCGGCCGACGCCGGTGGGGTTGTCGACGATCGCCCAGCCGACCACCTCGCCGTCCGGGTCGAGCGCCAGCCAGGAGTCGCGGGCCGGATCGACGTACGGTGCGGTCAGCGCCGCCTCGACGTCCTCCGCGTCGAAGTCGGGGTAGCCGACGGCGAAGGTGTCGGCGGCGTGCACCACCGCCAGGATCGCCGGGACGTCGTCCAGGGTGGGCCGGCGCGTGCTCCAGCCAGCGGGGAAGGTCACGCCGACGATCCTGGCAGGGGCATGCCGTCCACGCCGCCGATTTTCCGACCCGGCCGGGGCGAGACCGGACCCCCGCCGCGACGCGGCGGTGGGCACTCTTCCCCGGGAAGGGGCCCCTCCCGGCAAGTGGGTGGGCACTCTTTCCCGGAGGTAGGGCGGTCGATTCCCCGAGGAGGGGCCGTCGACCGGTGGCACGCGGTGCCGGGTGGTCAGGCGGCCGGGTAGGAGCGGGCCACCGGGCCCAGGTGGGCGCGGGTCTCGGTCAGCAGGTCGAGCAGCTCGGCGCCGCCGGCCGGGCCGAGCGCCGCGAACGCCGGGGCGGCCAGCCGGTCGGTCACGGCCTCCGCCCAGAGCCGGCGCCGGACCAGCGGGCCGATCGGAGGGTACGGCGGTGGCCAGCCGCAGGCCATCGCCCCGGCCTCCCCCTCCGGCCCGGCGAGCACCGCCTCCAGCGGCGTCATCCCGCTGGCGCGGACGGCCAGCAGGTAGGCGCCGGTGAAGTGCTCCCGCAGCAGCCGCAGGCCGGCGGCGGCCCGCGCTCCCGCCGTGCGTCCCGGCACCGGCATCGCCCGCCAGGCGGCGAAGAGCGGCATGCCGCTGGCGTCGGCGGCCGCGCTGGCGCACTCCAGCAACACGGCCAGCCGCTCGATCCCGCGAACGACGTCCAGGTGCTGCGAACCCCACCGGCAGCACTCCGCGAGCGTCGCGGCGGCCACCTCGAACGGCCGGACCGTGCGGGCGGCCCCGTCCCACCCGTCGGCCACGGCGTCGGGAGCGATGAAGCCGAGCGCGGCAGCGACCGTCTCGGCACGGACGTCGCCGAGCGCGCCGGCCCGACCGCTCACGTAGAAGGCCCAGCCGGAGATGCCGAGCAGCCGGGCCCGGCGCAGGGTGATCGGGCAGCGGGTGAAGGCGTCGCCCAGGTCGAGCACCATCGGCTTGGTGGCCGACGCCACCTGCTCCGGCGTCATCGGTCCGGCCCGCGCGACGCGGTCGTCGCCGGCCCCACTGCACGTCCGTCCATCGACGTCAGTCTGCCTCGCCGCCGCCCCTTCCGGCAGCCCCCTCGTCGGCGTCCAGGGCCTCGACGGCCGCCTCGACCTCGCCGGTGCGCCGCCGCGCGGCGGTCAGGGCCCGCTCCGCGCCCCGGCGGGCCAGCTTGGCCCGGCTCAGCTCCTGCTCGGCGACGGCCCGCCGGCGCTCCAGCTCGGCCAGCTCGTTCTCGATGTCGTCGAGCGCGGCGACACCGTCGCGTTCGGCCTCCGCCGCGTCCGCCAGCTCCGACTCCGCCCGCTCCTGCTCGGTACGCGCCTTCGTCAGCTCCCGCTCCAGCGCCCGCCGCTGCCGTGCGCGTTCGGCCCGGGCCGCCCGCTCGGCCGCCCGCTCGGCCTGGGCCGCCCGCTCCGCGGCGCGGTCGCTGCCCGGTGCGCGCTGGGCCGGCGCCCGGCCGGTCTCGCGGCGCGCGGGGCGTTCCTCCTCCTCGTCCTCGTCGCCGGTGACCAGCCGAAGCTGCGGGCGGGGCACCTCGCCGAACCCGGCGTAGCTGGCCGCGCGGAGCAGCCGGCCAGCCTGAACCTGCTCGGCCACCCCGGTGTCGGAGAGCGCGGCGTTGAGGGTCGCCTCGACCTCGGCCAGCGGCAGCTTCCCGGCCGACGGGGCGCCGGGCTCACCGGCGGCGAGGCGGCGCGCCTCGGCGACGAGCGCGGCGACCACCGCCCGCCGCTGCCCGGAGAGTTCCCGCAGCCGCGGGCCGCGCAGTTCCCGCTGGGCCGACCGCATCGCGTCGGCGAGCTGCACCAGGTCGGCGACCAGTTCGGGCCGGCGGATGGCCAGCAGGTTCACCAGCCAGGCAGCCACGGTCGGGCGGCGCAGTCGGGCGATCTGCCGCGCGGTGGCCGGGTCACCGGCGCGGCGGGCGTCGGCGACGGCCGCGTCCCGGGCGGCGACGAACCGGTCCGGTGGGGTGCTGTAGAGCTGCTGCACCAGCTCGGGCGGCGGCTCCGCCATCGCGTCAGGCGTCCAGCCGGGTGCCGGGCTCCAGCCGCCGGTAGTCGGTGTGCGACAGCGCCGTGTACTGCCGGTCGAGCACGGCGTACCCCCTGTCGTTGAGCAGCGCGTCGTGCAGCGCGTACGCGCGGCGCGGCGCGACCGCCCGGATGAAGTCGACCACCTCGGAGAACTTGTTCCAGGGTGCGTGGATGGGTGCGAAGAGCGTGTCGACCGGCACGTCCGGCACGACCAGCGAGTCCCCCGGGTGGTAGACCACGTCGTTGATCAGGAACCCGAGGTTCTCGACCACCGGGATGTCCGGGTGGATCACCGCATGCCGCCCGCCGTACGCCCGGACGGCCACTCCGGCCGCGGTGAACGACTCGCCGGCCTGCACCGGCACCAGCGTCTCCGCGGCGTCGCCCAGCGCGGCCGAGAGGGAGGCCGGCCCGTGCACGGTGAAGGGCCGCCGGTCGAGCTGGCGGGTGATCGCGTCGAGGTTCAGGTGGTCGGGGTGCTCATGGGTGATCAGCACCGCGTCCGCCCCGTCCAGCGCCACCGGGTCGCTGAACACGCCGGGGTCGATGACCAACACTCCCCCGTCGTGGTCTACCCGGACGCAGGAGTGGGCGTACTTGGTGAGCTGCATCGCTACTCCTCGATACATCGAATCGTGACGTCCTCAGCGCAGTCTGCCGGAACCGGCGGGGTGGCGCGCCGCGTCCGAGGTATCGCCCCGCCGGGGGCGGACAGAAGGAGGCGGCAATGGACGGACGGAGAGCGCGGCGCCGCCGCGTACCGCTGGCGGCTCTGGGGCTGGTGGCGGTGCTCGCGGCGGGCGGCTGCGGTGGGAGTGACGGGCAGTCGGATTCCGCGGGTTCGCAGGAGGCGCCGGCGGTCGGCGCGGCGGACCGGGGGGTGGCCGACGGTGGCGCGAACGCGGCGGAGGGCCGGGCGCCGGACGCCGACGCGCCGGCCGGGGCGGGTTCGGGCGCGGCGGACCTGCGGGTCGACCAGCGGTCGATCGTCTACAGCGGAACGATGCTGGTGCGGGTGGACGATGTGGACGAGGCCGCCCGCCGAGCGGTCACGGCGGTCACCGGGGCGGGCGGCTTCGTCGGCGGCGACCAGCGCAGCGACTCCGCCGCGGACGCGCGCGCCGAGTTGCAGCTGCGGGTGCCGGCGGCCCGGTTCACCGGGGTGATCGACGAGCTGGCCGGTCTGGGCCACCAGGAGCGTCGGGAGATCCGCACGGAGGACGTCACCGAGGAGACCGTCGACCTGGACGCGCGGATCGTCACCCAGCGTGCTCGCGTCGACAGCGCCCGGCGGCTGCTCGCCCGGGCGGCCACGATCGGCGACCTGATCTCGCTGGAGAGCGAGTTGGCGAAGCGGGAGGCGGACCTGGCATCGCTGGAGGCGAAGAAGCGGCGGCTGGCCGACCTGACCGCGCTCTCCACGATCACGCTCACCCTGGTCGGGCCGGACGCGACCACCGCGGCGGAGAAGGAGACGGATCTGGGCTTCCTGGCCGGGCTGCGCGGCGGCTGGGACGTCTTCCTGGTGTCGATGACCGTCGTGCTGACCGTGCTGGGCGCGGTGCTTCCGTGGCTGCTCGTGTTCGGCGTACCGCTGGCGGTGCTGCTCGTGGTGCTGCGGCGGCGGCGCCGGCGGACGGCGCCGCCGGTCAGCGCGCCGCCGCCAGTGCCCGCAGCGCGGTCTGCACCATGACCCGTACGCCGACCGGGATCGCCCGCTCGTCCACGTCGAACGAGGCGCGGTGCAGGTCGACGTTGGGGCCGGCGCGGCCCACGCCGAGGCGGGCGAGCGCGCCGGGGACGTACTCCAGGTACCAGGAGAAGTCCTCGCCGCCCATGCTCTGCGGGGTCTCGGCGACACCCTCGGGGCCGAGCGCGGCGGTGGTGGCCGCGGTGAGCACCTGGATGGCCCGCCCGTCGTTGCTGACCGGCGGGCGGCCCCGCAGGTATTCGAGGTCCACGGTCGCGCCGGTCGGGGCGATGACGTCGCGCACCACCTGGCCGACGATCTTCGGGGCCAGTTCCCAGGTGTCGCGGTCCATGACCCGCAGGGTGCCGGCGGCGCAGGCCTCGGTGGGGATGACGTTGTAGCGGGTGCCGGCCGAGGCGTGGCCGAACACCAGCAGCAGCCCGCTGTTGGCCGGCACCCGGCGGCTGACCAGCGCGGGCACCTCGGTGACCAGCCGGCCGAGCGCGTCGACCAGGTCGACCGTGAGGTGCGGACGGGCGGTGTGCCCGCCGGGCCCGGTCAGGCGGACGGTGACGTTGTCGGCGGCGGCGGTGATCGGGCCGACCCGCAGGCCGATCCGGCCGACCGGCAGGTTGGGGTCGCAGTGCAGCGCGAAGATCTGCACCACGTCGTCCAGGCCGCCGGCCTCGATGACCTCCAGCGAGCCGCAGGGCAGGATCTCCTCGGCGGGCTGGAAGATCAGCCGGACCCGGCCGTCCAGCTCACCCAGGTCGGCGAGCTGGGCGAGCAGCATGGCAACGCCGAGCATGATCGAGGTGTGCACGTCGTGGCCGCAGGCGTGGCAGACGCCGTCGACCGTGGAGCGGTACGGCACGTCCTTGACGTCGGTCAGCGGCAGCGCGTCGATGTCGGCGCGCAGGGCGACCACGGGACCGTCGGGGCGGCCGTTGATGTCACAGAGCACGCCGTTGCCCTTGGGCAACATCCGCGGGTGGAGCCCGGCGAGGGTCAGTTCCCGGGCGATCAGCTCGGCGGTGGCGAACTCGGTGCCGGAGAGCTCCGGGTGGGCGTGGATGTGACGGCGCGTGGCGATGAGCCCCGGTACCCGGAGGGCGAGGAGGTGGTCCAACTCGAACGGCAGCGGTTGGGACCCGGTGGGCGCCTCGGTCCAGGACGACGCCAGCTGGCTGCCACTCGGCAGCGTCAACGCACTCGTCACGTCGAATTCTCGATCACTAGGAATGGATGGATCTTCGGGAACAGCAGACAGCCTAGACCTCCGCCGGTGACGCTGCGCAACCTCGTTACGGTAGTGATCGGACCGCGTAGCGTCACGAATGCCCTGCTGAGAGCGCTCGGAGATCAGTGGGACAGCAGGTAGATCCCGGTCGAAGGCCGTCATCCGCCGTCTCACCTCCTACAACGCGTAACCGATTCGGGGGTCACGAATTATCGCGCGTCCGCCGGGCCCTTCGTTGCGAATTGTCGCATTAGTCGGTCTGATGAACCGGCACTCCGGCAATAACCGACCACTCTCCGCAACCAACCGGGTACAGACGCTCACACGCACGGGTGTGGAAGGACCGCACACGGTGTCCGTTCCGGTTCACCCGGTCGGGGTACCCGCAAACATCGGGGGCACACGCGGCGGCGGTCGGGGCCACGCCGCCCCGGCGACCGATCCCGGTGCCGGCAACGCCGCCCGGCACCCTCCGGAAGGTCGGACCAGCTCCGCGTCGGCCGGGGGAACTGCTTCGAGAGTAGCGCTCCGCCGAGCCCTCCTACGAGCCGCTGACCAGCGGAAACACGACAGCCACCCGAGGTCGGGCGGCTGTCGGCGCAGGCGGGGTGGCGGACCGGCATCCGGTCCGCCACCCCGATCAGAAGCGGTCGCTCGGCCGGTAGACGCCCCAGACCTCGCGGAGCGTGCCGCAGACCTCGCCGACCGTGGCCCGGGCGCGCAGCGCCTCCCGCATCGGATAGAGCACGTTCCCGGTGCCCGAGGCGGCCTCGCGCAGCTCGGCCAGGGCACGCTCGACCGCCCCGGCGTCCCGGCCGCGCCGCAGCTCGGCCAGCCGCTGCCCCTGCGCCGCCTCGATCGCCGGGTCGACCCGCAGCGGCTCGTACGGCTCCTCCTCGTCGACCCGGAAGCGGTTCAGCCCGACCACGACCCGCTCGCCCGAGTCGATCTCCTGGGCGATCCGGTACGCGGACTGCTCGATCTCCCGCTTCTGGAACCCGGCCTCGATCGCGTCCACCGCCGACCCGTGGTCGAAGACCCGGTCCATCAGCTCGGTGGCCGCCGCCTCCAGCTCGGCCGTCATCGCCTCGACCACGTACGAGCCGGCGAACGGGTCCACCGTCGCGGTCAGGTCCGTCTCGTACGCGAGCACCTGCTGCGTACGCAGCGCAAGCCGGGCCGCCTTCTCGGTGGGCAGCGCGATCGCCTCGTCGAAGCTGTTGGTGTGCAGCGACTGCGTGCCCCCGAGCACCGCGCCGAGGCCCTGCACGGCAACCCGCACCAGGTTCACCTCGGGCTGCTGCGCGGTGAGCTGCACACCCGCGGTCTGGGTGTGGAAGCGCAGCATCATCGACTTCGGGTTCTTCGCGCCGAAGTCGTCGCGCATGAGCCGGGCCCAGATGCGCCGGGCCGCGCGGAACTTGGCGACCTCCTCCAGCAGCGTCGTACGGGCCACGAAGAAGAAGGACAGCCGGGGCGCGAAGTCGTCCACGGCGAGGCCCGCGGCGAGCGCCGCGCGGACGTACTCCACCCCGTTGGCCAGGGTGAACGCGATCTCCTGCGCGGGCGACGCCCCGGCCTCGGCCATATGGTAGCCGGAGATGGAGATGGTATTCCACTTCGGCACCTCCGCCCGGCAGTAGCCGAACGTGTCGGCGACCAGCCGCAGCGAGGGCTTCGGCGGGAAGATGTACGTCCCCCGGGCGATGTACTCCTTCAGGATGTCGTTCTGGATCGTGCCGTTCAGCGCCGACCCGGGCACGCCGTTCTCCTCGGCGACCAGTTGGTAGAGCAGGAGCAGCACCGAGCCGGGCGCGTTGATCGTCATCGAGGTGGAGACCTTGTCCAGCGGGATGCCGTCGAAGAGCAGCCGCATGTCCTCGATGGAGTCGATCGCCACCCCGACCTTGCCCACCTCGCCGTGCGCGATCGGGTCGTCGGAGTCGTAGCCCATCTGGGTCGGCAGGTCGAAGGCGACCGAGAGGCCCATCGTGCCGGCCCGCAGCAACTGGTGGTAGCGGGCGTTGGACTCGGTGGCGGTGCCGAAGCCGGCGTACTGGCGCATGGTCCACGGGCGGGACGTGTACATGGTGGGGTAGACCCCACGGGTGTACGGGAACTCGCCCGGCCCGCCCAGCCGGGAGTCCAGGTCGGCCGGGAGATCAGCCGCCGTGTAGACACCCTTGATCGGGAAACCCGACTCGCTTAACCGCCGTTCACTCATCACCGGATGGTAGGACGCGCCGCGACACGGGCGGGTGAGGGATACCGCACACTGCGTTCGCACAGGTCGACGAGAGGTGAACGGCCGGGTACGGACAGTGGAGTTGGATAAACGTCCGACGCGTCGGCTTTCGCATCGGGCGTCTGAACCAGCAAGATAGGGAGGTTGTGTCCCAGCCCCCTCGATCTCCCCCGGTGGCTTTTCTGTGACTCAGATCCCGACCTGGAGCGGTGGACCCGTAAGTCCCCCCAACGGGCGCGCGGTACCCGGCACCACCATCGGTGGTCGCTACTCGTTGCGCTCGGCCGTCGGCCACGGCGGCATGGGTACCGTCTGGCGCGCGGCGGACACACTGCTGCGCCGGGACGTGGCGGTCAAGGAGGTCGTCCTCCCGCCGGGGCTCGCACCCAGCGACCGTGACGCGATGTACGAACGGACCCTGCGCGAGGCCCGGGCCGCCGCCGCGATCCAGCACCCGGCCGTGGTGCAGGTCTACGACGTCGTCACCGAGGGTGGCCGGCCGTGGATCGTCATGGAGATGCTGGACGCCCGCAGCCTCGCCGACATGGTGATCGAGGACGGGCCGGTCGCGCCGCGCGCGGTCGCCAAGATCGGCATCGCCCTGCTCGGGGCGCTGGAGGTGGCGCACGCCATCGGCGTCCTGCACCGAGACGTCAAACCGGCCAACGTGCTGATCTGCTCCGACGGCCGCTGCGTGCTGACCGACTTCGGGGTGGCCCGGATGCCCACCGACGTGCAGCTCACCACACCCGGCATGGTGCTCGGCTCGCCCCACTTCATCTCCCCCGAGCGGGCCATGGGCCAGGAGTTCGGCCCGCCGAGCGACCTCTTCTCGCTCGGCGTGACGCTCTACACGGCGGTCGAGGGGCGACCCCCGTTCGACAAGGGCGACCCCATCGAGACCATGCACGCCGTGGTCGAGGACCCGCCCGCCCCGCCGCAGCGCAGCGGCGCGCTGACCCGGGTGCTGATGGGCCTCCTGGAGAAGGACCCGGCCCGCCGGCTGGACGTGCACACCTCGCGGGCCATGCTGCGTGAGCTGCTCGCCGGGCCACTCGGCAGCACGGCGACCGCCGTGCACTCGGTGACCGACCCCTACGCGGTGGTGCCGGTGCAGCGGCCGGTCACCCCGCCACCGCCGCCGGCCCAGCCCGAGCCGAAGCCCAGCGGGCAGATCGGCGGTCGCGCCATGCTCGCCCCCGGCGAGTCGCTGACCGACCGGCTGGCCGAGCTGCGCCGGGGGCAACGACCGCAGCCCGCCGACACCGGCACCGCCGCGCTCGACGAGACCAGCGCGGACGCCCTCGCCGGGCCGCTGCACACGCCGACCGGCGCCATGTCCGCCCCGGGCCGCACCTACGGCGGCGCCGACGCCACCCAGCGGGTGGACGCGGGCGGGCAGCCGGACGCCACCCAGCGGGTCCCCTGGGGTGCCACCCCCGACGCCACCCAGGCCGTCCCCTACCCCGGCGCACCCGGCTCGGCCGACGCGACGCAGCGGGTCGGCGGCACCTACGGCGGCGGCCAGTGGTCGGTGCCGGGCACCGGGCAGCCGTGGGCGACCCCGGCGGGCGGCGCGGGCGGCGCGGGCGGCAACGGTGTCCTCGACCGGGCCCGCGGGGCCGGCAACACGCTCGTCCGCACGGTCAAGGGCTGGCCGCGCAAGGTCCAGCTCGCCGCGGCCGGCGGCCTCGCCGTGGTGCTGCTGATCGGGGTGTTCGCCCTGACCAGCGGCGGTGACGACGAGCCGCCCGCCGCGCCGCAGGCCCAGCCGACGGCCACCGCGCCGGCCGGGCCCGGCATCGAGATGCAGGAACACGCGGCCCGTGGCGTGCAGGTCATGGTGCCGAAGGGCTGGGAGAAGGCGACCGGCGGCAGCTACACCGACTACATCGACCCGGAGGACAGCGGCCGGAAGGTGCGCATCATCACCGAGCCGTTCGGCGGCTCCTCCATGCGCTGGGCCGAGGTCGCCGAGAACGGGCTGAAGACCCGGTCGAAGACGTGCGTCAAGCCGTACGAGCAGATCGCCCTCGCCGAGCAGCCGCTGGCCGGCCAGACGGCGGCCGAGCTGGAATACACCTGCGGCGAGGGTGACGCGAAGCGGCACGGCGTGTGGCGCGGCGTGGTGAGCGACGGCAAGGCCTACTCGTTCTACCTCAGCTCGACCGACGGCCGGTTCGCCGACAGCAAGCCGATCTTCGACGAGATGGTGCGGACCTTCAAGCTCACCGCCGCCGGCTGAGCCGGGAGGGAACCGTCAGCGGTGATCCGCCGGCGTGCTATCAAGAGGCATGCCGGCGGAAACCACTGACATCGACGACCTTCGCGAGCAAGCCCGACGCTGGCTCGACGACGACCCGGACCCGGCCGCCCGCGCCGAACTGCAGGCGGTGCTCGACCGGTTGCCGGCGAGCGGCCCGGAGCTGGCCGACCGGTTCGCCGGCCCGCTGACCTTCGGCACCGCCGGGCTGCGCGGCCCCCTGCGCGCCGGCCCCAACGGGATGAACCTCGCCGTCGTCACCCAGGCGGCCGCCGGGCTGGTCGCCTGGCTCGGCGCCCAGGGCGGCAGCGGTCCGCTGGTCATCGGGTACGACGCCCGCTACGGCTCGCGCGAGTTCGCCGAACGCACCGCCCAGGTCGTCACCGGGGCGGGACGGGTCGCGCTGCTGCTGCCCCGGCCGCTGCCCACGCCGGTCCTCGCGTACGCCGTCCGGCACCTGGACGCGGTCGCCGGCGTGATGGTCACCGCCAGCCACAACCCGCCCCAGGACAACGGCTACAAGGTCTACCTCGGGGCGGCGCTCGGCGGTGAACCGGGCGCGGGCGCGCAGATCGTGCCGCCCGCCGACGCCGGCATCGAGGCCGCCATCCGGGCGGTCGGCCCGCTGGCCGAGGTGCCGCTCGGCCCGCCCGGTCAGGTGCTCGGCGACGACCTGGTGGCGTCCTACGTCGAACAGGCCACCGCGGTGATCGCGGCGGACGGGCCCCGGGACCTCTCCGTGGCGTACACCCCGCTGCACGGCGTGGGGGCGGCGGTCCTCACCGCCGCCTTCGCCCGGGCCGGCTTCCCGGTGCCCGGCGTGGTGCCGGACCAGGCCGAACCGGACCCGGCCTTCCCCACCGTCTCCTTCCCCAACCCGGAGGAACCCGGCGCGGTGGACCGGCTGGTCGCCCTCGCCGACTCCACCGGGGCCGACCTCGCCATCGCCAACGACCCGGACGCGGACCGCTGCGCGGTGGTGGTGCGGGACGCGGCGGCCGGCTGGCGGATGCTGCGCGGCGACGAGGTGGGTGTGCTCCTCGCCGACCACCTGATGCGACGGGGCGTGACCGGCCGCTATGCCACCACCATCGTGTCGTCGTCGCTGCTGCGGGCGATGTGCGCCGCCCGTGGTCTGCCCTACGGCGAGACGCTGACCGGGTTCAAGTGGATCGTCCGGGCCGGCGACGGGTCGGTGCCGCTGGTCTTCGGGTACGAGGAGGCGCTCGGCTACTGCGTCGCCCCGGACCTGGTGCGGGACAAGGACGGCATCACCGCTGCGCTGACCGTGGCCGAGCTGGCCGCCGGGCTCAAGACGCAGGGGCGCACCCTCACCGACCGGCTCGACGAGCTGGCCGCCGAGTTCGGCGTCCACCACACCGACCAGCTCTCGGTGCGGGTCGACGACCTGCGGCTGATCGCCGACGCGATGGCCCGGATCCGGGCGGCCACCCCGACCAGCCTGCTCGGGCACCCGGTCACCGCGACCGAGGACCTGCTCCCCGAGTCGGACGTGGTGATCCTGCGCACCGAGACGGCCCGGGTGGTGATCCGTCCGTCCGGCACCGAGCCGAAGCTCAAGGCGTACCTGGAGGTGGTGGAACCGGTCACCGGCGGCGACGTGGCCGGGGCCCGCGCCCGCGCCACCGAGTCCGTGACCCGCCTCCGCACCGAGATCGCCACCGCCCTGGCCCTCTAACCCCTCCCCTCCCCGGGCCTCCCCGGGATTTCGCGGTGATCAAGAGGTTTGCGTCATGCACGGCCCGATTCCTGACGCAAAGCTCTTGATCACCGCGGCGGACCGGCGGGGGCGAGGGCGACGGCGGGCGGGGGGTCAGGCGCGGCGGGGGCCCAGGGCGGCGTCCACCGCTTCGGCCAGGGCGGCTACCACCAGGCCCACCGAAGGGCGGACCACCGAGTCGTCGAGGCTGACCTCGCCGGAGAAACCGGCGCCGCTGGCGATCTCGGCCAGCCGGCGGCGGGCGTCCTCGGCCGCCTCACCGCTCACGCCGAGCGAGGACTCCATCCGCAGCACCGCGACCAGCGTCGCCAGCGCGGCCGTCCGCTCGTCGGGGGCGGTGCCGGTGGTCAGCGCGTCGGCGAGCCGGCGGCGGGTGTCCGCCTCCACGGAGGTGTCCACCACCGGGTAGCGGTGGACGTGGATGAACCCCAACTCCGTCTCGTCGACGTCCCGGACGACGCCCTGGCTGCACAGGTCACCGAGGATCCGGTCGCGCAGGCCGTGCCGCAGCCGCTGCACCCAGGAGGACGGCGTGTGCGGGATGTCCTCGGCGATCCGGGCCAGGACCGCGTCGGCGACCGGCTCGCCCGTGGGCGCGGGGTCCACGGCCGCCAGGTTCCCCCCGTCGTACGCGATCCGCCCGGCCAGCGCCAGCTCGATCAACACCGCCGCGGCCATCCCGAGGTCGAGGCTGATCCGCGGCATGGTCGCCTTGCCGGTCTCGTCGTCGTACGCGAGCAGCAGCAGTTCTTCGGCGAGCGCAACACCAGTCATGGCCCGGACGGTAGCCGCTCCGCGCACGGGCGCGCACCACTCCGCGCCGGTCGGTCGCGCGTAGCCGGCTGTTCGCCCGCGTCGCCCCTCACCCGAGCGTGTCGGTGCGGCCGGTGTCGCGCAACAGCCCGTAGTAGAGGACCCGGCGCTGCGGCGCCAGCTCGACGTACTCGTGGGCGAGCAACGCTCCCGTGGACGGGTCGAAGACCAGCAACATCTGCGCCTTCTGCGGATTCTGCGGCCGGTCCGCCGGCGGGGTGAGGTCGGCGGTGACGGCCAGCCCCGGGCGACCGGCCCGGTCGACCACCCGTCCGCGCCACACGAAACCGGGCTTCGCGGCCAGGACGGTCAGGATGTCCGCGCGCGTCCCGCGTGGCACCAGCAGCCGGGCGTACGTGTCGTAGACCGCCCTCGCCACCTCGCCGGCCCGCAGGTCGGTGCGGAGCTGGCGCGCGAGTTCCGCCCGGTCGGTGGGCAACCGCGGATTGTCCGGATCACGCGGCTCCTCGACCGGGCCCCCTTGCGCGGACGGCCGGCCGGGGCTCGGGTCCACGACGCGCGGCAGGTGCTTCGTCCAGTAGTCCCGGGACGCCTCGTCGGGGTACTCCACGTCCAGGGTCCGCCGCTCCGACCAGCGACGGCCGTCGTCCGTCACCCAGCTACGGCGTTCCTCCACGTAACTGGCCACATGGCCCTCGGGCGACTCCTGAACGACGCCACCCCACGACGTGACGCGGTGGTACGCGTACCGGCCCCGCGCCCGGTCGTACGGCGCGTCCACGATGCGCGCGGCGAGTGCCCGCAGGTGCGGCGCGGCCGGCTCGGTGTCCGTGGCGATCTCGTACGCCACCGGTTCGAGGACGGTCCCGTCGACCGGTGTGGGCGTGGGTGGCGTCCGGTCCCGCAGGGCCGACGCCAGGCCGGCGGAGGCGAGCACGGTCATCGTCGCGGCGGCACCGGCGACCAGGGTGCGGCGGTTCACGCGTCGGTGGGACGGCACCGGCGAGGACGGGATCGTGCTCTCCGCGCGGAGGATCACGTCGTGCGCGGTGAGCGGCGGCGGCGCCACGACGGTGTTCCGCGCGGGGTCGGTCGGGCCCAGGAGGTCCCGGACCTGCTGCTGGAGTTTCATGCTGTTCCTCTCAGACATGGGCGGACGCCGGCCGGGAGTCGTGGACCGGGGCGGAGGCGGCCAGGGCGGACCGGAGTCGACGTCGGGCTCGGAACAGCCGCACCGCCGCGGCCGACCGGCTGCAACCCAGGACGACGGCGGCGTCCCCGACGCTGAGGTCCTCCCAGCCGACCAGCCGGAGGATCTCCTGGTCGACCTCCGGTAGCGCGCGGAGCGCGCGACGCAGGTCGAGGATCGGCGCCAGCGCGTCCGGATCGACGAGCCGAGCCGGCACCTGGTCAGCCTCGGCCAGCGGAAGCAGCGTCGGCAGGCCGCGCCCGTGCCGCCACCGGTTCGCCACGCAGTGCCGGGCCACGGTGTAGAGCCACGGAAGCGCGCGTTCGGGCACCTCACTGCGCCGACGCCACGCGACGACGAACACGTCCTGCGCGAGTTCGGCAGCCGCGTCGGCGTCGGAAAGCCGGCGCAGGCCGTACCGGACGATGTCCGGGTAGTGCGTGGCGTAGAGCCTGGTGAACCAGTCTTCGCCCCGCTCACCCACGGGTTTCATCAGATCGCTCTCCCGACCGCCGTCGTTGCCTGGACAACTTCTATGTGTCGCCGGTGGGGCGGATCGTTACCGGTCGGTGGAGGGACACCGGGACGGCCCGGCCGCCGGTATGGCGACGGCCCGTCGACCGGTGGGGTCGGCGGGCCGTGGTGGCAGCCGTGCGGGCGGTCCGCCGCGTCACGCGACGGCCGGCCGGGGCGGGGGTCAGAAGCGGGGCATGCCGCCGAACTGACGGTCGCCGGCGTCGCCGAGGCCCGGCACGATGAACATCTGGTCGTTCAGGCGCTCGTCAACGGAGGCGGTGACCAGGCGCAGTGGCAGACCGGAGCGCTCCAGCCGCTCGATGCCGACGGGCGCGGCCAGCACGCAGAGCACGGTGATCTCGGTGCAGCCCCGGTCGGCGAGCAGCCGGCAGCAGTGCTCCAGCGAGCCGCCGGTGGCGAGCATCGGGTCGAGCACCAGCACCGGACGGCCGGTCAGGTCACGGGGCAGCGACTCCATGTAGGCGCGCGGCTCGAAGGTCTTCTCGTCCCGGGCGAGGCCGACGAAACCCATCGAGGACTCCGGCAGCAGGCCCAGCGCGGCGTCGGCCATGCCCAGGCCCGCGCGCAGCACCGGCACCAGCAGTGGCGGGTTGGCCAGGCGGGTGCCCTCGGTGCCGGTGACCGGGGTCTGGACCGGGAAACGCTCGACGGGGAAGGAACGTGCCGCCTCGTACACCAGCATGGTGGTCAGCTCGTGCAGGGCCGCTCGGAACGAGGAGGAGTCGGTGCGCTCGTCCCGCATGGCGGTCAGCCGGGACTGGGCCAGCGGGTGGTCAATGACGTGTACGTCCACGGTCGCTCAACCTACCGAACGGTTGCGTGTTCGTGTGCGGCTGCGGTCGAGGAGGCGACCCCGCTCACCCGGAGCGGGCGCGACGACGCCGTCGGGCCGCACGTGACCAAGATCACTATCCGGTTGGATGCGTAGACTTTCCGGCATGACGGCGACAACGACGTCGGCCCGGTCGGACCTCTCCGAGCTGGGACGATCCGAGACCGCTCTGCGGACCTTCCTGCATGGCCTGCCGGGCGTGGACCAGGTCGGCGCGGAGCAGCGGGCGGCGCAGCTCGGCACCCGCAGCATCAAGACCACGGCGAAGGCGCAGGCGATCGACCTGGCCATCCGCATGGTCGACCTCACCACCCTGGAGGGCGCGGACACGCCGGGCAAGGTCCGGGCGCTGGCCGCCAAGGCGCTGCGCCCCGACCCGGCCGACCCCTCCTGCCCGCACGTGGGCGCCGTCTGCGTCTACCCGGCGATGGTCCCGTACGTGGCCGAGGTGCTGCGCGGTTCCGGCGTCCACCTGGCCAGCGTGGCGACCGCCTTCCCGTCCGGGCAGGCGCCGCTGGAGGTCAAGCTCGCCGACACCCGGGCGGCCGTCGAGGCCGGCGCCGACGAGATCGACATGGTGATCAACCGGGGTGCGTTCCTGGCCGGCCGCTACCAGGAGGTGTACGACGAGATCGTCGCCACCAAGGAGGCCTGCGGGGACGCCCATCTCAAGGTGATCCTGGAGACCGGCGAGCTGGCGACGTACGACAACGTGCGCCGCGCGTCCTGGCTGGCCATGCTGGCCGGCGGCGACTTCATCAAGACGTCCACCGGCAAGGTCCCGGTGGCCGCCACCCCGCCGGTGACCCTGGTGATGCTGGAGGCGGTCCGCGACTTCCGCGCCGCCACCGGCCGTCAGGTGGGCGTGAAGCCGGCCGGCGGCATCAAGACCACCAAGGACGCGATCAAGTACCTGGTGATGGTCAACGAGACGGTCGGCCCGGACTGGCTGGACCCGGACTGGTTCCGCTTCGGCGCGTCCAGCCTCCTCAACGACCTGCTCATGCAGCGCACCAAGCTGACGACCGGCGTCTACGCCGGCCCCGACTACTTCACCCTGGACTGAGCGCGATGTTCGAATACGCCCCCGCCCCCGAGTCCCGCTCGGTGGTCGACATCAAGCCCGCGTACGGGCTCTTCGTCGACGGCGCCTTCGTCGACCCGGTCGACGGCGGCAGCTTCAAGTCGATCAACCCCGCCTCCGAGGAGGTGCTGGCCGAGGTCGCCGAGGCCGGCGCCGAGGACGTGGACCGCGCCGTGCGGGCCGCCCGGACGGCGTACGAGAAGGTCTGGGGTCCGATGCCGGGCCGCGACCGGGCCAAGTACCTGTTCCGGATCGCCCGGATCATCCAGGAGCGCTCCCGCGAGCTGGCTGTGCTGGAGTCGCTGGACAACGGCAAGCCGATCAAGGAGTCCCGGGACGTCGACCTGCCGCTGGTCGCCGCGCACTTCTTCTACTACGCGGGCTGGGCCGACAAGCTGGAGCACGCCGGCTTCGGCCCCGACCCGAAGCCGCTGGGCGTGGCCGCGCAGGTCATCCCGTGGAACTTCCCGCTGCTGATGCTGGCCTGGAAGATCGCCCCGGCCCTGGCCGCCGGCAACACCGTGGTGCTGAAGCCGGCCGAGACCACGCCGCTCACCGCGCTGCTCTTCGCCGAGATCTGCCAGCAGGCCGACCTGCCGGCCGGCGTGGTCAACATCGTCACCGGCGCCGGTGAGACCGGCCGGGCGCTGGTCGAGCACGCGGGCGTCGACAAGGTGGCCTTCACCGGGTCGACCGAGGTGGGCCGGGCCATCGCCCGCTCGGTGGCCGGCACCCGCAAGAAGCTCACCCTGGAGCTGGGCGGCAAGGCCGCCAACATCGTCTTCGACGACGCGCCGATCGACCAGGCCGTCGAGGGCATCGTCAACGGCATCTTCTTCAACCAGGGGCACGTCTGCTGCGCGGGCTCCCGGCTGCTGGTCCAGGA
Source organism: Micromonospora krabiensis (assembly GCF_900091425.1). Taxonomy (GTDB): domain Bacteria; phylum Actinomycetota; class Actinomycetes; order Mycobacteriales; family Micromonosporaceae; genus Micromonospora; species Micromonospora krabiensis. The sequence goes on from NZ_LT598496.1 coordinate 3,919,768, forward strand.
GTCGGTCGCCGACCGGGTGCTGGAGTCGCTGAAGCGGCGGATGGCCCAGCTGCGCGTCGGCGACCCGCTGGACAAGAACACCGACATCGGCGCGATCAACTCGGCCGCCCAGCTGGCCCGGATCCGCGAGCTCTCCGACGCCGGCGCGGCCGAGGGCGCGGAGCGTTGGTCGCCGCCGTGCGAGCTGCCCGACCGTGGCTTCTGGTTCGCGCCGACCATCTTCACCGGGGTCACCCAGGCGCACCGGATCGCCCGGGAGGAGATCTTCGGGCCGGTGCTGTCCGTGCTGACCTTCCGCACCCCGGCGGAGGCCGTCGAGAAGGCCAACAACACGCCGTACGGGCTGTCGGCCGGGATCTGGACCGACAAGGGCTCCCGGATCCTGTGGATGGCCGACCGGCTGCGCGCCGGTGTGGTCTGGGCCAACACGTTCAACAAGTTCGACCCCACCTCGCCGTTCGGCGGCTACAAGGAGTCGGGCTACGGTCGCGAGGGCGGCCGGCACGGGCTGGAGGGGTACCTCAATGTCTGAGCGGGTCGCGGTACGCAAGACGTACAAGCTCTTCATCGGCGGGAAGTTCCCGCGCAGCGAGTCGGGACGGTCGTATCTCGTGCAGGACTCCAACGTGTCGCTGGCATCCCGCAAGGACGCGCGGGACGCCGTCGTCGCCGCCCGGGCCGCCGTGAAGGGCTGGGCCGGCGCGACGGCGTACAACCGTGGTCAGATCCTCTACCGGGTCGCCGAGATGCTGGAGGGCCGCCGCGAGCAGTTCGTCGCGCTCGGCGTCCCGGCCGACGAGGTCGACGCGGCGATCGACCGCTGGGTCTGGTACGCGGGCTGGTCCGACAAGCTTCCCCAGGTCTACGGCGGCGCCAATCCGGTCGCCGGGCCGTACTTCAACCTGTCGTCGCCCGAGCCGACCGGCGTGGTGGCGGTCGTCGCACCCGAGGCGCCGGCGCTGCTCGGCCTGGTCAGCGTGATCGCCCCGGCGATCGTCACCGGCAACACGGTGGTCGTGGCGGCGTCGCCGGCGGCCCCTCTGGCGGCGGTGACCCTGGCCGAGGTGCTGGCCACCTCCGACCTGCCGGGCGGGGTGGTCAACATCCTGACCGGCCGGCTGACGGAGACCGTGCCGACCCTCGCCGGCCACATGGACGTCAACGCCATCGACCTGACCGGGGTGGCCGACGCCGACCTGGCGACCGACCTGGAGGTCAAGGCGGCGGAGAACCTGAAGCGGGTGCTCCGTCCCGCCCCGGCCGACCACGACTGGTTCGCGGACCCGGGCCTCACCCGGATGACCACCCTCCTGGAGACGAAGACGGTCTGGCACCCCAAGGGGGTGTGAGGCCGCTGCCGCCTGCGGTTCCCGGGGAGCCCCGCCCGCTCGCGGGCGGGGCTCCCCGGACCTCGTCAGAGGCACGGCGCGCCAGCGAGATCCGCACAACATTCCCGGTGTAGTGGTCTCCAACGGCCGACGATGCCGCTACATCCCGGAAATTGCGCGGATCTTGAGCGGCGGGGCGTACAGCCGGGGTCGGCAGATCTACTACCGGGGGTAGGATTGCGGTGTGACTCGGCTTGGTGACCTCGAACGTGCGGTGATGGACGTGCTGTGGGACTCGGTCCCCGCCACGTCGGACGGTGTCACCGTGCGCGAGGTGGCCGACGCGCTCGCCGGCCGGGAGCTGGCGTACACGACGGTGATGACGGTGCTGGACCGGCTGGCCGGCAAGGGCATGGTGCAGCGGGAGCGGGAGGGTCGGGCCTGGCGCTACCGGGCCGCGGCCAGCCGCGAGGCGCACATCGCCCAACTCATGCTCGACGCGCTCGACCTGGGTGGCAGCCGGGACGCCGCGCTGGTGCGCTTCGCCCACTCGGTCACCGGCACGGAGGCGGAGGTGCTGCGCGCCGCGCTCTCCGCCGAGGCCGCCGGGGCGACCCGAGCCGAGGCTGCCGGTGCCGCCCGAGCCGGGGCCGGACCGGACCGCCCGGACTCCGGCGCCGGCCACCCCGAGGAGGCCCTGGCCGACCGGATCGACGCCCCGGTCACCCGCCCGGCCCCCGCCGACGAGGCAGTGGACCGGTAGGGCGGCGGCCATGGCGTACGCGCTGCACTTCGCCCTGACGATCCTGGCCTGCTGGTTGACCGCCGAAATCCTGGCCCGGTCCACCTGGACGTGGCGCAGCCCGCGGGTCGCGATCGTCTGCTGGCAGGCGGTCGGGCTGGCGGTCGGCCTCTCGGCGATGGGCCTGCCGATCGCGCTCGGTCTGACCGGCTACGGCCTGCCGACCGGCAGCGCCCTGCTCGCCCTCGCCGCCGATCTCGTGCACGGGGTGCTCCCCGCCTGGCTTGGTGTGCTGCACCTGGCCGGGGTCGGCATCGGGTTCGGCATCGGGGCGGTGCTGCTGACCACGACGGTTCGCAGCGTCCACGGCGCCGTGCGCGCCCAGCGGCGGCACCGGGAACTGCTCGCCCTGGTGGCTCGCGACGATCCGGCCGCGCCGGGGGCGCTGGTGCTCGACCACCCGAGCGCGGCGGCGTACTGCCTGCCGGGGGTGAAGCCGCGGGTGGTGGTCAGCGCGGGCACCCTCAGTCTGCTGGACGGGCCGGAGCTGGCGGCGGTCCTCACCCACGAGCGGGCGCACGCGCAGGAGCGGCACGACCTGGTGCTGTTGCCGTTCACCGCGCTCACCCGAGCGCTGCCGTGGGTGCGTTGGGTGCGGCGGGCACACGACCGGGTCGCCCTGCTGGTGGAGATGCGCGCCGACGACAAGGCACGGGAGCTGCACGCCGAAGCTCCGCTGGCCGGCGCGCTTCGCCGATTCGCCGCCGCCGGTCACCGGATCACCCCGGCCGGGGCCCTGGGCATCGGCGACCGGGACCTGGACGTGCGCGTGCAGCGCCTGCTGATCGCGGACGAGCCGCCCCGACTGATCGGTGCGACCGCGCTGGCCGTCGCGGCCACCCTGGTCACGCTGCCGGTCTCGCTCTTCCTGAGCTGACCCGCGGCCGCGCCGGCACCAACCCCCGGTCGCAGTCCGCATCGGCACCGACAACTACTACACCTTGTCGTAACATTGACTACGACATGACGTAGTAGATATAGGTAGAGAATCTACGTGTAGGCTCGCTATGACAAGCGAGCCAACCGTTGGAGTGCCGGCCATGGACACCCTGCTCCTCGCCCGACTGCAGTTCGCCACCACCACCTCGATCCACTTCCTCTTCGTGGTCGTCACGCTCGGTCTGGTCACCCTTCTCGTGGGGCTCCAGACGGCGTGGGTGCTCACCGGCGACCAGAAGTACGAGCGACTGACCCGCTTCTGGGGCCAGCTCTACGTGATCAACTACGTCCTCGGCATCGCCACGGGCATCGTCATGGAGTTCCAGTTCGGACTGAACTGGTCCGGCCTGTCGCGCTACGTCGGCAACGTGTTCGGGGCGCCGCTGGCGATCGAGACGCTGGTGGCGTTCTTCCTGGAGTCCACGTTCCTGGGGATGTGGATCTTCGGTTGGCACCGGCTGCGCCGCGGCCTCCACCTCGCGCTGCTCTGGGGCGTGGCGCTGACCGCGTACGCGTCGGCATTCTGGATCATGGTGGCCAACTCGTGGCTCCAGAACCCGGTCGGCTACGAGGTCCGCGACGGCATCGCCCACCTCACCGACTTCGGCGCGCTGCTCACCAACCCGAGCCTCGGCATGGCGTTCGGCCACGTCGTCTCGGCCGCCCTGCTGGTCGGCGGGATGCTGATGGCCGCGGTCAGCGCCGGGCACCTGATCCGGCGCACCCCCGACCACGCCCTGCACCGCACCTCCCTGCGCATCGGCCTGGTGACCTCCGCATGCGCGATCACGCTGGTGCAGGGCTTCGGCTTCGCGCAGTTCGGCCCGGTCGGCGCCGTGCAGCCCACCAAGTTCGGCGGCGGGCCCGAGGCAGAGGCGTTGACCGCCGAGTGGGCCACCCGCTTCGGTCCCGGCGACTACACGCCGCCGGTGCTGGCCAGCGTCGGGCTGGGGTTCATGATCCTGATCGGCTTCACCCTCGGCGCGCTCTGGCTGCTGCTCCCGCTGCTCTGGCGCGACTGGGTGATCCGGTTGCGGTTCCCGCTCTGGCTGATCCTGCTGGCCCTGCCGCTGCCGTTCGTCGCGGTGATCCTCGGCTGGATCGCCCGCGAGGTCGGGCGCCAGCCCTGGGTCGCGTACGGGCTGCTCCCCGTCGACCAGGGGGTCTCACCGGTCGGCGCGCCCGTGATGCTCACCTCGCTGATCGGGTTCAGCCTGCTGCTCGGCACCCTCGCCGTCACCAACTGGGTGCTGCTCGTCCGGCACGCCGCCCGCGGCGCGGGCGACCCGGCTCTCGGCCGGCCGGCCGGCCCGGCCACCGACACCCACCCCGCACCCGCCTTCGCCTGAGGAGCCGTCGCCGTGGAACTCGCCTGGTACGCCCTGCTCGGCCTCTTCTTCGCCACCTATCTCGTGCTCGGCGGCTACGACTACGGCGTCGGCCTGCTGCTGGCCCGCAACACCGACCCCGGCCGCCGCCGGGCGGCGCTCAACGCCGTCGGCCCCTTCTTCCTCGGCAACGAGGTCTGGCTCGTCGCCGCCGTCGGCATCCTCTTCGGCGCCTTCCCGGTGCTGGAAGGTGAACTGCTCTCCGGGTTCTACCCGGCCGTGCTCGGCGCGCTCGCCGGCGTCATCCTCGTGACCGCGGGAGTGCAGCTGCGCAGCCGCCCCGCCGGGGAGCGCGCCCGGGCCCGCTGGGACCGGGTGGTCGTGGTCGGCAGCGCGCTCGCCGCGCTCGGCTGGGGCGCCCTGCTCGGCGGCCTGCTCCAGGGCGTGCCGCTGCACGACGACGGGCACGTCGCCGGCCTGACCCACCTGGTCACCCCGTTCGCGGCCACCGCCGCGCTGGCGATGCTCGCCCTGGTGACGGTGCACGGTGCGACGTTCCTCACGCTGCGGCTGCCGGCCGCCGAGGCCGCCCGGGTCGGCCGGCTGGCCCACCGGCTGATCCCGGTGGCGCTCGCCGCCGTCACCCTGGCCACCGTCGCGGGCCTGCTCTCCGATCGCGTACGCGACGCCGCGCGGCAGCCGCTGGCCGGCGTACTGCTGCCGGTGGCGCTGGTCGCGGCGCTGCTGGTGGCCCGCGCGGCCCTCGCCCGGCGCCGGCCGGGGTTCGCCTTCGCGGCCACCGGCGCCGCCCTGGCCCTGCCCGTGGCGCTGGTGGGCGCGACCCTCTGGCCCGACGTGCTGGTCTCCACCGTCGACCCCGGTGCGTCGCTGACCGTGGCGGACGCGGCGGCCAGCACACCGACCCTGCGGCTGCTGAGCTGGGTGGCGCTGCCGCTTCTGCCGGCCCTACTAGGCTTTCAGCTGATGTGCTGGTGGGTGTTCCGGGGACGGACCGACGGCAGGGCACCGGTGTACTGGTGAAACGCCGCCCCTTCGACCCGCGTCTGCTGCGTCGGGTCCCCGCGGCCCGCCGCGACCTCAGCCTGCTCGCACTCCTGGGCGTGCTCGCCGCCGCGCTGGTCGTGGCGCAGGCCACCGCGCTCGCCGCGCTGCTCGCCACCGCGTTCGACGGCCGGCTCGACCGGCCCGCCCTGGCCGGTTTCGTGGCCACGGTGGGCGCCCGGGCGCTGCTGGTGTGGGCGCAGGGCACGGTGGCCGCGCGGGTCGCCGCGATCGTCAAGGCCGCGCTGCGGGAGGACCTGCTGGGCGCGGTCGGACGGCACGGGCCGGGTTGGGTCGCCGGGCAGCGGGCGGGGCAGCTCGCCACCCTGGCCGGGCGCGGGCTGGACGCGCTGGACGCCTACTTCACCGGCTACCTGCCACAGCTGGTGCTCAGCGTGACCGTCCCGCTGGCCGTCCTGGCCCGGATCGGGCTCGCCGACTGGAGTTCTGCGGTCATCATCGCGCTGACCCTGCCGCTCATCCCGATCTTCGGCGCGCTGCTCGGTTGGCAGGCGCAGGCCGCCACCGAGCGCCAGTGGCGCCGCCTCTCCCTGCTCGGCGGGCACTTCCTCGACATGGTCGCCGGCCTGGCCACACTGCGCGCCTTCGGGCGGGCCCGCGCACAGGTCGAGGTGGTGCGCCGGATGGCCGACGGGCACCGGGTCGCCACCATGCGGACGCTGCGCATCGCCTTCCTCTCCGCGCTGGTCCTGGAGCTGGTCGCGACCCTCTCCGTGGCGCTGGTGGCGGTGCCGGTCGGCATCCGGCTGCTCGGCGGCGGTCTCGCCCTCCAGACCGCGCTGCTGGTGCTGCTGCTCACCCCGGAGGCGTACCTGCCGCTGCGGGCCGCCGGCAGCCGCTTCCACGCCAGCATGGAGGGCCTGGCCGCGCTCAATGAGGCGTTCGAGGTGGAGGCCGGGGCGCCGTCCCCCGTCGGGCGGACGGCCGGTGTGGTGCCCGACGGCCGCGGCGAGATCCGGTTCGAGTCGGTGACCGTCGCGTACGAGCGGACGACAGCGCTGCGCGACGTGACGCTGACCGTCCGCCCGGGCGAGCGGATCGCGATCGTCGGCCCGAGCGGCGCCGGCAAGAGCACCCTGCTCGGGCTGCTGCTCGGGTTCGTCGCCCCGACCAGCGGCCGGGTCACCGTGGACGGCGTCGACCTGGCCGACGCCGACCTGGACGCCTGGCGCCGCCAGCTCGCCTGGGTGCCGCAGCGGGCCCACCTCTTCGCGACCTCCCTGACCGACAACATCCAACTCGGCGCACCCGACACCCCGGAGCCCGCCCTCGCCGCGGCCGTACGCGACGCGGCCCTCGACGACGTGGTCGCCGGCCTGCCCGACGGTCTCGACACCGTGCTCGGCGAACGCGGACACGGCCTGTCCAGCGGGCAGCGGCAGCGGGTGGCGCTGGCCCGGGCGTTCCTCCGCGACGCCCCGGTGGTGCTGCTGGACGAGCCGACCGCCCGGCTGGACAGCGCGTCGGAGGCGGTCGTGCTCGCCGCGACCCGCCGGCTGGTGGCCGGGCGGACCGCGCTGCTGGTCGCGCACCGGCCCGCGCTGCTGGAGGACGCCGACCGCATCCTGCGCATCGAGGACGGCCGGGTCACCGAGCTGACGCCCGCGCCGACCGGGAAGGCGACCCGATGAGCACCGCGCCGACCGGCCTGCCGCGCGCCTCCGCCGAGCGCACCGTGCTGCGGTTGGCCCGTCCGTACCTCGGGCGGCTGGTCGGCGCCGGGCTGCTCGCCGCCGCCACCGAGTTCGCCGGGCTGGCCCTGATGGCGACCGCGACCTGGCTGCTGATGAGCGCCGCCGGGCGGCCACCGCTGGACCGCCTCACCGTGGCCATCGTCGCGGTCCGGGCCCTGGCCATCAGCCGGGGCGTGTTCCGCTACACCGAGCGGTTGGCCGGGCACGACGCCGTCCTCCGGATGATCACCGACGTACGGGCCCGGGTCTTCGCCACGCTCGCCGGGCGGAGGGCCGCCCCGCCGCGCACCGGCGACGCGCTGAGTCGGCTGGTCTCCGACGTGGAGGCGGTGCAGGACCTGCTGCTGCGGGTGCTCGTGCCAGGCTCGGCGGCGGCGCTGGTCAGCGTGGTGGCGGTGGGCGGCGCGGCCCTGATCTCGCTGCCGGCCGCCGGTGCGCTCGCCGTCGGGCTGCTGGTCGCCGGGGTGGGGCTGCCGCTGCTGGCCACCGTCCTCACCCGGCGCGCCGCCGCCGAGCTGGCCCCGCTGCGCGGTGCGCTGGCCGCCGACGCGATCGACCTGACCCACGGCGCCGCCGACCTCGCCGCCTTCGGGGCGACCGGGTCGGCGCTGGACGCCGCCAGTCGCCGGGCCCGGCGACTGGCCCGCCTGGAACGCCGGCTGGCCGCCGCCGGCTTCGCCGTCGACGCGGTGGGCACCCTGCTCGCCGGTCTCACCACAGGCGCGGTCGTGCTGGCGGCGCTCGCGGCGGACGTGCCTGGTGTGCTGGTCGGCGTCCTGGCCGTCGGCACCCTGGCGGCGGTCGAGGTCGCGCTTGCCCTGGTCGGCGCGGCGCGGCAGTGGACCCAGCTTCGGGCCGGGCTCGCCCGTGTCGCCGCGCTGCTCGACGACACCACCGCCGCGACGGCGGCAGTCCCGAGCGGGCCGGAGCCGGCGGCGGCCGGTGCCGTGGTGTCCGAGCCGCGCGACGTGCGCCTCGACGGGGTGACCGTGCGCTACCGGGCCGGTGCCGCACCGGCGCTCGACCACCTCGATCTCGACCTGCCGGCCGGGCGTCGGGTCGCGGTGGTCGGCCCGAGCGGCGCCGGCAAGAGCACCCTCGCCGCCGTCCTCACCGGCGCGGTGCGCCCCAGCACCGGGCGGGTCAGCGTGGACGGGCGCGACCTCACCACGTACGCCGAGGACGAGCTGCCCCGGGCCGTCGGCGGACTGCTCGCCGAGGCGTACGTCTTCCATGCCACGGTCCGGGAGAACCTGCTGCTCGGCCGACCGGACGCCGGCGAGGACGAGCTGGCCCGGGCGAGCGCCGCCGCCGGGCTGCTGGAGTGGGTACGCGCCCAGCCCGCCGGCTGGGACACCGTTGTCGGTGAGGAGGGCGGCCAGCTCTCGGGCGGGCAGCGGCAGCGGCTGGCCCTGGCCCGAGCGCTGCTCGGCGCACCGGCCGTGCTGGTCCTCGACGAGCCCACCGAGGGGCTGGACCCGGCCGCCGCCGACGCCGTTCTCGCGTCGACGCTGGCCGCGACGCCCCCCGGCCGCTCGGTGCTGCTGATCAGCCACCGGCTCAGCGGGCTGGCGGGGCTGGACGAGATCGTCGTCCTCGACGCCGGCCGGGTGGTGCAGCGCGGCCGGCACGACGAGTTGGTCGCCGCCCCCGGCTGGTACCGCGACCAGTGGCTGCTCCAGGAGGCGGCCGAACGCGGGTACCTGGCCCTGACACCCTGACCGGTCTCCGGGTCGCTCCAGGGTTCTCCCCGACGACGCGGCGAGCGCCGCCGTGGCAGGGTGGGGTCATGCCGCACGACCTGTTGGTGGAGGAGCGCCTGCGCGAGCTGGCCGACCGGCTGCGCGGGCCGGCGCGGCTCAAGTCCGACCTGCTGACCGAGGCCCGGCACGGCCTCGAGGACGCCGCCGAGGCGTACCGGGCCAGCGGGCTGCCGGCGGCGGAGGCGGAGCGGCGCGCGGTGGCCGAGTTCGGCGGGCCGGCGCAGTTGCTGCCGGCCTGGCAGGCCGAGCTGGCGGTCGGGGCGCTACGCGGGCTGTCGCTGCGGGTGCTCGCGCTCGCCGCCCTCCTGGTCGTGGCCGGTGACCTCACCTGGCGGGGCGCCAGTTGGAGCGACGGGCCGCGCCCGCCGGCCGGCTACCTCCTGCTCTCGTCGTCGGTGAACGTCATCTGGGCGGGCGCCCTCGGGTTGGCCGTCGCCGGGCTGCTGCTGGTGACGTGGGCCGCCCGGTCGGGCCGGCCCGGTCCCGCGGCACTCGCCCGGCTGGTCGGCGGCGGGCTCACCGGTCTGCTCGCCCTCGGGCTGCTCACCGGCGCCGGGCTGTTCGGCTGGTCGATCGGGCTCTGGGACGCCGCGCTCACCTGGCCGCCGATGATCGCCGGGATGGCCGTGGTGGGCGTCGGCTACGTGTGGGTCGGGCGGGCCGCCCGCGGCTGGCTGCTCGCCGCCCGCTGACCCGCTGCCAGCCGGTCGATCTCCCGTTCAGGCCGGGTTGGCCGGTGGCGTCGCAGGGTCGAGGAACCGACCGACGGTCGAGCTGAACTCGTGCCAGCCGGCCCGCTCCCCGGCCAGCGCCCGGCGCCCGGTGTCGGTGAGTTCGTACGTCCGCCGTTCTCGGCCGTTGACGGTGCTCCACGTGCTGGCCACGTGCCCGGCCCGCTCCAACCGGCGCAGCGCGGGATAGATGGTGCCGGTCGGCAGGTCCAGGTTGCCCTCGCTGCGAACGCGCAGCGCCTCGATGATGGCGTAGCCGTGCAGCGCCCCGCCCTCCAGCACCGCGAGGAGCAGGGCGTCGAGGTGACCGTGCAACGCCTGAGCCTTCATGCGTAGCAACGCTACTTGTCCGACCGCCGGACCGCCAGCGGGGTGCGGCCACCGACGTTCCGGGGCGGACCACTAGGGTATGTGCCCATAGTCACTCGCCGGTCGGAGATGCTGGCGGGTGGGCAGCCCGAAGCACACGGAGGTCAGCGTGGCCCGCCAGTCGCCCCAACGGCCCGACGCCGACGAGCCCGAGCTCGACGACACCGCCGACCCGGTCGAGCCGGAGGAGGCCGACACCGAGCGCGCGTCCGCCGACCGCGCCCTGTGGGACGAGGTCGGCATCGACCCGGTCGAGATCGCCCTGCCCGCCGGCACCGGCTTCACGCTGCGGGCCTACCGGCCGGCGCGGGAGCTGACCCCCACCGACGTGACCGAGCGCGACCAGGACGACCCGTTCCTCGCCCGTCGCCAGGTCATCGAGGAGGAGGACGACGAGGCCGTCGTCATCCTCGACGAGGACGTGGCCGAGGAGTTCGCCGAGAGCGACAAGGAAGCTCGCCGCGACGCGGCGGGCGACGAGGGCGCCGAGGAGGACGAGGAGGCCACCGACGAGGGGGGCGACGAGGAGGTCCCGATCTTCCTCACCCACCGCGGCCGGCTCCTGCTCTTCAAGACGCCGGAATCGTTGGTGAGTTTCATCCGATCCGGTGCGCCCAACGATCTGTCCCAACTGGACAGCTGGCGAGAACTGTCCGAACGGGTGGAACCGGCCGACATCGCCCCGCTGGACGAGGACACCTACGAGCTCGACCTGGTCGTGGAGAATCTTCGCGGCGGGCACGACACGTGGGATCCCACCCTGCTGATCGCGGCCGGCGAGGTCGCCCGTGACGTCTCGTACGCGCTGCGGCTACCCGCCGTGCTCGACATGCTGTCGGCGGGGTCCAGTCTCGACGACCTGGACGACGCGCTGCGCGCCACCGTCAACGGCGGGATCAGCGGTTTCATGGGTCGGCGCCGCCTCAAGAAAATCGGGGCACAAACCGCAAGTCTCGGTTGGCGCACCATTGTCGGCAAGATCTCTGCGGTCGTGGACTGGCGCGACTGACCCGTACCGGGGAGCATCAGTCTCTGGCAGAGGAAGACCTGTCCCGGGAGGAGGACGACGCCGTGGCGCTCGTGCGCGTGTACTGCGGTCTGGCCTCGGCGGATCCGGGCGACCGACCGGCCTCGGCCGGTTCGACGCTGACGTCCGCTGTGGTCGACGACGCAGGCCGTCTGCTGCATGTCTGCGAGATCAGCGACGAGCCCGCCGGCTACGCCCGGCTGGTCGCGCTGCTCGTGGAGCGGTCGGGCGGGCCGAGCGGTGCGGCGATCGCCGCCGACAGTGACGACCACACGGTCACCTCGCTGCTGAGCGCGGCGGGACGTCCGCTGGCCATCGCCGACGACGACTCGGTCGACGACTTCGCCGAGCGGTTCGCCGACGACGACTCCCTCGAGGAGATGCAGTCGCCTCCCGCCGAGCGGCGTGCCGTGGGCCTGGCCCGCGCGCTGCAGGCCGGTGCGCTCTCCGCGGTGACCCTGCCCGCGCCCCGCGATCTCGCCGGCTTCAAGCAGGTCCTCGCCGCACACGCCGCGCTGGCCAGCGGCCGGCACTCCGCGGCCGTGGCGCTGCGCGAGGTCCTCCGGGAGCTCTACCCGGCCGCCCTGCGCGCCTACCCGGACCCGGCGGAGCCCGTACCGCTGGCCGTCCTCGACGCCCTGCCCGAGCCGGGCATGCTCGCCGGCACGGTGGCCCGTGGCCGGGAGGTCGGCGTCGCCGCCGAGGCCATCGCCGCGCACCTCGCGGCGGACGGCATCGCCGACGCCGACGAGATCGACTCGGCGGTGACGGCGCTCCACGTCGCCATCTCCGAGACTCCGCGCCGCGCCACGGTGAACCGCACGCTCACCTCCGCCGTGGCGGAGACCGTGCGGCAGGCGGTGGCCTCGGTCCGGGCCTGTGACGCGGGGTGCGACGCCCTGGTGGGCGCCCTCAGCACCCGGGTCACCACGCCCGCCGCGACGCCCGCGCCCGGTCGCCGGGCCGCCGCCCGCCGGGGCGAGCCGGTGGCCGATCTGGCGAACACCGGCGCCGGCCTGCGTGCCGTGCGACCGGGCGCCGCCGAGCCGGCCCCCTCCGGCGGCCGGCGCAGCCGCCCCGAGCCCGTCTCCGCGGGCAGCCCGCCCGCGTCGCCGCAACCGCTCGGCCCGCCGCCGGTCGCCCCCGCGCCGGTCACCCCGCCGCCCGTCGCGCCGGCGCCGATGGCCCCGGCCGCGCACGGCAACCCGCCGGTGTCCGCACCGCCCGGGCGACCCGACCCGATCCCGAGCCGGGTCGACATGCCGACCAACCGGCCGGTCTCCGCACCGCCGCCGCCACCGCCGGGCATCACACCGATCGCCCCGGCCCAGCGCGGCAACGTGCCTCCCGCCGAGGCGGGCGAGCCGTTCCGGCCCACGCTGACCACCGCGGCCATCAACAGCGCCCGCGCCGAGCGGCAGCGCACGGTGATCCCGCCGCGGCCGAAGACGAACGGCGGTGAGCCGCCCACGGGCGGGTTCAGCGCCACCGACCTGAGCATCCCGGTGCCGTTGCCCCGGCCCGACCAGGAGTCCGCTCCGCCCGGCTCCCGGGCGAACTGGCCGCTGGTCAACAACCCGGAGGACCCGGCCGACAGCTCGGCCAACAACCCGGTCGCCTACTCGTACGGGGGTGGCCGCGGCATCGACGCGCCGACCGACCCCGGGGCGGGCGAGGGCCGGGTCACCCCGCCTTGGCTCGCCGACGACCTGCCCCAGGAGCCGCCGATGCTGCGGCTCGTCGAGCCGCCACCGCTGGCCGACCGCGCCCTGCGGGACAGCACCACCCCGCCGGCCGACCCGCAGCTGGAGACCCCGCCGCTGCGGCTGGTCGACCGGCCGGACCCGGGTCGCACCGGCCGGACCGCCCGTTCGGAGCGTCCCGCCGCCGAGCACCGGCCGCCGCCCCCCGTCGAGCACCGTCCGCCACCGGTGGCGGACGAGGGCGGCGACGGCGACCTGCTGATCTTCGCCCAGGCGAAGTCCGCGTGGTTCGTGGGGCACAACGACGAGGTGGACCTGGACTGGTCGACCACTGCGGACACCGGTTGGCAGGCGGCCGAGCAGGCCGCCCGGCCCGCGGTGGGCGCGGAGACGTCGGCCGGGCTGCCCAAGCGAGTACCCCAGGCCAACCTGGTGCCCGGTTCGCCGCTGCGCGAGGAGCGTCCACTGCGGATCGTCCGGGACGCGGCGAGCCTCGCGGAGAACACCACCGGCTACTTCCGGGGCTGGCGTCGCGGGCAGGAGATCGGCGGCTTCGCGGTGGGTGGCCGGCCGGGCCGGGAGGCGGCCGGTGGCTGGGACTTCAGCCGCGACCACGGCGACCGCGACGACGACCGGGAGTACGAGTACCGCTCCGCCGGCTACCGGTCCTGACCGCCGCCACGGACACCCGAGCCCCTGGCTCCCACCCGGTCCACCGGGTCGGGGTCAGGGGCTCGATGCGTGGCGGAGGAAGGGGTCCGGAGCGCGCTCACCGGGCCGCAGACGCACGCGGATACGGTTTCCGGCCCCCCGGGTAGGTCCGGCACCAGAGCGGCCACACACACCCCGTGAGCGCCCACAGTGTCGCCCCACCCTTCCGCCTCCCACCCTTCCGCCTCCCACCCTTCCGCGTCGATCAAGAGGTTCGCGTCAGGATCCGCGCGGGATCTGACGCAAACCTCTTGGTCAACCGGCCTCCGGGCGTGCGGGCCCGCCGCGGCGCTCCCGTGGAGCGGCGCGGCTGGGCGTCGGGTCGGGCCGGGACCCGGGCAGCGACAAACGCCCGGTGGCGGCCGGAGCCGCACCGGGCGTGTCGACGGCGCCGGTCAGGCCGGCGCGACCGCGCGGGAGCGACGCATCGTCAGCACGTACTCGACCAGCGAGATCAGCACGTGCTTGGTCGACTCCCGGTTACGGGCGTCGCAGGCCACCACCGGCACGTCGCTCGAGATCGCCAGCGCGTCCCGGACGTCCTGCGGGTCGTGGTACTGCATCCCGTCGAAGCAGTTGATGGCCACCAGGTACGGCAGCCGCCGGTGCTCGAAGAAGTCGATCGCCGCGAAGCAGTCGGCCAGCCGCCGGGTGTCCACCAGCACGACGGCACCGATGGCGCCGCGTACCAGCTCGTCCCACATGAACCAGAACCGGGTCTGACCGGGCGTACCGAACAGGTACAGGATCAGATCACGGTCGATGGTGATGCGGCCGAAGTCCATGGCCACCGTGGTCGTCGCCTTACCCGGCACCTGCCGGGTGTCGTCGACGCCCACGCCGGCGGAGGTCATGATGGCCTCGGTGGTCAGCGGCGTGATCTCCGAGACCGAGCCGACCAGCGTCGTCTTGCCGACGCCGAATCCACCGGCGATAACGATCTTCGCCGACGTCACGCGCCCGCTCGGGGTCGGCGGGCGGTGCGACATGTCAGAGCCTGCGAAGTCCACTCAGCACCCTCTCCAGCAGTTCAGTGCCCACCGCGTCGTTCGAGTCGTCCAGGATGGTCGGCTCGTGGACCGCGACCAGGCCGTCCGTCGCCATGTCGGCGATGAGCACCCGGGCCACACCTAGTGGAAGCTGCATCCGCGCCGCGATCTCGGCGAGCGACTGCACGCGTCCGTCACACAGCGCGGCGATGTACTGGTGCTCGCGGCCCTGGCCGCCGTTGCCATTGGCAGCGGCCCGGCCGCGCACCGTCGTCTCGACGAGCGCCTCCAGCGCGATGTCGAGTCGGGGCCGGGTACGTCCACGGGTCACGGCGTATGGACGGACCAACGCTCCGGTCGGTTCGTCACGATCGGCCATGTCGCCGCTCACCTCCTTCGCACCCGGCGCCGGCTCCGTTCGGTGGAGCCCATCGTGTCGTCGTTGCTGCTCCGCCGACCGTGGTCAGCAGGACGTCAGCCCAGCATTCCCGCGGCCGCGCGCGGCTGCGGGGTCAACGCGTCACCCACCCGGTCGACGAGCAACGCCATCTCGTAGCCGACCTGCCCGACGTCGCTGCTACGCGCCGCGAGCACCGCGAACGACGAGCCGTCCGAGATGGACATCAGGAACAGGAAGCCATTGTCCATCTCCACGACCGTCTGCAACACCGCGCCTCCCTCGAAGCAGCGGGCCGCGCCCTGGGTCAGGCTGACCAGGCCGGAGGCGATCGCCGCGAGCTGGTCGGCCCGGTCACGCGGGAGGTCCCGGGACGAGGCGAGAAGCAGGCCGTCCGCCGAGACGGCGACCGCGTGCGCGACACCGGGTACCCGGTCGGCGAAGTTGGCGAGCAGCCAACCGAGATCCTGCGTACTAGTCATCCTTCTTGCTCCTTCTGCCCGCTCCCGGCCACCGGGCCAGAGCCAGACTGCGAGGATTGGTGCCCTCCCGGAGTCGCCTCCGGGCTGGTCGGGTTGCCGTCCGAGGGTTGGGTGCGCCCCCGTTGCACGCCCCGATGGTAGGCCGAGAGCAGGCCGCGGACACTCTCCGGTGTGCGCCGCTGGACCGAGGTGCTGGGCTTCTCCACCGCGCCCGGCACCAACTGCGCCATCGGCGTGCGCTTCGGCAGGCCGGTGGAGGTGGTCCCCTGCACCGGAACCTCGGTGGCGGCCGAGGCAGCCCGCCAGCCGTCGTCGGCGGCGGTCTGCCAGCCGTTGGTCTCCTGCTGAGGCCGGCGGGGAAGGCTCTCCGCGGTCGCGGGACGGCTGCCCCCGTTCACGGTCGAGCCGTTCTGTCGCGGCGCGCCTCCGGCCGTCGGAGTGTCTGCCATCGGTGCGTTACCTGTCGTCCCGGGTGGTGTCTTCTGGACGGCCCGACCGGTGGCGTCGACCGCGGCGAACTGCTGGGTCTGCGCACTGCTGGCCGCCGCCTGCTGCGACGCGGTCGCCGCCTGCTTCGGGGCGGTCGCCGCCTGTTGTGGCGCGTTCGCCGCCTCCTCCGGCCCGGGCCGGCGGGTGCGGAACCAGGCCGACTCGAGCTCCCGGAAGATCGGCAGCTCCATCGTCTCGTCCGCGTACCGCTGCCGGTTCTGTGCCTGCGGAGCCGGGGTGGGCCGGTTCTGGGGCTGCGGCGGGGTCGGGGTCGGCGGCGTCGCGGGGGCCGACGGGGCCTCCGCCGCGGGCCGCGACACCCGCGGCAGCTCGGTGGTCATGTCCAGCGCCGCGGCGAGCCGCTCGGGCACCGGCGGGGTCGCCGCGTCCCGGTCCGAGCCGGCGACCGGCGGCCAGGCCGGAGGCGCGGCGGAGGCCGGTGCGGCGTACGCCTGGTCGGCGACCGGGGACGCGTAGGGCTGGCCCACCGGCGGCGCCGAGTACGGGCTGCCGGAGACGGGCGGCGCGGAGTAGGGCTGCGCCGACACGGGCGGAGCGGCGTACGGAGCGGCCGAGCTGGGCGCACCCGCGTACGGCGAGGCCGACGTGGGCGGACCGGCGTACGGCGAGGCCGAGGTCGGCGCACCCGCGTACGGCGAGGCCGAGGTCGGCGCACCCGCGTACGGCGAGGCCGACGTGGGCGGACCGGCGTACGGCGAGGCCGACGTGGGGGCGGCCGAGTACGGCGACGCGGAGACCGGCGGTCCCGAGTAGGGCTGCGCGGAGACCGGCGAGCCGGAGACCGGGCCGCCCGAGACCGGCTGCCCGTAGGGGCCCGCCTCGGGGCTGCTGGGTAGCTGCCGCGGGATCGCCGGCTGCTGGCCGGTGGTCGGCTCGGCGTCGCCGCCGGAGCGCCGCTGGGGCAGCGGATCGATCGGCTGGCCGTTGGTGGCGCGCGGGGTGAACGGGCTCGCGCCGTTGGTCCCGGCGGCGGCCGTGGCACCGGTCAGGTCCGACCAGGCCGGCATGCCGCGCGCCGCACCGGCCGACGCCGGGGTGCCCGCACCGTTGGGCGAGGCCGGGTCGAACGGACGGCCACCGAGGGTGACCTGGTTGCCGGACTCGCTCTGGCGGACACCCAGCGCGGGCAGCGCGCCGAAGGTCGGCACCGGGTTGCCGGTGGGCGGGCCGCCGGCCGGGAGCGCGGGACCGGTCGACGCCGGCAGCGCGGGCGGCTGCTGCGCCCGGCCGGCGAGGGCCCGGGGCACCAGGACCGCGGTGGGCAGCGTGACGTCGGCCACGGTGCCCCGGTCGGCCCCGGGGCGCAGCTCGACGCGTACGCCGTGCCGGGCCGCCAGCCGGGCGACCACGACCAGGCCCATCATCCGGGAGACCGCGACGTCCACCTGCGGCGGCGTCGCGAGCCGCTCGTTGAGCTCGTGCAGCTGGTCGGCGCTGATGCCGATGCCCCGGTCCTCGACGTAGAGGGAGGCGCGGTCGCCGACCCGGCGGGCCTCGACCATGACCTGGGAGTCCGGCGGCGAGAACGCGGTGGCGTTGTCGAACAGCTCGGCGACCAGGTGCACCAGGTCGTTGACCGCGTGCGCCGCGATCTCGATGTCCCGGTCGATGATGCCGAACTCGATGCGGGTGTAGTGCTCGACCTCGGACTGGGCGGCGCGCAGCACGTCGATCAGCGCGGCCGGCTCCCGCTGGACGCGGGTCGAGTCGGCGCCGGCGAGCACCAGGAGGTTCTCGTCGTTGCGCCGCATCCGGGTGGCGAGGTGGTCGAGCTGGAACAGCTCGGCCAGCCGGTCCGGGTCCTCCTCGCCGCGCTCCAACCGGTCCAGGTGGCCGATCAGGCGGTCGACCAGGATCTGGGACCGGCGGGCGAGGTTGACGAACATGGTCGCGACGGAGGCGCGCAGCGCGGCCTGCTCGGCGGCGGTGCGGACGGCCTCCAGGTGGACGGCGTTGAACGCCTCGGTCACCTGGCCGAACTCGTCCTTGCTGCGGACCGGCAGCGGCTCGGCGATCTGGTTGGCGAGCTGCACCGGGGAGAGCTGGCCGGTGACCTGCGGGTCGCGCAGTCGGGCCACCGCCTGCGGCAGACCGTACTGGGCGACGGAGAGGGCGCCCTGGCGCAGGTCGCGCAGCGAGCGGGCCATCGACCGGGCGACCAGGTACGCGAAGAGGATGGCCAGCAGCAGCATGCTGAGCAGCAGGCCGGTCTCCAGGAACACCTGCCGCTGCACGTCGGAGCGGAGCTCGTCGGCCTGGCGGACCACGTCGCCGTCGAGCTTCGACTCGACCGTCCGGATCAGCTTGGCGTTCGCGACCATCGCCGCGTCCCACTGGTCCGGCCCGAAGGGCGCGTTGGCCATGCTGCCGCTGGTGTTGCCGTTCATCCAGCCGATGTACGTCTCGGCCTCGCGACGGTCACCACCGGCGACGGTCTGGTCGTGGAAGCGGGCCTCGTCCTCGCTGGCGACCGCCTTGAAGCTCTGCACGGCCTGGTCCTGGCCGGTGCCGCTGGCGATGTACTCGGTGCGCAGGGCCGGGGTGAGCTGCTTCTGGGCCAGCGCCCGGTGCACCACGACACGGCGCAGGGAGAGGAACTCCTTCTCCCGGGCGACCGCCGCGGCGGCGCGCATCCGGTCGCTCAGATCGTTGTCACCGGCGAGCTGCGTGGACGAGTCGCGGATGGCGAGCAGGTCGGAGATCAGGCCCTCGTACGACTGCGTGGCGTCGGTCGGCCGCAGCTTGCCGTTGTAGACCTGGCTGCGGATGCCGGGCAGGTCGGTCAGGCTGGTGTCGATCTTGTCGAGCAGCCCTTCGAGGCTGTTCGGCAGGTCCTCGACGTCCGAGCGCTGCTGGAGGTAGGGAGCCTTCGACTGGTCGACCCGGGAGTTGACCCGCCGGTACGCCTCCTGGTACTGCGCCCTCGCCTGCCCCTCGGGGGAGCTGAGCAGCAACACCGCCGTGGTCCGCTCGTCCTGCAGGGTGTCGATCAGGTCACCCGCGTAGCCCGAGAGGTTGGCCAGGTTGCCGGCCCGGTTGGCATTGTTGAGCGTCTCCAGGTGGCTCACCAGACCGTTGGTGCCCACCACGACCGTGGCGATGGTCGGCACGATCATGATGAGACCGAGCTTGGACCAGATCGGCATGTCCCGGAGTCGGCTGGCCGGCCGGCGCAGCCGCGACAGGAAGGAGCCCGCCGTCGTTGGCCGTTTGCTCACGTCACCGCCCTCGCGATTACAGCTTCAGCGCGTTGCCCCGGGCAACGCCCAGCGACCGACCCGGCGGGTCGGACCCCCGAGATTCCATCACGCCGCCCCTCAAAGAGAAAGCCCAGGTTGGTCCCCGCCGATGGTGTGATGAGATGTTGATGCAATTTGATAGCAGTCCGTCTGGCCGGAGTCACTGAAGGTAATGAATCACCCGCACCGCGTCGTCCTGCTCGCCGGCCCTTCCGGCTCCGGAAAGTCGTACATAGCGGCGCGAACCGGATTGCCGGTGCTCTGCCTGGACGACTTCTACAAGGACGGCGATGACCCTACGTTGCCGCGACGAAACGGCCAGGTGGACTGGGAGTCACCGCTGTCCTGGGACGCGGAGGCGGCCGTGGAAACCATTGCGCGGCTCGCTCGCGAGGGTCAGGCCGATGTGCCGGTTTATGCGATAGGCGCGGACCGTCGGGTGTCCACCCGGCCATTTGACATAGCCGGTTCGCCACTTTTTGTGGCCGAAGGGATTTTCGCCGCCGAGATCGTCGCGGAGTGCCGCCGGCGCGGGCTTCTCGCCGGGGCGTACGCGCTCCGCCGACCGCGCGGCGCGACCTTCCTGCGGCGGCTCGCCCGCGACCTGGGCGAGCAGCGCAAGGCGCCCCGGGTGCTGATCCGGCGCGGGCTGCTCCTGCTGCGCACCGAGCCGACGGTGCTGCGCCGGCAGACCGGGTTGGGCGCGGAGGCGGCCCGGGGCCGCGTCGTGCTGCGCCGGGTGGCCGCCCTGCTCGCCGGCCACCCGCACCGGGCCGGGCACCCGACCGCGCACCACGGCGGGCCGGGTCACCCGCACCCGCCCGGTCAGTCGTCCAACAGCGTGGCGTAGGCGGGCTTGATCACCTCGTCGATGATCCGCAGCCGCTCGTCGAACGGGATGAAGGCGCTCTTCATCGCGTTGATGGTCAGCCACCGCAGCTCGGCCCAGCCGTAGCCGAACGCCTCCACCAGCAGCGCCATCTCCCGCGACATCGAGGTGCCGCTCATCAGCCGGTTGTCGGTGTTCAGCGTCACCCGGAACCGGAGGTCCCGCAGCAGCCCGATCGGGTGTTCGGCGATCGAGGTCGCCGCCCCCGTCTGCACGTTCGACGACGGGCACAGCTCCAGCGGGATCCGCTTGTCCCGCACGTACGCCGCCAGCCGCCCGAGCACCGGCGTCGGGCCGCTGGTGTCGATGTCGTCCACGATCCGTACGCCGTGGCCGAGCCGGTCCGCGCCGCACCACTGGATCGCCTGCCAGATCGACGGCAATCCGAACGCCTCGCCGGCGTGGATGGTGAAGTGGAAGTTCTCCCGCTGGAGGTACTCGAAGGCGTCCAGGTGCCGGGTCGGCGGGAAGCCCGCCTCGGCGCCGGCGATGTCGAAGCCGACGACACCCGCGTCGCGGTGGCGCACCGCCAACTCGGCGATCTCCTGCGAGCGGGCCGCGTGCCGCATCGCGGTGAGCAGCGTGCCGACCCGGATGGGGGTGCCCGCGGCGGCGGCCTGGGCGCTGCCCTCGGCGAAACCGGCGAGCACCGCCTCGACGACCTGGTCCAGGGTGAGGTCGCGCTCCAGGTGCTGCTCCGGCGCGAACCGCACCTCGGCGTAGACCACTCCGTCGGCGGCCAGGTCGAGAGCGCACTCCGCGGCGACCCGCCGCAACGCGGACGCGGTCTGCATCACCGCGACGGTGTGGGCGAACGTCTCCAGGTAGCGCTCCAACGAACCCGAGTCGGCGGCCTCGACGAACCAGCGCCCCAGGGCATCCGGCTCGGTCGTCGGCAGTTCGTGCCCCACCTCGGCGGCCAACTCGACGATCGTCGCCGGCCGCAGGCCCCCGTCCAGGTGATCATGCAGGAGCGCCTTGGGAACCTTGACGATGTCCTCGTACCGGATAGTCGCGACCATGCCCAGACCCTAGTCAGCGACCACCCGCCACCGCCGGGAAGGGGCCGCGCGTGGCCTACCGTGGACCGCGTGGAGAGCAGCCGCGCGGCGGGCGCCGCGCCGACCGGCCGGGCGCCGGAGATGGACGCCCGCATCCTCGACCGGATGCGCTGCCCGGTCTGCGGCGAACCGCTGGCCGAGGCGAGCGCCGGCACCGCCCGCGCGCTGCGCTGCCCGCGCCGGCACAGCTTCGACGTCGCCCGGCAGGGCTACGTCAATCTGCTCGCCGGTCGCGCGCCGCACGTCGGCGACACCGCCGAGATGGTGGCCGCCCGCGCCGACTTCCTGGCCGCCGGTCACTACGACCTGATCTCGGCCGCGCTCGCCGCCACGGCGGCGGCCGTGACGGCACCGACGACCGGGGCGTACCCGCTGGTGGTGGACGCCGGGGCCGGGACCGGCCGGCATCTCGCGGCGGTGTTGTCCGCGCTGCCGGAGGCCGTCGGTCTGGCGCTGGACGTCTCGAAGCCGGCGCTGCGCCGGGCCGCCCGGGCCCACCCGAGGGCGGCGGCGGCCCTCGCCGACACCTGGCAGCGGCTGCCGCTCGCCGACGGCGCGGCCACCCTGCTGCTGAACGTGTTCGCGCCGCGCAACGGCCCGGAGTTCCACCGGGTGCTGGACCCGGCGGGGGCGCTGCTCGTGGTCACGCCCGCCGAGGACCACCTCGCGGAGCTGGTCGGCCCGCTCGGGCTGCTGCGGGTCGACCCGGCCAAGGAGGACCGCGTGGCGGGCAGCCTCGGGCAGCACTTCACCCGGACCGACGACACGGTGCACCGGCGCGCGTTGACGCTGACCGGTCCGGAGGTGGCCACGCTGGTGGGCATGGGCCCGAGCGCCTGGCACACCGACCCGTCGGGACTGGCCGCCCGGATCGCCGGGCTCGCCGAACCGGTCCGGGTCACCGCGGCGGTCCGGCTGGCGGTGTGGCGGCCGCTGCCGCGCTGACCCTCAGGTGGAGAGGTCGACCTCTTCCCAGCCGGGGGGCTCGTCGTGGTACGGCCCGCGCAGGATCACCGCCCACTCCAACGCCCAGCGGCGCTGGCCGATCGCGTTGGCGTCGACCAGCCCGGGCAGGGTGCGGCCGTGCCGCTCCATCTCCAGGTACGCCCAGTCCAGGCAGTAGTGCAGGTCGAGCAGCGCGGCGGCGTCGGCGGGGTGCTGCGGCGCGGTGAGGATGCGGGACCGCCAGTGCGCGAAGGTCTCCCCGCCGGCGATGTGCGGCATCCGCTCCACCAGCCGCTCGTCGACCGGCAGCGTCGGGTCCAGCACCTTGGTGAGGCCCAGCACCCAGGCGAGCGAGAAGAGCGCGTCGTGGTGCAGCACGAACGAGCGGTGGTCGCCCTTGCTGCCGGTCACGAACTGCCACTCGGGTGGGGTGACCATCTCGACCAGGTGCGAGGAGAGCAGCCAGCCCATCGCGGCCTGCGGCGGCATCCCGAAGCACCGGGCGAGGATCAGGTGCAGCACCGCGATCCGCGCCTCGATCTCCACCGTCGGGCGCAACTCGATCTGGTCGCCCGGTTCCCAGACGAGCGGGAACTGCGACGGGGGCAGCGGCAGGCCCAGCCGGGACAGCTCGTCCAGGCTCGCCTCACGCACCTCACGTGGGTCGGGGGCAGGTACGGTCACGGCGATTCCCTTGCTCACGACGGCTCAGCGCCGGTTGTCCCCCCTGGCCAGGCAGAATAGCCCCCCAAGGTGACGGGCACCATGCCGCCCCGCCCGCCGGCCGGATCAGCCGATCCGCTCGATCACCAACGGAGTGGCGGCGGGCGCGGCCGCCGAGAGACGCACCGCCGTGGCGGCCTCGGCCAGCGCCGCCGGGAGCAGATCGGCCCGCTCGGCCCGCAGCTCGTAGAGGGGCTCACCGGCCCGCACCGGGTCACCCGGCCGCTTGTGCAGCACCACCCCGGCCGGGACGCTCACCGGGTCCTCCTTGCGGGCCCGCCCGGCGCCGAGTCTCCACGCCGCCACTCCCATGGCGTACGCGTCGACCGACGCCACGAAACCGTCGGCCGGCGCCGTTACCACCTCGACCTCGTTCGCGGTCGGCATCGGCGCGTCGGGGTCGCCGCCCTGGGCGCGGATCATCGCCCGCCACGAGTCCATCGCACGCCCGTCGCGGAGCGCGGCGGCCGGGTCGGCGTCCGGCAGGCCGGCCGCGTCGAGCATCTCCCGGGCCAGCGCGAGGGTCAGCTCGACCACGTCGGCGGGGCCGCCGCCGGCCAGCACCTCGACCGACTCGGTCACCTCGACACCGTTGCCGATGGCGAGGCCGAGCGGGGTGGACATGTCGGTAAGCAGCGCGACCGTCCGCACGCCGTGCGCCCCGCCCAGCTCGACCATCGTCCGGGCCAGCTCGCGGGCGTGCTCGACGGACTTCATGAACGCGCCGGAGCCCACCTTCACGTCGAGCACCAGCGACCCGGTGCCCTCGGCGATCTTCTTGCTCATGATCGAGCTGGCGATCAGCGGGATCGCCTCGACGGTGCCGGTCACGTCGCGCAGCGCGTACAGCTTGCGGTCGGCGGGGGCGAGGCCGGTGCCGGCGGCGCAGATCACCGCTCCGACGTCCCGGAGCTGACCGATGAACTCGTCGTTGCTGAGGGCCGCCCGCCAGCCGGGGATCGACTCGAGCTTGTCCAGCGTGCCGCCGGTGTGCCCGAGGCCGCGCCCGCTCAGCTGCGGCACGGCGGCGCCGCAGGCGGCCACCAGCGGGGTGAGCGGCAACGTGATCTTGTCGCCGACGCCGCCCGTGGAGTGCTTGTCCACCGTCGGCCGGTCGACCGCAGACAGGTCCAGGCGCTCACCACTGGCGATCATCGCGGCGGTCCACCGGGCGATCTCCGGAGCGGTCATGCCGCGCAGCAGGATCGCCATGGCCAGCGCGGACATCTGCTCGTCGGCCACCACGCCCCGGGTGTACGCGTCGACCACCCAGTCGATCTGCGCGTCCGACAGCACGCCCCCGTCCCGCTTGACCCGGATGACGTCAACCGCCGTGAAAGCACCACTCATCAGAAGATCTTCCCTAGTCGTTGCAGATACCGGCCCTCAGCCCAGGTCCTGGCGTCGGCCGCCGCCGGGACCGATCCGCGGTCGCTGACCACGACGGGCCGGGGGCCGACCGCGCCCGGCGGAGGGATCAAGCCTGACCGCCCGGAGCCGGGCGCGGTCGGCCCCCGGCCTGAAGCTCAACCACCCCAGCGAACAGGGATCTCCAAAGGCGGTTCACCCTCGCCGGCCCAGTAGATGGTGCCGGCCTCGTCGACCACCACCACGCGCGGCGTACGCGCCAACCCCCAGGTGATCGCCTCCGCCGGGTCGTCCCAGCTCGGCCCCTCCTCCAGCACACCGGTCTCGGCGTCGGCGTCGTCCCCGGCGGACCGCTCCCAGTACGCCGTCCAGACCTGCTGGCCGGCGGAGAGGTCCGGGTGGACGAAGACGGTGCCGCGGCCCCGCCAGGCGGCCAGCCGCTCCGGCACCACCGGCAGCGGCGTCTCACCGGTCACCGCCTCCAGGTCCTCGACCCCGAAGGCGTGCGGCAGCAGCTCCGCCATCCGCAGCGGGCGCTCCTTCGCCTCGATCAGGCACTCCGGGCCGCCGTTCTCCCAGAGCAGCTGCCGGCACCGGCCGCACGGCATCAGCGGCTCGCCGGTGGCGTCGACGCAGGACAGGGCGACGATCCGGCCGCCGCCGGTGGCGTGCAGGGAGGAGACCACGCCGCACTCGGCGCAGAGCACCACCCCGTAGGCGGCGTTCTCCACGTTGCAGCCGACCACCACCCGGCCGTCGTCGACCAGGGCGGCCGCGCCGACGGGGAACTTCGAGTACGGCACGTACGCGTGCCGCATCACCTCGGTGGCCGCGGCGCGCAGGTGCGCCCAGTCGATCTCCATGTGGTGCTCCCTGTCAGCCCTTGATGTACGGCTTGCCGTCCGCGGCCGGTGCCCGCACCTTGCCGACCAGACCGGCCACGGCCAGGATCGTCGCCAGGTAGGGCAGCATGGCGAGGAACTGGCTGGGGATCACGCTGTTGATCGCGCCCAGGTAGGTGGCGAGCTGGTCGGCGAAGCCGAAGAAGAGCGCGGCGAGCAGCGCGCCGACCGGGTTCCAGCGGCCGAAGATCAGCGCGGCCAGCGCGATGAAGCCCTTGCCGCCGATCATGTTCTTGGTGAAGGAGAAGAGCGCCAGCGTGTACGAGGCGCCGCCGATGCCGGCGACCACGCCGGCCAGCAGCACGTTGCGGTAGCGCAGCCCGAGCACCCGGACACCGACGGTGTCAGCCGCGGTGGGGTGCTCGCCGACCGACCGGGTACGCAGACCCCACCGGGTGCGGAACAGCGCGATGTGGATCACCAGCACGAGCAGCAGGCCGACGTAGAGGAAGATGTTGCCGCGGAACAGCGCCGGCCCGAGCACCGGGATGTCCTTGAGCAGCGGGATCTCCCAGTTGCTGAACCGGGGGGCGCTGTTGTACTTCTGCGCGTCGGTCTGCATGAGCCGCTCGTAGAGGAACCCGGTGACACCCACCGCGAGCAGGTTCAGCACGATGCCCATGACGACCTGGTCGACCAGGTAGCGGATCGAGAAGATCGCCAGCAGCAGGGAGATCAGGGCGCCGCCGATCGCGGCGGCGACCAGGCCCACCCAGACGTTGCCGGAGATGCTGCCGAAGAGCGCGCCGCTGAAGGCGCCCATCAACAGCTGCCCCTCGATGGCCACGTTGACCACGCCGGAGCGTTCGCAGAGCACGCCGGCGAGCGCACCGAAGATCAGCGGCAGCGCCAGGATGAAGGTGCCCCGGAGGATGTTGACCAGGGGCATGAAGTTCTGGCCGGTCGGCGCGGCGGACACCTGCCAGCAGAGGAACGACAGCACGAACGCGATCAGCCCGACGGCGAGCACCGGCAGGAACCAGCGCTTCGGCAGCCTGGCGAGCAGCGCCACCCCGGCGGCGAGCGCGATGGCCCCGAACAGGATCGCGCCGGTGGTGCCGTTGATGGACAGCGCGGCGCCGGCCGCGTCCTCACTGAGCGTGAACCGGGCCTGCTGGTCGGTGGCGAGCGCGCCGAACAGCACCGCGGCCAGCAGGCCGAGCACCACGAGCACGAGGCCGACCTTGCGGTTGCGCGTCCAGAAGCCCTCGTTGACGGGGGCGACCGCGACGTCGGGGACAGCCATGGTCGACATGCGTTACCAGCCCTTCGCCAGGCTCGTCTGCAACCGGGCGGCCCGTGCGGCCCGGAGCTGGAAGATCGCCTTCACCAGGGCGGGCGCGGCGATGAAGATGACGATCAGCGCCTGGAGCACGGTGACCAGCTCCAGCGAGATCCCGGAGTACGACTGCATCCGGTTGCCGCCCGCCTGCAGGGCACCGAACAGCAGCGCGGCGAGGGCCACGCCCCACGGCTTCACCCGGCCGAGCAGGGCCACCAGGATGCCGTCGAAACCGATCTGGGCCACGACCAGCGGGGTGAGCGCGCTGGCGGTGGAGCCGAGCACCATGTTCGAGCCGCCCAGGCCGGCGAGCAACCCGGCGAAGACCATGATGAGGATGAACGTCCGGGTGACGCTGATGCCGGCCGTACGCGCGGCGTCGGGGTTGGCGCCCACGGCCCGCAGCTCGAAGCCGAGCGTGGACCGGTTGAGCAGCCACGCCACCGCCCAGGTGGCCAGCACCGCGATCAGGATGCCGGCGTGCACCCGCAGGTTGTCGCCGAGCAGCCGCGGCAGCTGCGCCGACGCGTCCACGGGCTTGCTGATCGCGTCGGTACGGGTCGGGTCCTGCACGCCGTTCTGCACGATCAGCCACGTGAGGAAGTACGTGGCGACGTAGTTGAGCATGATCGTGATGATCACCTCGTGGGCGCCGGTACGCGCCTTGAGGATGCCCGGGATGAAGCCCCAGATCGCACCGCCGAGGGCACCGGCGAGCACCGCGACGAGCAGGTGCAGGCCGGGCGGCAGCGGCAGCAGGAAGCCGGCCAGCGCGGCCAGGACGACACCGATGGTGGCCTGACCCTGGGCGCCGATGTTGAACAGGCCGCCCCGGAAGGCCAGCGCCACCGACAGGCCGGTGAAGACCAGCGGAGCCGTGTAGGTGAGCGTCTCGGAGATCGGCGCGAGCACCGCCTGCCAGCTGTTGTCGCCGTTCAGCCAGCCGGAGAACGCCTCGGGGTCGAAGACCGAGCCCTTGAACAGGTTCGCGTACGCCTCGCTGACCAGGGTCCAGCTGGCGTTGAGCGCGTCCGACGGACGGGCGGTGATGTACGAGTAGGTCGACAGGACCTCGGGATCCGAGATGATCATCAGGATCGCGCCGACCACGATCGCGAGCACCAGCGACAGCAGCGTCACCGTGAAGGTGTTCGCGGCCCAGAGGTTGTCCAGGAACAGCCGACCGAGGCTGGGCCCGGGCTCCGGGGCACCGACCCCGCCCCGTGTCGCCGTCCCGGCCTGCGGGGTGGTGGCCGTCTCGGCCTGCTCGGTGTTGTCGAGCGTGTTCCGCGCCGCCTGTGCCTCGCTCGCCGGCTCCTTGTCCGGGGAGCCCGACTGCGGAGTGGGGTTCATGCCTCGTCCTCGCTACCAGGGCTGTCGTCGCTCGCCGCGCCGCCGTCGGCCGCGGTGTCCGGCGTGATGCCGGCCATCAGCAGGCCGATCTCCTCGCGGGGGGTGTCCGGGCCGACGATGCCGATGACGCGGCCGCGGTACATGACCGCGATCCGGTCGGCGAGCCCGATGACCTCGTCCAGCTCGCTGGAGACGACCAGGACGGCCGTGCCGATGTCGCGCTCGTGGATGACCCGACTGTGGATGAACTCGATCGACCCGACGTCCACGCCGCGGGTCGGTTGGGCGGCGATGAAGAGCTTCAGCGGCCGGGAGAGCTCCCGCGCCACGATCACCTTCTGCTGGTTGCCGCCGGAGAGGGTGCCGACCGGCGCGTCGGCGGAGGAGGTACGCACGTCGAACTGCGCGATCCGCTCCTTCGCCGAGGCGGCGATGGCGTCCGGCTTCAGCGCGAGCCCACCGCCGAACGGCGGCCGGTCGTAGATGTCCAGCACCAGGTTCTCCGCGACGCTGAACTCCTTGACGAGGCCGTCGACGCTGCGGTCCTCGGGCACGTAGCCGACGCCGGCGCGGAGCACCTTCTTGGTCGACCAGCCGTCGATCCGGTCGCCGTCGAGAGCGACCGATCCGCCGAGCACCGGGCGCAGGCCCATGATCGCCTCGATCAGCTCGGTCTGACCGTTGCCCTGCACGCCCGCGATGCCGAGCACCTCGCCGGAGCGTACGGTCAGGTCGATGCCGTCGACCGCGCGGACCTGCCGGTCGTCGTCGACGACCAGCCCGGTCACCTCCAGCACCGGCTTGCCGGGCTTCGCCTGGGCCTTCTCCACGGTGAGCCGGACGTTGCGGCCGACCATGAGCGCGGCCAGCTCGTCCCGGCTGGCGTCCGGGGACGCGGTGCCCACGGTCTTGCCGCGCCGGATCACGGTGATCCGGTCGGCGATGGCCTTGACCTCGCCGAGCTTGTGGGTGATGAAGACGATCGACTTGCCGGCGGCCTTGAGCGACCGCATG
Organism: Micromonospora krabiensis; assembly: GCF_900091425.1. GTDB lineage: Bacteria > Actinomycetota > Actinomycetes > Mycobacteriales > Micromonosporaceae > Micromonospora > Micromonospora krabiensis. The sequence continues at coordinate 3,948,400 of NZ_LT598496.1, forward strand.
ACGGCGAGCAGTTCCTCGGTCTCCTGGGGCGTGAGCACGGCGGTCGGCTCGTCCAGGATGAGCAGGTCGACGTCGCGGGTGAGCGCCTTGATGATCTCCACCCGCTGCTGGATGCCGACCGGCAGGTCCTCGATCACCGCGTCCGGGTCGACCCGCAGGTTGTACCGCTCGGAGACCTCGACGACCTGGCGACGGGCGCGTCGGCGGTCCAGGAATCCGCTGATACCGCCCCGCACCTGCTCGGCACCGAGCATGATGTTCTCGGTCACCGTGAAGACGGGCACCAGCATGAAGTGCTGGTGCACCATGCCGATCCCGGCGGCGATCGCGTCGGACGGGCCCCGCAGCTTCAGTGCCTTGCCGTCGACCAGGATCTCGCCCTCGTCGGGCTGGTAGAGCCCGTAGAGCACGTTCATCAGGGTCGACTTGCCCGCGCCGTTCTCGCCGAGCAGGGCGTGGATCTCTCCAGGCTCCACCGTCAGGTCGATGTGATCGTTGGCGACCAGGTCACCGAACCTCTTGGTGATGCCGCGCAGTTCGAGTCTCAGCGCAACCTCCCGGAGTGCGAGCGATGGTGCAGCGTAGCTGCCGGTCGACCCGGCCGCAGGCCGGGCGGTTCCCCGTGGCGCGCGATCGGCCGCTCCCGCCCGTCGGGGTGGTGCCCCGCCGGGCCGGAGCGGCCGGATCGGTCGTACCTGTTACCCGCCGGCCCCCCGATGATCTCACCGGTGGGGCCGGTAGGACGTCACTTGGTCGGCTGGGCCTTCGAGGTGACGGTGATGGTGCCGGCGGCGATGTCCGCCTTGATCTTCTCGACCTCGGCCTTCAGCTCGGCCGGGACCTTGCTCTCGAACTCGTTGTACGGGGCGATCGAGACGCCGGTGTTGGCCAGCGTGCCGACGAAGCCCGGGCTCGCCTGGAGCTTCTCGCCACCGGCGGCCTTGAGCACGGCCTCCTTGACGGCCTCCGGGATGTTCTTGACGACGGTGGTCAGGATCGCGGAGCAGTCCGGGGTGCTCTTGCAGCCGTCGACGTCCACCCAGATGGTGCTGTACTTGCCGCCCGAGGCCTTCGCCGCGGACGTGGTGCCGAGACCCGAGCCGCCGGCGACCGGCATGATGATGTCCGCGCCCTGGGCGACCAGCGCGTCGGAGACCTTCTTGCCCTCGTCCTGCTTGTCGAAGGCGTTGGCGAAGGAGCCCTTCTGGGTCTCCTTGTTCCAGCCCAGGGCCTGCACGTTCTTGCCCTTGGTCTGGTTGTAGTACGCGACGCCGTCGACGAACCCGTCCATGAAGATCGTCACCGGCGGGATCGGCAGACCACCGTAGGTGCCGACCTTGCCGCTCTTGCTCATCCCGGCGGCGAGGTAGCCGGCCTGGAACGCGGCCTGCGCGGTGTCGAACTGCATCGGGTAGACGTTGGCGTCACCCGGGTTGGCGTCGACGATCCCGAACTGCTGGTTCGGGTTCGCCTTGGCGATCTTCGAGGTCGCGTTGGCCATGAGACCACCGACAGCCAGGATGAAGTCGCACTTCTGGTTGACGAACTGCGTCAGGTTCGGCTCGTAGTCCGCCTCGGCCTTCGACGCGACGTACTTGATGTCGATGTTGTCGTTGGCCGCCTTGGCGTCCTTCAGACCCTGCCACGCCGAGGTGTTGAACGACTTGTCGTCGATGCCGCCCACGTCGGTCACCATGCAGGCGCTGAACTTCTTGCCGCCGTCGCCGGCGCCGTTGTTCTCATCAGGCGCCTCGCCACACGCGGCGGCGGCGCTGAGCACGAGCCCACCAGCCGCCACGATCGAGGCGATCCGCATCCCACGCACCGAGCGCAAGACGTCTCCTTCCCATTGCACACCGCGCCCTTGTTGCGGTGGCAGCCCTTGAGCCGGCCTGCGCTTGCCGCCGGCGTCCCACGTTACGGACGGGAGCGTACGCCCGCGCCCACCCACCGGCCGACAATCGTGCACGACTGTTGGGTGCCCGTTACCCCTACGTAACCCTTGGGTGGGGCAAATCACTCTTCGTGCCTGTAGAGGTGCGTGCCGGCGTCGGGAAAGTCCGTTTCACCGGCCGTTCTGCGCAGTTCCGACGTTACCGCCAGAAGACCGCAACTGCCGCGTTGACCAGCGTCAACCCGACAATGGCGAGGAAGTGGCCGCGGTTGACGTCGGCCCGCTTCCGCGAGAAGAAGACCATGACGAAGATCAGCACCGCGATGACGAACTTGGTAACAAGTTTCGCGGGTGCCGGCTCGTCCCCGTCGCGCAGCGGCGCGGAGAGCCCGACGCCGGTCAGCAACTGGATCACGGCACCCCAGAGCATGGCCGCGTTGATCCGCAGCCGGCCGCTGACGTACTGGGCGATCGAACCGCCCAGGAGCAACGCGAACCCGATCAGATGGACGTAGAGAAGGATCAGCCTCAGTGCTTCCACGCGGCCCATCCTCCCCTATCAACGACACTTTGTAGTAGGGGGTCCGGCGCGGCGCGTCCCGGCGGGTCGGAACGCGCCGCGGGTCGGTCAGCGGGTCGGCGTCGCCGGGGCTCCGGACCGAACCGGCGCGTCGGCGACGGCGGGCATCGGCTCCGGCACCTGGCCGGACGGTACCGCCGCCCGGCGGGCGAGAAGGACCAGGGCCAGGCCGGCGGCGGCGTACCCGGCCAGGACCGTCAGGGCCCGTCCCGCCCCGGCGCCGTCGAAGAAGGCGACCGACCGCAGCGCGCTGCCACCCGCGCCGGCCGGCAGCCACTGCCCGACCGCGCCCCACGGCTGCGGCAGGAGTTCCGGGGCGGCGGCGACAGCCGAGAGCGGGTTGCCGACCAGGAAGACCAGGAGCGCGCCGAGCGCGATCCCAGGCCGGCCGAGCAGGGCGCCGAGCCCGGCCACGGTGGCGGCGGCGGCCAGCGCGAACAGGCCGATGGTGCCCGCCTCGGCCACCCGGTTCCCGCCGATCACGCCCAGCCAGTCGTGCAGCACGACGGCGCCGGCCGCTCCGGCGAGCACCGCGTAGGCCAGCAGCCCGGCCAGGCGCGCCAACCGACCCCGCACCAGCAGCGTCAGCAGGACGCCGGCCAACAGGCTGGTCATCGCGAACGGTAGGAAGCCGGCGGCGAATCCGCCGCCGCGGGGGTCGTCGGGATCGGCGGGGACGACGGCCACGACCGGAACCGGGCGACCGCCGGAGAGCTGCCCGGCCGCCTCGCCGAGCAGGGCGGCCACCGTCGGGCTGGCGGCCGGCGCGGTGTGCAGGGTGAGCCCGTCTGGTCCGGCGACGAAGGCGGCGTACACCTCGCGGTCGCGCAACGCCCGGTCGGCCGCGGCGGCGTCGGGCAGGGTCCGCACGGCGAACGCGCCGGGCCGGGCGGCGGCGAGCCGTCCGGCGATCTCGGCGGTGGCCGGCGCCGGCCCCGCGACCGCCACCGGCAGGTCACGCGGCGCCAGGTGGGCGGCCGGTGCGGCGAAGAGGGGCACGAGCAGCACCTGCGCCGCCACCGCCAGGACGGCGACCAGGAGGGCGAGCTGTGTCGGTGGGCGACGGTGGATCGGGGTCCCGGACATCGCGGTCTCCTAAAACGAACGCTCATTCTCTTGGAATCAGAGTGGGCCGCCGCCCCGCGATGTGTCAAGAACGAACGTTCGCTTTAGAATGTGCGTCGTGCCACGCGTCTCCGAGGAACACCGCGCCGCCCGTCGCCGGCAGATCGTGGACGCCGCCCGCCGGTGCTTCCTGCGGGAGGGTTTCCACCGCACGTCCATGCAGGACGTCATCGCCGAGGCCGGGCTCTCCGTCGGTGCCGTCTACCGCTACTTCCCCAGCAAGAACGACCTGATCTACGCCATCGCCGAGCAGGCGATCGGCGGCGCCGGCCAGGTGCTCGGCGAGGTGATCCGCCAGGACCCGCCGCTGCCGCTGCTGGTGTCGCTGGACCGGGTCCTCGCGTTCGTCGAGTCCCAACTCGCCGACGACGGCGCGCTGCGCATCGCCATCCAGGTCTGGGGCGAGGCACAGCGCGACCCGACCCTGGCGACGTTCGTCTCCGAGACGTACTCCGGCTTCCGCAGCCACTTCGCGCTGCTGGTCAGGCGCGCCCAGGCGGCCGGGGAGCTTCCCGCCGACGCCGACCCGGAGGGCACCGCCGCCGCCCTGTTCGGCCTGGTGCCGGGCTGGTTCACCCAGCGCCTCCTGACCGGGGTCCCGGAGCGCGCCACCTACCTGGCCGGCGTACGCGCCCTGCTCTCCGCCACCCCCCGCGACGCCTGACCCGCCCACCCGCGGGGCGTCCCCCTCAGGAGAGTCGCCAGATCTGGAGGGTCGGGCCGTCGCCGGGCAGGGTCACGGTGCCGTCCCGGCCGGGACGCAGCGCGGCGGCGCCCCCGTACACGTTGTCGCCGGGCCCGAGCCCGGTCAGCCGCACCGCCGCGGCGGCGGCCCGGCGGGCCAGCACCAGCACCGCGCCCGCCGGTGACTCGCGCAGGAACACCAGGCTGTCCGGATCGTGGTGCACCCAGCGCAGCCCGCCGTGCCGCAGTGCGGGCTCGTTGCGGCGCAGCGCCAGCAGCGCCCGGTACGCGGCGAAGGTGCCCTCGTCCCAGGTCTCCGGCCGGTGCCACGGCATCGGCGTCCGGGAGCCCTCGCCGTTGGCGCCGGTGAGGCCCAGCTCGTCCCCCGCGAAGATCATCGGGATGCCGGGCATCGTGGCGAGCAACCCGACCGCCACCTCCTGCCGCGCGGCGTCCCCCACCACGGTGCGGATCCGGGCCGAGTCGTGCGAACCGAGCAGCTGCCAGGAGTGCGTGTACGCCCGCCACGACACCAGCGATCGGTAGGCGTGCAGGGTGGCGAGCACCGAGCCGGCGTCCCGGGACCGCACGCCGCCCGGCGTGCCCAGGAAGTTGGGCAGCGACTGCTCCCCCTGCCGCAGCCACGACCAGAGCGGGTCGGTGAACCCGACGTAGTTCATGGTGCCGTGCCAGCCGTTCCGGTCCAGGTCGCCGGTGTGGTCGTGGCCGTGTTCGGCCATCAGCAGCCCGTCGGCGCGGGTCTCGGCGACCACGGCCCGCAACAGCGCCGCGACCTCGTGGGTGTACGCGTCGGCGCCCCGCCGGCCGGTCATGTTCGCCACGTCCACCCGCCACCCGTCCAACCCGTACGGCGCGCGCAGCCAGCGACGCAGCACGGAGTCCGGCGCGGTGGCGAACCGACGGCGCAGCTCGTCGCTGCCCCAGTTCAGTTTCGGCAGCGACGTAACCCCGTTCCAGGACTCGTAGCAGCCGGTCGCGTCGTCGAAGTAGTACAGCTCGCGCTCCGCCGCGCGTACGTCGGAGGCGGCGGCGGTGAACCACCGGTGCGCGTCGCCGGTGTGGTTGCTGGTGATGTCGCCGAGCAGCCGCCACCCACGGGCGTGCACCGCGTCGGCGAGCCGGGCCAGCGCGGCGTCCCCGCCCAGCAGCGGGTCGACGGTGTCGAAGCTGGCCGCGTCGTACCGGTGGTTGGAGCGAGCCGGGAAGATCGGCGTCAGGTAGACGGTGTTCACCCCGAGCCGGTCCAGGTGGTCCAGCCGCTCGGTGATGCCGTCGAGGTCACCGCCGTAGAACTGGTGCGGCGTCTCCGGGCCACGACCCACCACGGGCGTGTCCCAGTCGCACGGGATCGCCCAGTCCGGCAGCGCGCGGCCCTTCGCCTCGGCGGAGCGGGCGAACCGGTCCGGAAAGATCTGGTAGACGACCGCGTCCCGGGCCCAGGCCGGCGGCGGCGCGTGGCTGACCAGCTTGAAGTCGCCGTGGTCCGGCACGTCGTGGTCGACCGGCCCGGCGGCGTTGAGCCAGCGCTGACCGTGCCGGCCGGTGAGCAGGAACCGGTAGTTGCTGACCGGGTTGCGCACCTGGACCGGCGCCCGCCACCACACCTCGCCGTCGTCGACCCGGTCCACGACCGCCTCCGCGAAGCGGGGCTCACCGTCACCGGTGGTCCGTACGTGCACCTGGCGGACGTCCGCATCGGCCGGCGACCGGACGAACACGTCGACGGTGTCCCCGAGCGCGGGCTCCTGCTCGGGGACGTACAGGGCGGACCCGTCGTGGTGCGGACTCCGGCTCATCCCTTCACCGCGCCGGCGGTGAGGCCGGAGACGATGTAGCGCTGGAGCAGTTGGAACACCAGCACCGTGGGGACCGCGGTGAGCAGGGTGCCGGCCGCGAAGATGCCGAAGTTGTTGTTCCGCTCGTCGCCCTGCAACATGCCGAACATGCCGACCGCGAGGGTCTTCGACTCGGCGTCGGTCAGGAACACGTTCGCCATCAGGAACTCGTTGATGGTGCCGATGAAGGCGAGCAGGCCGGTCACCGCGATGATCGGCGCCACCAACGGCAGCATGATGCGGACGAAGACCTGGGCGTGCGTGGCGCCGTCCATCGTGGCCGACTCGTCGAGTTCCCGGGGCAGCGTGTCGAAGAAGCCCTTCATGAGCCAGGTGTTCACGCCCAGCGCGCCGCCCATGTAGAGCAGGAACAGGCCCCACGGGGTGTTGAAGCCGATCGCCGGCCACAGGTCGGTGACCGTGGTGAAGATCAGGAAAATCGCCACGATCGCCAGGAACTGCGGAAACATCTGGATCAGCAGCAGCGACAGCAGCCCGACCCGGCGGCCGCGGAAGCGCATCCGGGAGAAGGCGTACGCGGCCAGGGCCGACAGGGTGATCGACACGAACGAGGCCAGGCCGGCGATGAGCAGCGAGTTGAGGAACCACCACTCGAACGCGGTCCGGTCGAACAGTTCGCCGAAGTTGCCGAACGAGACTCCCCCGGTCGGCAGCAGCGACGTCGAGGAGAGCGTCCCCAACGGGTTGAGCGCGGCCGAGAGCACGAACACGATCGGGAAGAGGCTGAACAGCACGGCGAGCACGGCGACCAGATGCCGCCAGCCCACCCGCGCGAACCCGCGGTTCCTCCGGCGGTTGGCGGGCCGGTCGGCCGGCGGGGAGCCGGCCACCCCGTCGCCGGCGGTGGCCCCGGTGAGCGTGGTCATGCGTACACCTCCTCCTGCTTGCGGGTGCGCCGGAAACTGATCGCCGAGACGACCGCGACGATCGTGAAGATGAAGAGCGAGATGGCTGCGGCGAAACCGAACTCGGCGCCCTGCCCACCGAACGCCAGCCGGTAGGTGTAGGTGATGAGCAGGTCCGTCGCGCCGTTGGTCGAATTGTCGGCCGGGAACGGCGCGCCCTCGGTGGTCAGGTAGATCGCGTTGAAGTTGTTGAAGTTGTACGCGAACGACGAGATCAGCAGCGGGGACAGCGCGATCAGCAGCAGCGGCAGGGTGACCGACCGGAACGACTGCCACGGCGAGGCGCCGTCCACCGAGGTCGCCTCGGTCAGCTCGCGCGGAATGGCCTGGAGCGCGCCCGTGGCCACGAGGAACATGTACGGGTAGCCCAGCCACAGCTGCACCAGCAGGACGGCGGCGCGGGCCGACCACTCGTGCCCGAACCAGTTCACCCCGAGCCCGAACAGGTTGTTGATCAGCCCGAAGTCGGTGTTGAACATGTCCCGCCAGACCAGCAGCATCGCGAACGACGGCATGGCGTACGGCAGGATCAGCAGGACCCGGTAGAGGTTGGTGCCCCGCATCCGGGGCGAGTGCAGGGCGAGCGCCACGAAGGTGCCCAGGAGGAACGTGCCGCCGGTCGAGCCGATGGCGAAGGCGAAGTTCCAGACGAGCGTGCCGAGGAACGGCCCGGCGATGTGCGGGTCGGTGAGCACGCGGGTGAAGTTGCGCAGCCCGACGTTGACCTTCCAGCCCTGCGCCAGCCGCTCGCCGTCGTCGGCCACGAACGATCCGGTGGACTCGTCGGCGGTCCAGGTCCGGCCGGTCTCGGTGTCCCGGACGCAGTCGCATCCGGCGTCGTACGCCCGGACCGCCGTGCCCTCGTAGGCGCGGGACAGGCCGGAGGAGCGCAACGCGCCGCCGGAGGTCGGCACGACCAGGTCGATGATCTCCTGGCTGCGGGCGCTGGCCTGCCCGAAGTTCAGCACGGTGTAGCCGTCGGCGGCGGTGACCTTGCCGCCGGCCGCGACGGTGACCGCGCCCGGGTCGAGTCGGCGCAGCCCGTCGCTGTCGCCGGCCGAGACGGTCCCGGTGGCGGGGTCGGTGACGAGGAAGACCAGCGGGCCGGTGGCGGGATCGCCCTCGGTGGCGACGGACAGGGCGTACTCGGTGGAGCCGGGCACCTGTTTCACCGACGCGGTCTGGATGGCGACGATGGCGTCCTGCTTGCTCCCGCGGTGCCCGTCGCCGAAGTTCGTGAAGGCGGTGCTCGCCGTGTAGAGCACCGGGAAGATCTGGAACGCGATCAGGAACAGCGTGCCCGGCACCAGGTACTTGGCGGGGACGTGCCGGCGACCGAGGTAGAGGTAGAACAGCCCGGCGGTGGTGGCGGCCAGCAGCGCCAGCCCCACCCACTTCTCCGCCTCGATCAGCGGGAAGGCCGCCCAGATCGCGACCCCGGCCACGAGGCCGAGCAGGACCACCTTGACGCCGAGGCCGGTCAGGGTGATCGGCGCGTTCGCACGCGCGGTACGACTCCTCGCCGGCCGGGTGTCGACCGGCTCCCGGCCCGGGGTCTGCGTGGACCCCGGGCCGGACAGCGACGTGCTCATTACTTGATCTGCCCCGCGATGGTCTGGCCCGCGGAGGTGATGGTCCTGGCCGGGTCCGCGCCGCCGATCACGGCCGCCTCCGCCTTGCCGAACGGGTCCCAGATCGCGGCCATCGCCGGGATCGCCGGGAGGACCTGGCCGTTCTTGCCGGCCTCGGTGAACTTGGCCAGGTCCGGGTCGCTGCCCTTGACCTGGTCCAGCGCCGCGGTCAGCGCCGGCGGGCGAGGCTCGGCCTGGTACAGCGCCACGGCGAGGTCCGGCGTGGTCACGTAGTTGGTGACGAACTCCTGGGCGAGGGCCTTGTTCTTGCCCTTCGACGCGACGTAGAACGCCTGGACGCCGACGAACGGCTGCGCCTCCTTGCCGCCGGCGAAGCCGGGGATCGGGGAGATGTCGTACGTGATGCCGGCCTTCTTGACGTCCGCGACGGCCCACGGGCCGGACACCAGGAACGCGCACTTCTTGCCGGTGAAGGTGGCGGTCGCGTTCTCCGGGGTGATGGACCGCTTCAGCGCCCCCTCGCCCTTCTCACCGAGCGCGCCGATCTTCTTGAACGCCTCGATCGACTCCGGCTTGCCGACGCCCAGGTCCTTGGGGTCGTAGTCGCCGTTGGCGGCGGTGCCGAACAGGTAGCCGCCGGCCGAGGTGTAGAGCGGGTAGATGTGGTAGGCGTCGCCGTTCTGGCCGGACTGGAGGCACAGGATCTCACTGGCCTTCTTGTCCGCCTTGAGCTTCTTGCCGGCGGCCACGAGGTCCTCGATGGTCTTCGGCGCCTCGGGGGCCAACGCGGTGTTGCGGATCAGCGCGAGGTTCTCCATCGCGTACGGCACACCGTAGAGCTGGCCGTTGAACGTGACCGCCTTGACCGCGGTCTGGTTGAACGCGCTCTTCTGCTCGGCGGCGAGCTGCACCGGGTCGATGGCGCCGTTCTGCACCAGGTTGCCGATCCAGTCGTGCGCGCCGACCACCACGTCCGGGCCGCTGCCCTGCTGGGAGGCGGTCACGAAGTTGGTCTGCAGGTCCTTGGAGACGGCCTGCACCTCGACGGTGACGCCGTTCTCCTGGCCGAACTTCTCGGCGAACGGCTTGAGGGCCGCGGTCCGCTTGTCGTCGGCCCAGATCACCAGCTTGCCGCCGGCGGCCTTGGGGGATTCCTTCGTGGCCGGCTCGTCGCCGCCGCCACCGCAGCCCGAGGCGGCGAGCGCCAGGGCGAAGACGGCGACCACACCCGCGGTACGGATGCGCATCGGTACTCCTGTCGTCATGGCGGATCCGCCGGGGGACGGGCCCGCCAGTGGGAACCTCTGGAAGTTCTTGCCAACCGGCGCGCCGACGGCGCGCCGCAGCTCTCGCGTGTTGCGGGGACGTTAGCAAGACGTTTCATGGAATGGAAGGGCTTGCAGAACCGTACGCAAGAACTTGCCCGTGAGCTACAGTGCCGCCATGCGCGCTCGACTGTCCGACATCGCCCAGCAGGCCGACGTCAGCGAGGCCACGGTGTCGCGGGTGCTCAACGACCGCCCCGGCGTGGCCCCGGAGACCCGGCAGGCGGTCCTCACCGCCCTCGACGTGCTCGGCTACGAGCGCCCGGCCCGGCTGCGCAAGCGCAGCGCCGGCCTGGTCGGCCTGGTGGTCCCGGAGCTGGACAACCCGATCTTCCCCGCGTTCGCCCAGGTGATCGAGTCGACCCTGGCGCAGAGCGGGTTCACCCCGGTGCTCTGCACCCAGACCGCCGGCGGCGTCACCGAGGACGAGTACGTCGAGATGCTGCTCGACCGGCAGGTCTCCGGGATCGTCTTCGTCTCCGGCCTGCACGCGGACACCGCGGCCAACCACGAGCGCTACCGGGCGCTGATCGCCCGGCCGCTGCCGATCGTGATGATCAACGGGTACGTGCCGGACGTCGCCGCGCCCTTCGTCTCCTGTGACGACGGCGAGGCCGCCGAGCTGGCCGTGGCGCACCTGGTGGCGCTCGGGCACCGGCGGATCGGCCTGATCACCGGGCCGGACCGGTTCGTCCCCGTACGACGCAAGGTCGCCGGCTGGCGCAACGCGATGACCCGGCTCACCGGGCTCGACGCGTCCGAACTGGACGCTCTCGCCGAGCTGACGCTCTTCGGAGTCGAGGGCGGCGAGGCGGCGGCCGGGCGGCTGCTCGACCGGGGCGTCACCGGTGTCGTGTGCGGGTCCGACCTGATGGCCCTCGGCGCCGTCCGCGCGGCGCGGCAGCGCGGCCTGTCCGTGCCGGCCGACCTGTCCGTGGTCGGCTACGACGACTCGCCGCTGATGGCCTTCACCGACCCGCCGCTGACCACCATGCGCCAGCCGGTTACCGCCATGGCGGTGGCCGCGGTCCGGGCCCTGGTCGACGAGATCAACGGGCACGCGGCGCCGCACTCGGAGTACCTCTTCCGACCCGAACTGGTGGTCCGGGGCTCGACCGCGGTCGCCCCGGCGGCACCGGCCCGCCCGGTCCCCGGCGGTCCCGGACGCCGGCCGACGCCCCCGGCGTTCGCGGTGCCGGCCTGACCGGCGATCCCCCCGCGCGCGGCGGCGACAACCCAACCGTTTCTTACGCAAGAACTGCTTGACTCTTGCAGCGTCCGATCGGCATTCTGCTCAGACACCCCGCGTGCCGCCCGGGTCGCGTCGGGTGCCGTCCGACCGCGCCGAGAACGGGGAACACCACCCATGACCGCCACCCAGCCGCGCCCGCTGACCACCGACGACGACTGGTGGCGCTCCGCCGTCGTCTACCAGGTCTACGTCCGCAGCTTCGCCGACGCGAACGGCGACGGCATCGGTGACCTGCCGGGTCTCCGGAACCGCCTGCCCTACCTGCGAGACCTCGGCGTGGACGCCCTCTGGCTGACCCCCTTCTACACCTCACCCATGGTGGACGGCGGCTACGACGTGGCCGACTATCGCGACGTCGACCCGATGTTCGGCACCCTCGCCGACTTCGACGCGATGATCGCCGACGCGCACACCCTGGGGCTGCGGATCATCGTGGACCTGGTGCCCAACCACACGTCCAGCGCCCACCCCTGGTTCGTCGCCGCCCTCGCCGCCGCGCCCGGCTCCCCGGAACGGGCCCGCTACCTCTTCGCCGAGGGCCGGGGCGAGCACGGCGAACTGCCCCCGAACGACTGGGAGAGCATCTTCGGCGGGCCGGCCTGGACGCGGGTGCCGGACGGCCAGTGGTACCTGCACCTGTTCGACCCGGCCCAGCCGGACCTGAACTGGCGGAACCCCGAGGTCCGCGCCGAGTTCGAAGACATCCTCCGCTTCTGGCTCGACCGGGGCGTCGACGGATTCCGGATCGACGTGGCCCACGGGATGATCAAGGCGGAGGGCCTGCCCGACGTCGGGTTCGGCACCCTGACCACCGGCCAGCGCCAGGTCGAGCTGCTCGGCAAGGGCCGACTCCCCTACTTCGACCAGGACGAGGTGCACGACATCTACCGCTCCTGGCGGCCGATCCTGGACAGCTACCCCGGCGGGCGGATGGCGGTGGCCGAGGCGTGGGCCGAGACGCCGCAGCGGCTGGCCCGCTACATCGGCCCGGACGAGCTGCACCAGGCGTTCAGCTTCGACTTCCTCGACGCCACCTGGTCGGCCGACTCGTTCCGCAAGGTCGTCGACACCGCGCTCGCCGAGTCGACGATCGTCGGCGCGCCCACCACCTGGGTGCTCTCCAACCACGACAAGCAGCGGCACGTCACCCGCTACGGCGACGGCCCCGACGGCCTCCGCCGCGCCCGGGCGGCGACGCTGCTGATGCTCGCCCTGCCCGGGTGCGCCTACCTGTTCCAGGGCGAGGAGCTGGGCCTCCCGGAGGTCCTCGACCTGCCCGACGAGCTGCGCCAGGACCCCGCGTTCCTGCGCACCGGCGAGAGCCGGGACGGCTGCCGGGTGCCCCTCCCGTGGGACGGCGAGCTGCCCCCGTACGGCTTCGGGCCGGCCGGCAGCGACCGGAGCTGGCTGCCCGCGCCAGCGACCTGGCGTGCTCTCTCGGTCGCCGCGCAGGCCGGCGTACCCGACTCGACGCTGGAGCTCTACCGCGCGGCGCTGCGGATCCGGCGCGGACACCCCGCACTGTCGGCCGACGCGGGCGGCGTCACCTGGCTGACCACCGAGCCCGGCGTGCTGGCGTTCAGCCGCGCCGCGGGCGACGCCGTGCTGACCTGCGTGGTCAACCTCAGCGGCGCGCCGGTCGTGGCCGGCGGTCACGGCGAGCTGGTCGTCGCCAGCGCCCCGCTCACCCGGCAGGGCGACGGGCACCTGCTGCCGGTCGACGCGGCGGCCTGGTTCGAACGCCGTTGAGCGGGTAACCCCTGAGCGACCTGGTCGTCCGTTGTGCCCCGCGCCGACGGGCGACTGGGCACCGGCCCCTTGTGGTGGGGGGTGAGGTGGCGCCGGCGCCTCGCGGGCTCTTCCCGCGGGGCGCCGACGTCCGTCCGGCCCCCACAATGGCCGGTGCCGGTCAGGTGTCGCCGCCGCCGTCGTGGGTACCGCCGATACGGGACAGTTGAGGCGGAGGTGGCACATGGTGGCACGGGTAGCGCAGTACACCCTCGACGTCGAGGACGTCGACCGGATGGCGGCCTTCTGGTCCGCGGCGCTCGGCTACCGGGTCGACCAGGGCGGCGACGGCAGCGCGAAGCTCTGGCCCCCGGCCGGCACGGAGGGGCCGACCGTCTGGTTGCAGGGATCGGGCACCCCGAAGCGGGGCAAGAACCGGTTGCACCTCGACCTCGTCGGTGACGGCGACCCGGGCGCGGAGGTCGCGCGGCTCGTCGCGCTGGGTGCCCGACGCGCCGACGTCGGGCAGACCGGGGACGAGCGGTTCGTGGTGCTCGCCGACCCGGAGGACAACGAGTTCTGCGTCCTGGACCACCCACCGAGCTGACCCTGACGGCCGGCCCGGCCGCGCCGAGGGCTCCTCAGGTGCCCTTGGCGGTGAGGATCTCGGCGATCCGCCGGAAGCCGTCCCGCAGCTCGGCCTCGGTCGGCGGGACCGTCGGCTCGCCCCGGCCGGCCTCGTCCGCCGCGGCGTCCAACTCCTCGTCGATGGTGTCCTCGAAGTCGCCGTAGAGATCGGCCTGGTCGGTCCGCGCGGCCTCGTCCTCCGCCGCGATCTGGGCGGCGGCGATCTCGCTGCGGATCTCCTCGGGCGACAGCGCGGGCAGCAGCGGCTCGACCACCGCCATCAGTTGCTCCTCGGCCACCACCGCCTCGGCGAGGGCGAGCGCGTGCGGCCGCTCGTACGGGCCGCAGACCACCGGCTCCCACTCCTCGTCGTCACCGAGCGGCCCGAAGGTGATGATCCACGGCAGGCCGAGCATCGGCGAGTCGCTCGGCAGGTCCAACGTCACGAGTGCGCCCACGCGCCCATCATGGTCGGTCTGCCCGGCCGCCCGGGTGTCATTCGGCCGATCCCGCTCCGGTCCCCCCGGTTCCGGACCCGGGCCGGCCGGGGCGGACGGGTTCGTTCCGCCCGGCGTCACCACGGTCGGGACGCGTCCAGGGCCGCCCGGACCAGCGCGAGGGCCTCCGCCGGTGGCACACCGAGTCGGCGGGCCTCGGCGGCGTAGTCCGCCGCGACCTGCTGCAACCGGTCCATCGCGTCGTCGCGGCCCGGCGCCACGAAGGTGCCGTTGCGACCCCGGGTCTCGATCAGACCGCCCGCCTCCAGCTCCCGGTAGGCCCGGGCCACCGTGTTCGCGGCCAGTTTCAGGTCCTCGGCGAGCTGCCGGACGGTGGGCAGCCGGGTGCCCACCGGCAGCCGGCCGTCCCCGATCAGCTCGGCGAGCTGCGCGCGCACCTGCTCGTACGGCGGTACGGACGACCCCACGTCGACCGAGATCAGCACCCCGACTCCCCCTCCTTCAGCCGGCGCCGCCGGGCGCGCCGGGATCGGTGTCCGCGTCGATGTCGGCCGGCGGCGGCCCCTCGGCGAGGTCCACCACGCGACCCCGCCCGCTCGTCGCGGCGAGCGCCGCGCCGAACAGCACCAGTTGGTTGAGCAGGTAGAGGTAGAGCAGCAGGCCCACCGCACCGGCCACGACCGTGTACGCCGGGTTCCGCTCGGTGCGGACCACGTAGAAGCGCCCGACGGTGTTCAGCAGCGTGATGCCGACGGCGACGAGCCACACCACCGGGCGCAGCCGGGACCGGCTCATCCGCAGCCGGGGGATCGCGACCAGCAGCAGCGTGGCGAGCACCGCGTTGACCACCACGCTGAGCACCGCGCTCAGCGTGGTCAGGCCGAGCGACCCGGTGCTGCGCAGCAGGAAGCGCAGCGCCGACTCCAGCGCGTCGACCGCCGCCACCGACAGGCCGAGCAGCACGAAGACGATGATCATCACGCCGATGTCGACCAGGCGGCGGATCACCAGGTTGCCGGGCTGCTGGTTCAGCCCGTACATGAGCCGCTGGGAGGAGCGGATCGCCTCGATCCAGCCGATCCCGGTGAAGGCCAGGATGATCAGGCCCACCACGCCGACGGTGCTGCTGCTGTCGGCGATCTGCACCGGGTCGAGGAAGGGCAGGTTCTGCTCCAGGAACTCGGCGGCACCCTCGCTGACGTCGTCGTTGCCCTCCAGGATCGCGCCGAAGATCGCGTACGCGACCAGGGCGAGCGCGAAGACCGCGAAGAACCCGTAGTAGGCGATCGCCGCGGCCAGCCGACCGCCGAGCACCTGGGCGTAGAGCGCGCCGGCCCGCCAGACGTGGTCGAACACCGGCGACCGGCGGCGGGCGGCACTCACCCGGCGGTCGATGGCCGCCTCGACCCGGCCGATCACGTTCACGCCGTCATCCTCGCCGATGTCAGCCCGTTCCGTGGGGAACCCCGGCGGGCGTGCCCTCCGCCCGGTCAGCCGCCGAGCCGGAAGTCCCGCCGGGGTTGCCAGCGGGCCTGCCCGCTGTGCGAGAACAGGGTGAACGCCGCCACCTCGAACATCGCCGAGAAGTCGGCCAGGTCCTCGTACGCCTTGTCCAGCGCCTCCGGCGCGACGTCCTGCGCGACGGTGACGTGCGGGTGGTACGGAAAACGCGCCTCGCGGTGCAGCTCCGGCGCGGCGGAGATCGCGGCGGCGAGCAACTCGCACTCGCTGATCCCGGCCGCGACCGCCACGAAGACCACCTGGGTCACCGGCCGGAACGTGCCGGTGCCCCGCAGGTGCAGGGTGAACGGCAGGTGGGCGGCGGCGACCCCGGCCAGGTGCCGCTCCACGGCGGGCAGGGTGTCCAGCGGGATCTCGGTGGGCCCGAGCAGCGTGACGTGCGCCGGGATGTCGGCGGCCTGCGGGTCGCCGGCCTCCGCGCGTCGCTTGGTGAGCTGCGGGCCCCAGGGGTCGGGGATGTCGACCGCGACGCCGATCTGGATGCGGTCGCCCGCGTCCGGCACCCCGTCCCTGTCCACCACGCTGCGCGTCACCTCTCCGGCCACCGGCCCGTCCACCCGTCCCGCGTCGCGTCGCGGCGCTACTCGCCGCGCACCGGCGGGAAGAACCCGATCCGCTCGTACGCCGCACGCAGCGTCGGCGCGGCGACCGCACGGGCCTTCTCCGCCCCGGCGGCCAGCAGCTTGTCGAGCTGGGCGGGATCGTCGAGGTAGCCGCGGGTGCGCTCCTGGATCGGGCGGACGAACTCGGCCACCACCTCGGCCAGGTCCTTCTTCAGGTCGCCGTAGCCCTTGCCGGCGTACGCGGCGACCAGGTCGTCGATCCCCCGGCCGCTGAGCGCCGAGTAGATGGTGAGCAGGTTGGAGATGCCGGGCTTGGTGACGGCGTCGAAGACGATCTCACGGCCGGTGTCGGTGACCGCGGAGCGGATCTTCTTGGCCGAACGGGCCGGATCCTCCAGCAGGTCGATGATGCCGGCCGGCGAGGAGGACGACTTGGACATCTTCGCCGTCGGGTCCTGCAGGTCGGTGATCTTCGCGGTGTCCTTCACGATGTGCGGGGCGGGCACCGTGAAGGTCGTGCCGAACAGCGAGTTGAACCGCTGCGCGAGGTCGCGGGAGAGCTCCAGGTGCTGCCGCTGGTCCTCACCGACCGGCACCGCGTGCGCCTGGTAGAGCAGGATGTCCGCGGCCTGCAGGATCGGGTAGGTGAACAGGCCGACGCTGGACCGGTCACTGCCCTGTTTCTGTGACTTGTCCTTGAACTGGGTCATCCGGCTGGCCTCGCCGAACCCGGTGATGCAGCCGAGGACCCAGGCCAGCTGCGGGTGCTCGGGCACCTGCGACTGGATGAAGAGGGTGCTGCGCTCCGGGTCGATGCCCACGGCGTACAGCTGGGCGGCGGCCACTCGCGACCGCTGGCGCAGCACCGCGGGGTCGTGCCCGGCGGTGATCGCGTGCAGGTCCACGACGCAGTAGAACGCGTCGTGCGTCTCCTGCAACGCCACCCAGTGCCGCACCGCGCCCAGGTAGTTGCCGAGGTGGAACGAGTCGGCCGTCGGCTGGATGCCGGAGAAGACGCGTGGGCGGGTGGGTACGTCGGACATGCCGGCAATTCTGTCAGCAAGCCCGGGGACACGTCATGACGGGCCGGCGGGTCGCGCGCCACTCGCCGCCGTGGGCGCCGTGACCTCCCGCCGCTGCTCCGGCAGGCGGACGGCGGAGACGGCCAGCCGGGCCACCCGGCGCCCCTCCAGCGTCACCACCCGCAGCAGCCAGCCGCCCGACGGCTCGGCCGGATCCGGTTCGCCCGCGTCGGGTGGTCCCGGCGCGACCGGCACCTCGTCACCGGCGACCGGCAGCCGGCCCAGGGCCGCCATCACGAACCCGCCGACCGTCTCGTACGGCCCGGGCGGCAGCGGCACACCGGTGCGCTCGGCGAAGTCGGCCAGGTTGAGCCGCCCGTCGACCACGGCGGGCAGCCCGTCGCGCGCCGGCTCCGGTCCGACACCGTGCCCGTCGTGGATCTCCCCGACGAGTTCCTCGATCAGGTCCTCCAGGGTGACGATGCCGGCGGTGCCGCCGTACTCGTCGGCGACGACCGCCAGGTGGTGGCCCTCCCGGCGCATCTCGGTGAGCGCGGCGAGCACCCGCTTGCTGCCGGGCAGCCGTTTGACCTCCCGCGCCAGCTCGCCGACCGTGGCGCACCCGTCGCCGTCCGGGCGGAGCAGCACGTCGCGCAGGTGGACGAAGCCGACCACGTCGTCGTGGGTGCCGTCGGTCACCGGGTAACGGGTGTGCGGTTCGGCGCGGACCAGCCGGGCGGCGTCGGTGATGGTCAGCCCGGCGGGGAGGAACACCACCTCGGTGCGGGGCATCATCACCTCGCGTACCAGGCTCGCGCCGGCGACCAGCACCTCGTCGATGATCCGGCGCTCGTCCGCGTCCAGCAGGGTGTTGGCGGCGACCAGGTCGCGCAGCTCGGCCTCGCTGATGCGTTCCCGGCCCGCCGCGGGGCTGGCGCCGAGCAGGTCGGTGACCAGGCGGGTGGCCACGTCGGCGGCCCGCACCACCACCCGGGCGACGGCCCGCGCGACCGGTCCCGGTTCGCGGCGGGGCGGCCGGCGTACGCGTCGCCGGTGCTCGGGGACCCCCTCCCGCATGCCAGAGATGGTAGAGCCCGCAACGGCGCGGCACCGGGCTTCCGAACAGATCCCGCACCATGTTCAACTCTGTTGGATCGTGAGAGTTTATGATGGAATCAGGTGGCTGACCGGGAAGGGCCGATCCGCGCAGCCACCATAGGGTGATCACCGAGGGGCCGCGTCCCGCGTGGCCGCCAGGCAGGAGGCAACGACCGTGAAACTGCTCGTCACCGGCGGCGCCGGGTTCATCGGCAGCGTGGTGACCCGGATGCTGCTCGACGCCGGCCACCAGGTGGTCGTCCTCGACGACCTGCGCACCGGCCACCGTGAGGCCCTCGCCCCGGAGGCCACGTACGTCGACGCGACCATCCACGACGCCGCCCGGGTGGTGACCCGCGAGGCCGGCTTCGACGGCGTGCTGCACTTCGCCGCCCTCATCGCCGCCGGCGAGTCGATGGTCAAGCCGGAGATCTACTGGCACACCAACACCGTCGGCACCCTCGCGCTGCTCGACGCGGTCCGCGCCGCCGGGGTCCCCCGCCTCGTCTTCTCCTCCACCGCCGCCGTCTACGGCAACCCCACCGAGCTGCCCATCCCGGAGACCGCGGTCAAGGCGCCCACCAACACGTACGGGGCCACCAAGCTCGCCGTGGACATGGCGCTCACCTCCGAGGCGGTCGCCCACCAGCTCGCCGCCGTGTCGCTGCGCTACTTCAACGTCGCCGGCGCGCACCTCGACGGAGACATCGCCCTCGGCGAGCGGCACGACCCGGAGACGCACCTGATCCCGATCGCGCTGGAGGTCGCCGCCGGCCGGCGCGAGAAGCTCCAGCTCTTCGGCGACGACTACCCCACCGTCGACGGCACCTGCGTCCGCGACTACATCCACGTCGCCGACCTGGCCCGGGCCCACCTGCTCGCGCTCGACGCGGCGACCCCCGGCCAGCACCGCATCTACAACCTGGGCAACGGCAACGGGTTCACCAACCGCCAGGTGGTCGACGTGGTCCGCGAGGTCACCGGCCGGCCGGTGCCCGTCGAGGTCGCCCCCCGCCGCGAGGGTGACCCGGCCGAGCTGGTCGCCTCGTCCCGGCTGGCCCGCGAGGAGCTGGGCTGGGTGCCGCGGAAGGCGACGCTGCACGACATGGTCGGTGACGCCTGGGCCTTCTACCGCACGCACATCCTGGAGCAGGCATGACCGACGTCGCCGACCGCGCCACCGCCGGCTTCCAGCGGGAGTACGGCACACCGCCCGCGGGCCGCTGGGCGGCTCCCGGGCGCGTCAACCTGATCGGCGAGCACACCGACTACAACGACGGCTTCGTGCTGCCCTTCGCGCTGCCCCTGCGGACGGTCGCCGCCGCCGACCGGCAGGACGGCCCACGGTGGACGGTCTGGTCCGAGCTGTCCGGCGAGACGATCACCTTCGACGCCGCCGACGTCGACGAGCCCGGCCGGGTGACCGGCTGGGGCGCGTACGTCGCCGGGGTGGTCTGGGCGCTGCGCGACGCCGGCCACGATGTGCCCGGCGCCCGGCTGGCGATCGCCTCCGACGTGCCGCTGGGCGCCGGCCTCTCCTCCTCGGCCGCGCTGGAGGCGGCGGTCCTGACCGCCCTGGTCGACCTGGGCGGGCTCGACCTGCCCGCCGAGCGGCAGCCCCGGCTGGCCCAGCGGGCCGAGAACGCCTACGTGGGCGCGCCGACGGGGATCATGGACCAGTCGGCCGCGATCCGCTGCCGCGACGGGCACGCGCTCTTCCTCGACTGCCGCACCGAGGAGGTCGAGCACATTCCGTTCGACCTGCGGGCCGCCGGCCTCGCCGTGCTCGTCGTCGACAGCCGGGCCCCGCACCGGCACGCCGACGGCGAGTACGCGGCCCGCCGCAAGTCCTGCGAGGCCGGCGCCGCGCTGCTCGGCGTCCCGGCCCTGCGTGACGTCGGCGTGGACCAGCTCGACGCGGCGCTCGCCCGGATCGACGACGACGAGACCCGGCGCCGGGTCCGGCACGTGGTCACCGAGGACCAGCGGGTGCTCGACACGGTGGCGCTGTTGCGCGCCGGCCGGGTACGCGAGATCGGGCCGCTGCTGACCGCGTCGCACGCGTCCATGCGGGACGACTTCGAGATCACCGTGCCGGAGATCGACACCGCGGTCGAGGCGGCCCTCGCGGTCGGCGCGCTCGGGGCCCGGATGACCGGCGGCGGCTTCGGCGGCTGCGTGCTCGCCCTGGTCGAGGCGGACGCCGCCGACACGGTGGCCGAGGCGGTCGCGGCCGCGTACGCCGACCGCGGCTTCCAGACCCCCACCCACCTGACGGCGCTCCCCGCCCCCGGCGCCACCCGCCTCGCCTGACATCGTCCGCCCCCCGCCGCCCCCTCCGTCACTCCGGACAAGTTGATCAAGAGGTTCGCGTCAGGATCCGAGCCGGATCTGACGCGAACCTCTTGATCACCCAGGCAGAGCGGGTGCGGGTTAGGACGCTTCGATGATCATGGCGGCGCCGACCGTGCGGTTGGTGGTCTCGTCGATGATGACGAAACCGCCGGTGGTGCGGTTGCGGCGGTACTCGTCGGCCAGCAGCGGGATCGTCGTCCGCAGCCGCACCCGGCCGATCTCGTTGAGCCGCAGCTCGTCCGCCGACTCGTCCCGGTGCAGCGAGTTGATGTCCAGTCGGTAGTTCAGCCCGCGCACGATGGCCCGGGCCGACCGGGTGGTGTGCTTGATCGCGTACTTGCCGCCGACCCGCAACGGGCGGGTCTCGTCCATCCAGCACACCATCGCCTCGATGTCCTGGGCCACCGTCGGCGCATTGTTCGGCCGGCAGATCAGGTCGCCCCGCGAGATGTCGATCTCGTCGGTGAGGCGTACGGTCACCGACATCGGCGGGAACGCCTCCGCGACCGGGCCGTCGGCGGTCTCCACCGCGGCGATCCGGCTGGTGAACCCCGACGGCAGCACCATCACCTCGTCGCCCGGCTTCAGCACGCCCGACGCGACCTGGCCCGCGTAACCCCGGTAGTCGGTGACGGTGGTCGACTGCGGACGGATCACGTACTGCACCGGGAAGCGGACGTCGACCAGGTTGCGGTCGCTGGCGATGTGCACCCGCTCCAGGTGGTGCAGCAGCGACGGGCCCTCGTACCAGGGCATGTTCGCCGACCGGCTGACGATGTTGTCGCCCCGCAACGCGGAGACCGGCACCACCGTCAGGTCGGGCACCTCCAGCTTCGCGGCGAACGCGGTGAACTCGTCCGCGATGCGCTCGAAGACGTCCTGCGACCAGTCGACCAGGTCCATCTTGTTGACGCACAGCACCAGGTGCGGAACCCGCAGCAGCGAGCAGAGGAACGCGTGCCGCCGGGACTGCTCGACCAGGCCCTTGCGGGCGTCCACCAGGATCAGCGCCAGGTCGGCCGTGGAGGCCCCGGTGACCATGTTCCGGGTGTACTGGATGTGCCCAGGAGTGTCCGCGATGATGAACTTCCGCCGGGGCGTGGCGAAGTAGCGGTACGCCACGTCGATGGTGATGCCCTGCTCCCGTTCCGCCCGCAGGCCGTCGGTGAGCAGCGCCAGGTTGGTGTACTCGTCGCCGCGCGCCGCGCTGACCGCCTCCACAGCCGCCAACTGGTCGGTGAAGAGCGACTTCGTGTCGTACAGCAGCCGGCCGATCAGCGTCGACTTGCCGTCGTCCACGCTGCCGGCCGTGGCGAACCGCAGCAGGTCCATCGGCCGGGCCTCCGGCCCGCCGGCGACGGTGGCGCCCGCCGGGGCCACGATCTCGGTGGTCATCAGAAGTAGCCCTCCCGCTTGCGGTCCTCCATGGCGGCCTCGCTGACCCGGTCGTCACCGCGGGTGGCACCCCGCTCGGTGATCCGGGTCGCCGCCACCTCCTCGATGACCTTCTCCACCGTGTCCGCGTCCGACCGCACGGCGGCGGTGCACGACGCGTCGCCGACCGTGCGGTAGCGCACCCGCGCCTTGAACCGCTCCTCACCCGCCCTCGGGCGGAAGAACTCGTTGACCCCGTAGAGCATCCCGTCGCGCTCGACCACCTCACGCTCGTGCGCGTAGTAGATCGACGGCAGCGCGATCCGCTCCCGGGCGATGTAGTGCCACACGTCCAGTTCGGTCCAGTTGGACAGCGGGAACACCCGGATCGACTCGCCCGGGTGGTGCCGGCCGTTGTAGAGCGCCCACAACTCCGGGCGTTGGTTCTTCGGATCCCACTGGCCGAACTCGTCGCGGAAGCTGAACACCCGCTCCTTGGCGCGCGCCTTCTCCTCGTCGCGACGGGCGCCACCGAAGAGCGCGTCGAAGCGGTGCTTCTCGACGGCGTCGAGCAGCACCGGCGTCTGGATGCGGTTGCGCATCCCGTCGGCGGACTCCCGGACCAGCCCGGTCGCCAGCGCCTCCGGGACGCTCGCCACCACCAGCTGCAAACCCAGCTCGGCAACCCGCTGGTCGCGGTACTCCAGCACCTCGGGGAAGTTGTGCCCGGTGTCCACGTGCATCACCGGGAAGGGGATGTTCGCCGGCGCGAACGCCTTCTGCGCCAGCCGGAGCATCACGATCGAGTCCTTGCCGCCGGAGAAGAGCAGCACCGGCCGCTCCATCTCGGCGACCACCTCGCGCATCACGAAGATGCTCTCCGCCTCCAGCGCGTCGAGGTGCGAGACCTGGTACGCGGGCGCGGTCACGACCGGGGCTCGATTCGCACGCTCATGATTTCCAGACCTTTCCGGTCGGAGATGTCGAGAACCTCCGTCAGGCTACCCGGAATGTCTCTGCAGCGCCGCAAGCAACCGGGGAGCGAGATCCTTGCGACAGACCAACAGGTCCGGCAGGCGTGGATCCGCTTCGTTGTATTTCAGCGCAGAACCATCGATCCGGGAAGCGTGCAGCCCGGTGGCCGTCGCCACAGCCACCGGCGCCGCCGAGTCCCACTCGTACTGCCCGCCGGCGTGGATGTACCCGTCCACCTCGCCCGTGACCACCGCGGCGATCTTCGCACCGGCCGACCCCATCGGCACCAGATGCGCGCCCACGTCCTCCGCCAGGTCGGTGAGGAACACCGGCGGACGGCTCCGGCTCGCCGCGAGCCGGATCATCCGCCGGCCCGCCGTCGCCGCCTCCACCGTCATCGGCGGGTACGCCGGCGGATAGTCCGTCGCCAGCACCCGGTGCTGCGCCGGCAACCCCACCGCGCCCGCGACCAGCCCGTGCGGGCTCGCCGCGTGCCGCGACCAGAGCGCCACATGCACCGCCCAGTCCGTACGCCCGTCCTCGGCGAACTCCCGGGTGCCGTCCAGCGGGTCGACGATCCACACCCGGTCGGCGGTCAACCGCGACACCGCCGCCTCGTTGACCTCCGCCGCCCACGCCAACCGCGCGCCCTCGTCCTCCTCGGAGAGCACCGCGTCGCCCGGCCGCCACCTCGCCAACTCCGTGCGGATCAGGTCGTGCGCGACCTTGTCCCCCGCCGACCGCAACGCACCCGGGTCACCGAACCCGGTCTCCGCCCGCAGGGCGAGCAACGCCTGACCCGCCCGCGCGGCGAGCCACCGGGCGAACGCGCCGTCGATCATCGGTGGACTGCCCATGACTACCGCTCCCGTCGCCTCGCGGCCCGGGTCACTCACCGGGCCGTCCCGCCGCGACCCGCGCCGCCGGTCGCGCCACGCCGAAAGGCGCAGACTACCGGCCCGTCACGTCCGATCCGGTACGCCCCGCCCGGTATCAGCCCCCGTGGTACAGATTCTGCGTCGGCTCCACCCCGCGCGTGATCACCGACTCCACCACGTCCGCCGCCCGGTCCACCAGGAACTCCAGCTCCTTGCGCTCGACCGCCGCGAAGTCCGACAGCACGTAGTCCGCCGGATCCTGCCGACCCGGGGGCCGGCCGATGCCGAACCGCACCCGCACATAGTCCTTCGTGCCCAGCGACTTCGACATCGAGCGCAGCCCGTTGTGCCCGCCCTCACCGCCGCCGCACTTCACCCGCAGCTGCCCGTAGCCGATGTCCAGCTCGTCGTGGACCGCGATCACCTGCCCCGGCACCACCTTGTAGAACTGGGCCAACGACGCCACCGGCCCACCCGACAGGTTCATGTACGTCAACGGCTTCACCAGCACCAGCCGCGGCCCGCCGAAACCCAGCCGCCCCTCGGCCACCTCCGCCATCGCCCGCCGGTGCCGGCCGAACTTCGCACCGACCCGACCCGCCAGCAGATCGGCCACCATGAAGCCGACGTTGTGCCGGTTACCGGCGTACTCCCGGCCCGGATTGCCCAAGCCGACGACCAGCCACGGTCCCGCCTCGTCCGTCACGACCCGCCCTCTTTCGCCATCCCCGCAAACCGACCCGGATACGCCGACAGGCGCCCCCGACCGCGCGGGGACGCCTGTCGCACATGATCAGCCGTATCAGGCCTCGGTGCGCGCCTCGGTGTTCTCCTCGCCCTCCGCGGCCGGAGCGGCGTCGGCACCCTCGGAGCCCTCGGTGACCTCGCCGACCTCGGCCTCCTCCTCCTCGGCGGCCGTCTCGACCTCGGGGAGCGTCGCCTCGAGCTGCTCGGCGGTCGGGGCGGCGGTCACCGTGGCGACCGGCAGCTCCGGGTCGGCGGCCAGCTCCACGCCGGCCGGCAGCGCCACGTCGGCGGCGGTGACCTGGACACCCGGCTCGGCGCCCTCGATCGACGCCTCCAGGTGGTCCGGCACCTTGGTCGCGTCGGCGGTCACCGACAGGGTGTCGTGGTCGTGCACGATCAGCGTGTCCTTCGCGGCCTCACCGGTCAGCTCGACCGGGACCTCGACGGTGACCTTCTCGCCCCGACGGACCAGCAGCAGGTCCACGTGCTCGAAGGTGTCCCGCACCGGGTCACGCTGAATCGCCTTCGGCAGCGCCAGCGCCTGGGTGCCGTCGCTCACCTCGATCGCGAAGAGCTGGTTGGCGCCGCCCTTGCGGATCGCGGCCGCGAACTCACGGGCCGGCAGCGCGATGTGCTTGGGCTTCTCGCCGTGGCCGTACAGCACGGCGGGCACCTTGCCGGCCCGGCGGGTACGACGGGCACCACCCTTGCCGAACTCGGTACGGGGCTCGGCGCTGATCTTTACCTCGGACACGGGGAAACTCCTGATGCTTCGCTGCGGCGGCTTGTCGACTGGCGGTGCTGGGGCGAGGGGCTCGCTGGGGCTCATGCGTCATGAACGACTGCCCGGAGCACCGCGTCGATGACGGTGCCTCCGTGCGGCGCTTCCTCAGCGGCCCGCCGGGCACCCTCGCCGTGGCAACCGCACCAGTCTACCCGAGCCTTTTCGCGGCTCTCCGCCAGTCCCCCGATCACCGCCCCCGGCCGTCGGAAACACGACCGGGAACGGTCACCGGATCAGCTCAGGCCGCCGAACAGCGTCGTCACCGACCCGTCGTCGAAGACCTCCCGAATCGCCCGGGCCAGCAGCGGCGCGATCGACAGCACGGTGATCTTGTCGAGCTGCTTCTCCGGCGGCAACGGAAGCGTGTTGGTCACCACGACCTCGCTGATCGGGCTGTTCTTCAACCGCTCGGTCGCCGGGTCCGACAACAGCGCGTGGGTGGACGCCACGATCACGTCGGCCGCCCCGGACTCCTTCAGGATGTCCGCCGCCTTGCAGATCGTGCCGCCGGTGTCGATCATGTCGTCGACGATCAGGCAGACCCGCCCCTCCACGTCGCCGACCACCCGGTTCGCCACCACCTGGTTCGGCTTCAGCGGATCCCGCGTCTTGTGGATGAAAGCCAGCGGGCAGCCACCCAGCCGGTCCGTCCACCGCTCCGCCACCCGCACCCGACCCGAGTCCGGCGCGACCACCGTCATCGGGCGGCCCGCGTACCGGCGCTCCACGTACTCGGCCAGGATGTCCATCGCGAACAGGTGGTCGACCGGCCCGTCGAAGAAGCCCTGGATCTGGGCCGTATGCAGGTCAACCGTGAGGATGCGGTTGGCCCCGGCGGTCTTCAGCAGGTCCGCCACCAGGCGCGCCGAGATCGGCTCCCGACCACGGTGCTTCTTGTCCTGCCGCGAATACGGGTAGAACGGCAGCACCACCGTGATCCGCTTGGCCGAACCGCGCTTCAACGCGTCCACCATGATCAGGGTCTCCATGACCCACGTGTTCACACCGTGCGTGACGGACTGCACCACGAAGGCGTCCGAACCACGCACCGAGTCCTTGAAGCGTACGAAGATCTCACCGTTGGCGAACTCGTACGCGTCGGCGGGCGTCGGCGCGACGCCGAGCACCTCACCGATCTCCTTGGCCAGCTCCGGGAATCCACGCCCGGAGAAGAGCATCAGGCTCTTGCGGTTTTCGGCGACGATGCTGCCCATGGGCCCGTCTGCTCCCGTTGGTCGGTGTGGTACCCGGCACGGAGGTGGTGGGCCGGGGACTATTCGGTTGCAGTATCCCCCGCGGCGGAGGCCCCGCCCACCGACTCGGCCTCGCCGTGGATTGCCTCACCTTCGCTTGCGGCACCGCCCCCGACCGGCGCACCCTCGGCCGCCCGCAGCGCCCGCTCGGCCGCCGCCGCGGACACCGTCCCCGGCCGCTTACGGGCCACCCAGCCCTCGATGTTGCGCTGCGGCGCCCGGGTCACCCCCAGGGCACCCGGCGGCACGTCCTGCGCGATCGCGCTCCCCGCCGCCACGTACGCCCCGGCGCCCACCTCGACCGGCGCGATCAGGCTCGTGTCGCAGCCGACGAACGCACCCTCGCCCACGACCGTCCGGTTCTTGTTGACCCCGTCGTAGTTCACGAAGATCGTCGCCGCGCCGATGTTCGCCTTCGCGCCGATCGTCGCGTCACCCACGTACGACAGGTGCGGCACCTTCGCCCCCGGGCCGACCTCGGAGTTCTTCACCTCGACGAACGTGCCGACCTTCGACTTCTCGGCCAGGCGCGCCTCCGGCCGCAGGTACGCGTACGGCCCCACGCTGGCCCCCGGCCCGACCTCGGCGCCGATCGCGTGGCTGCGCAGCACCGTCGCGCCCGCGCCCACCACCGTGTCGACCAGCGTCACGTCCGGCCCGACCACGGCACCGGTGCCGACCACCGTGCCGCCCCGCAGCTGGGTGTTCTGGTCGATCACCGCGTCCCGGTCCAGCGCCACCGTCACGTCGATCCAGGTGGTCTCCGGGTCGAGCAGGCTCACCCCGGTGCGCATCCACGCCTCGTTGATCCGATCCCGCAGCAGGCGGCGAAGCGCCGCCAGCTCGACCCGGTCGTTGCAGCCCAGCGTCTCCACGTGGTCCGCCGCGACGTGCACCGTCACCGGCTCGCCCGCCGAGCCGAGCAGCCCGAACACGTCGGTCAGGTACTCCTCGCCCTGGTCGTTGTCCGTGGAGAGCTTGCCCAGCGCGTCACGCAGCCGCGGCACGTCGAACGCGTAGATCCCCGCGTTGATCTCCCGGATCGCCCGCTGCGCCGACGTGGCGTCGCGCTCCTCGACGATCTGCTCCAGCCGGCCGTCGGCGTCCCGCACGATCCGGCCCAGGCCGGTCGGGTCGGGCACCTCGGCGGCGAGCACCGTCGCCGCGGCGCCGGCCTGCTCATGCGCCTGCACCAGAGCGCTCACCGTCTCCGGGCGCAGCAGCGGCACGTCTCCGTTGATCACGACCACGGTGCCGGTGGCGTCGGGAACGGCGTCCAACGCGATCCGCACCGCGTGCCCGGTGCCGAGCTGCTCGGCCTGGAGCACCGGCGTCGCGTCCGGGGCGATCTCGGCGAGGTGCGCGCCGACCTGGTCGGCCCCGTGCCCGACGACCACCACGGTGCGGTCCGCGGCCAGCGGCGCGGCGGCGCTCAGCACGTGACCGAGCAGGGTACGTCCGAGCAGCGGGTGCAGCACCTTGGGCAGCGCCGACTTCATCCGCTTGCCCTCACCGGCGGCGAGCACGACAACGGTGCGGAGGTGGGGCTGGGACACGACGTGGCTCCCGTCGGGAAGGCGGACACTCTCGCGGCCATGCTAACCAGAGCGAATGCGATGGTTGGCACGGCCACGGCGAATGCCGGTGGACCAGCACGAGCTGGGGTGCCTGGATTCGAACCAGGAGCTCAAGGCTCCAAAGGCCTGCGGGTTGCCGTTACCCCACACCCCATCAAATGTCAAGCCTAACGGTCCGCTTGTTCAACGCCCGCGCCGCCTGCTTTCTGAAACAGCTCGGCGATCATACCTTCGATCCGCCAGTAGAGCGCGCGGCTGCGCGGCACGTTGATCACGAGGCAGCCGTGATAGTCGGCGCCGACGTTGCGCCGAATGGTCCTCGGCTTGTGCTTCTTGATGGTCGGCCGGCGGAACTGCCCGACCGGAAGACCGAGCCGACCCGCCCACCAGCTGGTCGCGGCGTCGGAGTCGGCGGTCTCGTGGATGCTCACCCGGTAGGTGGGCACCGATCGGTCGACGCCACAGGTCTCCAGAAAACACAGGAACAGCGCCAACAGGCCCGGGTCGCTGTTGACGAACTGGACGTGGTCGTCGCGTCGCCACGGCTTGGACTTGGCACCCTCGCACCAGTAGAGAGCCGCGCCTAGAAGCAGCAGATCGCGGTCGTCGAGCGACCCGACGGACCGCGCCGCGCGCTGGTGCGCGTCGGCGCGGGCCACGTCGCGCTCCGCCCGGTGCGCCGCCCACCGGGCGTCCCCCGCCGCCTTCACCCGCGACTCGTGACGGGCTCGTGCGACGGCACCATCGGGCTCGAACGGCGCGTCACGCACCCACCGGTAGGCCGTCGACTTCGCCACCCCGAGGCGAGTGGCGATGTCCGGAACCGAGTAGCCGCCGGCACGCAGCTCCACCGCCCGGACACGGAGGTCGTCCTTGGCGTTGGGCCGGCGGGTCACCGGGGCCGGCGGCACACCCCGCAACAGCTCGTAGACCCGGTTGCGGCCGAGGCCGGTGCGGGCGCGGATCTCGCGCACGGAGAGCCCGTCGACGGTGCGCATCCGGCAGACCTCTGCCGCGGTCGGATCGGTCACCGTACGGACGTTAGGCGGCGGGTACGACGAAGGCGTTTCTGAACTTCCCCGTGCGCGCTACGGTTCCGTAAGTTACGGTGACGTAGGCGTAACTTCGTTGATCTTCCCCATCCCCTTGTGCTGCGAGGTGCCATGTCCACCGCTCTGCTCGAACCCAAAGCCCCCGGACCGAAGCCACTCACCCAGGGCAGTCAGTCGACCGGCATCCTGGTCGCCCTCTGGGCGTTCGTGGCGATTCCCTTCGCGGCCCTGATCGCCGCCGTGCCGGTGGCCTGGGGTGGTTGGTTGAGCTGGACGGACGTCGGCATCGCCGCGTTCTGGTACGTGGTCTCCGGGCTCGGCGTGACGGTCGGCTACCACCGCTACTTCACGCACGGCTCGTTCAAGGCCCGTCGCGGGCTGCGGATCGCCCTGGCGGTCGCCGGCTCGCTCTCGGTGCAGGGCGAGATCATCCAGTGGGTCGCCGACCACCGGCGCCACCACGCCTACTCCGACCTGGAGGGCGACCCGCACTCGCCGTGGCGGTTCGGTGAGAGCGTGTGGGGCCTGACCCGGGGCATGTTCCACGCGCACATCGGCTGGCTCTTCCGGCGGGAGCTGTCCAACCGGGAGCGCTTCGCCCCCGACCTGCTCGCCGACAAGGACATCCGCCGGGTCGACCGCCTCTTCCCGCTGCTGGTGGTGATCTCGGTGCTCGGCCCGGCGCTGATGGGCGGCCTGCTGACCTGGTCGTGGCAGGGCGCGCTGACCGCGCTCTTCTGGGCCGGCCTGGTCCGCATCGCGCTGTTGCACCACGTGACCTGGGCGATCAACTCGGTGTGCCACGTCTACGGCGAGCGCCCGTTCGTGATGCGTCAGGGCGACCGGGCGGCGAACTTCTGGCCGCTGGCGATCCTGTCGTTCGGCGAGAGCTGGCACAACCTGCACCACGCGGACCCGACCTGCGCCCGGCACGGTGTGCTGCGCGGTCAGGTGGACATCTCGGCCCGGGTGATCTGGTTCTTCGAGAAGGTCGGCGCGGCGTACGACGTCCGCTGGCCGAAGCCGGAGCGGCTCGCCGCGAAGATGGCGTCACCGGCCGCGGGGTAATGCGGGCGATGATCCCGACGGTTACCTGGCAGTATGGCCGGTGACCGGAGCAAGCGGGGGGCGCGCCGGGGTGCTCGGCGACAGGGGGGCCGGGCCCGCGGTGGACACGGTCGGAGGGCGCGACCGCGCCCTTCGACCGAGCGCCAGTGAGGCGGCGACGTGAGCGGACACAGCGGAGGCACCATCCCACGGCAGGGCGTCACCGAGCGCCAGCGAGGTGACGAGATGGCGGAGATCCCAGGTAAAGAGGAGGCCGCCGCGCGGCGGCGGTCGGTTCCGGCGGCGAGCGGCAAGGCTCCGTCCCGGGTGCGCATGTCGGCGACTCAGCGGCGGGAGCAGCTGATCGTGATCGGCCGGCAACTCTTCGCGGAGCGCGGGTTCGACGCCACCTCCATCGAGGAGGTGGCGGCCCGCGCGAAGGTCTCCAAGCCGGTGGTCTACGAGCACTTCGGCGGCAAGGAGGGGCTCTACGCGGTGGTCGTGGACCGTGAGGTTCGCGCGCTGCTGGACCGGATCACCACGGCGCTGACGGCCGGTCATCCGCGCGAGTTGCTGGAGCAGGCGGCGATGGCGCTGCTGGGCTACATCGAGGAGGAGACCAGCGGGTTCCGGGTGCTGGTCCGCGAGTCGCCGGTGATGTCGGCGACGGGCAACTTCAGCAGCGTGCTCAACGACGTGGCGCACCAGGTGGAGCACATCCTGGGTGCGGAGTTCAAGAGTCGGGGCTACGACCCGAAGCTGGCCGAGCTCTATGCGCAGGCACTGGTGGGCATGGTGGCGTTGACGGGTCGCTGGTGGCTGGAGGTCCGCAAGCCGCGTAAGGAGACGGTGGCGGCGCATCTGGTGAACCTGGCCTGGAACGGGCTGTCCCACCTGGAGGCGAAGCCGACGCTGATCACCTCGCGGGGCCGCTGAGCCGGGCGGGCGACACCGGGTCGGCGGGGCGGCGGCTCAGCGGCGGTGCATGTCGGCGACGGGGTGGTAGCGGTGGTTGCGTTGCGCCTCCGCGTGGTCCGAGGTGCCGATCTTGTCGTACAGGCCGGTGCCGAGCAGCACCAGACCGAAGATCATCGAGACGATGACGGTCGACATCGAGAAGTTGAGGATGTTGGCCTCGGTCTGCAGCACGGACATCATGAGGATGCTCGTGACCAGGAAGACGGCCCCGGCGGTCAGGTTCATGTAGTGGCCGAGGTTGGTGCGTCGGGAGGCGCCGATCAGCAGGAAGGCGCCGAACACCACCGAGGCGATGGAGAACGCGAGGTTGGTGCGGAGCCCGAGCACCCAGTGGCTGCCGCGGCCGAAGAGTGACTCACCGGCGGTCTCTGCGACGCCCCAGACGCCGAAGACCAGGATGTAGAGCCCGATGGCGCCGGAGAGGACGCGGTAGACCGGCCGCGCCGGGTGGTTCACCGGAAAGTGCGCCATGATCTTCCCTCCGCCCGAGTTGACCGGTTCCGGAGGATTGTCACCCGGCGCGGCGGGGGTTGTCCGGCGAACCGGGTTTCGCCGGAGCCGCACCCGCGGGTGGTCGGGCGGGGGCCGCCCGGGCGGGTGGGGCTCCGGCGAGGACCCGGGGCGCTGTCAGAGGACGAGGCGGGCCTTCTCGAAGGCCTTGCGCTCCTCGTCCGAGCCGACCTTGCCGTACATGCCGCACATGAGCAGGACCAGGCCCGCGACCATGATCACCATGACGGTCACGATGCTGAAGTTGAAGAGGTTCGCGTCGGTCCGGATGAAGGCGAGCCCGCCGAGGCTGATCACCATGAGCGCGTACGCCAGCCACTGGTTGATCACGACGTCGATGTTGCGGCCGAGCGCGGTGCCGGCGAGCACCAGCACCCCGAGCAGGATGCTGAGCAGCGAGAAGCCGAGGTTGGTGCCCTGGCCGAGAACCTGGGTGTCGTCCTGGGCGAAGAACGGGTTGCCGGCGCTCTCGATGATGCCGAGCGCACCGAAGACCACCAGGTACAGACCGGTCAGCCCGCCGATCGCCCGGTAGATCGGCCGCGCGGGGTGGTTGACGGGGGTGTGGGCCATGTCTGTGTCTCCAACGCCGTTTCGGGTGAGGGTCGACGATGATTGTCCCGCACGTCGGGATGTGACGCCGCACACGGCCCCCCCGGCGCGGCGGTCACCCGTCGGCGGCCGGGCCTGGGCGGGGTGCTCAGTCGGCCGGCAGCTCCTCGGCCAGGGCCAGCCAGGCCTCCTCGGTGCGCTCCCGCTCGGCGCGCAGGTCCTTGAGCTGGGCGTCGAGGTCGGCGACCTTCGCGTAGTCGGTGGCGTGCGCGGCGAGTTGGTCGAGCAGTGTCGCCTCGCGCTGCTCCAGCTTGCCGATCTGCCGCTCCAGGCGGGTCAGCTCCTTGCGGGCCTGCCGCACCTCGGCTGCGGAGAGGCCGGCGCGGGCCGGTGCCTCGGGGGTGGCCGCGGGGACGGCTTCGGCGCGGGCGGAGCCGGGCCGGCCGGCGGCGCGCTCAAGATAGTCGTCGATGCCGCCGGGCAGGTGCACGAGCCGCCCGTCGCCGAACATCCCGTATGCGGCGTCGGTGACGCGTTCGATGAGGTAGCGGTCGTGACTGGCCACGATGATCGTGCCGGGCCACGAGTCGAGCAGGTCCTCCAGCGCGGCGAGGGTGTCGGTGTCCAGGTCGTTGGTGGGCTCGTCGAAGAGGAGCACGTTGGGCTCACCGGCGAGCAGCCGCAGCATCTGCAGGCGGCGCCGCTCGCCGCCGGAGAGGTCGCTGACCGGGGTCCAGAGCCGCCGGTCGTCGAAGCCGAAGATCTCGGCGAGCTGGGCGGCGGAGATCTCCCGGTCGCCGAGCTGCACCCGCCGGGCGACCTCCTCGACCGCCTCGAGCACCCGCAGCTGGCCGGGGAGCTCGGCGAGTTCCTGGGAGAGGAAGGCGGGCCGGACGGTGGAGCCGGTGACGAACCGGCCGCCGTGGGGGTGGGTGACGCCGGCGAGCATCCGCAGCAGGGTGGTCTTGCCGGCGCCGTTGGCCCCGAGGACGGCGATCCGGTCGCCGGGGCCGACCTGCCAGGTGACGTCCCGCAGGATCTCCTTCGGGCCGGCGTGCAGGGTGACCTGCTCCAGGTCGTACACCTGCTTGCCGAGCCGGGCGGTGGCGAGCCGTTGCAGCGACATGGTGTCGCGCGGCGGTGGGACGTCGGCGATCAGCGCGTTGGCGGCGTCGATGCGGAAGCGGGGCTTGGAGGTGCGGGCCGGCGGGCCGCGCCGCAGCCAGGCGATCTCCTTGCGGAGCAGGTTCTGCCGGCGGGCCTCGGTGGCCGCGGCGACGCGTTCCCGTTCGGCGCGGGCGAGCGTCCACGCGGCGAAGCCGCCCTCGTACGCCCGGACGGTCTGGTCGGCGACCTCCCAGGTGGTGGTGCAGACGGCGTCGAGGAACCACCGGTCGTGGGTGACCACGACGAGCGCGCCCTTGCGGCCGAGGAGGTGCCGGGCGAGCCAGTCGACGCCGCCGACGTCGAGGTGGTTGGTGGGCTCGTCGAGGATCAGCAGGTCGGAGTCGCGCACCAGCAGGGCGGCGAGGGCGACGCGGCGGCGTTCGCCGCCGGACATCGGGCCGACCGGCTGGTCGAGGCCCAGGTGGGGCATGCCGAGGCCGTCGAGGATGGCCCGCACGCCGGCGTCGCCGGCCCACTCGTGCTCGGCGCCCATGCTCTCGGCGAGCCACTCGGTGCCGAGCACGACGTCGCGCACGGTGGCGTCGGGGGCGAGCGTGAGGGTCTGCGGCAGCCAGGCGACGCGCAGGTCACGGCGGTGGGTGACGCGGCCGTCGTCGGGCTCCTCGGTGCGGGTCAACAGCCGCAGCAGGGTGGACTTGCCGGCGCCGTTGAGGCCGACCACGCCGATCCGGTCGGCGTCGTCGAGGCCGAGCGACACGTCGGTGAGCAGCGGGCCGGCGGCCCCGTAGCCCTTGGACACCCGGTCCAGGTTGACGATGTTGGCCACGAGCCACCTTCCATGATCAAAGCGCCCCGGTGCCGGCGGGCACGGGACGCCTGGCCTACCAGCGTACGCGGGCGGCCCGCCTCCCGCGCCACCCGCCCGGATCGGGGAACCGGGTGGGGACGGCCGTCAGACGATCCGGGCGCCGGCCACCGGCCCGTGCGCCACCCGCACCTCGCGGCACACCGCCGCGGCGGTCAGGTCCGCGGCGAGGCGGACCGCGTGCTTCTCGTCGCCGGCGAGGAAGACGCAGGTGGGCCCGGAGCCGGAGACGAGGCCGGCGAGGGCACCCGCCGCCTCGCCCGCCTTGAGGGTCTCGGCGAGCGCGGGGCGCATGGCGAGCGCGGCGTCCTGCAGGTCGTTGCCGAGCGCGGCGGCCAGCACCCGCGGGTCCCGCTGCCGCAGCGCGGCGAGCAGCGCGTCGGTGCTGCCCAGCGGCGGGCCGGCGGTGCCGGCTTCGCGGAGCCGGTCCAGCTCACGGTAGGCGGCCGGGGTGGACAGGCCGCCGTCGGCGATGGCGACGACCCAGTGCCAGGAGGTGGGGCGGGCCAGCACCGGGCTGACCGCCTCGCCGCGGCCGGTGCCCAGCGCGGTGCCACCGTGGATGAGGAACGGCACGTCGGAGCCGAGGTCGGCGGCGATGCCGGCCAGTTCGTCGCGGGACAGGCCGGTGCCCCAGAGCGCGTCGCAGGCGACCAGGGCCGCCGCGGCGTCGGCGCTGCCGCCGGCCAGCCCGCCGGCGAGCGGGATCTGCTTGCGTAGGTGCAGCCGGGCGTGCGGCAGGACCCCGGCGTAGCCGGCGAGGGCGTGGGCGGCCCGGATCACCAGGTTCGTGTCGTCCAGGGCCAGCTCGCCGGCGCCCTCGCCCTCCATGGTGAGGGCGAGGGTGTCGCCCCGGCGGGCGGTGAGCTCGTCGTGGATCGAGATCGCGTGGTAGACGGTGTTCAGCTCGTGGTAGCCGTCCCGGCGCAGCGGGCCCACCCCGAGGTGCAGGTTGACCTTCGCCGGTACGCGTACCCGCACCGGGCCGCTCGCGCCGCGCCGCTGGCCGTCGTCGTCCGGTCGCCAGGCCTCGGTCACGGGGCGACGTCCCGTACGCGCGCGGGGATGTCGAACGGCTTGTCCACGATCAGCTCCTCGGCGGGGGCGGCGGCCGGCTCGTTCCGGCCGTCGACCGGGTCGTACGCGTACACCTGCGGCGGATCCTGCGCGGTCCGCCCGTGGTCTCGGGATGCCCGCGTCGGCGGGTACCGCGCCAGCCTACTGTGCGGCCGGGGCGGCGGCCGGGGCCGACGCGGCGACTGCGGCGAACTGCTCGACGGTGAGCGACTCGCCACGGGCACCCGGGTCCACCCCCGCCGCGGTGAGCGCGGCGGCGGCCCGGTCCGCCCCGCCGGCCCACCCGGCGAGGGCCGCACGCAGGGTCTTGCGACGCTGGGCGAACGCGGCGTCCACCACCGCGAAGACCCGCTCGCGGGTCACGTCGGTGCGGGGTGGTTCCCGCCGGGTGAAGGCGACCAGCCCGGAGTCGACGTTGGGCACCGGCCAGAAGACGTTCGGTGGGACCTTGCCGGCGGCGCGGGCCCGGGCGTACCAGGCGAGCTTGACCGACGGGATCCCGTACACCTTGGAGCCGGGGCCCGCGACGAGCCGGTCGGCGACCTCCTTCTGCACCATGACCAGGCCGTGCCGCAGGTCGGGCAGCTCGGCGAGCAGGTGCAGCACCACCGGCACCGCGACGTTGTAGGGCAGGTTCGCGACCAGCGCGGTGGGGGGCGGGTCGGCGAGCGCGGCGGCGGTGATCCGCAGGGCGTCGGCCCGGTGCACGGTGAGCCGGGCGGCGGCCGGGCCGGCGTGCCGGGCGGTGGTCTCCGGCAGCGCGCCGGCCAGCACCGGGTCGATCTCCACGGCGTGCACGTGCGCGGCGACCGGGAGCAGGGCCAGGGTGAGCGAGCCGAGCCCGGGGCCGACCTCCAGTGCCACGTCGTCCGGGCCGAGCCCGGCCGCGGTGACGATCCGGCGCACCGTGTTCGGGTCGTGCACGAAGTTCTGGCCGAGCTTCTTCGTCGGCGACACGCCCAGCCGGGCGGCCAGCTCCCGGATCTCCGCCGGGCCGAGGAGACCGGTCATGGGCAGCAGCGTATGCGGCTCGACGGGGTCGCCCGGAGGGGACCCGGCACGGCCGCCGGGCGCGGCGGGCGCTTCACCACGGGCCGAAGGCGCGCTCGCCGGTCGCCGAGATGGCGGCGCAGAGTTCGTCGAGGTCCGCGCCGGTGGTCGCGGCCAGCGAGCGGACCGTGAGCGGGATGAGGTACGACGCGTTGGGCCGGCCGCGGTGCGGCATCGGCGTCAGGTAGGGGGCGTCGGTCTCCACGAGGATCTGGTCGAGCGGGGTCACGGCGGCGGCCTCGCGCAGCGCGCCGGCGCTGCCGAAGGTGACCGTACCGGCGAAGCTGAGCAGGTAGCCCCGGCGGACGCACTCGGCGGCGAAGTCCGCGTCGCCGGAGAAGCAGTGCAGGACCACGGTGTCCGGCGCGCCCTCGTCGTCGAGGACGCGCAGCACGTCGGCGTGCGCGTCCCGGTCGTGGATGACCAGCGTCTTGCCGTAGCGCTTCGCGATGGCGATGTGGGCCCGGAAGCTCTCCTCCTGCGCGGCGCGGCCCTCGTCGCCGGTGCGGAAGAAGTCCATGCCGGTCTCGCCGATCCCGCGGACCCGGTCCCGGGCGGCGAGCGTCTCGATCTCGCGCAGCGCCTCGTCGAGGTCGGCCAGGCGGGGCGCCTCGTTCGGGTGCAGGGCCACCGTGGCGAGGACCGCCGGGTGGTGGTCGGCCACGTCGGCGCCCCAGCGGGAGGAGGCGACATCCACGCCGACCTGCACCAGCCGGTCGACCCCGACGTCGGCGGCGACCGCGACGGCCGTGCCGACCGGGTCGTCGGTGGGGCCGCCGCCGGGCACACCGGCCTCGCTGACGGTGATGTCCAGGTGCGTGTGGCTGTCGAGCACCGGGCTCGGCAACGGCTCGGGCGCGGGCGGGAACTCGCCGGCGCGCCGGGCCGCGCGCGCCCGGCGGGACTCGCTCGTCTGTTCGGTTGGCTCGGTCATCACCCAAAGGATCACACACCGACCGTGGACATCCGCCCGCCACCCGCTGTTCACCTCGATCACGCAGAGCGACTCTACGGTCGCCCCCGTGAGCGAGCCGTGGGCACAGCGAGGTGCGGCATGAGTGTCACTCCTCAGGCCAGCGGAGACGCCGGCGAGCGGACCGGGCTGCGGGTGGCGTACGGCGGCGGCGTCTACCCGGCCGAGCAGATCGCCCGGGGGGCCGCGTACGAGTTGTTCAGCGCCGACGAGGTGGCCGGGTTCGAGTGGGCGCCCCGCCCGGGGTCGGCCCTGCCCTGGCGTCGGTTCGTCCACGTCACCGAGGTGACCGCCGTGCACGGCGCGGCCGATCCGGGTGAGGAGCCGGAGGCGCCGCTGCTGATGCCGGTGCACCGGGAGCGGGGCTGGGCGCAGGTCCACCAGCTCAGTCAGCGCCCCGACGCGGCCGACGACCCGACGCTGGTCGCGGTACGCGGGTCGGCGACGATCCGCCGGGGCACCCGGATGGTCAAGCTGCTCTCGGGCCGTCAGCTCGCCGGGTACGTGCGGGGTTGGCTGCCGCACGGCTTCTGCTATCGCGAGTACGACGTCGCCCACCTGCGTACGCCGTCGGCGACGACGCTGTTGCGCACGGACGGCGAGGTCGGCCGGGACGGCGGCGAGGTGACGTACGCGCTGCGCTGGCGGGCCACCGACCCGGTCGACTACGACGTGCCGGTGGGCGAGGCGCACCGGGGCCTGAGCGCGCTGCCGCCCCGGGACCGGCTGGGGGCGCCGGTGCTCGGCACCGGTTTCGTGCCCAGCAGCAACCAGCTGATCCCCGAGTTCGTCACCCGGGATTTCGCCGACCTGCCGATGCCGGCCAACGCCACCCTGCTCGCCTATCCGGCGGACGGGGTGGAGGTGGTGCTCTACAGCTACCAGGCCGAGCAGCGGGGCTGGCTGCGGATGGTCGGCCCGCAGTGGCGGCACCTGATCGCCGCGGTGCCGGGCCTCTCCCCCGACCAGGAGTACCTGCCGACCGGGGACGCGCCCCGCGCCACCCAACTCGTCGGCCGGTACGGCGACAGCGAGTACGAGGCGGTCGCCGACCTGCCCGGCGGCTTCCGCGTGCTGGCGATGACCCGGGCGGCCCGCTACCCGGTGGACGCGGTGGCCCGGCGGCTGCGCTTCGCGTCCTGGCGTGGTGTGTCGTGTCTGGTGCTGCGCGAGGAGGCGGGTTGGCTGCGGCTGCGGCTGCGGCGGCCCGATCCGGACTCCGTGGCGGTGACCGCCGCACAGTGCCATGACCGGGGCGTCTACGAGGTGTGGGCCCCGGGCGCGGAGGTGACGGACGACCAGGTCGTCCACGTGCCGTACGCCCTCTAGCGCGGGCGGGCATACCACCGGGTGGGCCGGGAATGCGCCGGGCGAGGAGACAACCCGAGCCCGTCAGGAGAAGAGCATGCCCTTCATCACCGTGGGGACGGAGAACTCCGCGCCCATCGACCTGTACTACGAGGACCACGGCTCCGGTCAGCCGATCGTGCTGGTCCACGGCTTCCCGTTCAACGGTGCGACGTGGGAGAAGGTGTCCATCCCGCTGCTGAACGCCGGATACCGGGTCATCACGTACGACCGGCGCGGTTTCGGTAACTCGGCACAGCCGACGATGGGGTACGACTACGACACCTTCGCCGCCGACCTCGACGTGCTGATGACCGAGCTGGATCTGCGCAACACGATCCTGGTCGGCCACTCGATGGGCACCGGTGAGGTGACCCGCTACCTCGGCGCGTACGGGTCGCAGCGGGTGAGCCAGGCGGTGCTGCTGTCGCCGCTGGCACCGTTCCTGCTGAAGACCGCGGACAACCCGGAGGGCGTCGACAAGAGCCTCTTCGACGGCTTCCAGCAGGCGATCATCGCCGACCGCTTCGCCTACCTGACGCAG
Source organism: Micromonospora krabiensis (assembly GCF_900091425.1). Taxonomy (GTDB): domain Bacteria; phylum Actinomycetota; class Actinomycetes; order Mycobacteriales; family Micromonosporaceae; genus Micromonospora; species Micromonospora krabiensis. The sequence continues at coordinate 3,987,717 of NZ_LT598496.1, forward strand.
TTCTGCGACGCGTTCTTCAACTACAGCGAGAACAAGGGCAAGCTGGTCAGCGAGGAGGCGTTCCGCGCGCACTGGGAGATCGGCGCGCGGGCCTCGGCCAAGGGCACGTACGACTCCGTCGACGCGTGGCTCACCGACTTCCGGGGCGACCTGCCCAACATCGACGTGCCGGTGCTGATCGTGCAGGGCGACAAGGACAACGTGCTGCCGTACGCGAGCACCGGGCAGCGGCTGCAGCCGATGCTCGCCGGCAGCCAGTTGGTGACCCTGAAGGGTGCCCCGCACGGCCTTCCGTGGACGAACGCCAATGAGGTCAACAGGGCGATCATGGACTTCATCGGCTCGCCGACCATGGCTCGCGCCTGACGTCCCGCCGGCGGCGCCCGGTTCGGGCGCGGCCGGCCGACGTCAGAGATGGGTGCGGCCCCGGGGGTTCCCCGGGGCCGCACACCGTGCTGTCCGTTCAGCCGGCCAGCCGGGCCAACTCCTCGTCGACGATCGACGGGTCGAGCTTGCGGAACACCGGCTTGGGCGCCGCGAGCGGCCGACCCACCGCCAGGGGTACGGACTCCCAGCGCGCGCCCTGCGTGTAGTCCCCGGTCAGCACCGGGTAGGCCGGCCCGCCGTCGAGGTCGGAGACCTCGACGATCCGGGGCATCGGCGCGTGGACGCCCGTACCGCCGAGCAGCTCGTGCACCTTCTGCGCGGAGTGCGGCAGGAACGGGGTGAGCAGCGTGTTGGCGTCGCTGACCACCTGGAGGGCGACGTGCAGGATCGTGCCCATCCGGGGCTTGTCGGCGGCGTCCTTCAGCTTCCAGGGCGCCTGCTCGGACAGGTACTTGTTGGCCTCGGCGACCACCCGCATCGCCTCACCGATGGCCTGCTTCTGCCGGTGCTTGGCGATCAGGTCGCCGACCGTGGCGAAGCCGGCCCGGGCGGTGGCGAGCAGCGCCTCGTCCGCCTCGGTGAGACCGGCCGGGTCGACCGGCGGGATCTCGCCGAAGTTCTTCGCCGCCATGGAGATCGACCGGTTGACGAGGTTGCCCCAGCCGGCGACCAGCTCGTCGTTGTTGCGGCGGAGGAACTCGGCCCAGGTGAAGTCGGTGTCGTTGCTCTCGGGCCCGGCGGCGGCGATGAAGTAGCGCAGGGCGTCGGCGTCGTAGCGCTCCAGGAAGTCCCGGACGTAGATGACGACCCGCCGGGACGAGGAGAACTTGCGCCCCTCCATGGTCAGGTACTCGCTGGACACCACCTCGGTGGGCAGGTTGAGGCGGCCCAGGTCGCCCGGCTCGCCGTCGTGGGCGCCCTCACCGGAGTAGCCGGCGAGCAGCGCCGGCCAGATGACCGAGTGGAAGACGATGTTGTCCTTGCCCATGAAGTAGTAGGTCTGGGCGTCCTTGCCCTCGCCGTCGGTGGACCACCAGCGCCGCCACGCCTCCGGGTCGCCGGAGCGGCGCGCCCACTCGATGGAGGCGGACAGGTAGCCGATGACCGCGTCGAACCACACGTAGATCCGCTTGTCGGACCGGTCGCGCCACCCGTCCAGGGGGATCGGCACGCCCCACTCCAGGTCCCGGGTGATGGCCCGGGGCTGGAGGTCGTCGAGGAGGTTCTTCGAGAACCGCAGCACGTTCGGGCGCCAGCCCTCCCGGGTGTCCAGCCACTGCCGCAGCACCTCGGCGAGGGCGGGCAGGTCCAGGAAGAAGTGCTCGGTCTCGACGAACTCCGGCGTCTCACCGTTGATCTTCGACTTCGGGTTGATCAGGTCGATCGGGTCGAGCTGGTTGCCGCAGTTGTCGCACTGGTCGCCGCGGGCGCTCTCGTAGCCGCAGATCGGGCAGGTGCCCTCGATGTAGCGGTCGGGCAGCGTCCGGCCGGTGGACGGGGAGATCGCCCCCATGGTGGTCTTCGGCACGATGTAGCCGTTGCGGTACATCCCCTCGAAGAGGTCCTGCACCACCGCGTAGTGGTTACGGGTGGTGGTGCGGGTGAACAGGTCGTACGACAGGCCCAGCCCGTGCAGGTCCTCCACGATCACCCGGTTGTAGCGGTCGGCCAGCTCGCGCGGGGTGACCCCCTCGGCGTCGGCCTGCACCTGGATCGGCGTGCCGTGCTCGTCGGTGCCGGAGACCATGAGCACGTCGTGGCCGGCCATCCGCATGTACCGGCTGAAGACGTCGGAGGGAACGCCGAAACCGGAGACGTGGCCGATGTGGCGCGGGCCGTTGGCGTACGGCCAGGCAACCGCCGCGAGAACGTGACTCATGACCAGCAAGCCTAGTGACCCCCGCCGGGCGGTCGCGAACCAATAGGGGTGCCGGGGCGTCGCCGGTCGGCGATCAGGCGGACACCCCTCCCCCTTTGGTCCGATTTGTCGCCGACACGCGCCTCAGCTGCCCGGATCCGCTCCCCGTTAGGGGTGCAATGAACGTCGTGACTGGCAGACGATCGGCCCGGAAGCCCGACGACCAGCCCTCCGGGGCCGCGGTCGCCGACAACCGGTCCGCGCCGGACCGGCCGCCACCGCCGCACCAGCCGGGCCCGCACCAGGGCCAGGCCCCGCCCGACCGGACCGCACCGCCGCACCGACCGCGGCACGACGGCCCGGCGACGCCGGACGGGTCCGCACCGCCGCCGCCCGCGCCGGCCCAGGCCCGGCGCGGGCGGCGGAACGCGGCGACCGGACCGGTCGTGCCGGCTCCGGCGCCAGCGCCGACGCTTCCCGGGTCTCCGGGCGGCACCGCCGGGGCCGGACCGGACACCGAGGACCCTTCCGCGCAGGCCGGGGTGGCCCCGGTCGAGGTGGAGCCGACCACCGGGGCGCCGCTGGACGCCCTGCCCCGCCGGGTGCCGGTCCGCCAGCCGAAGCGGTGGCACCGCGGCGGGCGCGCCACCGCCGGCGGTACGGCGAAGGAGGACGACTCGACGTTCTGGGCCCCCATCGAGGAGGTGCACTGGGACGGCACCCCGATCCGGGCCGAACCGGAGCGGGAACGGGACGATCCGACCCGTCGGCGGCGGGCGCGGGCGACCCACCCGCCCGACCCCCTACCCGGGCTCGCCGCGCTGCTGGCGCTGAGTCTCGTCGCGGCGTTCTTCGCCTGGGTCAGCGCCGGGCCGCTCTGGCTGGCGCTGGGCCACTCGACGGAGGGCCGGGTCGCGATCTCCGACTGCACCGGCGGCGGGCTCACCCAGCGTTGCCGGGGCATCTTCACCGCCGACGAGGGTCGCTTTCTCGCGCACGGCGTACGGATCAGCGGCGTACCGGCAGAGCGGGCCGCACCGGGCGCGACCCTGCCCGCCCGGATGACCGGCCCGGACGGCGACACCGCGTACGCCGACCGGGGCCTGGCCCGGCACCTGCGCTGGATGCTCGGCCTGCTGATGGTGGCCGCCTGCGGCGCCGGGATCGCCCGGTGGACCGGTGCCACGCGGCTGGGCGACCGCCGGGCTCGACGCTGCGCGGTCGGCGCCGCGTTCGGCGGGCCGGCGCTGATCACCCTCGGGTTTCTCGCCGCCGCCTGGTGAACCAGGCCGACGTGTCAGCGGTGGACGACGGTGTAGACGTCGCGCCGGCGCAGCCCGTGCCGCGTGGCCACCTCACTGATCGCGTCGCGGCGGGACAGGCCGGCGGACTCGCGCTCGGCCACCTCCGCCTTCAGGGCGTCGTCGTCGGGGCGCTCGGCCGGCGTCTCCGGGGCGCCGGCCACCACCAGAGTGATCTCCCCGCGCGGCTCCCCCTCGGCGGCCCAGCGGGCCAGGTCGCCGAGCGGCCGGCGGAGCACCTCCTCGTACGTCTTCGTGAGCTCTCGGCACAGCGCGGCCGGCCGGTCGGCGCCGAACGCGTCCGCCAGGTCGGCCAGCGCCCCGGCGACGCGGTGCGGCGCCTCGAAGATGACCAGCGTGCGCGGCTCGGTGGCGAGCTCCCGCAGGCGGGACCGCCGGGCGCCGGGTGAGCGGGGCAGGAACCCCTCGAAGCAGAACCGGTCGCAGGGCAGGCCGGAGAGGGCGAGGGCGGTGGTGACGGCGCTCGGCCCGGGCGCCGCGGTGACCGGCGCGCCGGCGTCGAGGGCGGCCCGGACCAGCCGGTAGCCGGGGTCGGAGACGCTCGGCATGCCCCCGTCGGTGACCAGCGCCACCAGGTAGCCGGCCTGGATCACCTCGACCAGCTCCGGCGTACGCCGCTCCTCGTTGCCCTCGAAGTAGGAGACGATCCGCCCGGGAATGGTGACGTCGAGGTCCCGGGCCAGCCGGGTGAGCCGGCGGGTGTCCTCGGCGGCGACCACGTCGGCGCTGGCGAGCACCTCGCGGAACCGGGTGGACGCGTCGGCCGGGTTTCCGAGCGGCGCGCCGAGGAGGACGAGGCGGCCGACGTCCGACATTTCACCCACAGGTTGTGCTCCTCGGTCGACAGCCGTTCCGGTATCGGGGACGACGGGCGCCACCGGTCACCATCGCAGCCTACGATTCCCGGGTGACGAGTGCGTCGACAGCACAGAGCGCGGGCACCGGTCGGGCCGAGTCGGAGGATCTCGTGGGGCGAGCCGCCGAGACCGGGCGTACGGCCGATGACGGGTCGGCCGGGACGACGGCCGCGCCCCGGGCCGACGGCGGTGGCCTCCCCGGGGTGGTCCGCCGCCGGTTGGCGACCGTCGACGCGGGGCTCGACGCCTGGTCGTGGCTGGCCACCGGCGTCGTGGTGCTGATCGCCGGGATCCTCCGCTTCGTGGGCCTGTCCTCCCCCGGCGGCAAGATCTTCGACGAGGTCTACTACGCGCGGGACGCGTACGGGCTGATCGACCGCGGCTTCGAGTGGAACTACAAGGACGGCAACCCGTCGTACGTCGTGCACCCGCCGCTGGGCAAGTGGCTCATCGGCCTCGGCGAGTGGGCCTTCGGCTACCAGGACCCGGAGAGTCGCGTCTCGGTGCCGGGGCACCTGGTGACCACGTCACCCGAGTTCGGGTGGCGCTTCTCGGCAGCCGTGATCGGCACGCTGTCCGTGCTGCTGCTGGTGCGGATCGGCCGGCGGATGTTCCGGTCCACCGCGCTGGGCTGCGCCGCCGGCCTGCTGCTCGCCCTGGACGGCTTCCACCTCGTGCTGTCCCGCACCGCGCTGCTCGACATCTTCCTGCTCTTCTTCGTGCTGGCCGCGTTCGGCGCCCTGGTTCTCGACCGCGACGCGCGGCGCCGGCGCTGGGAGCGGGCGCTGGAGGCCGGCCTCGACCCCACCCGGCCCGGGCGCGCGGGCCGGCCGGCGACCGACTGGCGGAACTGGCCGTGGTGGCGGCTCGCGGCCGGTGTGCTGCTCGGCTGTGCCTGCGCGGTGAAGTGGAGCGCGCTCTACTTCGTGCCGGCGTTCGCCCTGCTGGTGCTCCTCTGGGAGGTCGGCGTGCGCCGGTCGGCGGGGGTCCGCCGGCCGTGGCGGGACGCCGTGCTCGACGAGCTGCCCTGGTTCGCGCTGGCCGGTGTGCTGATGGTCGGCACCTACCTGGCCACCTGGTCGGGCTGGCTGCTCACCGACGGCGGCTACTACCGGCTCGCGGCCAACTATCCCGGGGCCCCGCTCAGCGACGCCCCGGTGGTCGGGCCGCTGATCAACCTCTTCGAGTACCACAAGGCGGCGTACGGCTTCCACACCGGCCTCGACGACCCGCACAAGTACCAGTCCTGGCCCTGGCAGTGGCTGCTGCTGGGACGGCCGGTGGCGTTCTACTGGTCGGGCGACGGCGGCTGCGGGGCGGCCAGCTGCGCGGCGGAGATCCTGCTGCTCGGCACGCCGCTGCTCTGGTGGTCGTTCCTGCCGGCACTGGTGGCGCTGGCCTGGCTCGGTGTCGCCCGGCGGGACTGGCGGGCCGGGGCGATCCTGCTGACCGTGGCGGCCGGCCTGCTGCCGTGGTTCTGGTTCGCCCTGGACGGTCGGACGATGTTCTCGTTCTACACCGCGCCGGCCCTGCCGTTCCTGGTGCTGGCGGTGGTCTACGTGCTCGGGGCGATCATCTCGCCCGCCGAGGCGGGTGCCGGTGCGGTCCGAGCGCCCGTGCCGGCGGAGGCCGCGCACGACCGCCGGGTCATCGGGGGCGTCGTCGTGGGCGCGTACGTGCTGCTGGTCGCGCTCTGCTTCGCGTACTTCTATCCGATCTTCGTGGGCCGGGTCATCCCGTACGCGGACTGGTCCGCCCGGATGTGGCTGGACGGTCGCTGGATCTGACCGGCCTCGTCGCGCGCCCGTGCCCGCGTTCCGGGCACGGCGCGGCGGCACCGGGACGGCCGAACGACAACGGGCCCGTACGCATCGGCGTGCGGGCCCGTTGGACAAAGACGCGCGCCCCGATCGCCTGCCACGGGGGAAGCGGGCGATTGGGGCGCGCAAGAGAAGCTTAACCACCCCGCACCACCGGCACAACGGGTCGACTTGGGTCAGATTTCTGACGGATACCAGCCCGATAACTCGGAAGAAGCGCAGGTTGACCCAGCGTCACCGCGTGCGCGGAGTCGGGTCCGGTCGTCCACAGCGGTCGGTCGCACGGCGGCCCACCCCGACGATCATCCTAAGTGGACTGCTCCTACACTGCGCCGGTGATCAACTCAAGACGATCCACCACGGTCCTCGTCGGACTTCTGGTGGTCTCCGCGCTGCTCGGGCCCGCGCCCGCCGCGGCCGACGAGCCGACACCCCCCGAGCCACCCCGCGTCGAACTGGTGCTCGACGTCAGCGGGTCGATGCGCGCCCGCGACATCGACGGCCGCAGCCGGATCTCCGTCGCCCAACAGGCGTTCAACGAGGTCGTCGACGCGCTGCCGGCGGAGACGCAGCTCGGCATCCGGGTGCTGGGCGCCACCTACCAGGGCAAGGACAAGAAGGTCGGCTGCCAGGACACCCAGCAGATCGTGCCGGTCGGCCCGGTCGACCGGACCGAGGCGAAGGCGGCGGTGGCCACCCTGCGGCCGACCGGCTTCACCCCGGTCGGGCTCGCCCTGCGCAAGGCCGCCGAGGACCTCGGCACGGGTGCCACCACCCGACGGATCGTGCTGATCACTGACGGCGAGGACACCTGCGCCCCGCCCGACCCCTGCGACGTCGCCCGGGAACTCGCCGCCCAGGGTACCCGGCTGGTGGTCGACACGCTCGGCCTCGCCCCCGACGAGAAGGTACGCCGACAGCTGCTCTGCATCGCGAGCGCGACCGGCGGCACGTACACGGCCGCCCAGAGCACCGAGGAGCTGACCGGGCGGATCAAGCAGTTGGTCGAGCGGGCCGGTGAGACGTACACCCGGACGCCCACCGTCGTCGGCGGCGGCAACGCCTGCCCGGGTGCCCCGGTGCTCGGGCCCGGCGTCTACACCGACCGGGAGACGTTCTCCGAGCACCGCTGGTACCGGGTTCCGGTGCGACCGGGCCAGGAGCTGCGGGCGTCGGTCAGCATGGCGCTGGACCGGCCGGTCAACCGCGACTACGGCGTACTGCTGCGGGCCGTCGCCCAGGACGGCCGCGAACTGGTCCGCGGCGCGGACGCGGGCAGCGGCCGGGCGGACGTCGTCTCCGCCGGCCTGCGCTGGTCCGGCGACGAGCCCGAGGACCGCGACACCGAGGAGCGCGACGCCGACGTGCCCGCCCCGGCGGAGCTGGTCTGCCTGGTGGTCAGCAACTCGTTCGCCCCCCGCGCCGGCACCGGGCTGACGCCGGGAATGCCCGTCGAACTGACCGTCGACGTGGTGGCCGCGGCACCCGACCCGCGCGGGCCGGACCTCGGCCGGGGCTGGGTGCTGCTGGCCCTGCTGACCGTCGCCGGTCTGCTCACCGGCCTGGTGACCGGCCTGCTCACCCGCTGGTGGGTAGCCACCTGGAGGGAGAAGTGAGCGTGCGTACCCCCTTGAGGTCGACGGTGGCGCTGCTCGCCGTCGCCGGCGCCACGCTGCTGCCCACGGCCGCCGCCGCGGACGCGACGCCCGCGCCCACCCCCTCGCCCGGCGCGCAGACCGTGACCCGGGCGGGCACGTCGTTCCTCACCGCCACCGCCATCAACGCCGGTCAGCCGGTCCGGGTCGGCGCCTCCACCGGTGACCACCTCTACTGGTCGTTCACCGCGGCGGCCGGGCAGGTGCACGACATCACCGCGACCGTGACGTTCCCGCGCAACCGCAGCGGGGCGTCCACCTGGACGGTGGAGGTCTTCGACGGGCTCCGTCGCCGGCAGGCCTGCACCGCGGGGGCGCAGACCCCGACCGTCGAGGCGGCGAGCGGGACCGTGTCGCTCGGCTGCACCCTCCGCGAGGTACGGCCCTGGGCCGAGCCGTGGTCGGCCGACCCGCTTCCTGGCACGTACTACGTCCGGCTGTCGGTCGTCGACCTGCCGGAGCCCGACCTGGGCGCGCCCATCGACGTGGACCTGCTGGTCAGCGCGGACGGCGACGGCGGCGCCCCCGCCGACGACGGTGAACTCGCCGCGCCGCTGGTGCCGAACACCCGCGCCGGTGCCCTGCTCTCGGAGGACGCCGCCACCGCGTCCGCCGCGACGGACGAGGAGCAGGACAGCGGCTTGGCCGACCTGCTGCCCGCGCTGGGCTCCCGGTGGATCTGGACCGGCGTCGGCGGGATCCTCGCCGCCGTGGCCGGGGTGGTCGGCTTCGCGCTGACCCGACGCCCCCGACGCCCCTAGGGTCAGGCCCTGAACACCACCGCCGTCCGGCGCCGTGCCCCGGCGCCGGACGGCGGAACCGTCATCGGGTACGCGGGCCGCGGGGCAGCCAGCCGATGAACCGGTCCTGGAGGGACGCCACCGGTGCGGTACGCAGGTCCTCGCTGGCGGCGGCGAGACAGGAGCCCAGGTAGACGCTGAGCATCGCCCGGTCCCCGTACTCCTCCAGGAGCCGGGCGCGCTTCGTCGCGCACGGCCACTCGTCACCGCAGGAACCGCAGCTCCAGCCCGGCGTCAGCGGGGCGTGTTCGTCGCTCCGCGGGCTGGACGCTTCCGCACCGGTCATCGCGCTCCCTCTCCGGATCCTGACGGGGCCGGGGCCACTGCCCGACCTGGATCGACCGCTGTCGCGGCAGCCATGGTCCGGCTGCCGCCGGATCAGCGCTCCGGAACCATCCGGTGTTACATGGTTGCGGTACTTTCGCCACTCGTGGCAGTCAGATACCCGACGCTCGACCGGAGGGACCGCTCCCAGATGCCCGGACACCCGCATCCGACGCAACCGGCCGCCGCCGTCGCGGGACGGCCGCCGGTCGGACCGGGGGCCTCCCGTGCGTGAGCTGCTGCCACCGGAGGTCGCGGTGGCCGTCGCCGGGCCCGACGACTGGACCGGGCAGCTGCTGGCGGCCGAGCAGGCCTGCCTCAGCGAGCGGGCCGTCGAGGGCCGGCGGCGGGACTTCACCGCCGGTCGGGTGTGCGCCCGACGGGCCATGACGACACTCGGGCTGCCGCCGGCCGCCGTGGTGGCGGCCGCCGACCGGTCACCGGTCTGGCCGTCGGGCGTGGTCGGGACGATCACCCACACCCGCGGGTACTGCGCGGCCGCCGCGGCCCACGTCACCGCCGTCCGCTCCGTCGGGATGGACGCCGAGCAGCACCGCGAGCTCAACGAGGGCGTACGCCGGATGATCTGCCTGCCCGAGGAGGAGGAGCGGTTGGTCGCGCTGCCCGGCGGGATCTCCTGGCCGGCGGTCCTGTTCAGTGCGAAGGAGACCGTCTACAAGGTCTGGCACCCGGTGGTCGGCACCTGGCTCGACTTCACCGACGCGCACGTGGAGCTGGACCCGGACGCCGGCACGTTCACCGCCCGGATCGCGCCGGCCCGGCTCGCCGCCGCGCCGGTCGAGGACCCGCCGGGCAGGGTGCACGGCCGCTTCGTCGTGGCGGACGGGCTGGTCCGCACCGCCGCCGTCCTCCCACTGCGCTGACCTCTCGCGGCCTGTTCCCGGTCCTCGTGGGTGGCTCCGGCCTCGCGGCCGGCCACGTCGTCGCGGGTTGGGCTGGCGGACGCGACGGGTCTCCGGGGTGTCGGGTTCCGCTCGTCGCCGAGCGCACCACCGGAGACCACGCCGCGCCTCAGCCGGAGATCGTCCGCTCCGGCCGCCGCGCTAGAAGTTGCCCGCCGAGTCGCACTTCACGCCCTGGTTGAGGCAGTTGCGGACGCGGGCCGCCAGCGCGTCGTCCTCCCAGGCGTTGAAGAAGTCGGCGTGCATCGAGAACGACGTACCCGAGGCGAGGGTGATGCCGTTGGTGTTCGTGTTCAACGGGTAGCCGATCACGAACGACACCGACGGGACCGGCACCGGGTGGCTCTTCGGGCAGGCGCCGGTGTGGTCGCCCATCGCCATGTGCGACTTGTGGTCCGGACTGTCCAGGTGCTTGCCGTCCCAGCAGTCGAAGAAGGTGACCTGGCGGACCAGGTTGGCCGTCTTCGCGCAGATCGGGAAGAGGCCGTCGGCCGTCCGGCCGGTCTCGCCGCCGATGCCCGCGCACCAGAAGTGGTTGCCCTGCTTGTCGGGCGTGTCGGTCTGCTTCTTCGCGTCACCCGTGATCATCCGCAGGCCGGGTGGGAAGGGCTGGGTCTTGCTCGGGTCCTTCAGCCGGGAGCCGTAGTAGACGGTCACCTCCTTCGGGTCGACCGGCTTGCCGTTCTGGAGGAGGGTCGGGATCCAGTAGGCGGAGTGATCGTCGCCGACGTTGCAGCTGGTGCGGGTGGAGGCCATCAGCGACTCGTAGGTCGAGCCGGCGTCGGTGGACCGGTTGCCGAAGAACGTGTGGTTGTGCGACGCGCCGACGAGCCCGGGAGCGACGATCGGATCGTCGTTGTTGTGGTGGCTGACCTTGCAGCCGACGTTGAACTCGGGCACCTTGACCGGGTTGCCGGTGACCGGCTTCGGCTTGCGGGCGAAGAACGCCTTCGTCCGGGCCGCCTGAGCCGCCTGGTCGATGACGATCCAGCCACCCTTGTTGACCGGGGGCCGGGCGGCGGCCGGCGGCTTGGGCGAGCCGGCGCTCGCACTGGGCGTCGGCGAGCCGGCCGGTGCGCCGGCCGACGGGCTGGCCGAGGTCTGGACCGGGTCGGCCGCGTCGCCCGAGCCGAGCCCGGTGGAGGCCGACGGACCGGCGGCGCCGGGGGTCGTCACCTGGTCCTTGCAGCCGGCGGTCAGGGCCACGCTGAGCAGCAGGACCGCCGCCACCGGTCGGAGTTTCCGTGAATCGAGTCGCCTGATCATCGAGGGGAGCACCTTTCTTCCGGTTCGGAAGAATACGGTTCCGGCACCCTTGAAATCGAGGCATAATCGCTTAGGTCTTACTTAAGTCTGGTCGCTCGATCCGGCACCTGACCTGCGACGGTGGGCCGCCGAATGATTTTTCTCAAATTCGCGGAGAAACTGTAATCCGGGCTTCGCTCGCAGAGTCGCCTCATTTGTGAGCCGACCAGCCGGCATCCCGTCTCCACACCCCGGCCCCCGCCCCACCGGCAGCCGTCGCGAGACTGGGCACAGCGCCGTCCAGCCCTCGCGACCCCGGACCGACACCGCAGATCTTGGGGACTCATCAACCCCGGAGGGACACTAATCGCCCAGGAACTACCGATGTCGTCCACCAGATGATTCGATTTCCACCGAACCTTTTCGCCATTCCATCGCCTACGCGCCGGTAACAATGCGGTGGGCGACAGCGGTCGTACGAAAAGCCGCGTTCCGCCCCGGATGACCGCTCGGGAAACCCGTCCGACCTGCTGTGACATAGCCAACTGTCGCCAATTTGGCGGGCCGCAACAATGGGTCTCGTAATCAACGCCAGGTACCGTCTCGCCGTGTCCGGCACCTCTCCACAGCTCATTGCCAATCGTTACCGTCTGGTACGCCCGCTCGGTCAGGGCGGAATGGGCCGCGTCTGGCAGGCCCGCGACGAAATGCTCGAACGGGACGTGGCCATCAAGGAGCTGGTGGCACCGGCCGGGCTCCGCGACGAGGAGCGCCGGGACCTCCGCGAACGCTCACTGCGGGAGGCCCGGGCCGTCGCCCGCCTCGACCACGTGAACGTCGTACGCGTCTTCGACGTCCTGCACTCCGACGACGACCCGTGGATCGTCATGGAGTTGGTGGCGTCCCGCTCCCTGCACCAGGCGCTCGAGGCCGAGGGGCCGATGCCACCGGCCCGCGTCGCCCGGATCGGGCTCGGCGTGCTCGCCGCGCTGCGCGCCGCCCACGGGGCCGGCATCCTGCACCGCGACGTCAAGCCGGCCAACGTGCTGCTCGCCGACGACGGCCGCGTGGTGCTGACCGACTTCGGGCTCGCCACCCTCCCCGGCGACCCCCGCGTGACACAGACCGGGATGGTGCTCGGCTCGCCCGCGTTCCTCGCCCCCGAACGGGCCACCGACGGCGCCGTGGGCCCCGCCGCCGACCTCTGGTCGCTCGGCGCCACCCTCTACGCGGCGGTCGAGGGCCGGACGCCGTACCACCGCTCCACCCCGATCGCGACGCTGGCCGCGCTCGCCACCGAGGCCCCGCCACCGCCCCAGCGCGCCGGCGTGCTGACCGAACTGCTCGACGGGCTGCTCCGGCGGGACCCGCAGCAGCGGATCGACGCCGGGGAGGCGGACCGCCTGCTGCGCACGGCCGCCGCCGACCCGGCCGGAACGATCCCGCCGAACCCGGCGGGCCTGGCCGGCACGGTCCCGCCGGGCCTGGCCGGCGCCGAGGTCGGATCGCCCACGCTGGACGCTCCGGTCACTCGGGTCGGGTCCGGCGAGACGCCCCGCCCGCTGATCGTGCCGGAGTTCCGCTCCAGCACGCCGAACGCGCCCGCGGACGCGGGCGGCGCCGACCGGGGTGTGGTGGGCAGCGTGGGCACGGTCGGCGGCGGGGGCGCCGCTGCCGGCACCGTCGACGTCCTGCCCGCCCGGGCACCGGACCGGCGGCGTCGGAGCTGGCTCGTCGGATCCCTCGCCGCGGCGCTCCTGCTCGCCGGGGCGGTGGGCGCCTCGCTCCGGTACGGCGGGCTGCCCGGCACGGCCACCGACAACCCGGCGGCCCAACTGCCCAGCCCGACCGCGCTCGCCGACACGCCGGTGTCCCGCGTCCTGCCGCCACCGCCCGCCGGCTGGCACTACCACCGGGACGACCCCCGGTTCCTCGTACCCGTGCCGGACGGCTGGGTGGCCGAACGCGACGGTGAGCGGACCGAGTTCCGCGAGCCGGACGGCGGCCGGGTGCTCGTCGTCGGCGAAGTGCGAACCGTGCCCGCCAACCCGACCACCGAACTGCGGGCGCGGGAGAAGGCGGAGCGCAAGCGGTACGACGGCTACCGACAGGTCCGCCTCGGCGCGGTTCCCTATCAGGTACGGGCCGCCGAGTGGGAGTGGACGTACGACGGCCCGGACGGCACGCCGAGGCACGCCGTGAACCGGTTGTTCGTCGGCAACAACGGGCACGCGTACACCCTCGGGTGGACCACTCCGGCGGCCGAGTGGTCGACGAGCCGCAGTCTCTTCACGCTCATCACGGACGGCTTCCAGGGCCTGCCGCTGGCCGGCGCGCCGTCCCGATCCGCCGACGCCCCGCCGAGCAGCGGGCCGGGCCAGCCGACGCCCGGCCGTACGGGGGCCGAGCAGCCGTCACCGGGTACGGGCGACGGCGCGCCGTCGAGCCCCCGGCAGTCGACGGCGTCGTCGTCCCCCAACGCACCCACCGGCAAGCCGATCGTGGGCTTCGCCAGTGACCGCTGCATCGACGTCCCGGGCGGCAAGGCCACCAGCGGCGTGCAGCTCCAGATCTGGGACTGCCGTCGGACGGCCGGGCAGCTGTGGACGTTCCCCTCCGACGGCACCGTCCGCGCCCTGGGCAAGTGCCTCGACGTCGCCGGACACTCGACGTCGGACGGGGCGGCCGTGCTGCTGGCCGACTGCACTGGCGCCGCGTCGCAGAAGTTCACCCTGAACAAGGCGTACGACCTGGTCAACGTGCGCGCCGACCGCTGCGTCGACGTTTTCGATCACCACACGGAGAACGGCTCCCCGCTGCAGATCTGGCAGTGCACCGGCGAGGCCCACCAAAAATGGAAGCTCGGCTGACCCACCCCACCCGCTCCCACCCCCCGCCCCGCCCCGCCCCGCCCCGCCCCGCCCCGGTGATCAAGAGGTTTGCGTCATCCGCGAACCGATTCCTGACGCAAACCTCTTGATCACCGCCGGGACGGCAGCGCGCCGGGACGGCAGCGCGTCGGGACGGCAGCGCGTCGGGGCAGCACCGCGCGTGGGGCGGTCGGACGTTGAAAGGCCGTCTCCCACCTTGGGAAACGGCCTTTTCGACTGGGTGGAGCTGAGGGGATTTGAACCCCTGACCCCCTCGATGCGAACGAGGTGCGCTACCGGTCTGCGCCACAGCCCCTCCGCCGGCGAACCGGCTTCGGTCCCACCCGGCTGTCACCGGGCGGGCCGGCGACAAGGCTAACAGGTCGGGCACCCCGGAAGCGAATCGCCCCCGCCCGCCACGCCGTCCCCGCCAGCGGGAGCGGGGAAGGGACGGGACTCAGGCGGGGTGGCTGGTGCGGCCGGACTGGTAGGGGCGGCCACGGAGCCCGCCCGAGCGCCGGTACGAGACCGAACCGCCGTTCGCCGCCGCCGGCAGGTCGGCCGGCCGGTCCAGGCCCATGGCGGCCCGTCGTACGACTTCCCGCTGGGCCGCCAGCCGGCGCTGCGCCTCCCGGCGGGCCGCCGCCCGACGGGCCTGCTCCCGCCGCACCTCGGCCTGTCGGGCGGCCAGCCAGGCCGCCTCACGGGCCCGCGCGCGCCGCCGCCGCTGGTCGGCGATGGCCCGCTGACGGAGGTGCCCGACGTACGCGATCAGCAGCGTGCCGGTCACCGAGACGCTGATCCAGAATCCGGGGCCGACCACGATCACGCCGACCAACTCGACCACGTTGAGCAGCAGCAGGGCGGCGAGCACCCGCCGACGCCGGTAGACGGCGGGGGTGTGCCGACGGGGTGGTGGCCGGCGGCGCGCCCGCTTCGGGGCGGGCGGGACCGCGCGCAGCCGACCGGGACGGCCGGACCGGCCCGCCGACACGGGCGCGGCGGGCGGCGCGGAGATCGGGGCGGCGAGACCGCCCGTAGTCGGATTCTCACTCAGAGTGACAACGAGAGATCGGGGTGGACGCACCGGCCGCCGCCCCGGCACAGTCCGGCGGCGGCGCTGGCGCTGGAGCACCCGCGCCGTCGACTGCGCCCGCTCCGCCACCAGCCGCTCGGTGGCGTCGTACCGGCGGACGAGCGCCGGAGCGAGGGCGAGCAGGCCGGCGGCGGCGAGGACGGCGAGGAGCACCGAGGTCGGCACCCTCACCCCTCCCGTCACCGAATTCGGGGCAACCGCCACTCGGCCGCAGGATCTTTCACCGATCGGCGTCAGTCCCGTGGATCGTGCGGGCGAACAGCGCTTGCCACAGCTTGCAGTTACTTGAGGTTACGGGCGACCGTCCGGTATGCCCGCGCGCCGCGCCGATCCCGTCCGTGGGACGGTTCACCTCGCGGCGGCGCGCACCCGGTGCCAGCGGGCGAGCAGACCGCCCTCGGCGGCGACCTCCTCGCTGGTCATCGCATATCCGATGTGGTCCCGCCACGCACCGTCGATATGCATGTAGCGCACGTGGTACGACTCCTCGCGAAACCCGAGCTTCTCCACCACCCGCCGGGACGGCCGGTTCTCCGGCCGGATGTTGACCTCCACCCGGTGCAGGCCACCCGCGCCGAAGGCGTGGTCGACGGCGAGCGCCAGCGCGGTCGGGATCACCCCACGGCCGGCCACCCGGTGGTCCACCCAGTAGCCCACGTAGCCGGAGCAGAACGCCCGCCGCACGATGCTGCCGACGTTGAGGTGCCCGACCAGCCGCTCCTGACCGCCCTCACGCAGGCAGACCGCGAACGGCATCCCCTCGCCGGTACGCGCCGAGCGACGCTGGTCGCGCTGCACCCAGCGGAACGCGGCCGGGGAGTTCAGCTCGTCCCAGTCACCGGGCAGCGCCGCCTCCCACGGAGCCAGCCAACTCTGGTTGGCGCGGCGCACCTCCGACCAGGCGGCCGCGTCCGACCGCCGGTACGGTCGCAGCACCACCGGCCCGTCCACCAGGACGACCGGCCAGCCGGGTGGTCGTCCGGTTCCGAAGAGGCTCACGGGCGGGACCCTACGCCCGCGACCCCCGGTCCCGCGACCACCGGCCGCCCACGTACCGCCCCATCCGCCTCGTGCCGGTCCGGCCCGGGACCGCTCACCGGCGACGGTCCAGCAGCAGGACGTCCACGGTGGAGCCGGCCGCGGCCGTGGTGACCCGTTCGCCGAGCACGAGCAGGCCGTTCGCCTCGGCGAGGCCGGCGAGCGTGAACGGGCCGCCGCTCAACGGCTGGACGGTGTAGCCGCCGCCGCGCCGCTCGGCCACGTGCGCGGGGCGGAACTCGCGCAGCCCACCCGGCGACGACACGGTCTCCAGCAGGTGCGCCCGGACGCTCGGCCGGAACACCGGCTCGGCGCCCGCCAGCAGTTGGATCGCCGGGCGGGCCAGCACCTCGAAGCCGATCAGCGCCGCGCCGGGGTCGCCGGGCAGGCAGACCACCGGCACCTCCTCCGCCCCGACCGTCCCGAAGCCGAGTGCCGTCCCCGGGTAGAGCGCCACGTCGGTGAACGTGACCGGCCCCGCCCGGCCGCCCTCCCG
Source organism: Micromonospora krabiensis (assembly GCF_900091425.1). Classification (GTDB taxonomy): domain Bacteria; phylum Actinomycetota; class Actinomycetes; order Mycobacteriales; family Micromonosporaceae; genus Micromonospora; species Micromonospora krabiensis. Next base: position 4,004,408 of record NZ_LT598496.1, read on the forward strand.
GCGGGAGAGGATCCGGCGGACCATGTCTCCCGGGCCGGTGCCGGTGCCACCGGTGGTGATGATCAGATCGGCGCGCAGCGTCTGGTCCTCCAGCAGCCCCCGCAGCCCCTCCGGGTCGTCGTCGCAGATCCCGACCCGGTAGGCCAACGCGCCCGCCTCGGCCGCCGCCGCGGTCAACGCGTGCGAGTTCGCGTCCACCACCTGGCCCGGTTGGCTGCCGCGGCCCACGTCGACCAACTCGTCACCGGTCGCCACGATCACCACGCGCGGGCTGGGTCGCACCACCACGTGCCCGATGCCGGTGGCGGCGAAGACCGCCACCAGCGCCGGGGAGACGTACGTGCCGGCCCGGGCGAGCAGCGTCCCGGCGGGTAGCTCCTCCCCGGCCCGGCGGACGCCGTACCCCCGTTTGGGGGTGCGGTAGATCTCCACCGCGGCCATGCCCTGGTCGGTCCACTCCACCGGCACCACGACGTCGGCGGCCACCGGCAACGGGGCACCGGCGGCCACCGAGAAGCACGAGCCGGGGGTGAGCCGGACCGGTCGCCAGCTCGCCGCGCCGAGGTCACCGACCACATTGAGGCGTACGGCCCGACCGCCGGCGGCCCGACCGGCGCCGGAGATGTCCTCCCACCGGGCCGCGTAACCGTCCACGGCGGCCTGGTCGAAGGCCGGGAAGGCGTGCGGCGCGACGACGTCCTCGGCGAGGACGTTGCCGTGGGCCTGGGTGAGGTCGAGGTCGAGCGGCGGCAGCGCGCGCAACCTGCGCAGCACGCTGCCCAGGTAGTCGGCGAGCGGCGTCAACTCGTTCGCGGCCGCCTCGGCGTCGGCCGTCGCGGTCATGTACCAGATCCACCCGACGCGTCGGAGTTGACGAACTCGACCAGCCACTTGCGGAACTCGGCGCCAAGGTCCTCCCGCTCGACGGCGATCTGCACCACCGTCTGGAGGTAACCCAGCGGCATGCCGGTGTCGTAGCGGGTGCCCCGGTAGACGATCGCGTGGACCGGCGTTCCCTCCGTACGCAGCAGCTCCATCGCGTCGGTCAGCTGGATCTCGCCGCCGCTGCCCGGCTCGGTGCGGCGGATCGCGTCGAAGATCCGGCCGGGAAGCACGTAACGGCCGAGCACGGCCAGGTTGCTCGGCGCGTCCTCCGGCTTGGGCTTCTCCACCATGCCGGTGACCTTGACGACCTCGCCGATGTCGGTCAGCTCGGCCTCGGCCGGCTCGACCGACGCGATGCCGTAGCGCTTGGTCTCCGCCGGGTCGACCTCGAAGAACGCCAGCACCACGCCGCCGGTGCGGGCCTGCAGCTCCAACATGGCCGGCAGCAGCGGCTCGTCGAGCTTGACGAACTCGTCACCGAGCAGCACCGCGAAGGGCTGGTCGCCGACGTGGGACTCGGCGTAGCCGACGGCGTGGCCGAGGCCGAGCTGCTCGGGCTGCCGGCAGGTGTAGATCTCGGCGAGCTCGCTGGGCCGGCGCACGGCCGCGAGTGTCTTCTCGTCGCCCTTCTCCTCCAACCGGGCTTCCAGGTCGGGGCGGCGGTCGAAGTGGTCCACCATCGAGGTCTTGCCCCGTCCGGTGATCAGAAGCACGTCGTTGATGCCCGCCTGGGTGGCCTCCTCGACGATGTACTGCAGGACCGGCCGGTCGACGACCGGCAGCAGTTCCTTGGGCACCGCCTTCGTCGCGGGGAGGAACCTGGTGGCCAGGCCCGCCGCCGGGATGACGGCCTTGACCGCGCGGGAGCGGCCGGTCGCGGCGGCCGCCGGTGAGGAGTTCGCTGAGTGCTCCGACATGTCGCGAGACTATCGGCCACGGCTCTGCCGCGGCGGGTGTGGCCCGGAAGACGCGCCGCCCGCCGGGGACGACCGCGGGGAACCGGGGCCGGCCCGGGCGACGTCCGGGCCGGTGAGCGCCGGGCCGAGCGGCTCACCGGCGGGTTCCGCCTCGGCGTGTGCCGCCTCGACGGGAGACGCGGCGTCCGCCGCGCACGCGGACGCGAGGCGGGTGGGCGCGGCGGCGCGACCCGCCCGGGGCAGGCCGTCCGGTGGGCTTACCGCCCCCGCCGGCACCGGCAGTTCGATCGCCGCGAGCTGCCGACTGGGGCTCACCCGGTAGGTGTCCCGACCGGCGGCCTTCGCGGCGTAGAGCGCGTCGTCGGCCGCCTCCAGCACCTGCTGGCCGGTGCTGGCGTGGTCGGGGTAGACGGCGATGCCGATGGAGACGGTCACCCGGACCGGCACCGTGGCACCGCTGTGCGTCTCGACCGGGACCGAGGTGTCCCGGATGGCGGCGCCGAGTCGCTCCGCGACGATCGCCGCGCCCCGCGCGTCCGTCTCCGGCAGCAGCAGCACGAACTCCTCGCCGCCCTGGCGGAAGGCGAGGTCGACCTCGCGGATCTCGCCGCGTACCCGGCGGGCGAACTCGGCGAGCACCGTGTCGCCGGCCGCGTGCCCGTAGGTGTCGTTGACGTCCTTGAACCGGTCCAGGTCCAGGGCCAGGACGCTGAGCATCCGGCGGAAGCGGCTCGCCCGCTCCACCTCGCGCCGGATCGACTCGCGCAGGTAGCGGTAGTTCCACAGTCCGGTCAGCGGGTCGGTGAGCGAGAGTCGCTGCGCTTCCTCGTGCACCCGTACGTTGTCGACCGCCACCGCCGCGTGGCCGGCGAAGGTGCGCAGCGTGACCAGGTCGTCCTCGTCGAACTCGTCGGCGCCCAGCCGGTCGTAGAGGGCCAGCACGCCGAGGGTGGTGACGGCCCCACCGCCCTCCGCCGCGAGGGCGAACCCGACCCCGCTGGGCAGCTCGGCGGTCGGCGCGTCGTCCGTGGCTGGGCCGCCGGCCGCCGGGCTGGAGAGGCCGGGCCCGGTGGGGGCGGCGAACGGCACGGCGACGTACGTGCGGCAGCCCGGCTCACCCGGCGGCACGTCGGCCGGTTCCATCCGCCCGCACCGCGGCTCGCCCGTCGCCGCGACCGCGCCGAGCACGCCGCTGCCGACGGGAACCCGGAGCGTCGCCGGCGCCTCGCCGTCCGGCCAGCGTCCGTCGAGGCCTTCGGCGCACTGGGCCACGAGCATGTCGCCGGAGTCGACCAGCAGCACCGCACCGGCCCGGGCCCCGGTCGCCGCGATGGCGCTGTGCAGGATCACCCGCAGGATGCGTTGCAGGTCGTGGGTGCTGGCCAGGGTGTCGCCGAGCACCGCCAGGTGGCCGCGCAACTGGTCGCGGCTGCTCGTCAATGCCGCCACGTAGGAGCCGGTCTCCCGGGTCATCCGGTTGAACGCGTCGGCCAGCCGACCCACCTCGTCGCGCGTCCGGACCGGGACGCGGGCGCTCAGGTCGCCGTGCGCGACGCGGTCCACGGCGGTGGCCAACTCGACCAGCGGACGGGTGGTGACCCGGGCCAGTCGCCAGGCCGCCAGCACGGCGAGCAGCGCCGCGAGCAGCACCGCGACGACCAGGGCGGTGTCCAGACCGGGAGGCTGTTCGCTCGGCACCGAGAGGACCAGCGGCAGCGGCTGCCCGGACGACGGCCCGATCCGGCGTACGAACCGTCCGTCCTCCGTCTTGCGCACCCGCTCCCCGTCGAGCGCACCGGCGGCGGCCAGCACCGCGTCGCGTACCTCCAGCGACTCGGTCGTGTGGGTGACCCTTGCGGGCCCGGTGCCGTCGTCGAGCAGGGTGACCGCGACCCCGGTCACCGCGGCCAGCCGGGCCACGAACGCCGGGTCGATCGGCTGCGCCGTGGTGACGGTGCCGAGTGTCGTGCCCGCGCGGTCCCGCAGGTCCACCCTGGCGGTCAGAGCGCCGACCGGGCCACCGGCCGGCGCGGCGTCGGCGCACTCCCGCCACGGGGGCGGCGGCCCGCCGGGCGTGGCGTAGGTGGTCTGATCGGCCGTGTCGCGCACCACCACGGCGGCCGCGAGCCCTCGACTGACCACCTGTCCCGCCGCGCCTGCCGCGTCGGGGCCGGCGAGCGCGACCGCGTCGGCGGCGGCGCGGAGCTGCTGACAGAGGGCGTCGACAGAGGTACGCACGGTCGCGGCCGCCACGGCCAGCCGCTCGGTCGAGCGGCCGCGGTCCACCGCGTTCATGGTGGAGGCGACGAAGAGGGCGCCGAGCAGGACCGGGCCGAGCACCACCGCGAGGAAGGCCGCCGTCAACCGCCCGCGTAGCGTCACTCGGTTCCCCCCGGAAGTTCCGCCTCCGATGCTGCGATGCTGACACAGAGCAACCATGGGAGCGGCGTTGCGTCAGGAGTGTTGCGTGCCGGAATTTTCTGATGAAGCGGAAGTGACTCATGTGGCTAAACGCGACATGCGTGTCGCGCTGCTCGCTCACCGCCGGCGACTGACCGCCGCGGACCGGGCGGAAGCCGCTGCCCGCGTCCAGGCCGAGCTGGTCGCGCTCGTACGCCGGCTGCGGCCGATCCGGATGACGGCGTACGTGCCGGTCGGCTCCGAACCGGGCGGCCCGGAGCTGCCCGACGTGCTGCACGCGGCGCTCCCCCCGGGCGGCGAACTGCTGCTGCCCGTGCTCCGCCCCGACCTGGATCTCGACTGGGCCGGGTACGCCGGGCCGGACACGCTCACCGCCGCCGGCCGGGGCATGCGCGAGCCGACGGGGCCCCGACTCGGGCCGAGCGTGATCACCGACGTCGACCTGCTCGTGGTGCCGGCCCTCGCGGTCGACCGGCGCGGGCTGCGGCTGGGCCGGGGCGGCGGCTCGTACGACCGGGCGCTCGCCCGCGTCCGGGAATCAGCGCTGACCGTGGTGCCGTTGCACGACGGTGAGCTGGTGCCAGCCGTACCGGCCGAGCCGCACGACCGCCCGGTCAGCGCGGTGGTCACCCCGGCCGACGGCCTGCGTACGCTTGACGCCGCCGGACAGGGTGTCGCGCCCCACACGTCCGCTGGACGAACCCGGGGCGCATGACGCACCATTGGCACTCGAAGACGTCGAGTGCCAACCGGCCGATTCTGATCCGGAGGAGAACGTGCCCACGTACCAGTACGCCTGCACCGCGTGCGGCCAGCAGCTCGAGGCGGTGCAGTCGTTCTCCGACGCGCCGCTGACCGAGTGCCCGGCGTGCCAGGGGCGGCTGCGCAAGGTCTTCAACTCGGTCGGCATCGTGTTCAAGGGCTCCGGGTTCTACCGCACCGACTCGCGCTCGTCCGGCTCGGACAGCTCGTCGAGCACCACCACCAGCAAGCCGGCGAAGACCGAGTCGTCCTCCGGCTCGACGACGTCCGCCACGACGTCCTCGTCGAACGGGTCCGCGAGCTCGTCCGGCGGCTCGTCCGGCGGCGGCGCGGGCAAGGCCGCTGCTGCCAGCAGCAGTAGCTCCTCGTCCTGACGCCGAGGATTCCGGCTGTCCCAACGGGCCGTCATGTGGAAGTTGTCCACAGGGCGGCCCGTTGTCCACAAACTGACCGGAGGTCACTCCCAGTGCGGCGGGCGCTCGGCGAGCAGCCAGTCGTCGTTGCCGCCGCCGGACCACTCACCCCACCCACGATCGGTGTCGTCGGCGGTCTGCGAGGGCAGTACGTCGTCGCTCAGATCGACGGTGCGGTCCTCGTCGCCGCGGGTTCCCGGGTCGTCGGTGCTCACGAGCCGCAAGGTTAGCGCAGAAGGCTCCCGCCACCCCGGCACCGGCCCGCCGCCGGCCGTCAACCACGGCCAGCCGCCACCCGCCCCGGATCACCGGCGGCGGGAGGGGCCTCTTTCCGTGACGTAGTGGTCACCTGGGTGTCCAGGCGTGCCGATCGGGCGGGGTGTTTCCGGGAAGAGGGGTCGCGTCCGCCGGTTGCGGAGTGCCGGCGTTGGTAGCGTCGGACGGCGTGACGACCCCCAGCGGCGGCAGTTCTCCGGACGACTACTGGCGGCGGCCTCCGAGCGACGCCGAAGGGCAGCCCGCGCAGGCCGACGAGGCCACCACCCGGCCCCCGGGCGGGCTCTCCCCGAGCGGTCCGTCCGGGAGCGGGACGTCCGGCGGTTACGCCGGTCCCCCGCCGAGCGTGCCGCCGCCGGCCGGTTGGCGCCCTCCCCTGCACGTGCAACCGGCGCCGCCCCGGCAACTGCCGACCCAGGACATGGCGGCCCTGGACGCGGCGGAGCAGCGGGCCCAGCGGGTCACGTACGGGTTCGGCGCGGTGGCCGGGGTGGTGCTGGTGGCCCTGGTCTGCCTGCTCTGCTCCCGACTGATCTTCTGACGTCGGGGCGCCTGCGACGACTAGAGCGTCGTCCCCCACACGGTCTCGGCACCCGAGTGCCCGGTCAGGACGACGTACACCAGCGAGGCGATCGCCAGCGCGACCACCGCGACCGACAGGACCGGGGTGACCAGCGCGGGCAGCCTCGGCACCCGCGGGTGGCCGCTCGTCACCGCCAGCAGCAGGAGAGCCACGATGCCGAGCGGGAGCACGAGCCGGAACAGGATGTCGCCGTACCGGGAGTGCTCGAAGATCTGATCGAGGATCGGCCCCTGGAAGCCGCGCGCCACCAGAGCGTCGGTGAGCGCCTCGCCGGACTGGACGGCGACGAACGCGGTCACCGGCGCGAGCACGGCCAGGATGCCGACCGCCCAATCCAACCGCCGCCGCCAGCGCGGCAGGGCGACGAACGCCACGGCGAGCAGCGCGAGCAACGGCACGAACACCACGACCGCGTGCACCACCAGGACGTGGATCGGCAGGCCCTGGATCTGCTCGAACATCGGTACCTCCGGTAAGGGTCACGATCGCGGCTTGCCAGCCTACGGTGCGCCGGCCGGCGCACCCAGGCTCTCGTCCGGCTACACGCACGCTGTCCGGATCCGGTTCAGCCCCGGCCCGCGCCCGGAGCCACCGGCCCCGACCCAGGCCGACGCCTCCGCTCCGGCCCTCGACCGGTTGTCGACGCCCGTCTCCCGTGCTGTCATTGGCCCATGTCCGCTGGGGAGGAGCTGCTCCGGTCGCGTGGCCTGCGGGTCACCCGGCCGCGCCTCGCCGTGCTGGAGGTGCTCGCCGCCGGCGGCCACCTGGAGGTCGACGAGATCACCCGCCGCGTACGGGAACGGCTCGACTCGGTGTCCACCCAGGCGGTGTACGACGTCCTGGGCGCCCTGTCCCGGGCCGGTCTGTCCCGCAGGATCGAGCCGGCCGGCAGCCCCGCCCGGTACGAGGCCCGGGTCGGCGACAACCACCACCACGTGGTGTGCCGGGGCTGCGGGGAGATCGCCGACGTCGACTGCGCGGTGGGCGAGGCGCCCTGCCTCGATCCGCGGACGACGCACGGCTTCGCGGTCGACGAGGCGGAGGTCACCTTCTGGGGGCTCTGCCCCGCCTGCCAGGCCCGCCGCGCCACAGACGCCTGATCCGGCGAGCAACCCCCCGTGCGCGGCGAACGGGTGGCCCGCACCGCTCGGCGGCGTGGCACTCTGGATCCGTGGACTCCGATGACCTCGGCCTCTTCGGTCCGGGTTCGGTCACGTGGAAGGTGCACGACGAGCCGATCCTGATCGTCGCCGGCCTGCGCTCGCTCTACCTGCAGGCGCTGCACCCCCGCGCGATGGCCGGGGTGGCGCAGAACAGCGACTACCGCACCGACGCCTGGGGCCGCCTGGTCCGCACCGCGACCTACGTCGGCACGACCGTCTACGGCACCTCCGCCGAGGCGGAGGCGGTCGGGGAGCGGCTGCGCCGGTTGCACGCCCGGCTCCGGGCCACCGACCCGGTGACCGGCGAGCGGTTCCGCATCGACGACCCCGACCTGCTCCGCTGGGTGCACGTCGCGGAGGTCGAGTCGTTCCTGGACACGGCCCGGCGGGCCGGGCTGCCGCTCTCCGCGGCGGAGGTGGACGGCTACTACACCGAGCAGCGACGGGCGGCCGCCCTGGTCGGCCTCGACCCGGCCACCGTGCCCGGCACGGCGGCGGAGGTGGCGGACTACTACCGGGCCGTACGCCCGCAACTGCGGATGACCCGCGAGGCCGCCGAGACGGCGCTCTTCCTCACCGCGCCGCCGCTGCCGTGGAAGCTGAGCCTGCCGGCGCGGCTCGGGTTGACGCTCGGGCCGCCGCGGTGGGCATACTTCGGCGTCGCCGGCACCGCCCTCGCGCTGCTGCCCGCCTGGGCCCGCCGGATGTACGGAGGCCTCGGGCTGCCCAGCACCGACCTGTCGGCCGACCTGACCGTGCGAGCGCTGCGCCTGGCACTCACGGCGCTGCCCCGCCGCTGGCGCGAGGGGCCGTTGCAGCAGGCCGCCAAGGAGCGGGCCGCCCGCCGGGCGGGGGCACCGTCGGAATCGGCCGAGCCGGCCTCCGCCACGATCGCGGCTCGGACCCCGGCCACCGCCAGCTGACCGACACCGGCCGCCGACCCCGCCGGCCGCCGCCCGGGCGCCAGACGCGGGTCGCCGGTCGGTGGTCGCCGGTCGGTGGTCGGTAGTCGGTGGTCGGTGGTCGCCGGACCCTGGACGCCGGTCGGTGGTCGTCAGGCGCCGGTCGCCGGACGGTGGTCGCCCAGCGCCCCGGGTCAGACCTCGCCGGACTCCGACTCGACGGTGCGCTCGACCGCCGCCCACGGCTCCTTGCCGGGCAGTTGGGAGCCCGTCGGGCAGGTGCGCCGGTAGTCGCACCAGCCGCACCGAGGGCTCGGCTCGGTCGGGAACGCCTCGTCGGGGTCGGCGCCGTCGGCGACCGCCCGCTCGGCGGCCATGATGTCGCGGGCGGTCTCCTCGGCCCTGCCGAGCTGCCGGGCCAGGGACTCGACGGTGTGGTCGTGCCCGGCCACCGTGCCGGTGGGCAGGTGGTGCAGCTCGACCCGGCGGCACGGCAGGCGGAACACCCGCTCCGCCGCGTACGCGTAGAGCGCCAGCGCCTGTGAGCCCCGCGCGTCGTCGGCGTCGAGCCCGCTGCGGCCGGTCTTGTAGTCGACGATCACCAGCTCGGGGCCGGCCGGCCCGGAGCGGGCGTCGATCCGGTCGGCGCGACCGTTGAAGGCCAGCACGCCGGTCTTGACCGCCACCACCCGCTCCACGCCGAGCGGGTCGACGTCGGGCTCCAGGGTTTCGACGTAGGCCTCCAGCCAGCCGAGCGCCCGCCGGTAGGCCGCGCGCTCCTGCTCGTCGTCGCGGTAGCCCTCGCGCACCCACGTGCCGCGGAGCAGCCCGGCCAGCGCCTCGGGCCGGCGCCGGTCGAGCGGCAGCGCATACCAGTTGCGCAGGGCCGTGTGCACGCTCGCGCCGAGGGAGTTGTGCGCCCACGGCGGCCCCTTGGGCGGGGCGGGGCGGTCGACGTAGGCGTAGCGGTAGCGGCGGGGGCAGTCGACGTAGGTGCCCAGTTTGCTCGGGGTGCAGACGAAGAGCCGCTCCGGCATGCCCTCGAAGCCGAGCTGCTCGGGCGGCGCCTGCCGGGGACGGGGGGCGCGCCCGGAGGATGGCCGGTCGGCGGGAGTCGGTCGTCGCACCCCTGGGATCCTGCCATCCACGTACGACAGCCGGTGCGGGGCGCTCAGGCCATGTTCACGTACTGCGTGACGAACGCGGCCACCGCGTCGGCGATGAGCTGCACGGCGATGGCGGCGAGCAGCAGGCCGGCGATGCGGGTGAGCACCTCGATGCCACCGGGCCGCAGAATCTTGACGATGCCGCCGGAGAAGCGCAGCGCGACCCAGACGGCGATCATCACGGCGATGATTCCGGCGGCGATCGCGGCGTAGTCGGTGGCGCCCTCGGCCTGCTGGACGAAGAGCATGGTGGCGACGATCGCCCCGGGGCCGGCGAGCAGGGGCGTGCCCAGCGGCACCAGCGCGACGTTGGACGTGGACGTGCCGCTCGGCTCGTCGCCCTTGCCGGTCAGCAGCTCCAGCGCGACCAGCACCAGCAGCAACCCGCCGGCGGCCTGGAGCGCCGGCAGGTCGACGTGCAGGTATTCGAGGAGGGTCTGCCCGGCCACCGCGAAGATCACGATTACCCCGAGCGCCAGGGCCACCGCCTGCCAGGCCGCCCGGTGCCGGTCCCGCGCCGGCAGCGGGCCGGTCAACGCGACGAAGATCGGCAGCATGCCCGGCGGGTCGGTGATGACCAGCAGGGTCACGAAGACCTCGCCGAAGAGCTTCAGATCCACCTGATCAACTTATCGGCGCCGCTCTGGCGCGATCAGGGGATCAGCCGGAAGCGACCTCGGTCACCCCGCCGGCCTCGGCGACGATCCGCTCGTACGCCTCCACCCCGGTGGTGAACGCCCCCAGCTGGACCGTCTTGTGCGTGCCGTGGAAGTCGGAAGAACCGGTGACCAGCAGCCCCAGCTCGGCGGCGAGGGCGCGGACGTGCGCCCGCTCCGCCGGCGAGTGGTCCTCGTGGTCGGCCTCCAGGCCGGCGAGCCCGGCCGCGGCCAGGTCGGCGATCAGCTCGTCGGGCACCACCCGGCCCCGTCGGGTGGCGCGGGGGTGGGCGAACACCGGAACGCCGCCGGCGGCGCGCACCAGCCGGACGGCGTGGAAGACCTCGATGTCCTCCTTGGGCAACCGGTAGCGCTCCCCCAGCCAGTCCGGCCCGAAGGCCTCGTTGGTGCTGGCGACCAGGCCGGCCCGGATCAGCGCCTGCGCGATGTGCGGACGCCCCACGGTCCCGCCGCGCGCGCCGGCCAGGATCTCCGGCCAACTGACGTCGACGCCGTCGGCACGCAGCAGGTCGACGATCCGCTCTCCCCGCTGCTCCCGGGCGACCCGCACCCGGGCCAGCTCCGCGACCAGGTCGGGGTGCTCGGGGTCGAAGAGGTACGCCAGCAGGTGCAGCGGGACGGCCGACTCGGCGCCGAACCAGCGGCAGGAGATCTCCGCGCCCCGCACCAGGCGCAACCCCGGGGGCAGCGCGGCGAGCGCCGGCGCCCAGCCGGCGGTCGTGTCGTGGTCGGTGATCGCCACCACGCCGAGGCCCGCCTCGGCGGCCGCGCGGACCAGCTCGGGCGGGCTGAGGGTGCCGTCGCTGGCGGTGGAGTGGGTGTGCAGGTCGATGCGGACCGGCGGGCGGGTGGGCAAGCTCACCGCCCGACGCTATCGGGGTCAGGAGCGGCTGACGATCACCGGAGGGTTGGTCGGCCCCGCCGCGGGCACCGGGTGCGCCTCGGCACGTCCGCCGCCCACCACGTTCTCGACCCGCAGCCGGATCAGCTGGCCCGCGGCGTCCACGTACGCCGCGTCCTCCTCGGACGTCCAGATCACCGCGCCGGTGACCGGCGGACCGGCGGGGTGGGCTGTCTCGACCGCCTCGCTGCCCAGCCGTTCGAGGTCGACCAGCAGGGCGCTGGCCGTGCGCCCCTGCTCGCCGTTCACCAGCAGCCACCGCCCGTCCGTCGAGACCGCGCCGAGCCCGTCCCCGCTCAGGTTCGGCCCGCACCCGGTGCTCACCGGGTCCAAGCCCTGGCTCGGGTCGAGCAGGGCCAGACAGGGACGGCTGGAGTTGTCGGCGGCGAGCTGCGCGACCACGCGGCCGTCGGGAAGCACACCGTAGAGGTGCAGGCTCTTCCGGTCGGCCCGCTCCGTGCGCAGCTCCGCCCCGGGGGACCACAGGACATGTCCGGGCCGGTCCGCGGTCAGCCGCACCAGCACGGCGTCGCCGACGAACCCGACCAGTCGGGCCGTGGCCGGTGCCGGCGTCCCCACCGGCGCGATGAGCTGGGCGCTGACGACACCGGCCGCGAACAGCTCGTCTCCGTCGCGCCAGGCCACGGCCCGGCCGTCGCCGGACACCACGATGGCTTCCGCGCCGGCCAGCAGCACCTGGACGACGCCCTTCGGGCTGACGGCCCAGAGCGTACGGCCGGCGGTGGTCGGGGCGCCGACCACCAGCCAACCGGCGTTGTCGGGCAGCCGCTGGGCCCGCTCGGCCGGCCCGACCCCGACGAGGGGCACCCGCTGACCGTTGGCGCTGGTGAGGACGTCGCCGACGATCATGTCGACTCCGGCCGGCGGCCCGAGGGGCCCCGCCGGCTCGGACGGGAGGGCGTCCGGCCGCCCGCTGGCGTTCGGGTCGCCGAGCACCACCGTCGGCCGGGTGGGCCGGTTCTGGTCGACGGTGAGCTGGGCGATCCCGGTGCTGACCGCGACCGTGGCGACGGCGGCCATCGCCAGCCCGGTGACGGTGCGTCGGCGCTGGACCCGGCGGGCCCGCCGGATGGCGACACCGGCCGGGTCGACGGCCGGCGGCCGGGGCACCGCGACCTGCCGGGAGAACGACTCCCGCACCGCCCGTTCCAGCTCGTCCTGCGTCACGTGGAATGGACGCGTCGGGGCGTCGGTCAGGTTGTCACTCCGACGCGGGTTGCCGCTCACCGCTGCTTCCCGGTGGCGCTGACTTCCCGGGCTCCGGCGTCGGTCGCCGCCCCGAAGGCGGCCGCGGGCACGGGTGCGTCCTCCTCGGTCACGCTCAGGAGCGCGTTCGCGGGGACGGCGAGGTCCCCGACCCCCGCGCCGCCCGTGCCCGTGCCCGTGCGCGGGGCGGGCGTGCGGCGGGCGGGCGTGGCGGCCGGCGTCGGCGCGGCATCGGGCGTGGCGTCGGGGTCGGTCGGCGTCACGGTCGGTTCGAAGGGCGTCGTGCCGGCGGGCCCGGACGGTGGCTGCGAGGGTACGGCCGGCCGGATCCTCCGGGACGGCCGCTGCGGCGCGGGCGCCGGCTCCGGTGCGGCCGGCAGGTCGAGTGCGGCCTCGGCGCCCATCCGGCGCCGGAGGGTGGCGAGGGCACGGGACGTCTGGCTCTTCACCGTGCCCGTCGAGATGTCGAGCAGGGCGGCGGTCTGCGCCTCGGACATGTCCTCGTAGAAGCGGAACACCAGGATCGCGCGCTGCCGGGCGGGCAGCGCCCGCAGGTGCCGCCAGAGCAGGTCCCGGTCGAGCTGCCGCTCGATCTCGTCAGCCGCGGGCCGCTCCGGGAGCACCTCGGTGGGCCGCTCGCCGTGCCAGCGCCGCCGCCACCAGCTGGTCGACGTGTTGACCATCACACGTCGGGCGTACGGCTCGATCGCCTCGATCCCGCCGAGCCGCTTCCAGGCCAGGTAGGTCTTCGTCAGCGCGGTCTGGAGCAGGTCCTCGGCGGTCGCCCAGTCGCCCGCCAGCAGATAGGCGGTGCGCAGCAGCGCACTGGAGCGAGCCGCGACGAACTCGCGGAACTCCTCCTCCAGTGGATCCCTGCCCACCACCGCTCACCCCCCCCATGACGTGGCCGTCCTGGCAGGTTGCCATGGCCGGGACGCACCTGACCACGGTAAAAGGTGCTCAGTTCATCCTATGTTCGGACCGATTCGGTCATGCGCCGTCATCGGCCTTGGCCTCGTCCTGCTCCTTGCCCAAGCGGGCCTCGACGGCCTGCGGCTCGTACATCTCTTCGACGACGCGCAGGTAGAGCTCGTTCGGGTTGGGGAGATTCTTGATCTCCCGGAGCGCCTGCTCCTGGCCGGCGGACTCCAGCACGAACGTGCCGTAGTTGAGCGCCCGGCCGCTGGGGGTCTGCTCGTACTTCATGTCGGTGACCCGGACCAGCGGCATCATGGCGACCCGCCGGGTGATGATCCCGTTGACCACCATCACCCGCTTGTTGGTCAGGATGAAGCGGTCGTACCACCAGTCGGCTACCTTCCAGGCCACCCAGCCCATCACCGCGAACCAGAGCAGCACCGCGACGGTCGTGAGCGCCCCGACGTCCTGCCCGGCGAGGAAGCCGGAGAGGTAGCCGAGGACGAAGGTCGCCGCGATGCCGATGAGGATCGGCGTGGCGAGGTGGATCCAGTGCCGCTTCCACTCGCCCCGGAAGCGCTCGGTCGGGAAGAGGTAGCGGGCGACCAGCGAGCTGGGCTCGTCCTCCAGCGGCAACACCCGCCGGGGGGCGTTGCCCGCCGCGTCGGCCCGCAGGCCGGCCAGCTCGTCCTCGGAGATGATCGGCGACTGGTAGCCGGCCTCCGGGTCGTTGATCCAGGCCCGCCCGGACCGGCCCTCACCGGCATAGGCCGGGCCGTCGCCGTAGCCGACGTCGTCCGAAAGGGAGGGACCGTCGGAGAGGCCGGGACCGGAGCCGTAGCCAGGCCCCTCGTCCGGGGGAACTCGGGGAATGGGCTCGGTGTCGCGCTCCCGGCGCTCCCGGTCGGGGTCGTCGGGGTCGAACGGTGGGCCGGAGGGGCTACCCATCGACGGTTAGGCGACGAGGCTGGTGAAGAAGTCGCCGAATCCCTGGGCGATGTCCATGATCCCGCCGCCCAGCGACTTGAACACATCCGCCGCGGAGTTTGGCCGATAGGCGACGAAGAAGATCAAGAATGCGATACCGGCCCAGGTGAGGACCTTCTTGACCATGGCGGGCCATCCTCTCGCGCGGCGCCGGGTCCCATTACCGCAGCGGCACCCAGAGTATCAGTGTGGTGTCGTACAGTGAATATCTGCGTCCGTTCTCCGTCATTCCGGGAGGCTTGTCAAGCCCTCCCGTGCAGATACGGGGACGGTGCGCCGTACACGAGCTCGGGTGGCGTCCACTCGGTCAGGTCGTGCAACTCCACGTCCTCCGCGAGCAGATGCCCCGCGCTCGCCGGCCAGGCTATCGCATGTAGCCACATTCCCCGAGCCTCGCCGGCGTACGCGCTTCGATCCGTCGGCGAGTGCACCAGCCACAGTGGAGTAGGGTGTCCGGCCGCCCTGATGCGGGCCTGGCCGACGTGCTCGGGGTGGCCCGGGCCGGGATCGGTCAGGGCGTCCGCGAGTTCCGGCCCGGGATCCGGCCCGACCAGGCCGGCGAGCCGGGTGCCCAGGCCGACGCCCGGCTCCTCGGCCACGAAGACCAGGTCGGCCGGGCCGCCGCCGAGCGGCGCCGGGCCCGCGCAGGCGACCGCGGTGGCGCGTACGCCGGTGCGGTCGTCGCCCGCGTAGGCCACGCCCGTCATCGTCCACCCCGGCGGGAGCGGCCACGGACACCACAGCGGCGCGGGCCGTCGCCGGGGCGGATCCGCCGTGCCCAGGATCCGTTCCACCACGCTGGCCACGATCTCGGCTCCGATGTGCTCCGGCACGTGCAGCGGCGACACCGGCCCACAGCGCACGCACCGCGTCTCGCTGTGCATGAGGTCCGGTGGCCGGACCGGGCCGCCGCATCTGGGGCAACTCACCGCGACACTCACATCCCCACCGTCACCCCGCGAGCCGGGACCGTCAAGCGGAGCGGCGGTTTCCGACCCGCCCGGGCCGCACGGCTACGGTGCGCGCCCGGCCCGGCGGCGCAGGTCCCGGCCGGCGGCGCTCGTCGCGGTAGGGCGGGGCGGGACCGGGGCCGGCGGCTGGTGGGCGGGTCAGGCCGGAGGTGGACCCGCGTGGGCCCGGATCCAGGCGTGCATGGCGATGCCGCTGGCCACCCCGGCGTTGATGGAGCGGGTCGAGCCGTACTGGGCGATCGAGAAGAGCTGGTCGCAGGCCGCTCGGGCCGGGTCCGAAAGGCCGGGGCCCTCCTGCCCGAAGAGCAGGACGCAGCGCCGCGGCAGGGTCGTGGTCTCCAGGGGACGGGAACCCGGCAGGTTGTCGATGCCGACGACCGGCAGGTCGCCTCCCGCCGCCCACGCCACGAACTCCTCGATCGTCTCGTGGTGCCGGACGTGCTGGTAGCGGTCGGTCACCATCGCGCCACGCCGGTTCCACCGCCGCCGTCCCACGATGTGCACCTCGGCGGCGAGGAAGGCGTTGGCGTTGCGGACCACCGTGCCGATGTTGAAGTCGTGCTGCCAGTTCTCGATCGCCACGTGGAAGTCGTGCCGGCGGCGGTCCAGGTCGGCCACGACCGCTTCGCGCCGCCAGTAGCGGTAGCGGTCGACCACGTTGCGCCGGTCTCCCTCGGCGAGCAGCTCCGGGTCGTACCGCGGGTCGTCCGGCGGGTCACCCGCCCAGGGGCCCACACCGACATCGAGCTGGTCACCGGTCACAATCCGGAGAGCGTACGACCTGTCGGAAGCGCCGTGCCCACGCCCTCCGGCGGGCCGGGTCAGCGCAGGCCCAGGGCGTCGCCGAGCCGGTCGAGGAACCGGCGGTCGGCCGGCGCGGGCCCCATTCCGGTGAGCAGCACCCCGCCGGCCGGCACGGGGCGGCAGACGCGGGCGGCGACCGACTGCACCCACTGGCGGTACGCGGCGGAGTCGGCCGGGTCGGCCCGGCGGTCGAGCACCCGGACCGCGGCCCGGCAGGACGCGAGGAGGTCCACCAGGTCCACGCTCCCGTCACCGGCGGTCGGCGGCCCGGCGTCGTGGCGGGCGTAGATGGCGGAGACCACGGCGCGGACCAGGTCGCTGTCGAAGGAGCGGCCCGCGGCCACCGCCTCCAGGCCGGCGAGTCCTTCGGAAACGCCCCGGCGGGGCCGGCCCGGGCCGGGCGCGGCGGCGACCACGATGACCCGGCCGGGCAGGCTGGTGAGCAGATCCCACTCGGCGGCCGAGTAGACGGCGGTGGTCAGCGGTGCGGCGCGGCGTCCGGCAGAGGGCGGCTCTCCGGCGACGGAGTGGCTCATGGGGACCTCCGGCGCCAGCATATGCCCCGGATCGCGAAAAGGGCCCCATCCGACCGGAACACGGCGGGCCGAGCCTCGCACCAGGGCACCGACCACCCCGGCGGCGCCCCCGGCCGCCGGCCCGGGTTCGTCCCGGAGCCGGCGGGTCGGGTCAGCGCGCGGCCGCTCTGCCCGGGCCGGTCAGCGCGGGTCGGGTCGGCGCGGCTCGGGGAAGCTGGGCCGCTCCGGGTCGACGCCCGCGGGAACGGCGGCGGCGGCGTACTCGCGCTTGGGGACCATGACCCGGCGGCGGAACACGCAGACCATCGTGCCGTCCTGGTTGTAGCCGCGGGTCTCCACCGCCACGACGCCGCGGTCGGGCTTGGAGGCCGACTCCCGCTTGTCCAGGACGGTGGTCTCGCCGTAGATGGTGTCGCCGTGGAAGGTGGGGGCGACGTGGCGGAGCGACTCGACCTCCAGGTTGGCGATCGCCTTGCCGCTCACGTCGGGGACGGACATGCCGAGCAGCAGGGAGTAGATGTAGTTGCCGACCACGACGTTGCGCTTGAACTGGCTCGCCGACTCGGCGTAGTGGGCGTCCAGGTGGAGCGGATGGTGGTTCATCGTGAGCAGGCAGAAGAGGTGGTCGTCGTACTCGGTGACGGTCTTGCCCGGCCAGTGCCGGTAGACCGCGCCGACCTCGAACTCCTCGTAGTAGCGGCCGAACTGCACCCTTGCCCCCTTCGACGGACGGCGATGAAGTTCGGCACAGCATGCCTTATCGAGGGTTAAGGAGACCGCCGGGGCGCGGGCCACGCGGAAATGTCACACCGGCCGCACCTGGGGGGAGACGCAATGAGCGGCGGGGCCCTCCCCGGCACCCGCCGCCCACGCTCTGATGCGGAAGATTCTGCCGTACACCCGTCCGGCTCGAACAGAGATCCAGCTCACATTTATTGTTTCGTAACACTACGTTGAGTAATCAACGGCGACCGTGAGGGCGATCTCCGCAGGCCCGATACCCCCTTGTCACGCGTCGATTCTTCGATGAGCCACGCATGATCCGCTCGATTGACCTGGAAACGCTCCCATCACTTTTCGTCACGCAAGTGCGACGTGCATGTGCGTTGCGCACGGCCGGAAGGCAACGAGGTGGATCGATGACCGTCGCCCCCTGCCCGGCCTACTGGGTGAGACGTTTCACGGCGGAGCGGGTGGGAATGCGAAGAGGTCAGCCCTGGTTCTACGGGTCGTAGGCAAACCGCGGTGATCGGAGAGAGTGCAATGGCAACCGTTGAGCTGACCACGGCGAACTTCGACGAGGTGACCGGCAAAGACGGGATCGTGCTGGTGGACTTCTGGGCCGACTGGTGTGGCCCGTGCAAGCGGTTCGCCCCGGTCTACGAGCGCTCCTCGGAGAAGCACCAGAACATCGTCTTCGGCAAGGTGGACACCGAGGCGCAGCAGGAGCTGGGTGCCAAGTTCGACATCCGGTCGATCCCCACGATCATGGCGATCCGTGACGGCGTGATCGTCTTCGCGCAGCCGGGCGCGCTGCCCGAGTCCGCCCTGGAGAACCTGATCGAGCAGGTCGAGGCGCTCGACATGGACGACGTACGCCGGCAGCTGGCCGAGCACAAGCACTGAGTCGCCGCCAACCGGCAACCGGAGGCCGGGCCCCCACCGCGGGGTCCGGCCTTCGTCGTCCCCGCCCGCCGCCGTCCGTGGGGTCCGCCCGCCGGTCACACCCTGGCCCCCGGCCTTTCCCGTATCGTCACCACCCGATGGAGACCTTGACCAGCCACGGACGGGCGGCCCGGCTCGGTGCCACCGCGCTCGGCCTCGCGCTGCTGCTCGCCGGCACCGTCGTCGGCACCGACGACCACTTCCCGTTCGGGCCGTTCCGCATGTACTCCACCTCCAACCCGCCGAACGCCCCCGCGCCCGACACCCGGGTCGAGGGCGTGGACGTCACCGGGGCGGTCGTGAGCCTCGACCAGAACGCGACCGGCATCCGGCGGGCCGAGATCGAGGGCCAGCAGAGCCGGTACGTCGCCGATCCACCGCGGCTCGCCGAGGTGGCCGACGCGTACGCCGAACGGCACCCGGACGCCCCCGACCTGACCGAGGTCCGCATCGTGATCAGGTGGCACGGGATCCAGGGCGGGCGGCCCACCGGGCGGTACACCGACGAGACCGTGGTCCGGTGGGAGGCGACCCGATGATCCGCTGGTTGACCGAGCCGGTGCCCCGCGGGCGGGTCGCCGCCTTCCGTACGCTGATCTATCTCTTCGTCGCGGCCGACCTGGTCGTCTTCACCCCGTGGGTACGCACCCGGGTGAGCGTGCCCGGCGAGCTCTACCAGCCGCTGCTGGTCGGCCGGCTGCTGCCGCTGCCCACGCCGACCCCGGCGCTGGTCGCGGTGATCTTCTGGGCGCTGCTGGGGCTCGCCCTGCTCGCCGCCACCGGGCGGGCGCCACGACTGCTCGGCTGGGCGGTCTGCGCGCTCTACCTCGAGTGGATGATCATCGCGATGAGCTACGGCAAGGTCGACCACGACCGGTTCGGCCTGCTCGTCGCCCTGGCGGTGCTCCCCACCGCCGGTCGCGCGCGCCACGGCGACGCGACCCGGACGGAGGCGGGTGGCTGGGCGCTGCGGGTCACCCAGATCGCGGTGATCTGCACGTACTTCCTGGCGGCCTGGGCCAAGCTGCGCTTCGGCGGCCTGGACTGGTTGACCGGTTCGGTGCTGGCTCGGGCGATCATCCGGCGCGGCACCGAGCTGGCGGACCTGATCGCGCAGGTGCCGTACCTGCTGATCGTCGCCCAGTTCGGCATCGTCGCCTTCGAGCTGGCCAGCCCGCTGGTCTTCCTGCTGCCCGAGCGGTGGCGACTGGCGATGGTGGGCTTCTTCTACTCGTTCCACGTGGTCACCATCGCGACCATCACGATCTCGTTCGCCCCACACCTGGCGGCGATGGCCAGCTTCCTGCCGCTGGAGCGGGTGCGCCCGGTGGTGTGGCTGCGCCGGCTCCGCCGGCGCGGGTCACCGCCCGCCCTCGGCGAGCTCGGCGAGCATCCCCTCGCAGCTGCGGACGACCACCTGCGCACCCCGGCGCTGGGCAAGCCGGAGCAGCGGGTCCTCGGCGCGGTCCCGCCAACGCCACTGCGCCTCGGCGGCGACCTGCCAGAGCCGCTGCACGCCGGCGTCGTGCTCGACGCCGAGCCGGGTGGCCAGCCCGACGCCGTCCCCGCCGACCAGCCGCCGCGCCTCCGCGGCGAGCTCGGCGTCGAACCCGAGCCGGGTGTCGCGTAACGCCGCCAGCAGGCGCAGCTCCTGGAACTCGTGCGCGCCGGCGAGGATCTGCTCGACCGCCGCGAGCAGCTCGGCGGTGCCGGGACCGGGCTCGGCCCGCAGCAGGTCCTCGACCGCGGCCAGCGCCGAGCGGGACTTGAGCGTGTCGCGCCGGTCGACGAAGAACCGGCTGACGGTCTCCCGCAGCTCGGCGAGGCCGCTGCGGCGGATCAGCTCGGCGGAGAGGACGGCCCGGCTGCCGTTGCCCGTGCGGACGAGCGTGGTCGCCAGCCGCACCCCGAACAGGCCGAGCCGGTCCAGCAGGCCGGCGCGCACCTCGGCGTCCACCGGCACCGGCAGCTCACCGCGGAGGAACCGGTCGGCCGAGAGGAGGTACGCCTCCAGCTCCGCGCGGGGCACCACGGCGAGCTGGGCGAGCGCGGCGAAGTCGGACTCGCTGAGCACCCGGCCGGCCAGGCCGATGAGGCCGCTGCACGACACCACGCCGACGCAGAGGGCGTTGGCGCGGGGGTCGCGGTGCTGTCGCCGGGCGAGCTGGCGGGCGGTGAGCAGCGCGTCGATCTTCCCGCCGCCGGTCTCGTCGACCCGGGAACGCACCATGATCACGTTGACGGGAGCCGCCTGACCGACCGCGCTCTCCCGGGCGGACTCCAGCACCCGCAGGTCGGTACCCCGGCCGTCGCGGGTCAGGTAGAGCACCGCGTCCGCCTCGCGCAGCACCCGGTCCATGACCGGTGAGCGGCCCTGCTCGTCGGGCGCGCCGACGGCCGGTGTGTCGATCAGCGTCACCTGGCGCAGCGCCCGGGTCGGCCAGCGTACGACGATGTCGGACAGCTCACCGGCCCGCCAGCCGACGAGGTCCACCCGCATCCCGGTCGCCGAGCGCACCATCGCCAACTCCTGCGGCGGGTGGCTGGCCCCGTACGCGGTCGCCCGGGGTTGCGGGCCGTCCTCGTACCACGTGAAGACCGCACTGCCATCGGCACCGGCGACCGGGGCGACCTCCTCGCCCATCAGGGCGTTCAGCAGCGTCGACTTGCCGGCCCGCCACGGTCCGGCGACGGCGATCCGCAGCGGCTGCTCCAGCCGGGCCAGTTGACGCCGCAGGTGACCGCTGGCCCGGGGATCGTCGCGGTAGAGCTGGAGCGCCTGGTGCAGCAGGCTCCACACCGCCTCGTCCAGGCGCAGGCCGACGGTCATACCCGGGGCTCCAGCGGCACCGCCGCGGGCCGCGCAGCGGTCAACTGCTGGGCCTGCTCGTACAGGCCGGCGAGGCGGGTCATCTTCAGCGTGATCTCCCGCTGGCGCTGCTCCCGGGCAGCCGCGTCGGTGTCGGCGGCCTGCTTGGCGGTACGCAGCGACTGGACGATTCCCTCCTGCAACTCGTCGGTCAGCACGCTGAAGTGGTCCCGCAGCAGCCGCTGCACCTGGCGCGCGGTGTCCCGGCAGTCCTTCGTCGTCCGGACGAAGAAGTCGTCGACGTGTCGCTGGATCGCCGTCTTGACCGTGGCCTGCCGGCGGCGCAGCAACTGCTTGCTCTCGTCGTGGATGCTCTTGCCGCCGAAGAGCGCGCCGGCGCCGATCGAGACCGGGTTGATCATCGGCATGCCGGCCAGCGTCATGGCCAGGCCGAACATCAGCAGGCCGCCGTACGAGCCCTTCATGCCGGTGATCACCTTCTGGGTGGCGGTGAACCGGTCGACGTTCGGTCGCTCCAGCTCCGGCAATCGGTCCGCCAGGTCGTCCGGCACGTGCATCGACCAGGGCGGCAGCACGTCGTAGCCGTACCGGGCGAAGTTGGCGGCGACGCGTCGGGCGGCGTGGTCACAGCGCTGGACCAGCCACTCGTGGTTGGCCTCCGCCGCCTCGACGAGGCTGCGGTCCAGCCACTCCTGGAACGCGTCCCAGGCGGTGAGCGGGTCGGCGGAGTCGAAGGCGTCGTCCACCATCCGCAGGATCTGCCGTGTCCGGTCACGCAGGTCGTACTCGATGTCGGAGAGCAGGTCGGCCATCTCGTCGTTGAGCGTGTTCTGCCAGCGGGTGGAGCACCGGCGCAGCTCGTCCACCTCGCGCTGGGCGGCGTGCAGCCGGGACATCGGGCCGGACTGCTCCTCGACCCGTTGACTCTCCAGCTCGGCGCGCAACGGCGCGGCCAGCTGCTCCACCACGGTCCGGGCGGTCAACCCGACGGTGGCGCGGGCCAGCACGTCACCCTTGCCGGTGAGGTCGCCCTGGAGGCGGGCGATGAGCGCGGGGAAGCCCGATTCGGCGTTGAGCGCGCGGTCGTCGACCGCGGCGGCGCGCAGCCGCAGCGCCGCCGAGACGGGGATCAACGCCGCCGGTACGCCCGCATCGGCGAGGTGGCGGCGGTTTCGCTCGGCGACCACCCGCCAGTCCGGCACGAGATCGATTTTGGTCTGCACCACCACGACGTTCGGGTGCGCGCGGCTGACGTGCAGCAGCACGTTCATCTCGGCCACCGAGAGTTCGCGGGTCGAGTCGGAGACCAGCAACACCAGATCCGCCCGGCTCAGCGCGGCGACGGAGGCGCCGGCGCCGAGGGCGCCCACCTCGTCGGTGCCCGGTGTGTCCACGAACACCAGTCCGCCGGCGAGCAGCGCGCGCGGCAGTCCGATCTCGACGTACGCCGGTCCGCCGCCCGCGCGCCGGCCGAACGTCCCGGCGACGCCGGCCGCGATCCGGTCCAGCGGAACCACGGTGCGCTCGGCCGTGGCCGGCAGCGCCGTGCCCGCGGCTCGGTCGGGGGTCGGCGGCGGCGCCTGGACGACCACCGCGGTGGCGGTCTCGGAGTGCCGCACCACGGTCGGCAGCACGGTGGCGCGAGCGTCCCCGACCGGGCAGACCGGCGCGTTGACGATCGCGTTGACCAACTGACTCTTGCCCTGGTGCGGTTCGCCGACCACCAGGACGCGCAGGGTCGGATCGAGCAGCTGGGCTCGCTTCTGCCGGACCGCCTGGAGCAGATCGCCGCGTCCGTGCTCGCGGCACGTCCGGGCGATCTCGTCGAGGACGTCCAGCCAGATCCCCGCCATCACCGCACCAAGTGTGCTGATTTCAGCGCAATTATCAAGAGGCGGGATTCCCTGACTACGGGGAAGGGCCGGGCCGCCACTCAGGGCGACCCGGCCATCCCCGCTCTGACCGGGCGTCGGTCAGAGCAGACCGTCGGTGATACCCAGCAGGCCGCCGCCGTGGGACGCGGACGCGTCCCCGTGGACCCCGGCGTCGCCGGTCACACCGCCGGTCAGGCCACCGGTCACGCTGCCCACCGTGCCGGTGACTCCGGAAAGGACGCCATCAACCTGGTGCGTCACACCGCCCACCGTGGACGGCACGTCGACGGGGACGACGCCGCCGTGGCCGCTGCCACCCAGACCCAGCCCGCCGAGCGTGTCGTTGACGCCGAGCCCGCCCAGGGTGTCATTGACACCGAGCGAGTCGACCAGGCCACCCACCTGGCCGGTGGTGCCGGAGAGGGTGCCGCCGAGCAGGCCGTCCGGAGTGCCGAGCAGGCCGTTGTCGGTCGCGTCCAGCACGCCGGTCGGGGCGCCGACCGCACCGGTCACGTCACCGACCACCGGGTCGGCCACGGTGTCCACGACACCGATCACGTCCGCGTCGAGGGTGTGCGCGACGTCGTTCACCCCGGTCAGGTCGGTGTCGATCCCACCCGGCCCGACACCCAGCCCGATGCCCGGCAGGACGGTCGCGCCGACGGCGACGGCCGTCGGGTCGACCGCGATCGCGCCCAGCACACCGGCCTTGACGTCGACACCCGAGTAGGTGCTGCTGACCGTGATCTGCTGCGCCACGCTCTGCAGCTGGCCGACCACGTCGGTCACGTCGGTGACCAGCGGGTCGGCGCCCAGCTGGCCGACCACCGGGGCGACCGGCGCCAGACCGTTCACCGGCGCGTAGTCGACCACCAGCGGCACGACGTCCTGAACGTCGGTGGCGGTGATGTCGGTGAGCCCCGCCGCCTGCAGCGCGCCCTCCGGGTCGAGGTCGAAGGCCGACCGGGCGTCAGGGTCGGTGAGCAGGTTGAGCACGAAGTCGTGCAGGGTCTGGTCCATGTGCCGGTATCTCCTCGGATGTGGGCGTCGTCGACCGCCGCTCGTCGACAACGACGCTATGGCCGGGGGCGGGCGCCGGTCATCGGGGAACGTCCCGCAGAATGCGCCGCGCGGTTAGGGTGTCACCCGCATCGTCCGATAGGGGGACTGGGGGAACCGGGGCGGTCAGATTTAGGGTCTCGATGCCGGAGAGATCTCTGGTACGAACGTAGGAGCCCGCGGGGATTCGCCGGGGGTGGGTCGCTCGCACGGTGGGAAACCTCTGTCACGCGGCCGCCCGACTCGCGGTCGAGGAAGAAAGCACATGCCGTACGTCCTGGGGATAGACATCGGGAGCACCACCACCGCGGCCACCATGGCGCGGCGGCGCGGGCCCAGCTGGGCGCGCCCCGAGGTGGTCGCGCTCGACGGCGGCTCGGCCACCGTGCCCTCGGTGCTGCACCTCGGCGCGGACGGAACACTGGTGGTCGGCGAGTCCGGCACCGACGACGGCAGCCGCACCGCCCGCGGCTTCGTCGGCCGGATCGGCGACGACGTGCCGATGCTCCTCGCCGGTGAGGCGTGCCCGCCGCAGCTGCTCACCGCCGTGCTGGCGGCCTGGGTGGTGGAACGCGTGCACGGCCGGGAGGGCGAGCCGGCCGAGGCGGTCGTGCTGAGCCACCCCGCCGGGTGGGGACGGCACCGGCGGGACCTGCTGCACGCGGCCCTGTGGGAGCAGGGGCTGAACCACGTGACGCTGCTGCCCCGCACGGTCACGGTGGCGGAGAGCCACGCGGCCCGGGGCTTCGCGGGCAGCACCGCCGCCGTCTACGCCCTGGGCGGCGGCAGCTTCGAGGCGGCGCTGGTGCGACGCAACCCCCACGGGCGGTACGAGACGCTCGGCTTCCCGCAGGGGCTGGACTGGATCGGCGGAGCCGACTTCGACGAGGCGCTCGCCGAACACGTACGCACCGTACTCGCCCGCGAACTGGCCGCGATCGGCCGGCGCGAGACGTACGCCACCCTGCGCGCCCTGCGCCCGGAGTGCGACCGGGCCAAGCGCGAACTGACCGTCGACACCGCGACCGACGTGCTGCTGACCCTGCCGGCCGGCCCCACCCGGGTGCCGGTGAGCCGGGTGCAGTTCGAGGAGATGATCCGCCCCGCGGTGCAGGCGACCGTCGACCTGCTGGACCGCACCGTCCGCTCCGCCGGGCTGCGACCCGACGAACTGGACGCCGTCCTGCTGACCGGTGGCTCCACCCGGATCCCGCTGGTCGCCGAACTGCTCGCTGCCGCCTTCCCGGTGCCGGTGGAGGTGGAGCCCGACCCGCAGCTCACCGCCGCCACGGGCGCGGCGCTGGCGGCGTGCGAGGTGGTGTCGCCGCGCCCTCGGCCAGCCCCGCCCGAGCACTCGCCCCGACCCGCCGCCGGCCCACGTCGTGCCGGCCCGGCGGTCCCGGCGCCCCGCCGGCCCGACCACGACCGAACGGTCCACAGTGAACCCCCACCCCGTCCCCCGGTCCGGATCACGCCGCTGGAGCTGCCGAAGGCGTCCCGCCTCGCGCTGACCCGGGGCCGGGGACGCGAAGGATGACCACGATGATCATGAGCACTGTCGCCGGTGACCGGCTGGTGCTGGACCGCGCCCCACAGGCCCTCCTCGACACGGTCGCCGCCGACCCGTCCGCCCCGCTGGCCGTCGCCGTGACGGGCCCCGGCGGGCACGGACGCAGCGCGTACCTCCAGGAGCTGGCCCGGATCTACCGCCGGGCCGGCGTTCCGGTCCTGGAGAACCCGGCCGACCTGCCCGACCGGGCCGACCCGGACGCGGTGCTGCTGGTCGACGACGCTCACCGGCTCGACGACGCCCACCTCGCCACCCTGCGCCACCTGGTCGGCGAACGGCGGCAGCGCCTCGCCGTCGCCTACCGGCCCTGGCCCCGATCCACCGGGCTGGTCGAGCTGGCCGACGCGGTGCGCCGGGACGGCCACGCCGTCCTGCTGACCCCGTTCGCCCGGGAGCAGACCGCCGCCTACCTCGCCGCCGTGCCCGAGCTCGGCCGGCGCGGTGAGCTGGTCGACTTCGTGCACGGACAGACCGGTGGCGTGCCCCGCGACGTCGAACGCCTGGTCCGCGCCCTGCGGGGCGCGGAGGTCCGGCCCGGGGTCCCGGCCGAACCGCCCCGGCAGGTCGTCCTGGAGTTCGCGCCCGACCTCGAGGACCTCGCACCGGACGTACGACGGCTGCTGCTCGCCGTCGCCGCCGGCGTACCGCTGCCGGTGGACCTGCTCGGCACCCTGCTCGGCCGCGACCCCGCCGAGGTCGACACCCTCGTCGCGGCGACCCGCTCCGCCGGCCTGCTCGGCGCGGACGGGCGACTCGCGCCCCTGGTCCGCCGGGCCGTGACCGCGCTCAGCCCGGCCACCGAACGCACCGCCGTCTGGCGGCGCCTCAGCGAGGTGCAGCTGGCGCGTGGCGGGCCGGTGCTGCCGCTGGTCCGCGCGCTGCGCGCGGCCGGAGTGGCCGGCGACGCCCCCGCCGGGACGCTGGAGGCCGCCGCCGAGGAGGCGCTCGGCACCGACCCCGCCCTCGCGGTGGACCTCTTCGCCGCCGCGTCGGCCACGGGACGGCCGGTGGCCGCCCGCCAGGCGCTCGCCGCCGCCCTCGCCGGTGACCTCGATGCCGCCCTGCGCCTCGCCGACCGGCTGCTCACCTCGGCGGCGCCGACCGAGCGGACGGAGGCGGCCATGGTGGCCGCGACCGCCCTCGCGCACCGCGGGCAGCTCGGCCGCAGCGTCGAGCTGTACCGGTGGTCTGGTGCCTCCCCGGCCGCCGCGTTCGCCGTCGTCGGCGCGCTCGCCGGCGGTGACCCGTCGGCCGCGGCGGGCACCTCCGCCGACGACCGCGGCGGCCCGCCCACCCTGCACGCCAGCGCCGCCCAGCTGATGGCCGACGGCGTACGCGAAAGCGTCACCGGGTCACCCACCGCCGCCCTGTCCACCCTGGTGCAGGCCACCGCCCTCCTCGAACCGGCCGGCCGGGCCGTGCTCCTGCCGGACAGTCCCGCCGCGCTCGCCGCGCTGACCGCCGTCCACTGCGGCGAACTCGACATCGCCGACCGGGTGCTCGACCGGGCCGTGGCCAGCGGCATCGGCGGACCGCTGATGGCCCGCCGGCACCGCCTCCTCCAAGCCTGGATCCTCATGGTGCGCGGCCACACCACGGTCGCGGCCGAACGACTCGCCGGCGTCATCGGCGCCGGTCGACCACTCGAATCGCGGGACCTGCTCTTCGCCACCGCGCTGGAGCTGGGCATCGCCCGACGCAACAGCGACCTGGGCGCCCTTCAGCGCGGCTGGGGCCACGCCCTGGAGGCGGTGGTCCGCCACCCGGTGGACCTGTTCACCCTGCTGCCGCTCGGCGAGCTGGCCATCACCGGCGCCCGGCTCGGCGACCTGGACCGGCTCGCACCGTACCTGGCGGAGGCTCGGTCGCTGCTGGCCCGACTCGCCGAACCGCCACTGTGGAGCGCGCCGCTGCACTGGAGCGGCCTGCACGCGGCGATCCTCACCGAGGAGCCGGCGGTCGCCGACGAGCACGTGGCCGCACTGCTCGCCGCCGCACCACACAGCCGGTACGCGGCCGTCGTCGCCACCGCCGCCGCCAGCTGGGTCGACGTCCTCCGTGGCGTGGTCGACGCCGGCCGGGTCGAGGCCGCCGCCCGCGGCCTGTACGACGCCGGCCTGTGCTGGGACGGCGCCCGACTCGCCGGACAGGCCGCGATCCGCACAGCCGACCGACGCGCGATGACGGCCCTGCTGGACTGCGCCCGGACGCTCCAGGGCCGCACCGGCGGAACACGCGGCGGGCAACGCCCCGCCACCGGCCCCGAAGGCCAGGTCGCGGACGCCATCACCGCACCGCCCGCGCACCGGCTCAGCGACCGGGAACGAGAGGTGGCGGAGCTGGTCCTCGCCGGCCTGACCTACCGCGAGATCGGCGACCGGCTCTTCATCTCGGCGAAGACCGTCGAACACCACGTCGCCCGCATGCGCTCCCGGCTCAACTGCGCCAACCGCGCCGAACTGCTGGCGCTGCTGCGCACCATCGTGGCCGACCGGTCGGGCACGGCCGCCGGGCAGCCCTGGCCGGAACGGCCGGCGCGGTGAACCGGCCACAGCTGCGGCGGCAGTTCGCCGCCGCCGCGGTCGTGCTGGTGGTGCTCTGGTCGTACGCCGCCTACCTGACCGGGCGCGATGCCGCCGACCTGCTCCGGATCCGGGCCCTCGCCGAGACCCTCGGCCAGCCCACCGACCGGCTGATCCTCGACCTTCAGACCGAGCGGCGGCTCACCGCCGGCACCATCGCCGGCGGCCCCCGCTCGCGAGCCGCCCTGGGTGGCGCGCGGGCCGGCACCGACCGGTCCGTCGCCGCGCTGCGGGAGACCGCCGCCGGCACCGACCTGCGGCTGCTCACCGCCGGCGCCGTACGCGAACGCGCCGACGCCCTGCTGCGCGCGCTCAACGGGCTGCCGGCCCTGCGGACCGAGGCGGACGACGCCGAGGTCGCGGCCGTCGCCGGGTACGACCGGCTGATCGACGCCGCCTTCGCCATCTACGGGCCGGAGTGGGGTGCCCGGGAGAGCACCCTCGCCGCCGAGACCCGGGCGGTCGTGACCCTGGCCCGCTCCCGGGAACTGCTCGCCCGCGAGGACACCCTGCTCACCACCGCCCTCACCAACGGCAGCATCAGCGCCGACGACCGGCGCCGGCTCACCGAGATCGTCAGCATCCAGCGGTACGCGGCAGCCGAGGCCGTCGCCGCGCTGCCCACCGCCGACCAGGACAGCTACCGCGCGCTCCTGGAGGGGCCCCGGTTCGTGGCCCTGCTGTCCGTGGAGGACCAGGTGCTGCGCGGCGGGGACGACCGGCCGACGTTCGGCGTGGAGGACTGGCGGGCGGCGGTCGACCCGGCCCTCGCCGCGCTGCACGACCTCGTCCGGTCCAGCGCCCGCGGAAGCGTCGAACGGGCCACCCCCGGTGCCGCCCTGGTGGTCGCGCGCACCGGCGCCGTGCTCGGGCTCGGCCTGATCGCGATCGTCGGCCTGCTGGTCGCCGGGGCCGGCACCCTCCGGCGCCTCACCACCGTCAACACGGACGCCCCGGCCCACCCGGACCGGACGGCCACCGCGGTCCTCCCGCCGACCGTCCATCCCGGACCGTCGACGGCGCCACCCGCCCCGGACCGGCCACCGGCGGGCGCCCCGGGCGTCCACGACCTCTTCCTCCGCCTCACCCAGCGCAACCAGTCCCTGCTCCGCGAGCAGCTCACCCTGCTGGACGGGATGGAGCGGCGGGAGCACAGCGCGGAGGAGACCGCGGACCTGTTCCACCTCGACCACCTCGCCACCCGGCTCCGGCGCAACGTCGAGAAGCTGATCAGCCTCGCCGGCGCTCGTCCGGCCCGTCGCTGGCGGCGACCCGTGCCGCTGCTCGACGTGGCGCGCGGCGCCGTCGCGGAGGTCGCCGACTACCAACGGGTGCTCGTCGCACCGCACTGGCCGTGGTCACTCGCCGGCCCGGCGGTCACCGACGTCACCCACCTGCTGGCCGAACTCGTCGAGAACGGGCTGGTGTGCTCGCCGACCAGCACCACCGTGCGGCTGGCCGGCGAACCCCGGCCCGACGGCTGCGTGGTCGTGGTCACCGACGACGGCCCGGGGATCGACCCCGCCACGCTCGCGGAGCTCAACCACCTGCTGGCCGATCCACCACCGACGGGGCCACCCGCCGGGCGCGCCGGGCTGTACGCTGCTGCCCTGCTCGCCGCCCGCTGCGGCGCCCGGGTCTCCCTGCATCCGGGACCCCGGGGTGGGACGGCGGCCGTGGTGCTGCTCCCGACGACCCTGGTCGTGCCGACCGGGCCCGACGGTGCGGCGGCCGGGTGGGACGGCCACCGACCCGGCCCGTCGGCGCGACGGACAACCCCGTCCGGCGTCGCCGGCGACCTGCCGGTACGGCCCCGACACCCCGGGCCGGTGTGGCCCGGGCCCGCGACCACGGGGTCCGACACGGTCGAGATACCGGTCTCGAGAGCAGCGAGAGGACACAGATGACGCATTCAGCGGTCACCGCCGACGGCCTGACCGACGCCCTGAACGACCTGGTCGACCGGGTACACGGCGCGGAGTTCGCGGTTGTGCTGTCCCCCGACGGGCTGCTGCTCGGCGCCAGCCGCGACGTGGACGACGAGCTCGGCGACCAGCTCGCCAGCCTCGTCGCCGGTCTCGAATCGCTCGGCCTGGCCGCCGCCCGGGTGTGCGTCGGCGGCGCGCTGCGTCAGGTCGTCGTGCAGATGGCCAAGGCTTTCCTCTTCGTCGCCACCACCCGCAACGGGGCGATCCTCACGGTCCGCATCAGCGGCGACGCCGAGGTCGGCGACATGGCGTACGAGGTGGCGCTCTTCGTGGGCCAGGCGGAACGACACCTACCGGTCTACCTGGAACCAGCCACGGCGACGAGCGGGGGCATCGGTGCAGCCCACCGGCGAAGCTGACGAGGCGTGGTACGACGACGAGGCCGGGCCGGTCGTCCGCCCCTACGCGGTGACCGGCGGGCGCAGCGCACCCGACCGCGGCCGGTTCGACCTGATCACCCTGATCGTGACCCGGGGCGTGGTGCCCGCGACCACCCAGCTCTTCCCGGAGCAGGCGGCGATCGTCGAGAAGTGCCGCCGTCCGCTGTCGGTGGCGGAGATCGGCGCGGAGCTGGACCTACCCGTCGGCACCGTCCGGGTGCTCCTCGGTGACCTGCTCGCCGCCGGGCTGATCGAGACGCACGAGCCGCCGACGCTCTCCGAACTGCCGTCCGAGGACCTGCTCCGGGAACTGCTCGCCGGGCTGCGCGCACTGTGACCGGGCGTCCGACCGCGGTGGCGCGTCGGTGACGATCTGCAAGGGGGAAAGGTAGTGCCGGCATCACCGCCGCGGCCGCGCAGGACCGCGGTGATCATCCTGCTCGACCGGGTCGTCGCACTGGGCGAGTCGGCCCGACGCGCCCTCACCGGTCGGGGTGACGGCTCGACGGTCTTCCGGGTCGCCGTCCTCGCGTCCCTGGCGATGCTGGTCGCCACAGCGATCCCCGTCGTCGTGGTGCTGCGGACACCGGAGCGGCTCGCTCCGGTGGCCCTCGACCCGCCGCCCGGTCCCGCCGCGCCGGCCGCACCCGAACCGGGCACCCCGGGCGCCCAGGCCCAGCCGGCCCGGTCCGCCCGGCCCACCCCGAACCCGCACCCCAGCACGACCGCACCCACCAGCGCACCACCGCCCACCAGCGGCGGGCCGGCCACCTCGTCCGCGCCGGCGACGGTGCCGCTGCGGGCCGACTTCGCCATCGCGGACAGCGCGCTGCTCAGCTACGGCGCCGCGGTCACCATCGGCAATCCCGGTGCGGCCCCCGTGCCGAACTGGAAGCTGGTCGTCACCCTGCCCCGCGAGTCGCTGGACGTCACCTCGGTGACCGGCGCGCGGGCCAGCCGCGACGGCGCCACCTGGACCTTCGTGCCCGACGGCACGGCCGGCCGGGTGCCCGGCCAGGGATCGGTCCGGGTGACGTTCCGCGTGGCGGGCGCACCGATCAGCGCCGCTCCCACCGGCTGCACGATCGACGGCGCCCCCTGCGCCGGCCTGGCCGACTGACCGAACCCACGGGCGACGGCCGGTGCTCGTCCCACCGGCCGCCTGGTCAGTCCCGACGCGCCGCGGGCACGGCACAGGCGGCGGTGCCACCGGGGAGCCGGTGGCGGTTTCGGGCCACCCAGCGGTACGCCGGCCAGGCGGCCGCGCGCACCGGTGGGAACCGCAGCCCCGCCCCGGCCACCCGCCAGATCGGCCCGCTGTGGCCCAGCAGCCGAGCGATGGCGTCGGGGCCGGCCGCTCGTACGCCGTCGGCGCCCACCCACTGCACGGCCTGCTCGCACTCGTCCTCGGTCAGCCCCAGGGCGGCCAGGTCGGCGAACTGCCACGGCACCACCCGCGCCGAGGTGGGGATGTGTCGCTCGATGAACTCGGCGCAGCGGGTGCAGAACGCGCAGTCCCCGTCGTAGACGAACGTCGACCTCTCCATGCCCCCATCCTCCACCCGGCGATCCGCAAGGGGCAGGCGAGGTGGCGCGCGTCGCTTGCGCGGCGCTCGTACGTGTGTTCGAATAGTGGCCATGCGCTGGGACAACCTCACCGCTCCCCCGGTCGAGGGAGTTCCCGAGCGGGCAGCGCCAGCGACGCCACCCCTGCCGCTGGCGCTGCCCGACGCCACCGTTCGCACCTTCGACACCCCCGGCTTCGCGGGCATGACGTTCTACGAGGTGCGAGCCAAGTCGATCATCAATCGGGTGCCGGGCGCCTCGCGCGTCCCGTTCGAGTGGACGATCAACCCCTACCGAGGCTGCAGTCATGCCTGCCTCTACTGCTTCGCGAGAAACACTCACACTTATCTCGATCTTGACGCGGGGGCGGACTTCGACCGGAAGGTAATCGTCAAGGTCAACGCGGGCGAGCTGGTGCGCCGGGAGCTGGCCGCGCCGCGCTGGCGCGGCGCGCACGTGGCGATGGGCACCAACGTCGACTGCTACCAGCGGGCCGAGGGGCGCTACCAGCTGATGCCGCAGATCATCGCGGCGCTGCGCGACTTCGCCAACCCGTTCTCGATCCTCACCAAGGGCACGTTGATCCTGCGCGACCTGCCGCTGCTGCGTCAGGCCGCCGAGGTCACCCGGGTCGGCGTCTCCTTCTCGGTGGGCTTCGTCGAGGAGCGGCTCTGGCGCGCCGTCGAGCCCGGCACCCCGAGCCCGCGCCGACGGCTCGACGCGGTCCGGGCGCTCACCGACGCGGGCTTCGCGGTCGGCGTGTTGATGGCGCCGATCCTGCCCGGCCTCAGCGACAACGACGAGTCGATCGACGCCACCGTCGCCGCGATCGCCGCCGCGGGTGCCACCAGCGTGACGCCGCTCGCCCTGCACCTGCGCCCCGGCGCCCGGGAGTGGTACGCGCGCTGGCTCGGTCGCGAGTTCCCACACCTCGTGCCGCGCTACCGCGAACTCTACGGGGCCGGCTCCTACGCACCACAGACCTACCAGCGCGAACTCACCGCCCGGGTGCGGATCGCCGCCCGCCGGCACGGCCTGCTTCGCGGCGAGCGCGGCGACAACCGAGACCTCTCGGAGCCGCCACCGCCCCCGGCCAGCGAGCAGCTGACCCTGCTGTGACCGGGCCGGCCCGATCCGCCGGCTCACGGCCGGGTGGGCCGCGCCGGAGTTACAGTCGCCGGGTGCGTACCGCTCATCAGATCCTCGCCGACGCCGCCGTGATCGCGGTCGTGGGCGCGTCCCGCGACCCGCTCAAGGCCGCGCACCGTGTGCCGTTGCAGATGCAGCGGCACGGCTGGCGGATCATCCCGGTCAACCCGACGGTCGACGAACTGTTCGGCGAGCCCGCCTACCCGTCCCTGGCCGACATCCCGCACCCGGTCGACCTGGTCGACGTGTTCCGGCCGGCCGAGGACGCGGTCGACGTGGTCCGGCAGGCGGTGGAGATCGGCGCACCGGCGGTCTGGCTGCAGCTCGGCATCGTCTCGGCCGAGGCCCGGCGGATCGCCACGGAGGCGGGCATCGACTACGTCGAGGACCGCTGCCTCATCGTGGAGCGGGCCGCCGCCGGCCTGACCCGGCTGGGCTGAGCCGGCTCAGAGCTTGTACTCCTTGAGCAGACCGCGCGAGATGATGGTCTTCTGGATCTCCGAGGTGCCCTCGCCGATCAGCAGGAACGGGGCCTCGCGCATCAGGCGCTCGATCTCGTACTCCTTGGAGTAGCCGTAGCCGCCGTGGATGCGGAACGCCTCCTGCACGACCTCGGCGCAGTACTCCGACGCGAGCAGCTTGGCCATCCCGGCCTCGACGTCGTTGCGCTGGCCGGCGTCCTTCAGCCGGGCGGCGTTGACCATGAGGGCGTGCGCGGCCTCGATCTTCGTACCCATCTCGGCGAGCTTGAACGCGATGGCCTGATGCCGCGCGAGGGGCTGGCCGAAGGTGCGGCGCTGCTGGGCGTAGGCCACCGCCAACTCGAAGGCCCGGATGGAGATGCCGCAGGCGCGGGCGGCGACGTTGACGCGGCCGACCTCAATGCCGTCCATCATCTGGTAGAAGCCACGGCCGACCTTCTCGGGCCCGCCGAGGATCGCCGACTCCGGGACGGTGACCCCGTCGAGCACCATCTCGGTGGTCTCGACGCCCTTGTAACCCATCTTGTCGATCTTGCCGGGGATGGTGAGGCCGGGTGCGGTCTCACCGAAGCCCGGCTCCTTCTCCAGCAGGAAGGTGCTCATGTTGCCGTAGACCGAGTCGGCGCCGGTGTCGGTCTTGACCAGAGTGGCCACCACCGACGAGTACGCCCCGTTGGTCAACCACATCTTCTGGCCGTTGAGCACGTAGCTGTCGCCGTCGCGGACGGCCCGGGACTTGATCGCCGAGACGTCGGACCCACACTCCGGCTCGGACATGGAGAAGGCGCCCCGCACCTCGCCGGTGGCCATCCGCGGGAGCAGCCGGCTCTTCTGCTCGGCGGAGCCGTGCTGGGAAATCAGGTAGGCCACGATGAAGTGCGTGTTGACGATGCCGGAGATCGACATCCAGCCCCGAGACAGCTGCTCGACCACGAGGGCGTAGGTCAGCAGGGACTCGCCGAGGCCGCCGTACTCCTCGTCGATCGTGAGACCGAACAGGCCCATCTCGCGCATTCCGTCGAGGATGTCGGTGGGGTACTCGTCGGCGTGCTCCAGCCGCTGCGCGTGCGGGATGATCTCCTTGTCGGCGAACTCCCGGACGGTCTCCAGGATCGACTGCTGCACGTCGGTCAGGCCGGGCGTCTGGGCGAGTCGGGCCATCTCAGCCTCCGGGGGATCGACACATTACTCGTGGGTAGCTGAACGCTCGGTCAGTATCGGCCCCCGGGCCGACGAGGCCAAGGTGACCAGTCCACACAACCGCTGTGAAAAGGTTCACCGCTGCGGGTAGCGTCCGGCAAGAGGGCTCATGACCGGCGTCGGCAGGAGGAGGAGACCGTGACCAACCCGCCGCCGTCCGGACCACCCGACCCGTCCGGCTCCGAACAATCGCCGTCGCCGTACGAGCCGCCGCGCGGCGACCAGCCGCCCTCGCCGTACGAGCCGCCGCGCGCCGAGCCGCCGTCGCCGTACGAGCCGTCGGGCGACGAGGCACCCCCGTCGCCGTACGAGCCGTCGGGCGAGCGGTCCCCCTACGCGCCACCTCCGGGCGGTTCGCCGTTCGGCCAGCCGGGCGGCTACCCGCCGGGCTCCCAGTGGGGGCAGCAGCCGCCGTACGCCCCGCAGGGGCCCTACGGACAGTACGGCCCGCCGCCGCCGGTCGGGCCCGGGAGCCCGACGAACGTGCTGGCCATCCTGTCGTTGATCTTCGCGTTCGTCTTCCCGCCCGCCGGTGCGGTGCTCGGTCACCTGGCCAAGCGGCAGCTGAAGACCAGCGGCGAGGCCGGCGACCAGCTCGCCACCTGGGGCCTCATCCTCGGCTACGTGTTCACCGGCCTGGGTCTGTTGGTCTGCTGCGGCTGGATCGCCCTGCTGGCGTTCGCGGGAACCGACGGCAGCGGCACCGGCTACTGAGGCGGCTCAGCGGTACTGCGCCTCACGGACGCTGTTGCCCCCGTCGACCACCAGCATCTGACCGGTGATGTAGGACGCGGCCGGTGAACAGAGGAAGACGATCGCGGCGGCCACCTCGTCGGGTGTGCCGGAGCGACCGACCGGGGTGCCGAGGCCCTGCTTGATCTCGGCCACCGTGGAGGCAGCCGTGTGGATGGTCCCCGGCGCGACCGCGTTCACGGTCACCCCGTCGGCGATCATCTCCATCGCGAGCGCCCGGGTCAGCCCGACCACGCCGGCCTTCGCCGCCGCGTACGCGGCCTCGGTGGGCAGGGCGTTGACCGGCCCGGCGGTGGCGGCCAGGTTGACGATGCGACCCCAGCCGCGCTCGGCCATCCCGCCGATGAAGGCCCGGCTGCACAGGAACGCGGTGGTCAGGTTGCGGTCGATCTCGCCGCGCCACTCGTCGTAGCTGAGCTGGGCCACCGGACGCAGCACCTCGGGGCTGGCCCGGCTGGCGAGACCGGCGTTGTTGACCAGCACCTCGACGTCGCCGAGCTGGTCGGCGACCGCGTCGGCCAGCGCGCCCACCTCGGACTCGTCGGTCAGGTCGGCGACGAAGCCGGTGACGCCGAGCTCGCTCGCGCGCTTGTGGATCCGCCGGGTGGTGGAGACGATGGCGACCCGCGCACCGAGATCGGCGAGCCGGCGGGCCGTCGCGTAGCCGATCCCGTCGGGGCTGCCCGCCCCGGTGACCAGCGCGACCCGGCCGTCGAGCCGCATGGTGACCGGCTCCGGCAGGGACGCGGTCTCCTGCCCGTTCGCGCCGGCCGGGGCGCCGGTCCGGCTGCGCCGGGCCAGGCCGGGGCGGCTGACGTCCCGTCTCGGTCGGCTGCCGGAGCGGTCGGCGGCTCGCGCGTCGATTGCCATGCCAGGATCCTGCCCGTTTCAACGGGTCCGGGCAACGCGGCACCCGGGAGCAGGGGCATCGGGTTTACCCGCCGCTGGCTACCCTGACGGCGCATCCCCTTCCGACGGAGAGAAGCGCATGACATATCCCCCGCCGTCCGGCGGCTGGAACGACCCGGGGTGGTCGGGCCAGCAGTCGAGCCCGCCGGTCGACCCGACGCTGCCGATCAGCGGTCAGCCGGTGCCCGCACAGCCCGGCCCGCCGGTGCCCACCCAGCCGGGTCCGGTCGACCCCTACGCGCCGGTCGACCCGTACGCGGCCGTCCAGCCGGTCGACCCGTACGCCGCCGCCCAGCAGCCGCCGGCCACCGCCCCGTACGCGCTGCCGGGCTATCCGGCGGCCCCGGGCGCGGGTTACCCGGGTTACGGCTACCCCCCGGCGCCGCCGAGGACCAACGGGATGGCCGTCGCCGCCCTGATCCTGTCCCTGATCGGGTTGACGTCTTGCATCACCGCGCCGGTGGGCGCGATCCTCGGCCACGTGGCGCAGAAGCAGATCCGGCAGACCGGTGAGGGCGGCGCGGGGATGGCCAAGGCGGCCATCATCGTCGGTTGGATCCTCACCGCGCTGCTGGTGCTGCTGATCATCTTCTACGGCGCGCTGATCGCGTACGCCATCATGGAGGGTGACGACACGGGCTACTGAGCCGGCGAAACCCCCGCCGGCGGTGTCACTCCGCCGGCGGGGTGAAGGTGGAGGTCCGCCGCATCCCGGCGGCCCGGCCCTTCCCGGCGATCACCAGGGCCATCTTGCGGGACGCCTCGTCGATCATCTCGTCGCCGAGCATGACGGCGCCCAGCTTGCCGCCGGCCTCGGAGGTGTAGTGCTCGTACGCGTCGAGGATCAGCTCGGCGTGGTCGTAGTCGGCCTGCGCCGGCGAGTAGACCTCGTTCGCCGCGTCGATCTGACCCGGGTGCAGCACCCACTTGCCGTCGAAGCCGAGCGCGGCCGAGCGCCTGGCCACCTCGCGGAACGCGTCCACGTCGCGGATCTGGAGGAACGGGCCGTCGATGGCCTGCTTGTCGTGCATCCGGGCCGCCATGAGGATCCGCATCAGGATGTAGTGGTAGGGGTCGCCCGGGTAGTCGGGGATCAGCGCGCCGACCACCAGCGACTTCATGTTGATCGAGGCCATGAAGTCGGCGGGGCCGAAGATGATGGTCTCCACCCGGGGCGAGGCGGCGGCGATCTCGTCCACGTTGACCAGACCGGCGGCGTTCTCGATCTGCGCCTCGATGCCGATCCGGCCGACCTCCAGACCGAGCGTCTTCTCCAGCTGGGTGAGGGTGAGGTCCAGCCACTGCACCTGGGCGGCGTTCTGCACCTTCGGCAGCATCACACAGTCGAGGTTGGCGCCGGCGCCCTCGACGACCTCGATGACGTCCCGGTAGGTCCACGGG
This sequence comes from Micromonospora krabiensis, assembly GCF_900091425.1. Lineage (GTDB taxonomy): Bacteria > Actinomycetota > Actinomycetes > Mycobacteriales > Micromonosporaceae > Micromonospora > Micromonospora krabiensis. The sequence goes on from NZ_LT598496.1 coordinate 4,042,325, forward strand.
GTGGTCAGGTCGTTGACCCGGACCACGCGGGTCTTCCCGGCCCAGTCACCCTCGTTGAGGGCCGCCACGATGTTCTTGCGCGCGTCCGGCTTCGCCAGCGGGGCGACCGCGTCCTCCAGGTCCAGGAAGACCTGGTCGGCGGGGAGGCCCTGGGCCTTGCCGAGCATCTTGACGCTGGAACCCGGTACCGCGAGGCAGGACCGGCGGGGGCGACCGACTGCGGTCATGGAGGCGCTCCTTCCAACGTCCGGCGCACGCGCCGACGCCAGCCGACGAAGACCTGGAACTTAACGATCCCAAAGGGGGTTACGCCACGGTAACCTCGCGCCATGACCGGGGTGAATGGAGCTGTGGAAGATCTCACTGGCCGGCGGCTCGTGGTGGTGACCGGCGCCAGTTCGGGCATCGGCCTGGCCACGGCCGTCGCCCTTGCCCGACGTGGCGACCAGGTGGTACTCGTCGGGCGTGACCCGGCCCGGTTGCAGGCCGCCGGCGATCGGGTGCGCGACGCCTCCGGTGAGCTTCCCGAGCTGTTCCGGGCCGACTTCGCCGTGCTGGACGACGTGCGTCGGCTGGCCGAGAAGCTGCGGGCCGCGTACGACCGCGTCGACGTGCTCATCAACAACGCCGGCGCGATCGTGCTGCGGCCGGCCACCACGGTGGACGGGTTCGAACTCACCATCCAGGCCAACCATCTCGCCCCGTTCCTGCTCAGCAACCTGTTGCGGGACCGGATCGGCCGCCTGCTGGTGACCGCGTCCGGCGCGCACCGCAGTGGCGCCTTGGACCCGGACGACCTGAACGCGGCGCTGCGCCGGTACCGGCCGTTGTCCGCGTACGGGACGAGCAAGCAGGCGAACATCCTGTTCGCCGCCGAGGCGGCCCGGCGCTGGCCGGCGGTGCCCGCGCACTCCTTTCACCCCGGAATCGTCCGGACCCAGTTCGGCAACGACAGCCGGCTCGTCGCCCTCGGCATGCGGGTCATGCCGTTCCGCAGCCCCGAGGGGGGAGCCGAGACGCTGATCTGGCTCGCCAACAGCGACCCCGCGCGGCTGGTCGACGGCGGCTACTACTACAACCGTCGGCCGCGGCGGCCGCTGCGCAAGGCGAGCGACCCCGGGCTCGCCGCCCGGCTCTGGTCGGCCAGCGCCAAGGCCGTCGGCCTGACGGAGTGAGACCGATGCCGATGCGCCGAGGCGACCCGCCGCTGCGATACTGCGCCGCATGACGACGACGGGGACCGACCCGGGCGCGCCGACCCTGCGGGTGGGTGGCGAGGACGCGGAGCTTTCCGCCCGGATCGACGGGGAGCTGACCGCCTTCAACAACGCCGCCACCGGCGCGGACGACGAGGCCGAGCTGTCGGTACGGGTCACCGGCGCCGACGGAGAGCTGGTCGCCGGCCTGACCGGCTGGACGTGGGGCGGGCGCGCCGGCATCAACACCGTGTGGGTACGCGCGGACCACCGGGGCGAGGGCTGGGGCGGCCGGCTCCTGGCGGCTGCCGAGGCGGCGGCCCGGGACCGGGGCTGCACGGAGATCTCGGTGTCGTCGTTCTCGTTCCAGGCGCCGGACTTCTACCGGCGGTACGGCTACACCGACACCGGGATCCGGGACGGCATCCCCGGCGGCCACGTCGACCACCACTTGTGGAAGTCGCTGGTGACGGACCCGGCGGACGTCGTACGGCTGGTCGCGCTGGTCGAGATGCCCGACGCCGACGCCGGACAGCGGTACGAGGACGCGGTGCTAGCCCTGCTCGACCGGCACGGCGGACGGCTGGAACGGCGACTGCGCACCGACGACGGCCGCACCGAGGTGCACGTGATCCGGTTCGCGACCCCGACCGGTCAGGAGAGCTTCCTGGCGGACCCGCAACGGCTCGCGCTGCGGGCCGCGCTCGGCGACGCCGCACCTACGGCCCGGGTGCTCACCGTCCACGACGTCTGACCGGCCGGTGCCGTCGCCCGGTCAGTCGTCCAGGTGGACCGGCAGGTTCGTCACCACGACGCCGGGCAGCGGTCGCAGCGCCCGCCGCAGCCGCTGCTCGGTCCGACTGTGCAGCGGCCGGTACCGCCGGCCGCGTACCACCACCTCCGGCACCACCACGGTGAGCAGCACGTCGGGCCGGGAGGTGTGCAGCGCCTCCAGGTAGTGGGCCAACGGCCCGATCACCGCCCGGTACGGCGACACGATCGCCTCCAGCCGCACGTGGTCCCCCCACGCGGTCCACTGCTCACGGAACCGGTCCGCCTCGGCGTCCTCCGGCGCGATGTGCACGGCGAGGGTCGGCTGGCCCAGCGACACCGCGTACGCGAGGGCCCGCAGCTCGGCCCGGTTCAGCCGGGCGACCGGCACCACCACCAGGTGCCGGACCTGCTGGGGCAGCTCCTGGGCCTCGGCCGGCGCACCAGGCTCGACGGCGCCGGGCAACGGGGCGAGCGCCATGGGCGGTCGGCCGCCGTTCGGCGACGGATGCAGCGACAGCGACTCGTCCACCAGCCGGTAGTGCCGGTGGATGCCCAGCGCCAGCAGCACCAGCAGCGGTACGGCGACCACCACCACCCAGGCACCCTCGTGGAACTTGGTGAGGGCGGCGGTCACGAGTACCAGGCCGGAGAGGGTCGCGCCGAGGGCGTTGACGGCGGCGCGGCGGCGCCACCCCGGGCCGCGCCGCCGACGCCAGTGCACCACCATGCCGGCCTGGGAGAGGGTGAACGCGAGGAACACCCCGACCGCGTAGAGCGGGATCAGCGACTGGGTGTGGCCCCCGAACGTCACGAACACCAGCCCCGCCGCGAGCGCCAGCGCGATCAGCCCGTCGCTGAAGGCCAGCCGGTCCCCCATGTGCAGGAACCGCCGTGGCGCGTGGCCGGCCCGGGCCATGAAGAACAGCAGCCGGGGGAAGCCGGCGAAGGCGGTGTTGGCCGCCAGCAGCAGGATCAGCGCGGTCGCCGCCTGCACCAGGCCGTACCACGGGCCGGTGGGGAAGGTGACCCGGGCGAGCTGGGACAGCAACGTCGCCTCCCCCTCGGGCACCAGGCCGTTGAGGTGGATCAGCAGGGTGAGCCCGACGAAGAGCACCACCAGCATGCTGATCATCCAGCCGAGGGTGGTGCGGGCGTTGCGCCACTCCGGTCGCCGGAAGGCGGGCACCGCGTTCGACACGGCCTCGATGCCGGTCATCGACACCGCGCCCGAGGCGAAGGCGCGCAGCACCAGCACCAGGCCCAGACCCTCGGCGACCGCAACGGGCGGTGGATCGACCGGAGCGAAACCCCGGGCGCCGGCCCGCACGTAGCCGACGAGGAGCAGGGCGAGCAGCGCGAACACGAAGGCGTACGTGGGCCAGACGAACAGGTTGCCCGCCGCCCGTACGCCCCGCAGGTTGCCGGCGAGCAGCAGGGCGATCGTCAGCACGCCGAACGGCACGGCGTACCCGGACAGGCCCGGCATCGCGGAGGTGACCGCGTGGACCCCGGCGGACACCGACACCGCCACGGTCAGCACGTAGTCCACCATCAGGCCGGCCGCCGCGGCGAGCCCGGGCCGGACGCCGAGGTTGTCGGTCGCCACGACGTACGAGCCGGCGCCGTGCGGGTAGGCGACCACCGTCTGCCGGTACGAGACGCCGACGACCACCATGAGCACCGCCAGGACGGCGGCGAGGGGCAGCGACAGCCCCAGCGCGCCGCTGCCGGCGAGCACCAGCACGGCCAGCATCGCCTCCGGCCCGTACGCGACGGAGCTGAGCAGGTCGGAGGAGAGCACCGGCAGGGCGACCAGCTTGCGCATCCGCTCGGAGACGACGGCGCTGCTGCGCAGCGGCGGCCCGAGGACCACCCGCCGCACCCGGATCAGCCCGCGCCCCAGCCGGCTGCGGGGCGCGGTGGCCGATTCGGCGGCGACCAGTTCGCCGGGATCACCGACCTGGAACATGGCGATCGGGGCGAGCCGGCCGAACCGGCCGGGGACGGTGCGGCCCGGGTACCGCCCGAGCGTGGGGTCGACCGGCAGTTCGCCGTCGGGCCGGGGCGACGGGGCCTCGTACCACTGCTCGCCGATTCGGCGCAGCGCCGCCAGGTCCCGCTCGGCCAGCGGCGGGAACTCGGCCGAGGGGGTGACGACGGTCCCCGCCTCGCCCTCCCCGTCCGCCTCGTCGTCGCGCCGCACCATCTCCGACCTTCCTCGCGCTGCCTCCTCCGCACTGTCACCGAAAGCGCCCCGGCGGGTGGCGGAATGGCGACTCTTGCGCGAGAAAGTCAGTCCGGGGCCGCGGCGGCGTCGGCGGGGACCGGCTCGGTGCGACGACCGGCGCGGGCGCCACCGAGCACCACCACGGCCACGCCGACGAGCAGCAGGGCGAGCCCCGGCAGGGCGAGCGTGCGGGGCAGCTGGCCGAGCCACACCCAGCCGATCAGGGCGGCGCCCGGCGCCTCCAGCAGGATCAGCACGCTGACCGTGGTGGCCGAGACCCGGCGCAGCGCGTAGTTGAACATCGAGTGCCCCAGCAGTTGGGCACCCACCACCAGGGCCAGGATGGCCAGCCACGTCCGGTCGTCGAAGCCCGCCAGCGGCACCCCGCCCACCAGGCAGACGACCAGCAGGATCAGCGAGCAGACCCCGTAGCAGACCGTGGTGTACGTGGTGGTGCTGATGCTGACCCGAGCCCGCTCCCCGAACGCGGTGTAGACCGCGGCGAACAACCCACCGGTCACGGCGAGCAGGTCACCGGCGAACGCCCGACCGGAGACCGCGAAGTCTGCTCCGGTGGCGACCACCGCCCCGGCGACCGCCACGCCGATGCCCAGCCACACCACCGGCGGGAGGCGGCGTCCCTGACCCCGGGCGATCAGCCCCTGCCAGACCGGCTGGGTGGCACCGAGCGCGGTCGCGGCGGCCACCGAGGTGAGCTGGGCGCTCGGCATCCAGGTGGCGAAGTGGGCGGCGAGCGCGACGCCGGCGAGCACGCAGTACCAGCCCTCGCGTCGCCCGGCGCCCACGGTCAACGCCCGGAACTCGGACCGCCGCCGGGCCGCCGAGAAGGGGCCGAGCACGCCGACCGCGAGCAGGTTGCGCCAGAACGCGACGGCGAGGGCGGGTGCGGCCGCGTACGCGACGAGCGGCGCGGACGACGAGACGGCGACGACGGCGAGCGCCAGCGCGCCGGTGGTGACCGGGTCGAGTGGCGGGCGTTGCTGAGCAGCGGACACGGAGAGCAATCCTCACATGGAACCGGGCCACCACTGACCGTCAGCGCTCGGTTACGATCACGCGGTCCGCGCCGGCGACACCCCCACGCCCGGAGGCGCTCCCCCATGCCCAGCTACCAGGCCGTGCTCTTCGACTTCTTCGGCACGCTGACCCGCTCCGTCCAGCGCGGGGCGGCCCACTCCGGCGTCGCCGAGTTGCTGGGCTGCCCCCACGAGACGCTCACCGACGTGCTCGACCGCACGTTCTACGAACGCGCCACCGGCCGACTCGGCGACGACGAGGCGACGATGCGCTGGCTGTGCGCGCAGGCCGGCGTACACCCGTCGGACGCCGTGGTGCGCGCGGCCGTGGCGTCCCGCCACCGGGCCGTACGCGCGGACACCCGGCTGCGCCGCGACGCCGTGTCGACGTTGGCGGCGCTGCGTCGACGCGGTCTGCGGACGGGTCTGATCAGCGACTGCACACACGAGCTTCCGGCCTTCCTGCCGCGACTGCCGATCGCGTCGCTACTCGACGTCCGGGTCCTCTCGGTGGAGGTGGGTCGCTGCAAACCGGATCCGGAGCTCTACCTGGCGGCGTGCCGCCGGCTCGGGCTGGCCCCGGAGGACTGCCTCTACGTCGGCGACGGCGGCAGCCAGGAGCTGACCGGGGCGGAGCGGGCCGGGTTGAGTGCCGCCCGACTGGCCGCACCCGACCTGACCGAGCACATGGTCTTCAACGCCGACCTGGACTGGGTCGGCCCGGTGCTCGGCTCGCTGCGCGAGGTGCTCGACCTGGTCGACAACGGGCCGGTCGTCGACGCGCTGCCGGTCAGCGCCGGCGCACCCGGTGCAGACGGAACGGTTTTCGTGCCGCCCGCACCGCCGGTGTCTCCCGGGGCGGCTCGGCTCGCGAGTCGGACGGCAGGGCGTCGCCGGCGAGCGGCTCGCCAGCCGGGGTGAGCCGGTTCAGGGCGCAGCCCTCGTCGGCCCACCGCCGCACCAGGTCGGCGCTCGGCCCGGGCGCGTTCAGCCGCTTCGCCGCGACCAGCGGCGCCAGCGTCTCCCACTCCTCGGTGCCCGGGCGCACCCGGCTGACCTGCGCCGGCCAGGTCACGATCGCCGCGCCGTGGTCCCCGCGCATGGTGACCTCGGCCCGGGTCGCGTCGGCCAGGCCCGGGGCGGCCTGCTCCCCCGGACCGCTGACCACGAGCACCGTCCCGTCCAGGGTCGCGCACCACAGCGCCACCGCGGGGCCGCCGGCCGCGCTGACCCAGGCCACCGCGGCCTTCTTCATCACCTCGTCGACCAGGGGCGTGCTGGTCCGCCCGTCCTCGTCCGTCACGACGGCATCCTCCCCCACCGGACCGGGTCCCGTCTGCGGGGCGGCACGAGCGGCACCGGTCAGCCGAGGAACGGCGGGACCATGATCTCGCCCCGGGCCACCGGAACGACCTGCCCGGACACGGTGGCGCCCACCGCCGCGCCGCTCGCCGCCGTCACCACGCAGGCCAACGAGGACGGTCGGTTGATCTCGATGCCCTGCCGCACGGTGTACGTCGACCGGCCGTCGCCCGGCAGCAGGCCGCTCGCCACCAGCCAGACGCCGAGACCCAGCGCCGCGGATCCGGTCGCGGGATCCTCCGGTATGCCGAGCCCCGGCACGAACACCCGGGCGTGCGCGGTTTGCGTCTCCGCGTTCCAGGAGAAGACGCTGACGTGCTCCACCCCGTACCGCTGTGCCGCCGCCGCGTTCGGCCGTGCCCTCGCCACCGCGTCGGCACGGACCGGAAGGTACGGGAACTCCAGCCCGCACCCGGCCACCCGTGGCGCCGGACCGACGCGATCGGCCGAGGTGAGACCCGCGATCTCCAGCAGCGGCTCCGGGTCCAGCTCGGGGCCGAGGGTCGGGCCGCTGCCGGTCAGCGTGGCCCCGTTCGGGGTGACCTCGACGGGCAGCACGCCCGCACCGCACTCCTGCAGGACCCGCCCCGCCTCGAACAGGCCCCGGCGGCTCGCGGTGACCGCGGCCCCGACGCTCGGATGGCCGGCGAACGGCAGCTCCGTCACCGGGGTGAAGATCCGGGCCCGGTAGGTGGCGCCGACCTGGGTGGGCGGCAGCACGAACACCGTCTCGGAGAGGTTGAACTCCAGCGCGAGCGCCTGCATCTGATCGGTGGCCAGTGCTTCCGCCCCGAACACCACCGCCAGCGGGTTGCCGGCGAACGGGCGATCGGTGAAGACGTCCACGATCTCGTAGGCCAAGGTCGACATGCTGATAAACACTAGGCGCTTAGGCTGGTGGCCGTGAGTACCCCGACCCGGGTCTACATCGCCCGTCTCGCCGGAGTCGCTGTCTTCGACCCGAACGGCGACCAGGTGGGCCGGGTTCGTGACGCCGTGGCGCGGCAGCGTCCGACGCAACGCCCGCCCGAGGTGGTCGGTCTGGTCGCGGAGATGCCGCCGCGCCGGCGCATCTTCCTCTCGATCAACCGGATCACCTCGATCGACGCCGACGCGGTCGTGCTCGGCACCGGCACGCTCAACCTGCGCCGCTTCGAAAAGCGCCCCAACGAGCTGCTGGTGCTCCAGGAATTGCTCGACCGGCGGGTGCAGGTCGACGCGACCGGCCGGGCCGGCACGGTGGTGGACGTGGCGATGGAGTGCAGCCGGGGCGGGGAGTGGTCGCTGACACGGGTCGCGGTCCGCGAGCAGACCGGGCGGCTCGCCCGCCGTGGCCACCTGCACGAGGTCGACTGGGATCGGGTACGCGGGCTGAGCGGCATCGCCGACGACCGGGGTACCGCCAACCTCCTCGCGGTGCTGGAGGACATGCGCCCTGCCGACCTGGCCAACGCGTTGCAGGACCTGCCGGACGCCCGGCGCAACGAGCTCGCCGCGGCACTCGACGACGAGCGGCTGGCGGACGTGCTCAGCGAGCTGCCCGAGCACGACCAGGTGGAGATCCTCGCTGCGCTGGACCGGGAACGGGCCGCCGACATCCTGGAGGAGATGGACCCGGACGACGCGGCCGACCTGCTCAGCGAACTGCCCCCGCCGGAGCAGGACGTGCTGCTCGACCTGATGCAGCCGGACGAGGCCGACCCGGTGCGGCAGCTGCTCAAGTACACGCCGGGGACGGCCGGCAGCGTCATGACCTCCGAACCGGTGATCCTGCCGCCGGACGCCACCGTCGCCGAGGCGCTGGCCCGCATCCGCGAGCCGCAGCTCTCGCCCGCCGTGGCCGCGCAGGTGTTCGTCGCCCGTGCGCCGATGACCACACCGACCGGCCGCTACCTGGGGATGGTCCACTTCCAACGGCTGCTGCGGGAACCTCCGGCCGACATGCTCGGCGGTGTCGTGGTCAACGACATCGACCCGCTCCGGCCGACCACGCCGCTGCCCGAGATCACCCGCCGGATGGCCACGTACGACCTGGTCGCCATGCCGGTGATCGACCGGAACAACCGACTGGTCGGCGCGGTGACCGTCGACGACGTGCTGGACCACTCGCTGCCCCGGGACTGGCGGGACCGGGACGCGGTCGCCGCCCCGGAGGTCGTCGAGGAGACGTCGGACGGCGCCGATGGCTGAGCAGCGGCGGGCGCAGCGGCTGGACCAGCCGCGTGACGCCCGAAGCGTCAAGCTGCCCCGCTTCGACCCGGAGGCCTTCGGCCGCTGGTCGGAGGGGATCGCGCGGAGCATGGGGACCGCGAACTTCATCGTCTACATGACGCTGGTGATCGGGATCTGGTTCGGCTGGAACACGCTCGCGCCACCGTCGCTGCGCTTCGACCCGTACACCTTCACGTTCCTCACGCTGGTGCTGTCGTTGCAGGCCAGCTACGCCGCGCCGCTGATCCTGCTGGCGCAGAACCGCCAGGCCGACCGGGACCGGGTGGCGCTGGAGGAGGACCGGCGGCGGGCGACCGCGCAGAAGGCGGACACCGAGTACCTGGCGCGGGAGATCGCCGCGCTGCGGATCGCCATGGGCGAGGTGGCCACCCGGGACTTCCTCCGCACCGAGCTGGCCCGGCTGGCCGAGGAGTTGGACGAGGCGGGCCAGCGGCGGCAACGACTCGAACGGCGTCAGCAGGACAAGCAGGACCGCGGCGCGACACGGTCGGGCGGCGAGGGCCTGGACGAGCCCCGCGACGAGATGGACAGCGACGTCGGCCGGGGGGCCGGAACGCTTTGAACGCCGCGCGCCTCAAGGGGCCAGGCGAGCGGCGTTCGTCTCGATCGTCCCACTTCGTCGGGTGGTCGTCCAGCCCTCGGTGAAGCGGCCACCCGCGGCCATCGATTCGCTCACACCGCCCCCGGCTGCCGAGGAGGCGGATCAGCGCCGACGTAGCATTGCCGTCATGTCAGCACCCGTCAGCACCGTCGAGGACGCGATCCAGGCCGCCCTGGCCACCGTCAACGACCCGGAGATCCGTCGGCCCATCACCGAGCTGGGCATGGTCCAGTCCGCCGTGGTCGGCGCGGACGGCGTGGTACGCGTCGAGCTGCTGCTCACCGTTGCCGGCTGCCCGCTGAAGGACAAGCTGCGGGCGGACATCACCGCAGCCGTCGGCGCGGTTCCCGGCGTCACCGGGGTGGAGATCGAGTTCGGGGTGATGAGTCCCGAGCAGCGCCAGTCGCTGCAGGCGACGCTGCGCGGCGGCACCGCGTCCGCCGAGCCGGTCATCCCGTTCGCCCAGCCCGGCTCCCGCACCCGCGTGTACGCGGTGGCCAGCGGCAAGGGCGGCGTCGGCAAGTCCAGCGTGACGGTCAACCTGGCCGCCGCCCTGGCCGCCCGGGGGCTCTCCGTCGGCGTGGTCGACGCCGACATCTACGGCCACTCGGTGCCCCGGATGCTCGGCGCGGACGGTCGACCGACCCGGGTCGAAGACATGATCATGCCGCCGCAGTCGCACGGCGTGAAGGTCATCTCGATCGGCATGTTCACCGCCGGCAACGCCGCGGTGGTGTGGCGCGGTCCGATGCTGCACCGGGCGCTGCAGCAGTTCCTCGCCGACGTCTACTGGGGCGACCTGGACGTGCTCCTGCTCGACCTGCCCCCGGGCACCGGCGACGTGGCCATCTCGCTGGCGCAGCTGCTGCCCAACTCGGAGATCCTGGTGGTGACCACCCCGCAGGCCGCCGCCGCCGAGGTGGCCGAGCGGGCCGGCGCCATCGCGCTGCAGACCCACCAGCGCGTGGTCGGTGTGATCGAGAACATGTCCTGGCTCGAACTGCCCGACGGCTCCCGCATGGAGGTCTTCGGTGCTGGCGGTGGCCAGACGGTGGCCGAGTCGCTGAGCCGGACCATCGGCGCCCAGGTGCCGCTGCTCGGCCAGATCCCGCTGGACACCCGGGTACGCGAGGCCGGCGACGCCGGCGACCCCATCGTGCTGGCCGAGCCGGAGTCGCCGGCCGCGCAGGCGCTGGGTGGGATCGCGGACCGCCTCGCCGTCCGGCGGGAGTCGCTGCTCGGCAAGCCCCTCGGTCTCAAGCCCGCCGGCCGCTGACCCACGCCACCCCGGCCGCGCCGCCTCTCGGCGCGCGACTCCGCTCGACGCGGCGCGCGAGGCCCGCCAGCGGCGGCACATGCCTCCGCGCGGTCCTTTCGAGCTGATGGCGTAAACGGTTCAGCAGGAAGGGCCGTCTGCCCGGGCGACAACACGATGACGGAAGTGACTCAGCTCTAAAGGATCCGACTCCAACAGGGCCGCCTCGCCGGACCAACCGAAAGCCGCGGTGTCAGGCCCACCAGGACAAGCGCGCGCCGCGCGGGCGCTCGATCAGGTGGCGTCGTCGTAGCTGGTGCGGGGGGCGGGCGCGGGAGCGCCTCCGGTGGCGGTCGTCGAGCGGCCTCCCGACCGCAGGTCGGCCGCCGCGGCCACATCCTTCAGGTCGTTGTGCACGGCGGTGACGTCCGCGCGGAGGTTGTCGTAGACGCCCTGCAAGGGCTTCCGGATCGCCTGCTCGTCCTCCTCGCTGAGCAGGTGCTTGCGGATGAACGCCTTGGGGTGCAGGTCCTCCAGCTGGATGTCGGTGCCGAGCTCACGGCTCAGGTCGCCGGTGGCGTTGCGGGCCATGTTGCGCAGGTTGCGCACCAGGCGCAGTCCGTCGTTGATGACCGCGGGCAGCCGGTCACCGAAGATCAGCAGCGCCAGGAGCAGCAGCGCACCGATCTCCCACCAGTTCAGGTTCTCGAACATCCGGCGGGCCTCCTCTCGACATCCGTGGCAAGACTACGCACGAGGAGGGCACCCCGGGGAGGGGGTGACGAGGTCGTCACTTCGCATCGGCCGCGAGAGTCACCGAGGCATTCTGTCGGGTCGATCCCCGGCGGTACTCGACGGTGACCACCGAGCCGGGCGCGAACTTGCGGACGAGGGCGATGAGGTCGCTCGGTTCGCTCATCGGCCGCCCGTTCAGCCGCAGGATCACGTCGCCGGTGCGCAGCCCCGCGTCGGCGGCCGGCCCGGCCGGCTCGACCGCCGCCAGGCGTACGCCTCCGCCGGCCACACCCGCCCCCGGGCCGCCGACCTGGGCGCCGATGACCGTACGTCGGGCCTTACCGGTGCCGATGATGTCCTGGGTGACCCGCTTGGCCTGATTGATCGGGATCGCGAAGGCCAGGCCGATGTTGCCCGCCTCCTGCCCCTCCGACACCAACGACTTGATGGTCGAGTTGACCCCCACCACCCGGCCGGCGCCGTCGACCAGCGGACCGCCGGAGTTGCCGTGATTGACCGCCGCGTCGGTCTGGATGGCCGCGTAGTAGCGGACCGGGCCGCCGGGCTCCCCGGCCTGCATCGTCCGGTCGAGGGCGCTCACGATGCCGGCGGTGACCGTGTTGGCCAGCGAGAGCGGCGAGCCGATCGCCAGGACCGGGTCGCCGACGGCCAGCGCGTCGGAGTCACCGAACTCCACCGGCCGCAGCCCGGTCCGGTCGACCTTCATGACGGCGATGTCGGACTCCGGGTCCTGGCCGACCAGGGTGGCGGGCGCGGACGTGCCGTCGTTGAAGACCACCGACGCCTTGCCGGTGCCCCCGGCCACCACGTGGTCGTTCGTGATCACGTGCCCGTCGGAGCTGACGATGAAGCCGGAGCCCTCGCTCGTCCCGCCGAGGCTGCTGACCCGGACCGTCACCACGCTGGGCAGGACCCGTTCGGCGACCCCGGCGAGCGACTCCGGCTTGCGTTGGGCCAGCCCGGGCGCCTGACCGGGGTCGGCGCCGAGCACCGTGCTGGGGCCGACGCCGCCACGGACCGCGAACGCGTAGCCGAGCGCCCCGCCCAGCGCGCCCGCGAGCAGTGCTGTCACCAGCGGAATCAGCACCAGGTGGCGGAACACCGGACGGCCGGGTGCGTCCGGGTCGGTCACCGGTTCGGGCTGCGTGCCGGCGTCGACCTGCGCGGGTACGACGACGGCGGCCGGCGCCGCCGGGTCCCGCCACGGGTCGGCCAGCGCGTCGGACCACCAGGGCGACGCAGCACCCCCGGCGCTGCCCGGCGCGCCCGCTCCCGGTGCCGTGCCCGGCCCCGGCGTGCCCGCCGGAGTCGCGGCATCACCGGGCCGGCGCCAGTCCCAGCCGTCGGTCACGTCGGTGCCTCCCAGTCCGTCCCCCGGATCCCGCATCGCACGGCCCGGCGACACATCCGCCCGGGCCGCGACTGGCGGGACACCGCTTCCAGGATTGCACGGATGTCCGGGTTCGGGTCAGCGGTTGCCGCCCGCGTGATCCAGTGGCCGGACGCGCGGCTGCGCCGTCGACACGCCGCCTCTAGGCTCATAGCGCCAACCCACCCCTCGCACCACGCGCCGCCCGGAGGTGCCCCATCGCCACGGTCGCCGGTTCCGGCAGTTCGACGAGCCCGGCCCTGCACTTCGCCGAGCAGTACGCCGCCGAGGACCTCGTGCTGCGCACCGCCCGCAGTCTGGCCCGTGAGGTGGGCCTCGACGCGGTGACACCGGGCTCGGGCGCCGCGCTGCGGCTGCTCGCCGCCGCCGGCAACGCCCGTGCCGTCGTGGAGATCGGCACCGGCACCGGCGTGAGCGGGGTGTGGCTGCTGCGCGGCATGCGTGCCGACGGCGTACTCACCACGATCGACGTCGAGGTGGAGCACCAGCGGATCGCCCGGCGGATCTTCGCCGAGGCGGGCTTCCCCTCGGGCCGGACCCGGATCATCACCGGCCGGGCGCTCGACGTGCTGCCGCGGCTCGCCGACGGGGCGTACGACCTGGTCTTCGTCGACGCCGAGGCGACCGGTTTCCACGCCTGTGTGGAGGCCGCGCTGCGGCTGCTGCGCCCCGGCGGGGTGCTCGTGCTCAACGGCGCGCTGGCCGGCGGCCGGATCGGCGACCCGGCGGCCCGCGACGCGGAGACGGTGACCGTCCGGGAGACGATCAAGGCGATCCGGGAGTCGGAGCACTGGATCCCGGCGCTGCTGCCGGTCGGGCAGGGGCTGCTCGCCGCCGTCAAGTGCTGAGTGAACCCGGCGGACCGCAGGTCCGCCGGGTCGGGCGCCGTCGGCCGTTCAGCCCAGGGTGGTCAGCCAGCGCAGCAGGGACCGTACGCCCCAGCCGGTCGCTCCCCTGGTCAGCTCGGCGTCGTCGCCGTCGGCCCACGACGGCGCGGACATGTCCACGTGGACCCAGCGGTCCCGCAGCTCGCCGGTGAACTCGCGCAGGTAGAGCGCGGCGACCACGGATCCGGCACCCTGGGTCGGGGCGCTGTAGAGGTCGGCCAGGTCGCTGCCCAGGTACTCGACGTAGTCCGCGGGCAGCGGCATCCGCCAGGCCGACTCGCCGGCTGCCTCAACGGCCGCCAGCAGGTCCGCGGCGAGCTGGTCGTTCTCGCTGTAGAGGGCGCCGGTGCGCTTGCCGAGGGCCACCGCGTTCGCGCCGGTCAGCGTCGCCAGGTCGACCAGCAGGTCCGGCTGGAGTTCCTGGACGGCGTAGGCGAGCGCGTCGGCCAGCACCAGCCGCCCCTCGGCGTCGGAGTTGGTGGTCTCGCTGGTCACCCCGCCGTAGTGCCGGACGATGTCGCCGGGGCGGAACGCCGACCCGCTGACCATGTTCTCGGCGAGCGGGGCGAGCGTGGTGACGCGGACCGGCAGCCGCAGGGCCGCCGCGCCGAGGGCGGCGGCGACCACGGCTGCGGCGCCGGCCATGTCCTTGCGCATGAGCTTCATCGCCGGCACCGGCTTGATCGAGATGCCGCCGGTGTCGAACGTGATGCCCTTGCCGACCAGCACCACGTGCGTGGTCGCGCCGGCCGGGTGCCAGTCGAGCTCGACCAGGCGGGGACCGCTCGCCGAGCCGCCGCCGACGGCGAGGATCCCGCCGAAGCCCTCGGCGGCCAGCGCGGCGGGCTCGCGTACGCGCAGGTGCAGGTCCGGCACGTCGGCGGCCTGCTCGGCCACCTGCCCGGCGAACCACTCCGGGTTCTTCACGGAGGAGGGCGTGTTGGTCAGGTCGCGGGCCCAGCGGGTCAACCGGGCGGTGGTCCGCGCCGTCTCGACCACGCTCAGGTGGGCGTCCGGGTCGGCCACGAGCAGGTCGACGCCGGCGAGTGCGGGCGTCGGGCCGGCCTCGGTCAGCCGGAAGCGGTAGGAGGCGAGCAGCAGCCCCTCGGTGAGCCCCCGGACGGCCGCCGTGGTCACGTCTCCCGGGAGCGCGATGGTGATGTGCGTCTCATCGGTGGCGGCACGCGCCAACGCGGCACCGGCCCGCCGCCAGTCCGCCTCGTCGCCCGCGCCGACCCCGAACAGCACCAGCACTCCCGGGGTACGCCCGGGGCGCAGCTGGGTGCGGGTCTCACCGGCGCGGCCGGTGAGCCGGGCCGCCGGGGCCAGCGCGGTGGCCTCGTCGGCGACCCCGTCGGGAAGCGTCACCGCGGCGGCCAGCGGCACGGCCGGGGCGTCGTCGCCCGTCTCCGTTCCGGCCGGTCGGACGGGCAGGACGAGCGTGTCGAGCCGCTCGGGCTCGGTTACCAGCCTGATCGCGAGCACGCGGGACCGTACCTCCAGGAAAGGGTTTCGCGGAGCCGGGACGCTCCCGGCGCTCCACGCCGGTGAAGCCCTGAGCCACCGGCAGCGGCCGGTGGCTCAGGGTATGACGAACCGTCGGGGCGGTCGGTGCCGCCCACACCGGTCCTGATCAGCCGGCGGCCGCCTTCAGCGCGTCACCGAGCGCGTTGGCCTCGTCCGGAGTCATCTCGACGACGAGCCGGCCACCGCCCTCCAGCGGGACTCGCATGACGATGCCCCGGCCCTCCTTGGTGACTTCCAGCGGACCGTCGCCCGTCCGCGGCTTCATCGCCGCCATGTTGTCTCCCCTCAGACCTACACCAGGGTCGGTGGGTTGCCCCACAGCCACTTCGTCACGACCACCCGCAACCGCCGCGGGGTGTCGACCAACGATTTTCCCTGATGAACACCGCCGGACCCAAACCGAAGCACCATTGATGTAACAGCATCTAGCTTATCTTGAGAAGGCCTGTCACAATGTGCGGTCATGCAGGCACGGTCGGCACTCTTCGACCTGTACGGCGACCACCTCCGACCCCGGGGTGGCCGCGCGCCGGTCGCCGCCCTGGTCAAGCTGTTGGCACCGCTCGGCATCGCACCGCCGGCCGTGCGCACCGCGGTCTCCCGGATGGTCCGCCAGGGCTGGCTCGACCCGCTGCGGCTGGCGTCGGGACCGGGATATTCGATCACACCCAAGGCGGCGCGGCGCCTGGACGAGGCCGCCGCCCGGATCTACCGCACCGGCCGGGTCAGCTGGGACGGCCGGTTCGACCTCCTGGTGCTGGAGGCTCCCACGTCCCGCCGCGAGCGGCAGCGGCTCTCCGCCAACCTGAGCTTCCTGGGCTACGGCACGCTCGACGAGTGCACCTGGGTGGCCACCCGGCCCGGCGAGGACGTGGACCTGCTGCTCGCCGAGGCGGGCGTGCGCTACGAGCGGTTCACCGCCGCGCACGCCGCCGGCACGCCGGGGGCGATGGGCGTGGTGCGGCGGGCCTGGGACCTGGCGGAGATCGGCCGGGCATACGAACGCTTCGTCGCCGAGCAGCGCCCGTTGCTGAGCGCGGTGACCGTACGCAGCGGGGACGAGGAGGCGTACGCCGCCCGGTTCCGGCTGGTGCACGCGTGGCGTACGTTCCTGTTCCGGGATCCGCAGCTCCCCCCGGCGCTGCTTCCGGAGCGTTGGCCCGGCACCGCCGCGGCCAGCTTCTTCGACCGGCACGCGGCGCGGCTGCGGCCGGCCGCCGACCGGTACGTCGAGCAGTGCCTCGACGCCGGCAACCGACTCGCCCGACAGAAGGGTCGTTAGACAAGTGACCGAGCCGCTGCTCGTCGACCGGACCGACGCCGTCGTCACGCTCACGATGAACCGCCCGAAGGCGATGAACGCGTTCGACGTGGCCCTCAAGGAGGCGCTCCGGGACACCCTGGCCGAGTTGGAGAGCGACCGCACGTGCCGGGCCGTGGTGCTCGCCGGTGCGGGCGGGTCGTTCAGCGCCGGGCAGGACCTGCGCGAGCACGTGGCGACCCTGGAGTCGACCTCCGACGACCCGCTGGCGACCGTACGGGCGCACTACAACCCGATCGCCGCCCGGTTGGCCAACCTGCCGAAGCCGGTGGTGGCCGCGGTACGCGGCATGGCCGCCGGGGCGGGCGCCTCGCTGGCCTTCCTCGCCGACATCCGCATCGGTGGACCGAGCACGAGCTTCCTGATGGCTTTCGCCAAGGTCGGGTTGGCCGCCGACACCGGCGCCTCGTGGACGCTGCCCCGGTTGGTCGGGCACGCCAAGGCGGTGGAGCTGCTGATGCTGGCCGAGCCGGTGGGAGCCGAGGAGGCGTGCCGGCTGGGGCTGCTGAACCGCCTGGCGGACGACGACGAGAAGGTGCTGCCGGCCGCGCAGGAGTTGGCCGCCCGCCTCGCCGCCGGTCCCACCGTCGCCTACGGCGCGATCAAGCGGCAGCTCTCCATCGCCGACGCCGGCACCCTAGCGGACGCCCTGGCCGCCGAGGCCCAGGCGCAGGCGATCTGCGGCGCCACGACCGACCACCGGGCCGCCACGATGGCGTTCGTGGGCAAGCAGAAGCCCGTCTTCGAGGGTCGCTGACCCGGCGCCCGGCCGGGGCGGGGTCAGTCGTCCTCCTCCGGATCCTGGTTGGCCTCAGCGCCGAGCACGAACGCCTGCATCGCCAACTCGTCGCCGGCGGGCGAGACGAACGCGGGCAGCTCGCGGGGGCCGAGCTCCTGCACGTAGGCCCAGAACAGCCGGACCGCCTCGGCCGGGGAGTCGGCCTCGATCGGCAGGTCGAGGCTGACCAGCCAGGTCCGGCGCGGGGGCGGCGGGCCGAGCCGGTCGGCCAGCACCCGGTAGGCGGCCGGGTCGAGCGCGCTGACCGGCCCGTCGAGGACGAGCTGGTCGGCGGGGACCGGCTGGTCGAAGGACCGCCGGGTGTACGCCACCACCAGTGCCACCTCCCGGTCGGACTGCGGGTCGTCCGGGTCGTCGGGGCGCGCGCCGCTCGACGTGGTGACCCGACCCAGCGCGACGAGCCGTAGCGGCTCGTCGACCAGCACCGCCACCTCGTCGCCCGCGTGGGGCCGGCCGGTCTCGCCGAGGCCGGTCAGCTCCAGGGTGTCGTGGTGGACGAGCCGCTCGGCGTCGAAGCGGCCGGGGGGCAGCAGGACGGCCCAGGCCGCGGTGCCAGCCGGTCGGCTCGTCCCGTTCGCCCGGTGTGCGGTGTCGGTCGTCATGCCCCCCATCCCATCACGCCGCGCCGGTTGGCTTGACGTGGCAGCCGTCGAGGTGGTCGTCAACCATTCCGGTGGCCTGCATGAGCGCGTAGGCCGTGGTCGGGCCGACGAACCGGAAGCCACGCTTCTTGAGCGACTTGGCCATCGCCGTGGACTCCGGGGTGATGGCCGGCACCTGGGTGAACGAGGTCGGGCGGGTCGGCCGGGGCGCCGGAGCGAACGACCAGAGCAGCGCGGAGAGGCCCTCGGGCAGCTCGGCGGCGGCCCGCGCGTTGGCGATCGCCGCCTCGATCTTGGCCCGGTTGCGCACGATGCCGGCGTCGGCCAGCAGCCGGGTCACGTCGGCGTCGCCGTAGCCGGCCACGGTCGGGATGCGGAACTCGTCGAAGGCCAGCCGGAACGCGGGGCGCTTGCGCAGGATCGTCAACCACGACAGGCCGGACTGGAACGCCTCCAACGTCATCCGCTCGTAGAGCGCGTCGTCGCCGTGCAACGGCTGGCCCCACTCGGTGTCGTGGTAGACGGCGTAGTCGGGGGTGCTCGCCCCCCAGGCGCAGCGCGGCAGCCCGTCGGCGCCGATCACCAGGTCACTCACGGCGTCCACGCTAGGCCAAACCTCCGACACCCCCATTGCCTCCGGCGCCGAAGGCTGCCTATGGTGCTGGTTACCGACCGGTAGGGGTATGGCCGTCGATGGACGGGGCCGTGCCGGGCACCGACCGCGGGAGGCGGCCCATGAAGGAGTTCCCGGACATCATCGCCTGGTCGATCCCGGCCTTCCTGCTGCTGATCGTGCTCGAACGGATCTCCTACCTGCTGCACCGCGACGATGACGAGGTGGGCTACGGCGGCGCGGACACGGCGACCAGCCTGGCGATGGGGCTCGGCAGCGTCTTCACCGACCTGCTGTGGAAGGTGCCGGTCGCGGCCGCGTACGCGCTGCTCTACGCCCTCACCCCGCTGCGGGTCGCCGAGCTGTGGTGGAGCTGGCCGCTGATCCTGCTCGCGCAGGACTTCTGCTACTACTGGTCGCACCGCGGCCACCACGTGATCCGGATCCTCTGGGCGTCGCACGTGGTCCACCACTCGTCCGAGCGGTTCAACCTGTCCACCGCGCTTCGCCAGCCGTGGACCGGGCTGACCAGCTGGGTCTTCTACATCCCGCTGATCCTGGGCGGGGTGCACCCGGCCGTCGTCGCGTTCGCCGGCTCGGTGAACCTGCTCTACCAGTTCTGGATCCACACCGAGCGGATCGACAAGCTGCCCCGCTGGTACGAGGCCGTGTTCAACACCCCGTCGCACCACCGCGTCCACCACGCCTCGCAGGGCGGCTACCTGGACCGCAACTTCGGCGGCATCCTGATCGTCTGGGACCGGCTGTTCGGCACGTTCGCGCCGGAGGGCGAGCGCTGCGTCTACGGCCTCACGAAGAACATCGGCACCTACAACCCGGTGCGGGTGGCGTTCCACGAGTACGTCTCGATCGCCCGTGACCTGCGGGCGGCGGCGACCTGGCGGCACCGCGCCGGCCACCTGTTCCGCTCGCCGGGCTGGCAGCCCGCACCCGCCGGCGATCCCGGGGTGGCCGCGACGCGCCCGGTGCCGGAGAGCGCCACCCCGGTCCGCTGAGGCGGCGACGGGCGGCCCGGTGCGGCGCCGACGCCGGTCAGGGAAGGCGGCCCTGCTCGACCAGGCGACCGAACCGGCGCAGCGCCTGGGTCAGGCCGAACTTGGAGCCGGGCCAGAGCACCGGCCAGGCCACCCGACCGGCCGGACCGCCGGGCAGGTGAAACCACTCGTGCCACACGACCTGGGTGCGGTCGCGGGCCAGCGGGGTGCAGCGCAGCACGCCGGGACCGCGCAGCAGCGTGCCGCAGTGCACCACACCGATCTCGTAGGGCTCGTCGACGCGGACCACCCGCATCTCGTCGCGCAACTCGGCGGGGCCGAGGGCGGTCACCGCCTCGATCAGGCTGCCTTCACGCCCGTCGCCCTCCTTCACCCGGACGCGGGTGAAAGGGATCCAGGACGACTGGCGCTCCCAGGCGAGCAGCGCGGCGAAGACCCGCTCCGCCGGCGCGTCGACGATCACGGTGGCGGTCACCTCGCCGGCGCCCGGCTGGGCCGCCTCGCCCAGGCCGTCCGCGCCGTCGGATCCGGTCACGTCGACTCCGAGGACACCACCGGGCCGGGACGCGCCGCCTCCGCCGTGGGCTCGCCGCCGGCGGGCTCCGTGCCGTCGGAGTCGGCGGGCGAGGTGGTGGGGTCGGGCAGGACGCCGCCCCGCTCGGCGGTGCCCGCCGGCCCGTCAGCGGTCACCGTCACCGGCCCCACCGGGTCGGCGTCGGTGGCCGGCGCGCCGGCGGCGCCCGGCACGGTGGCCACACCGTTGGCGCTGGCGCCGGCCGCCTGCTCGCGGGCCCGGCGCAGGACCTCGGCGTCGGCCGTCCGCCCCTCGCGCAACGCGGCCACCTCCGCCTCCAGGACGCCGATCAGCTCGGACTTGTAGCCGATGTCGTAGGCCGCCCGGCGCATCGCCTGGTCGACCTGGGCCATCTGGTACCCACGCAGCACGGTGTCGAACCGGACGTCCGACACATCCGACTCGCGCAGCGGGCGGTTGCCCGGCAGAGGCACGGCGCGCCCGTCCGGCTCGGCGGGCGCCAGGCCCGGATCCCGGCCGGTGACCAGCACCGTCACCCCGAACACGACCGCCGCGACGGTCAACGCCACGACCAGCATGAGCAGAACCTGACCCATGCACAGATCGTGGCATGCCGACCGGGCCGGAGCGACCCCGCCACCCAGGCCGGTGCCACACCACCGCGGGAAGCCGCGGTTACCGGACCGGCTAGCGTCGGGACCGGCCGGCGCTGTGGGTGACCCGGCCGGTGGACCGTGAGGAGGCGGCATGGCCGGTGAGCTCCGGCTCGGTGGACGGACGTTCGCCCCGGGCGAGTTGGTGGTGATGGCGATCGTCAACCGCACACCGGACTCGTTCTTCGACCGGGGCTCCACCTTCGCCGCCGACAGCGCCCTGCGGGCGGTGGAGCGGGCGGTGGCCGAGGGCGCCGGGATCATCGACATCGGTGGGGTGAAGGCCGGGCCCGGCTCCGAGGTGGACGTGGCGGAGGAGATCCGTCGTACGGTCGACACGATCGCCGCCGTCCGGGCCTCCTTCCCCGACGTCGTGATCTCCATCGACACCTGGCGGGCCGAGGTCGCGGTGGAGGCGGTGGCCGCCGGGGCGGACCTGCTGAACGACACCTGGTCCGGTGCGGACCCGGCGTTGGCCCGGGTCGCGGCGGAGACCGGCGCCGGTCTCGTCTGCTCACACGCGGGAGGGCTGGCACCCCGCACCCGGCCGCACCGGGCCGGCTTCGACGACGTGGTGGCCGACGTGCTCGCCACCGTCACCGGCCTCGCCGAGCGCGCGGTGGCCCTGGGCGTACGCCCCGACGGCATCCTGATCGACCCGGCGCACGACTTCGGCAAGAACACCCGTCACTCGCTGGAGATCACCCGACGGCTGGACGAGCTCACCGCGACCGGCTGGCCGCTGCTGGTGGCGCTCTCGAACAAGGATTTCGTCGGCGAGACCCTGGACCTACCGGTCGCCGAGCGGTTGGAGGGGACGCTCGCGGCCACGGCCGTGTCGGCCTGGCTGGGTGCCCGGGTGTTCCGCGCCCACCAGGTCCTCCCGACCCGCCGGGTACTCGACATGGTCGCCTCGATCCGCGGTGACCGCCCTCCGGCGGCCACCCGGCGTGGCCTCGCCTGATCCGGGACCCCTGCCCGACGAACGGTCCGTGATCGGCCGCTCACCGACCGGACCGTCCGACACGTTCGCCGGTGGCCCGGCGGCTCAGGTCCAGCGCAGGATGTTCCTACGCCAGGCATAGAGGATGCCCAGCGCGAGCACCGCCACGAAGATCGCCATCTCGACCACCGTGACCAGGCCGAATCCGGGCCGGTCGAACACCACCGCCCAGGGGAAGAGGAACACCGCCTCGACCGCGAACAGCACGTAGAGGTAGGCGTAGACGTAGTAGCGGATCTGCATCTGCGCCCAGTCGCCGCCCACCGGGTCGAGCCCGCACTCATAGGTGGCCCGCTTGCCGGGGGGATCGGCCGGTCGGCCCGGACGTAACACCCGGTTGGCCGAGAACGCCGCCACGAAGAAGACCACGCTGACGAGCAGTAAGAGCCCGAGCGTCGCGTACGAGCCCAGGTATCCGGTCACGCCGGCAGCCTACCGCCCACCCCGGGTAGCACGTATCGAACACGTTACGCATTTGTTTCCCCCCGGGACTAGTGCCGCGAAGCAACTGTTACGAACATTGGACGTCACACCGACGTACGGAGGACACATGACCAGCGCGGAGGCCGCCGGCCGAGTGGCACCTCGTCGGCACCTGTCCGCGCTGGCGGCGTCCCTGACGCTCGGTCTGGTGACGGCGGTCGCCGTCGTGCCCGGGTGGACCGCCGCCGCCTCCCCCGGGACCAGCCCGGTCGCGGTGGTCAGCGACCCCGTCGAGGAACCGGGTGGGGACACGCCGACGGAGGAGCCGACGGGGCCCGGGGACCCGACCACGGCTCCGTCGACGATCGAACCGCCGTCCGAGACGACCCCTCCGCCGCCGGTGACCACCGAACCCGCCCCGCCGACCACATCGGCGCCCGCCGCCACGCCCACCACCACGGCGCCCAGCGCGGTCCCCACCACGACGACCCGGCCGCCCCTGCCTCCGGACCGGCCGCCGGTCCGACCGACGGCCCCCGGGAACGCCCCGGCCCCGCCGCTCGGGGTGCGGGTGACCACCGGCGACGTCACGGTGCCCGCCCGGTACTGGAACTCGGCCAGCATCGTCACCACCCTGCAGGTCACCGTCACGAACACCGGCCGCGTCGCGGAGCGGATCCGGCTCTCCTACACGCTGCCCCCGGGGTTGACCGACGCCGGCACCGCGGGCTGCGCCGAGCAGGGCGGTGGCAGCTACCGCTGCGGCGAGTGGACGGCCGACGCGGGCGCCCGGTTCAGCACCGTGGTCCGGGTCCGGGTCGCCGGCACGGCGTGGCGACAGATGCCGCTCAGCGGCTCGGTCGCGGTGACCGCGAGCGCTCCCGGGACGACCGGACCGGTCAGCGACCACGAGGGGTTCGCGGTGCTCTTCCCACCGGGCCCACCGGCGCCCGGCATCGCGCTGGAGACCGGCGAGGTGGCCTTCGACATCAGCGGCGAGGCGCCCGACCTCGCCGTGCGACTGGGCAACACCGGCACGGTGGACGCCTCCGGTGGCATCGAGGTGGTTCTTCCCGCCGGGGTGACCGTGCCGGTGCCGCCCGCCGGCTGCGCCGCGGTCGACGCGACCCGGACCCGCTGCGACGTGGGCACCGTCCCCGCCGGGGAGACCGCCGAGCTGTGGCTGCCGGTCGAGGCGACACCCGAGGCCCAGCGGCAGGCCCCGCTGTCGGGCGCCGTCGTCGGCAGCCTCGACCAGCGCAGCGGCCAGAGCCGGCAGGTCCAGATGAGCTTCCGGATCACCGCGGCGGCGGCCCTGGCCACCCCGGTCGCCACCGGGGCCGCGCCGACCGGTTCGCAGGGGGTGCTCACCGACGGCACCGCCGTCGCCTCGGGCGGTGGGGGCGGCTCGGTCCGGCGTACGGCGATCCTGCTCATCGCGGTGTCGACCCTGCTGGTCGTGCTGGCGCTGGGGCTGGCCACCACCTCGCTGCGTCGCCGCCTCACCGGCCCGGTGCACGAGCCGGCGGCGGCGCCGCGCGACTGAGCCTCAGGGGCCGGCGGTGATCTCGATTACGGCGTGCGATATGAAACGCCACTAAGTGGTGAATTTCACCCCCTGATCCGGTCCCAGTCGCCCAACACCCGGGGAAGGTGACGGGTCGATCCGACGTAGGCTCTCAGGTGAGAAAACACAACGGGCCGGGCCGATCCACGTCCGGTCGGGTGCAGCGGTGCGTCAAGGAGGTCACGTGGCCGGGCAAGGCGAGGTCACCATCATTGCGAGCCGCCCGCGCGACCGCGCGCAGCGAAGCGAGGTGCAGGCGTGACCAAGCAGATCCGTCAACTGGACCGGGTCGTCATCCGGTTCGCCGGCGACTCCGGCGATGGCATGCAGCTGACCGGTGACCGGTTCACCTCGGAGACCGCGCAGCTCGGCAACGACATCTCCACGCTGCCCAACTTCCCCGCCGAGATCCGGGCGCCCGCCGGCACTCTGCCGGGTGTGTCGAGCTTCCAGGTCCACTTCGCCGACTACGACATCCTGACCCCGGGCGACGCGCCGAACGTGCTGGTGGCGATGAACCCGGCCGCGTTGAAGGCCAACCTGGTCGACCTGCCGCGCGGCGCGGACATCATCGTCAACACCGACGAGTTCACCAAGCGCAACCTGGCCAAGGTGGGCTACCAGGTCAGCCCGCTCGACGACGACTCGCTCGCCGGCTACGTGGTCCACCCGGTGGCGTTGACCTCGATGACGATCGGCGCGCTGGCCGACCAGGAGGTGTCCAAGAAGGACGCCGAGCGGGCGAAGAACATGTTCGCCCTCGGGCTGCTGAGCTGGATGTACTCCCGCCCGTACGAGTCGACGCTGCGGTTCCTGGAGCGCAAGTTCGCGGCCCGGCCGGAGCTGGTCGCCGCGAACGTCGCCGCCTTCCGGGCCGGCTGGAACTTCGGCGAGACCACCGAGGACTTCGCGGTCCGCTACGAGGTCAAGCCGGCGAAGATGCGGCCGGGCACCTACCGCAACATCACCGGCAACGCGGCGCTCTCGCTCGGGCTGGTCGCCGCCGGCGTCCGCTCGGGGCTGCCGGTCTTCCTCGGCGCCTACCCGATCACGCCGGCGTCGGACATCCTTCACGAGCTGAGCAAGCACAAGAAGTTCGGCGTACTCACCATGCAGGCCGAGGACGAGATCGCGGCGGTCGGCGCGGCGCTGGGCGCGTCGTACGGCGGCTCGCTCGGCGTGACCACGACCAGCGGCCCCGGCGTGGCCCTGAAGAGCGAGACGATCTCCCTGGCGGTGGCTCTGGAGCTGCCCCTGGTCATCGTCGACGTGCAGCGGGCCGGGCCGTCGACCGGCATGCCGACGAAGACCGAGCAGGCCGACCTCAACATGGCGCTCTACGGCCGGCACGGCGAGGCCCCGGTGGCCGTGATCGCCCCCAAGTCGCCGTCGGACTGCTTCTACGCGGCGCTGGAGGCCGCCCGGATCGCGCTGACCTACCGCACGCCGGTCATCCTGCTGTCGGACAACTACGTCGCGAACGGCTCCGAGCCGTGGCTGCTCCCGGACGTGGAGTCCCTGCCCGACCTGCGGGTGGAGTTCGCCAGCGCGCCGAACGGGGAGGACGGCACCACCTTCCTGCCCTACCTGCGCGACCCGGAGACCCTGGCCAGGCCGTGGGCCATCCCCGGCACGCCGGGCCTGGAGCACCGGATCGGCGGTTTGGAGAAGGCCGACAAGACCGGCGACATCTCGTACGACCCGGCGAACCACGACTTCATGGTGCGCACCCGGGCGGCCCGCATCGAGACCATCCCGGTGCCGGACGTCGAGGTCGACGACCCGGACGGCGACGCCCGCGTGCTCGTGCTCGGCTGGGGTTCGACGTACGGGCCGATCGGCGCCGCCTGCCGTGGGCTGCGCCAGCGCGGGCTGTCGATCGCCCAGGCGCACCTGCGGCACCTGAACCCGATGCCGGCCAACCTCGAGGCCGTGCTGCGCTCGTACGACCGCGTGGTCATCCCCGAGATGAACCTCGGCCAGCTCGCCCACGTGGTCCGGGCGCGCTACCTGGTCGACGCGATCAGCTACAACCAGGTCCGCGGCCTGCCGTTCACGGCCAACGAGCTGGAGACGATGCTGGAAGAGGTCCTGAAGAATGTCTGAGCCCATCGCCCTCAAGCTCACCGCCAAGGACTTCAAGTCCGACCAGGAGGTGCGCTGGTGCCCCGGCTGCGGTGACTACGCCATCCTCGCCGCCGTCCAGCAGTTCATGCCGGAGCTGAACATCCCCCGGGAGCGGATCGTCTTCGTCTCCGGGATCGGCTGCTCGTCCCGCTTCCCGTACTACATGAACACCTACGGGATGCACTCGATCCACGGCCGCGCCCCGGCGATCGCCACCGGCCTCTCCGCCTCCCGCCCGGACCTGTCGGTCTGGGTGGTCACCGGCGACGGCGACGCGCTCTCCATCGGCGGCAACCACCTGATCCACGCGCTGCGCCGCAACGTCAACCTCAAGATCCTGCTCTTCAACAACCGGATCTACGGGCTGACCAAGGGTCAGTACTCCCCCACCTCCGAGGTCGGCAAGATCACCAAGTCGACGCCGGCCGGTTCGGCGGATGCCCCGTTCAACCCGCTGTCGCTGGCCCTCGGCGCCGAGGCGACCTTCGTCGGCCGCACCATCGACTCCGACCGCAAGCACCTCCAGTCGGTGCTGCGCGCCGCCGCCGAGCACGAGGGTTCGGCGTTCGTGGAGATCTACCAGAACTGCAACATCTTCAACGACGGGGCGTTCGACCAGCTCAAGGAGCCGGCGACCCGGGACGACTACCTGATCCGGCTGGAGCACGGGCAGCCGATCACGTTCGGCAAGGACGGGCAGTTCTGCGTCGTCCACCCGCCGGGCGGCTTCGGCCTGGAGGTACGCGAGACCGCCGCCACCAGCCCCGACGAGATCGTCGTGCACGATGCCACGGTCACCGACCCCGCGTACGCCTTCGCGCTGTCCCGGCTGCCCGGCCTCGACCTGCGCAACACCCCGATCGGTGTCCTCCGCTCGGTCGACCGGCCGTCCTACGACAGCGTGGTGCAGGGCCAGTTGGCGGCCGCCCGGTCGAAGGTCACCGAGACCCCGGAGCAGCAGCTCGCCGGGCTGCTCAACAGCGGGGACACCTGGACGATCCTCTGACCCGTCCCCTGACGCCGAAGGGCGGGCCGTTCCGATCGGAACGGCCCGCCCTTTTCGTTTCCCGGGCGGCGGCGGTCAGGCCCCGGTCGGGGCCGGCACCCACAGCTCGTCGATCGCGCGCTCCGCGGCGGCGAGACTCTCCTCGTGCAGCGGGATCAGCTCGGCCATGGCCGGGGTGACCGGGGCGAGGCTGAGCTCGCAGGCGATGAGGCGCGGCTCCAGGCCGGTCAGCGAGAGGCCGTGCGGCAGCCACGGCGACGCGTGGTCCCAACCCTCGCGTGGGGTGCCGGGGCTGTAGCCGCCACCCCGGCTGGCCAGCACGATGAGGTCGCGGCCGCCGAGGAGACCGGCGTTGGTCTCCGGGTCGTACGACAGGCCGGCGGCGATGAGGTGGTCGACCCACGCCTTCACGCTGCTCGGCGCGCCGTAGTTGTAGAGCGGGAGGCCGAGCAGGATCGTGTCGGCGCGCTTCACCTCGTCCACCAGCTGCTCGGTCAGCTGCCACGACGCCCGCTGCTCGGGCGTGTGCTGGTCGGCGGGGAGCATCCGCGCCAGCCCGCCCGCCTCGTCGAGGTGGGGCAGCGGGTTCCGGCCGAGGTCGCGGTAGGTCACGGTTCCGTCCGGGTTGGCGGCGCGCCAGCCGGCGACGGCGCGAGCGGTGAGCCGGCGACTGACCGACTGCTCCCCCCGGATGCTCGAGTCGATGTGCAACAGGTGTGCCATTGGATAACCCTTCGCGGATTGTTAGTGCCGGGCAAACCATTTATAGCAGACGCATCTTCTGCCCGTGGGTAAACTGAGTCACATGTCTGCGGGGGAGGTCGGCCAGGCGGAGCGTCGGTCCGGCGCACTGCTTGATCACCTGGCGCGGCGGATGCGACTGCGATCGGAATCCGTGCTCGCGCCCCTGGGCCTGCGCCCCCGGCACCTCGTCGCGCTCACGGTGCTGCGCACCTCCGGCGACATCAGCCAACAGGCGCTCGCCGGCACCCTCCAGATCGACGGCACGAACGTCGTCGGGCTGCTCAACGACCTGGAGGCGGAGGGGCTGGTCGAGCGGAAGCGCTCAGCGGAGGACCGCCGCCGGCATGTGGTCAGCATGACCGAAACCGGCACGAAACGGCTCCGTGAGGCGGAATGCGCCCTCGCCACGGTCGAAAACGACGTGCTCAGCGCCCTCAGCCCGGTCGAGCGCGAGACGCTCTACGAGCTGCTCTGCCGCGCCGCGAGCGCGCCGGTCACCTGCGCCGAGGCCGCCGCCGAGGGGGACCCGGACAGCTCCTGCTGACCGGTCAGGCGACCGGCGTCGACTGCGGCCGGTCGTCGCGGACGTGCACCAACATGTCGCCGGTCTCGATGACCGCGCCGGCCCGGTCCGCCAACGTGACCACCTTGCCCCGCCGCACCAGCGCGATGACCAGCGTGTCCAGCTCGCGTGGCGAGCGGCCCACCTCGTCCCGCTCCGCCGACCGCATCGCCAACGCCATGCCCTGCCCCGGCGTGAGCAGGTCCTCCACGACGTCGATCAGCGGCGGCGCGGACGTCGACAGGCCCAGCAGCCGACCTG
Organism: Micromonospora krabiensis; assembly: GCF_900091425.1. Classification (GTDB taxonomy): domain Bacteria; phylum Actinomycetota; class Actinomycetes; order Mycobacteriales; family Micromonosporaceae; genus Micromonospora; species Micromonospora krabiensis. Next base: position 4,070,801 of record NZ_LT598496.1, read on the forward strand.
CGGTGGCCGAGGAGACGATCACGTGGTGCGCGCCGCTCTGCTTGAGCAGCGGGGCGTTCTCCGCCTCCCGCGCGGCGGCGATGATCCGCACCTGACCGGCGGTCAGCTGCCGTACGGTCAGGGCCACCAGGACCGACGCGTCGTCGCTGTCGGTCGCGATGATCACGGCCTTGGCGGTGCGTACGTGCGCCTCGTCCAGGGTGGCCGAACGGGTCGCGGAGCCCTCGATCGCGACGAGCCCGGCGGACGTGGCCTGCCGCAGCGCAGCGCCGCTGCGCTCGACGACGATGATCCGGGACTTGTCGAGCCCGTTCTCCAGCAGGGCGGAGACCGCGCTGCGGCCCTTCGTGCCGTAGCCGCAGATGATGACGTGGTTCTTCACGGTCTTCCTCCACCGCGTCAGCCGACGGCCGGTCCGGTACTGCTCGGTCAGGACTTCCAGGGTGGTGCCGACCAGGATGATCAGGAACAGCACCCGCGCCGGGGTGATGAACACGACGTTCACCAGCCGGGCGCTCTCACTGAACGGGGTGATGTCCCCGTAACCGGTGGTGGAGAGGGTCACCACCGTGTAGTAGAAGGCGTCGAGGAGGGTGATGCCGTCCTCGTTGACGTCGCGGTAGCCGTCCCGGTCCAGATAGACGACCGCCACCGTCGCGAAGACCAGGCCGATCGCGGCCGCCAGGCGCAGGCTCAGCGCGCTGAGCGGTCCTCGCCGTTGCGCGGGAAAATGGATCACCGTCGCACCTGCTCCGTCGCCTGCACGCCCACAACATAGCGGGTACGCCGAGATCCGCACGCCCGGGTTCGCGGGCGGGGCAACCGGCACGGGCCCCGCACCCGACTACCTGACGGCAGCGACGAACCGGCCGAGGCCGGCAGACAGGGAGGGGCGTACCCCCCGTGACGACAACCGGCGGGCGACGAGCCGAGGCCGACGCCGAGTACACCGACTACGTGCGCTCCCGGATGGTGCGATGGCGGCGCACCGCGTACCTGATGACCGGCGACTGGGACCGCGGCGACGACATCCTGCAGCGGGTGCTCACCGAGCTGTACCGCAACTGGGCGCGCGCCCGCCGGGCGGACAACCTGGACGCCCTCGTCCGGACGATGCTGCTCCGGCGCCTGCTGGACGAACGGCGGCTGCGCTGGACCCGGGTGGCGCTCGGTGCCGCGCTGCCCGAACGGCACACCGACCCGGTCGACCCGACCGACCGGATCACCCTCGTCGGGGTGCTGCGTCAGGTGCCGCCCCGACAACGCGCGGTGCTCGTGCTCCGGTACTTCCAGGATCTCAGCGTCGAGGAGACCGCGCACGCCCTCGGCTGCTCGCCCGGCACCGTGAAGAGCCAGGCCGCGAAGGGTCTGTCCACCCTGCGTGCCCTGCTCGCCCCCACCCCGACCGCCCGCTGAGAAAGGAACCACCATGCTGGACGAACGTGAACTGGCGGACCTGATGCGGTCCGAGGTCGAGGCGGCGGAGACCCGGTCCACGGTGCTCGACGTCGACCGGGCGATGACCCGCGGGCGGCGGCAACGCCGGTACGCCCAGGGCGGCGCCGCAGCGTTGCTGGTGGGCGCCCTGGTCGTCGGCGGGATGACCGCGCCCAACCTGCTGCCGCCGGACCACGCGCCGCTGGGCACCGGGTCGGCCGACGGGACGTCGGTGGAGGGCGCGACCGGTCTGCCGGCGGCGTTGACCGTCGTGGACCCCACGGTGCGGCACGTACGGTTCGGGTGGCTGCCGGACGGTGTCCGCGCCGTCCAGTACCAGGCCGGGCTGCTGCAATCCGGGCCGGGCGTGTACCTGGGCGCGACCACGAGCGCGCCGGGCGCCCGGTGGCGCGGCGTCTCGGTGAACCTGTACCCGGAGGGGGTCGAGCCGTCGGCCCCGCAGCGCGACGACGGTGTTCCGGCCGGCCCGCTCGGGACCAGCGTCGGGCCCGACCTGAACGGCCGCCCGAGCACCTTCGCGCGCTACTCCGGGGCCGATCAGCCCGAGGCCATCCTGCGCTGGCGGTACGCCCCGGGCGGCTGGGCGCAGGTCCGGGTCTTCGGTGGCCCGGGGGACGCGTCGGACACGGCCGTGCGGGTGGCCCGGGCCCTGCGGTTCGGCCACGATCCGGTGCCGCTCCCGGTGCCCGTCCGAGGCGTGCCCGACACCCTGCGGCTGATCACGCTGGACGTCTCGGAGACGCGCGGCGACGAGCTCTCCTGGTCCGCGTGGACGACCTGGTCCCCGGAGCCGTCCGGCGCCGCACCCGCGCAGCAGCGCGCCCGCACCCTCTCCGTCGGCTTCTCCCGCCACCGGCCGGACACCGACCCTGGGGACAAGGCGCACCCCGACCCGAACACCACGGTCGGCGGCCATCCCGCCCGGTTCGGCGGGCAGGGGGGCGACGAGTCGCTCATCGTCTACGACGTCAACGGCGTCGACGTCTCCGTCGACGACCGGGGGCTGCTGCCCGCCGGCGGCACGCGGGCGCTGTTCGGGCGGCTCGCCGTCGATCCGGCGGCCGCCCGCTGGATCCCGCACCTGCACCCGTGACGCCCGCCCGGCGACGAGCGCCCGGTGAGCCGGGCGCCCGTCGCCGCGCTCGGCATGAATGACGAGTTGCTCGGCCGGCGGAGGCACCGGACCGCGCCAGCCGTCGGCGGCGGGCATGATGGGGGTGTCCCCGGAACGACGACCGTGAGAGTGAGGCCGGCATGTCGTTGCTGCGACGGGTGATCGGTGGGGTGCTGCGCCGGCTGCGACTGCGGCAGGGCCGCACGCTGCGCGAGGTGGCCCAGGCCGCCGGCGTGTCCGTGCCCTACCTGTCCGAGGTGGAACGGGGTCGCAAGGAGGCCTCGTCGGAGGTGCTGGCAGCGATCTGCCGGGCGCTCGGCATCCACCTCTCCGAGCTGCTGGAGGAGGCGCGGGACGACCTGCGCCAGGTCGAGCCGCGGGTGCCGGTCGCACCGCGCGGGCTGACCACGCTGGAGCCGGTCCCGGCGAGCCGACGCGACGGGGGGCCGACCCTGCCGCTGGGGCCGCGTACGCCGCGGGCCATGCTGCACCGCGGTCCCGGCGCGAATGGGCCGACCCTGCGGGTGGACCGGTTCGGTCCTCGGCCGGCGGGGCGCCCTGGTCCGCGTACCGTCCGGTTGCTCGGTTGCCCACGCACCCGCACGGGCCCGCGGCGCCTGACGACCGTCTAGGTTTGGTTCTGCCGGCGGCAGATTCGCCGCCGGCAGAATCGCTGGGCCCGGCGCCGGGGCCGCGCGCACGCTGGTGGGGCCGGTTCCGGGGCGGGTCCCGCCGCCCGCCGGCACCCGGGAGGGGCGGCGCGATGATCGGTTACGAGGCTGTGCGGATGCTGGACGACGGGCGGCCGTCCTTCGGCGACCAGGTGTTCGAGCGGCTGCTGAAGGAGCGCATCGTCTTCCTCGGCTCGGAGGTCACCGACGCAACGGCGAACCAGATCTGCGCCCAGATCCTGCTGCTGGCGGCTGAGGACCCCGAGCGGGACATCTTCCTCTACATCAACTCGCCGGGCGGCTCGGTCAGCGCGGGCATGGCGGTCTACGACACGATGCGGTACGTCCGCAACGACGTGGCCACCCTGGCGATCGGCTTCGCCGGCTCGATGGGCCAGTTCCTGCTGTGCGGGGGCACGGCCGGCAAGCGGTACGCGCTGCCGCACTCGCGGATCATGATGCACCAACCGTCCGGGGGGTTCGGCGGGACGAGCGCCGACATCACCATCCAGGCGGAGAACCTGCTGCGCGTGAAGCGGAGCATGCAGGAGCTGATCGCCCGGCACAGCGGGCGGACGCTGGAGGAGATCCAGCGCGACTGGGACCGGGACCGCTGGTTCACCGCCGACGAGGCCCGCGAGTACGGGCTGATCGATCAGGTGATCACGGGCGTCGACGAGCTGGCGGTGGGCTGAACGGCGGCGGCGGCCGGCGATGGTCCCGCCGGTCGCCGCCGCGCACCGTCAGGGCAGGGTCGGCGTGACGAGCCCCCGAACAGCGGCTGAGCACCGACGACAGGTCGGACGCGCCCCCTCACTCGCGTCCGACGCCCGGTCGTGGGATTACCACGACCTGTCGGCTCTCGGTTACTGAGAGACTATGCGCGCTGGGAATCCCGCGCCCGCACCCGCGGCGCAGCGTCTTCCCGCCGAATCTCGTTACATCGCCTGGGCGTCGTAGCGGACCCGGGCGGCCTCCACCTCGTCGAGGTGGGTCGTGGCCCACGCCTCCAGCCCGGAGACCAGGTCGAGCAGGCTGCGCCCGAGCTCGGTCAGGGCGTAGTCGACCCGGGGCGGGACGCTGGCGTGCACCTCGCGGGTGACCAGCCCGTCGCGCTCCAGGGCACGCAGCGTCTGGGTGAGCATCTTCTGGCTCACCCCCTGGATGCGTCTGGCCAGGTCGCCGTAGCGCTTGGTCCCGTCGGCGAGGGTGAGCACCACCAGGACGCTCCACCGGTCCCCGATGCGGTCGAGAACCTGCCGGCTGCCGCACTTCTGGCTGTAAACGTCGGGCTTCACCGCATCACTCTCCCACGGAGCGCTTACGCACTTAAAGGTGCCTACTCTCCAACGGGAAGTAAGCCGGAATGCTTCCCGTTGGAGCAGAGGTCCGACCCACTCCAGAGGGAGAACCCATGTCCATCGTCGTCACCGGCGTCACCGGCCACCTCGGTCGACTCGTCGTGGAATCGCTGCTCAGCCGGGGCGTACCGGCCGACGGCATCGTCGCGCTCGGGCGGGACACCACCAAGCTCGCCGACCTCGCCGAGCGCGGGGTGACCGTGCGGCGCGGCGACTACGACGACCCCGCGTCGCTGCGCACCGCCCTCGCCGGCGCCGAGAAGCTGGTGTACGTCTCCGGCAACGAGCTCGGCCGCCGGGTCGAGCAGTCCCGCAACGTGATCGCCGCGGCCAAGGAGGCGGGTGTCGGTCTCATCGCCTACACCAGCATCCCCAAGGCGGACACGTCCGGCCTGATCCTCGCCAAGGAGCACTACGCGATCGAGCAGGAGATCGCAGCCTCCGGCCTGCCGTACGTCTTCCTCCGCAACAGCTGGTACCTGGAGAACTACACCACCCAGATCCCCACCTACCTCCAGTTCGGGGTGGCCGGTGCCGCCGAGGACGGCCGGGTCAGCGCGGCCACCCGCGCCGAATTCGCCGAGGCCGCCGCCGTGGTGGTCACCACCGACGGCCACGCCAACCAGGTGTACGAGCTGGGCGGCGCGCCGTTCACGCTGAGCGAGCTGGCCGAGGAGCTGTCCCGGCAGACGGGGCAGGAGGTGACCTACACCGACCTGTCCGAGGACAAGTACGCCGAGGTGCTGGTGGGCGCGGGCGTCCCCGCCGACTTCGCGGCCGTCCTCGCCGACAGCGACCGCGGCCTCGCCCGGGGCGAGCTGGAGGTCGAGGGCGACGACCTGGCCCGACTCATCGGCCGCCGGCCGGTCACTCTGGCCGAGGCGCTCCGCGCCGTGCTCTGACGCCACCCGCCGGCCGCCCCGCCCGCACTCTCGGGCGGGCCGGCCGGCGCCCGTTCCGTGCCCGCCCGGCTGACGCGGGCTCCCCGACGCGTTCGACCCGGCGTAGCGTGCCCGGATGATCGAACCGGACTTCCTGCGCGACACCCGGGCGTCGTACGACGCCGTGGCCGCCTCCTACGACCGGCAGTTCCGCGACGAACTGGCCAGCAAGCCGTACGACCGGGCCGTCCTCACCACCTTCGCGGAGCTGGTCCGGCGCGACGGCGGCGGACCGGTCGCCGACGTCGGCTGTGGCCTGGGCACGGTCACCGGTCACCTCGCCGACCTGGGCCTGGACGTCTTCGGCATCGACCTCTCGCCGGAGATGGTGGCGCTGGCCCGGCGCAACCGCCCCGGGCTGCGGTTCGAGGAGGGCTCGATGACCGCACTCGACCTGCCCGAGGGTGGCCTGGCGGGGATCACGGCCTGGTACTCGATCATCCACGTGCCCGACGAGCTGCTGCCCGACACGTTCACCGGGTTCCACCGGGCCCTCGCCCCGGGCGGCCACCTCGCCATGGTCTTCCAGGTGGGCGACGAGCCCGTGGTCCGCACCGAGGCGTTCGGCCGGCCGATCTCGCTCACCCTGCGCCGCCGACGCCCCGAGCAGGTCGAGGCCCTGTTGGCCGGGGCCGGGTTCGCGCTGTGCGCGCGCCTCGTCCGCGAGCCCGAGCCGTACGCGGGCGGGACCGAGACGACGCCACAGGCGTACCTGGTGGCCCGCAAGCCGCGCGGATGAGCGCCGAATCGAGATCGACAGGGGTCGCACCCCCGTCTACAGTGGCCAGCCAGCGGTCAGGGCGTTCGTTCCGCCCGCACAGACCGACCAGCACCACACACGGGGAGACATCATCACCATGCCCACCATGCGCCTGCGCGCCCTCGGTACCCTCGCCGTCCTGGCGGCCCTCGCCGGCCCGGTCGCCGGCTGCGAGAAGAAGAGCGAACCCACGGCCGGCGCGCCGACCGGTGCCGCCGCCAGCCCGACGGTGGACGTCGCCGCCAACAGCAAGACGGTCTGCGCCGCCGCACTCGACGTGGTGAAGGCCGGCTTCGTCGGCATGGCGGACGACGCCATCGCCCAGATCGACAAGCCGGTCGCCGAGGCCGAGAAGAACCGACTGATCCGCGAGCGCTACACGACCATCGTGACCGGTCTGCGGGCCCAGGCGCCCCAGGCGGCCGACCCGGCCGTACGCGGCTCCTTCGAGAACCTGGCCACGGCGATCGAGCAGCGGATGGCCGACGCGAAGGCGATGGACGTCGACGAGCCCACCCTGGAGAAGCACCTGACGGCGATGGACACGGCCTGCGGCAACTGAGTACGCGGGTCGGCCGGCGGGTGCGCAGCTCCTGCCGGCCGACCCGCCGCACGACGGTGGGCGCCTCGGCCCCCGGGTCAGTCGACAAAGATGCCGGCCGCCTCGGTCGAGGCGACGAGGGCGTCGAGCAGCAACCGTCCGACACCGCGTCCCGGCGCGTTGGGGTCGACGTAGATCGAGTGCTCGATCACCCCCGCGTACACCGCCCGGGTCGAGGTCGGCGTGACCGCCACCCACCCGAGCACGCGTCCGTCGCCGTCGGCGGCCACGAACCGGTGCCCGGCGAGCCGGTGACGCCGGCCATCAGGAGACGCCTTCCATCGCGGCAGTAAACCACTCCCGCGCCGGACCCGGCGTCGGTGTCCTGGCCGGGGCGGCCGCGGCGTCGTACCGTTGGTCACCGTGACAACGCCCGAGATCACGATCGCCGCCCCAACCGAACGCGCCCGGGTCGTCGACTCGCTGGTCGCCGCGTTCGCCCGGGACCCCGTGCTGCGACACCTGTTCCCCGACCCGGGCACCTATCCGCGCCACGCTGCCGCGTTCTTCGGGTATCTGTTCGACAAGCGGGTGCACCGGCAGACGATCTGGACGATCGGTCACGGCGCGTCGGTCGCGATCTGGGAACCGCCCGCGCCCTCCGACGAACCGGCCGACGACAGCCTCGCCGCCCAGCTGCCCGCCGCCGAGTTGAGCCGGGTCCGCGCGTACGAGCGGGCGATCCACTCCGCCCTGCCGAGGACCCCGTTCTGGTACCTCGGCGTCCTCGGTACCCACCCCGACTACGCCGGCCGCCGCTGGGGTCACGCGGTCATGGGGGCGGGGCTCCGCCGGGCCGCCGAGGACGGCGTGCCAGCCGTCCTGGAGACCAGCAACCCCGGAAACGTCGAGGTCTACCGCCGCGCCGGCTGGGAGGTCGTAGGCGTCGTCGAGGAGCCGCTGCCGACCTGGATCATGCAGCAGTCGCAAGCGGTCCGCACCTCGGACCGGTAGCCCCCGTCGGGAGGGGCTGCCGTCGGCGGCGGACGCCGCTATCCTGCCGCGATGGAGGCGACAGTTCAGGCGACCGCGGGCACCGGCCGACGGGTGTGGGGCCTCGCGCGGGTGCAGCTGGCAGTCCTCGTCGCGTACGCGTACGCGGCGGTCGCGTACCTCCTCACCGAGGCCGACCACTTCCCCGAGCAGGCACCGCCCGCCTGGTCCTGGCCGGCGGTGGCCGCCGTCGGCGTGGGCTTCGTCCCGACCCTGCTCTGCCTGCTGATGGCCCTGCCGTTACTGGCGTCCGCCGCCGCCCGCGACGCACAGCCGCGGTGGCGGACGCTGGCGGCGGTCAGCGGCGTCAGCGTCCTCATGCTGCTCGTGATGGCGACACCGCCCGGCTGGGAGCTGTTCGACTGGTACGTCGGCTAGCACCGCACGCCCGCGCGTTGCGGCCTCCGACGGCACCCCGTTAGGGTCCGGTGGTGGCGGCCGAAGCAGCGGGAGCGTTTCGCCGGACCGCGATCGAGCGTTCGGATCAGCGCATCTCCTGGGACCGGTCGGACCAGGCCTTCTTCGCCTCCGGGGCGTGTCACATCCTGGCCTGGGTGTGCCGCGACACTTATCCGGACCGGACGATCGAGATCGCGGGGATACACCTCGCCGGCGGCTGGCAGGTCTTCCACGTCTACGCCCTCTGGAACGGCTGGGCGTTCGACCACTCCGGCTGGAATCCCGAGCCGGAGTTCCTGGCGGTCAACATGGCCTTCGAAGGTCACCCGCTCGAGCGCGTCACCATTGCGGAAAGCCTCGCCGAGTTCTGCGAGGCGCACCACTCCCGGACGCCGGACCACTACTGGCAGGACCCCGTCCCGCGGGCCCGCGACTACGTGAGTCGATACCTCCCACCGTGGGCGTGACCGTGGGCGGTGACGAGGCTTCGGGTCAGCTCGGGGAGAGGACGCAGAACTCGTTGCCCTCCGGGTCGGCGAGGACCATCCACGGAACGTCCAGGTCCAGGGCGGTGGCGCCGAGCGCCCGCAGCCTGGCCGCCTCGGCGGCCAGGTCGTCACCCGGATACGGGCGGACGTCGAGATGGACCCGGTTCCACACGGTCTTCGGGTCCGCCGTGCGGATGAACTCCAGATAGGGGCCGACGCCCTTGGCGGAGCGGAGTGTCGCGCTGTCGTCGGTCACCTCGTGCACGACCCAGTCCGTGGCCGCACCCCAGAAGCGGGCCATGGCTCGCGGGTCCGCGCAGTCGACCACCACCGCCGCGATCGGCCCGGTGTCCCGGTAGCGCGGTCGCGGGTCCAGCACGCAGAACTCGTTGCCCTCCGGGTCGGCCAGCACCGTCCACGGGACGTCACCCTGGCCGATGTCGGCGGGCGTGGCGCCCAGATCCCTCAGGTGCGCGACCAGCTCCGCCTGGTGCTCCACCGAGGTGGTGGCGAGGTCGACGTGCACACGGTTCTTCACCGTCTTGGGTTCCGGGGAGGAGACAAGGTCGATGCAGACCGCGACGGGGTCGGGGTAGACGAAGCCCTCGGGTTCGAGGTTGGTCACGCCGGGTCCCTCGCTGGAGACCTCCCAACCGAGCACCTTCGCCCAGAAACCGCCCAGCGCGGAGTCGTCCCGAGCCTTCATGTTGATCTGCACGAGCCGCGTTGCCATACCGGCGATGTTAGGGCCTGCGCCGAGCCGGCGGTGGCCCCGGACCGCTCGCCACCGTCACGCGGGCCCTGGCCGGCGGTGCATGCCCGATGCGGTGCCCCCGGCAGGATTCGAACCTGCGACACACGGTTTAGGAAACCGATGCTCTATCCCCTGAGCTACGGGGGCGCGAGGGCCTAGTCTAGCGACCTGGGGGTTCACCTGGGGTGGCAGGGAGTGGCCCACGTTCGCCCACGATCCCCGGACCCCTGTTCTCCCAGCCCAGGACCACACCCGGAGCACACGAACCCCGGTTTGCGACCGGTGGTCAGCCGCGGTGACCCGCGTTGGCACCGGTTCACCCGTGTTGGCATCCGCTGGAGAGCACACACCGCGCACATCATCGGAGATCAACAGGGTTTCGCCCGGGTACCTACCGTCGGCACCGCCACGGGAGAACGACCGAGCCCCCTGTCACGCTGATGTGAGACAGCCCGTCTACCAGGGGATACTCTTCCTGGACGGCCCTGAGGAGAGCACATCAGCATGACGTCGAAGCCCCACGAGAACCGCTAAACAAAATCAAGAAACTGTCTCAGTTGACTTGACAGGTTCCGGAGCGCTCACTCCGGGTCGCTCGGGGAGGGGTAATGCCAGGTGGGTGTCGCGATGGGGTGCCGTGAGGGTGCGATCGCCAGCGGCCCGGGCTAGCCATCTGGACGCGCTGGCTAGCCCGGGCGCAGCGAGGTCAGGACCTGCCGACCATCTTGTGGAATGTGGCTGCAGACGCTGCGAATGCCGCGCCAGCCGCCAGGGCGGCTGCGGGCAGCGAGTCGCCCGCCAGGTGCGTGAGCACGCCGGTTACTCCACCGACGGCGGACGCGAAGAACAGCGTCACCGCTGCCCGGAAGCTGATCAACGGCTCCGGTCCCTGATTCGATCGTGCGCTCATCGGCCAGCTCGCACACGCGTGTTCATGTGGACTCCTTTCGTCGAGCCGCCCACCACGCACCGCGAGGTCAGAACGGCAAGTCGTCGTCGGAATCCATTTCAAACGACCGCGAATGGAGAGGTATAACGGTGGGTGTCACAAGACCATCCGCGAGGCCTCGGTCGGGGTGGGTTGTTGACGTGAACCGAGGCCGGCTGAATGCCTGCTGCCACGCCTGCTCCATCGAACTCTCCAGTGCGCGCTGACGCGCCTTCAGCGCCCATACGCCGAGCCAATGCAGGACTTCTCCGGACGAACACGTGGCAAGCTCCCCGACCACAGAGCCCCCCGGCCAGGGCCACATCGCGGGCGCAACGGTGAACCTCACACCAGTCGTACGAGCGAGACGCCGAAACCTCGCCACGTTCGCACGTGCACGCTGCAACTCCGCACGAAGGTCCGACTCGTCCTCCGCGATGCTCTCGATAACCTGCTCCATCGCCACCGAAGTCGCCAGGCGGGCATCGGCCAGCAGTCGCTGCCGTTCGTCCTCAGTAATCAGGCCGAACCTCATCGCATCGTCCGCCGGTAGCAGCAGTCTGAACTGCGCAGGCCCGTCGGCCTCCTCTTCATGTTCGGCGTCGGGGTCCGTGCGCCAGTCGATGAGGATGGCCTCCGCGAAACCACTGACCAGGTCGGGCCGCAGCCCGTCAGCCGCCTTCAGCAGCGGCTCGATGCCCGGAATCGGTGTAACGCCGTCGGCGGCCGCCTGCAGCGGCCAAGCTGCCACACGGTTGCCGAGCGCCACCGCCAGCACCTTGCCAACAGCGGCCCAACTCGCGTGCGGTTCTGGCAGCGGCCCGTGGAAGACGGCTGCCCGCCAACCATCTGGTACCGCCACCGACCAGCCGGGTGGACGCACGACTCGGGTGGCAGCGGTGCCAACTTCGGCGCCGGTCAGCCATGCCTCAAAGTCCTCCACCTCGACTGCCCGCTCTGCCCGCCAGACGGCGGTCCCGCCCCGGCCTGTCCAGTCGTAGGAGGTGAGCCCGGTGCTGTACTGCTTCCGCAGGTCGCTGCCGCCGCCGTCCTCGTCCGTAATGGCGAGATCAAGTCGGAGCTCGTTCCACGCCATGCCTTGGTCGTACAGCATCCTCTCGTTGGCCTCCGCTTTCGGACCAATTAGCAGATCGCGGGCGATGGCGGTGGCCACCTCGAACCGGGCGTCGGAATGCCAGGCGACGTCATTCTCAAGTGCTTCGGCGACCCGCAGCAGTCGTTGCTGGGCGTGGTCCGGGCGCCCCCCGGGCGCCCGGAGGTCGTTGCGCACGTCCTCGGCGGCGAGCAACACCGCCAGCTCGGGAAAAGTGCTGGTAGCCGCCACGGCCAGGTGCCACAACCCGATCGCCGCGTGCCGGCGGAGCGTCGATGGGAGACCACGCAGGTAGTCGTCGTCGAATGGCTCCTCCATGGCGATGGCGGTCATGACCGCGTCGGTGAGCAACCTGGCCTGGTAGTCCCTATGCGCCCGAACCGACTGGCCTGGCAGCCGCAACGACATCGCACGGGCTCTCACTGCAATCCCGGGCGGTAGCCGCAACCGCAGAGGCGTGGCCGTGGAGCGGCCTGCGCGGATGTCCCTCTTCATCCGCCGGGGCGTCGGGTAGCGCAGCACGGTGGCTATGTGGCTCAGCCGATCCGGTTCGGACAGCTGCTCTTGCCGGGCGACGTAATCGGACAGCAGCTGACGTACTGTCTCGTCGCGTGAGCAACCCCGCCGCGCCGCGATCACCGCAAGCGCGTTGTGGGCGCATACGGGCAGCCGGACGTTCGTCTCCTCCCGCTCGGCCATACCCCATTATCCGGCGCCGCCCAGAACCATCCCGGCAGCGGACTGCCCGACCTGCCGCCACGGCTGCCCTCGGTCGTACACCAAGGGCACCTGCGTCCAATTCGCTGCTCGTTGCGGCGCGCTTTCGCCCCGGGCGCTGGGCCGTGATAGTGCAATTCGTTCACTCAGCCGGTAGCGCCAGACTCCGAATCGAATCGTGGTGGTTCCAGCGGCTTGGGGGCGGCCGGGGGCGTTTTCGGGCCATTCCGGGCGTTGATTCATGCTTGACCTCGGCGGACGGGCCAAACCCGGGTGGCGCCGCGACCTTGGGTGACCGGCTCTCCCCGGTGGGGATGGGGCAGATGGCACTCTTTGCTGCATCCCATTGTCGGTACCGCCGCTGCGCGGCGCTTGTCCGTTCGAGCCCCCGCCGCACTCCGGCCGAGGTTGAGGTCCAGCATCCGCTTATGCCGCGGTGATGGCGCCTTGCAGCCCGCAGCCCACCCCCAACAGTCCTCTTGCCGCTCCCAGAGTTGCTACGAACGCTGGCTGGGTCCCATCCCGCACGGCTCCAGGCCCAGGGACCGCAGATCTCGGCGGCAACCCTTCACGAGCTTCGAGCGCCAGCTCAGGTCACGATGCGAACGCCGGGCCAGCGTTCGGTGGGGCGGTGGCGGGCGAGTCGCTGGCGGGAGATCTCGGGGCTGGCCCTGCTCGGGTTGCGCCGCCACACCCCGTCGAGCAGGTCGTTGAGGCCGTGCGGCGCGCATACCGTGATCTGGTCGTGCGTGTCGAGGCGGACGGCCACGGCGGTGGCGTACTCGGGCCAGGTGGCGACCGCGTCAGCGATGGGTGTGCAACGCGGCCACCGGGCCTCCGCCGAACTTGGCCCGGTACCAGGTGTGCACTGCGGCCTGGTTCTTTGCCTCCCACGGCGGCTCCGGCCAGGCCGATATCAGCCGCCGGGTAGCCCGGTCGTCGTTGTGGCGGCTCAGGTCCGCCGCATCGAGGAAGACGACGTCGACGTCCCGCACCGATGACGGGTCGAAGCCGGTGCCGTACCGCTCGCTCCAGACCAGGTCGCGGATGGCGCCCGCGCCGATCCAGGCGTTCGGCAAGCCGGAGTCCCGAACGACGCCCAGCGCCCGCACCAGCCACGGGCTGCGCTCGACGAGGTCCCGCCGTTCGTCCGCCCGCATCATCTCCCCCGGTTACCTCTGTCGGATGCCTGCTCAGTCGAACAGCCGGCCTACGAGGGCACCTTGGCCGGACTGCAGGACGTGCGCCGTGCGTAACGGTATCCAGAAGCACTCGAACCGGGTGGGCTCCTGCTCGCCGTCGTGGTCTTCCTGGCTTGCCCATCGCGCGGGCGTCGTCCCGTGCAGCGCCAACTCGAAGAACTGCCGACGCTGGATCTCGAATCGGAGCGGGCTGATGTCGTACTCGATCTCCCCCAGCTTGCGCACGACGGTGAAGCCGGTCAGTCCGGTCTCTTCGCGGGCCTCGCGCAGCGCCGCGTCCGCCGGGTCCTCACCGGGGCGAACGCTGCCACCCGGCACCTGGATGCCGACCTCCTCGTAGCTGAAGTCGACGTGCCGGAAGACGAGCAAGCGCCCGTCCCGCACGACGTAGCAGAGAACCTTGGGGGTGATCACCTTCTCGGGCATCGCGGCTTCCTCCACTCGTTCCCGGTGGGTCTACCTGGGGTCTGGCGGGCTCGAGTCGGGCAGGCCGAAGATGGCTTCCTGGGCCGCTCGGGCAAGGGTGGCCTGGGTGGTGGCGGGCAGTCCGAGCCTGTTCCAGTGGAAGATCACGTGCAAGGCGATTACCGCCCGCAGACCACGAGTGAGGGTGCCCCTCTCCCGTTGGCGATGCAAGGCCGCGCCGACGTGTGCGAATGCGGTGTGCCAGTCGCCGGGGGTGCGAGGTGCGCCGAGCAGCAGGCTCCGAACGTCTCCGGTGAATCTCTCCCACCTGCGGGCATCGGTTGTCGGTGACTGGTTGAGGTGTGCGGCGCGGTGCTCGACGACATGGGCCCAGACGTCGCCTTGCTCGTTGAGGTCCAGCCCTGCTGCGCGCATCAGGGCGGTGCACAAGATCAGGGAGTGTTCGCGCCGGGTGGTGGGGTGCTGGTGGAGGTAGGTGAGGAGGTGGCGGCTGTCGTGGTGGAACAGCGTGTGGGCGGTGGTCATGGCGTCGTGGCCGCCGAAGGCGTGGGTTTCGGGTTCGTAGATGTCGCCGGTCCAGGTGGCCCCGTCGGTGAGTAGCCGGCGGGCCTGGTCGCCGCTGTCTGGGCTGTTTGTGGGGAGGTAGCGGATGCGCCAGGCGCCTTTGCGGATGAACCACCAGGAGGTGATCAGGCCGGCGGTCTCGGCGCCGGGAAGCACTCGGCGCAGGTGGGCGACGGCCTGTTGCTCGCGCTCCCGGGCGGTCTGGCCGGGGTAGCTGATGTTGACCTGGTGCCAGGGGGTGTTGTCCACGGATGGCTCTTTCAGGTGAGGAGGAGACAGGCGTCCCAGGCGGTGGCGACGGCGGTGACGAGGTCGGCGCCTGCCCTGCCATCGAGCAGCCCTTCGGGCTCGTTGGTGGTGGGGGCGGTCTGCCGGTGGAGATCTTCTACGGCAGCCAGGGGTATCCAGGTGAGGGCATCGGAAGCGACCCGGCGGGCGGTAGCCACCAGTCCGGCGGTGCCGTGGCACAGGCTTCGGTCGGTGAGCCGTCGAAGCTGTTCGGGGTCGGTGACGCAGGTGGTGAAAGCGGTCTCGGCGAGGTGCTGGCCTGTGGTGTCGTGCAGGGCGTGTGCGGCGAGTTGCTGGGCGCGGGCGATGCTCGGCGTGCCGTAGCACCAGGACGGCCGCAGCGGGGTTCTCTGCGCTGGAGATCCGTTGTGTAAGTCGGTGAGGGTGATGGTTTGTGGCCACCAGATAGTGCCGTCGGTGTGCTGCTGCCAGGCGTTCAGCCATTGGTTGATGCGGTTGATCGCCGTGGTGTGTCCGGCGACGGTGATGCCGTCGCGGAGGGTGAGGGCGAGCAGTGCCAGTGGGCCGGTGATGCCATGGGCCATGCCGAAGTTCGCGTGACCGCCGACGGGCGGTGGCTGGCGGCGTTCGGGCCCGTTCCAGCACCACCAGCCGGGTAGCTCGCCTCGCGGTTCGGTGAGCCGGACGAGGTAGTCCAGGACCTGGCGGAGCAGGTCGTGATCGCCGAGCCGGCGCAGGACGACGCCGAGGCCGGTCAATCCGCGGATGAGGTCGTACTCGGCGTAGTGCGGCTGCTGGCGTTGGTCGATGCGGCGGTGGGCGGCGTCGAGCCGTCGGCGGGTCAACGTGGCGGTGCCGTCGGCGGTGGCTGCTCGTGCCTGGGCGAGCCCTGGATGGTCGGTGGTGGCGAGGACGAATGCGAGCGCGGGAGCGCCATAGAAGAGGCTGGCCCCATCGGCGATGCTCACACCACCGGCGGTGGCGTCGCGCAGTGCCTCGTACGCTGCCGGCCTGTTGCCGGTTTCGAGGTGCAGCAGGGCGATGCCGGCCGCGCCGTCGGCGAGGGACTGTCCCGTGGTCACGGCTTACGTCCGGCGAGGGTGGTGCGGGCGATGGTTCGGGCCAGCCGCAGGCAGTGCCGTTCGGAGGTGGGGTCGACGCCGATCATGCGGGCGTGGTGCAGGTGCAGCAGGTCGCCCAGCACCTCGTCGGGGTCGAGTCCGTCATGGGTGACCATGGAGCGGTAGACGGCCAGCGCTGCGGCGAGCCGCTCGTCATGCACTGGGCGCCGGGCGTGTTCGAGTTGGGCGGGGTCGAGGCGGGGGCCGGTCCGGTGAGGGACGTGGGTCGCGAGCCAGCGCGGGCCATCGCCGGTGAAGCCGTCGGCGATGGCGATCATCCCGGCGGCGGTGGCGGCTTGACGGTCGCCAGTGAGCCGGTGCAGGGCGGCGCGGGAGTCGGCGGCGAACACCCGCTCGGCGGCGGCGAGGTTCGCTGCGGCACCGTGGCGGGTCTCCGGGCGGCACGGATGGATGCTGTAGTCGTGTACGAGGGCGTCATTGTGCAGGTGCTGCACCCAGTCGGCGAGATGACGGGCGATGTCGGCGAATCGGTCAGTGTCCGATAGTGGGATGCGTAGCCGCAGGTGTAGCTCGGGGTGGGGATACCGTAGGAACCACCAGCCGGCTGGTAGGTGGTCGGCGGGGCGTCCGGCGAGATCGGTCAGGATGTCATCGAGCCGACCGTGCAAGTGTGCCTCCAGCCACCGTGACCGCCCAGGCCAGTGCTGAACAGTGCGGGCTGGTCGGGCTGGTCGGGCTGGTCGGGCGGCCGGCGCGGTGTGGGTGAGGGTGAGCAGGAGTTCGGCGGGGCGGTCGTCGATCCAGCCCGCTGGACCTGGAGCCTCGGTGATCACGGTGCGGGGATGCCGGTCAAGGTGGTCGCGTAGAACCGCCAGGTGGGCAGGGTTGTCCAGGTCAAGGCGTAGGCGTATGTCGTCGTCGCCGACCAGGACCTGCTCCGGGATGTGCCGTTGGAGGCGGTTTCGTCGCCAGGCGTCACACCACTGCGCCCATGCTGTTCCCTGAGCGGGAAGCGCGGTGTGGTCGAGGATCCAGCGGGCGGGGTGCACTATGGTGCGTCCCCGTCGCAGGCGGGGTAGGAACGGCAGGCCGCTGGCGTGTCCCCAGTCGAACCGGCTGCACGGTGCCGTCCACGCGGTCCAGATCTCGGCCAGGAACCGCATCAGCGGCTGCTGCAGCGTAGGCAGCAGGACGCTGTTGAACAGCAGCGGCTCGACGGGCTGACCGGTGGTCAGCGATACCAGCCACAACCGGCGTCCGTCGCCGGCCACCGCCAGATCCTCAAGCGTGTACGGCGGTGCCGGGTGGAAGTCGCCGACAGGGAGGACGGGCAGCAGTTCGGGCGTCCGGGCTACTGCGGTGAGGCGGGCGTCAAGGGGTGGTCCGGATAGCTGCAGCGGGGCCGCGCCGGGCAGGGCGGTCGGCAGATTTCGGTAGACCTGCTGGAATCCGTCGAGTTCGGCGGGGGTGAGCAGGTGCAGGAACCGGGCCGCGGCGACCCCGGCGTGGCGGGACCCGCTGAGTACCGTCAGGGTGAACGCGCCGCGGTCTAGATCGTGCAGGGTGTCGGCGGCGAGGGTGAACCGCAGTTCGGTGTGTGGAATCGGCGGCCGGTCGTCATTGCCGCGGAGCCGGTCGATCAGCGCGTCGTCGAGCACCACTTCGGCGCAGCCGTCGAGGACGGCCTGCTGCGCGAGCTGTCCGAGCAGCCGGTCGCGGGCGGTGAACAGCGCTGGGGCGCGGCGAGTGGATCCCCGGTAGCCAGCCGGAAACCCCAGCACGTTCAGCACATCACGGATGGGCACAGCCGCTCCTGGACCCCACCGCTCGATGAACGCGCTGTGGTACTCGGCCCACCCAGGGGTAGGTGGTGGCGCTACCGCCATGAGCGTGGACGCGGCCCGTTCCGCCTCGTGCAGGATCGGCGGGGGCAGGGTCACGGCGATGTCGGCGCGGAGGTCGACGGCGGTCCGGCTGCCCGGTTCCGGGATGGCGTAGTGGCGGGCAACGTGGGAGGCCGGGTCGGTGACGGTCATGGGCGGGCGGAGGGCCGACAGCAGCACCCCGGTGTGGACCAGGTCGGCCAGTAGCCGCTCGGCGTCGGCGATGCTGGCGCCTACGGCGACCATCGCGGCGAGTTCGGCGATCCTGACCGGGGAGCGCGCCGCCTGGATCGCGGCCCGGATCGGGCTGGTCAGGCGGACCTCGACGTCCCACCGCCGCTCGTCGCTGGCGTGGGCACAGGGCAGAACCCATCTGTCGCCGCGCTGGTATCCCAACGAGTTCGTCACGACGGGGACGGTGCGCAGGGTGGCCAGGTCGTGTTCGGCTTGCGCGGTGTGGTCGACGATGAACTGGCCATCGGGGCGGGAGACAGCGCGATGAGCCTCGCCCAGGCGGACCGCCGCGCGAGCGCCGAACTGGACCGGGGCGACGCCGGCGAACGTGCCGAACGGGGTCGCCCTTGTGGTCCAGCGCAGCAGGTACCGGACCGTTGACTGCACCAGGCGTCGCAGTCGCTGCGGTGGCAGCGGCTCCCCGGTCAGAGCGCGTTGGATCTGGTCGGCGAGCTGCGGCGCCGCGCCGGTAACGGCTGCCGCGAAGCCGGACAGCGTCCACGTCGTGTCCAGCCACTCGCGCCACTGATCGGGATGACCGTGGGCTATGTCGGGCCAGGGCGGCAGAACGAGACCCTTGGGGTAGGCGGCGATTCTGATCAGCGCCGCACCATCTGCGGGAACCATGAGGCACCACCGAATCGTCGGGCCCGGCGTGCGCGACGCCGGGCCCGAGCGTGAGAGGAACGGATGGGTCAGTTGCCGCCGTCGCACTTCGTGGTGCAGGCGTTGGAGCCGGTGTTGCCGGAGCCGCACCCGTCGTCGGTGGCGGTGGCGTAGCCGCCCGCGGTGGGGCCGGCGTCGACCAGGCTGACGTCCAGGGTGAACTCCGAGGTGTCGGTGTCGTTCACGTGCTTTCCCTTCTATGCGGGGGTGAAGGTGAGGACGAAGCGGCTGTGCCGCTTGTCCAACACCGTCCCGGCCGGCAGGTCGCCGTCGGGAGTACCAGTGGGCAGGACGTGCAGCACCGGCGAAGGGCTGCCCGAATCCAGCCACGCGCGCATCTGTCCGACCATCCGACCGGCCGCCGACGCGGCGTCGGGCCCATGCGCACAGGCGCCGAGGTCAAACATGTCGTCGTCGTTCCAGCGCAGCGTCGAGCGGTAGCAGAACGCGCCGTTGTTGAGGGCGGCCGGTGTGCCGAAGCGCCACGCCGGGGCGACGACGCCGGAATCCACGGCCTCCTGCTGAGCCGTGAGAACAACGAAAAGCTGTCCCGCATCGGTGATGCGGGACGCCAGCCACAGGTCGAGGTCAGCCAGGACGGTACGAGGGGGCAGGCTCACCCCGGCCCATGCCTGCGTCTGCGGCTGCGCCAACAGCTCACCGACGGCGCGGCGATCGACCTGCTGGTCCTCGTCCAGCCGCAAGTGAACCCCGTCAGCGATGTCGACGTACCGCACCTGATGTGCCCCGGCGCCCTGCATCGACACGAACCCACACAACCGCTGGCTGTGGCTGACCAGCCGATCACCGGTCCGACGCATCGCCCATGAGCGGGTCATTCCGAACGTCCGTAGCGGCACGACGAGCGTTCCGTTCTCGGCGAGCTGCGCGGTCCAGGCCGGGGAAATGTCCCAGGCGCCGACCGTGACGATGATCAGGTCGTACGTGCGGCCCGGGTTGACCGGTTGCTCGGCGTCCGCGCACACCACGACCACGTCGTCGTAACCCGCTGCGGTGAGGCAGGCAGCGGCCCGGTCGGTCACCTCGCGATCGATGTCAACGGTCGTGACCGAACCCGACGGGCCGACCAGCTCGCGCAGCAGCGCGGCGTTGTATCCGCCGGAGCCGATTTCCAGGACGTGCCGGCCGGGCAACCCGCCGTCGATGGCGTCGGCTGCCTGACCGAGCATCTCCGCGATGAGCCACGGTGCCGACACCGAGCTGACCGCCTCGTCGCCGATCCGCTTGGTCACCACGGCCTGGTCGGCACGGTACGCCTCCGCTAGCGCGGCATCCGGAGTGAACAGATGACGTGGCACGGACCGTAGTGCCGCCTCCACCTCGGGCCGCATGACCAGCCCTTTCTCCATGTGATCAGCGACGAGCTGATCGACCATTGCGGCATGGAGGTCCTCGCCGCTCGCCGTCTCGACACTCATTCAGGTGCTCTCCCTCTCCATCACGACCTCCCGATCGGGTGGTCCGCCGTACCGCTCTGCTCGGGCTCAACAGAGCGTCAAGCCGCTGGACTCGCCAAGTCACACGGGTATCTCAAGTCGATGTGGTGCCGGTCGAAGGTCGCGTCCTGCTGGCGGTCATGGGTGCCCGGGTAAGCGCCCAGATCCCCATGGGCATGACCGTTCGTGCGGCGGGAAAGCCGGGGCGCAGCCGTTGTACCAAGATCGCGGCCCGGAGCGGACTCCTGCTGCACTGCAGCCTCCCCGTGCTAAGTCGGTGGCGGATCTGACGAGCAGCCAACGGCACGTCTCCACAATCGCCCGGCGAGTCGGTGGAGTGAATGCCGAGCATGCGGACGAAGCGGCTGTCCGCATGTGCGCCACCGGTGAGCGTCTCCCGTACCTACGCATCTCGGTGTTCGTAGTTGCGCCGCGCTGAACACCGAGTGACCCTAGGTGCGCGATAGTCACGCTGATCATCGCCATAGTGGTGCGAACAGTCACGAGGAGGCGGTGCTATGGGCCAGACCCCGCGGATGCTCCAGCCGTCCCTGTCCGAGCGCCACTTCTTCGGTGCCGAGCTACGTCGGCTGCGGGAGCGGGCCAACCTCTCCCAGGCGCGACTCGGCGCGATGATCCGCTTCAGCGCCGACCTGGTGCGCCGAATCGAGACAGCGGACCGTTTCCCATCCCGGGAATTCGTCGAGGCCTGTGACAGGGCGTTGGAAGCCGGAGGGGCCTTGACCCGCCTGCTACCTCTTCTCGAGAGAAGTCGCAACAGCGACAACATGCGGGCAACTTCCCCGAGCGGTTCTGGCAACGCAGACACCCTGCTGCCCACCCAATTGGAGGAGAAGCCCGGGGTGGCGGGCATGGTCGTCCGTGTTCCCTTCCAGCCCGGTGTCCTCGATCGCGCCGCCCTTGACTGGCTGAACGCTGCGGCAGACCCCCGGCCACCCGTGGTCGGAAGACCTGGCTCGCCTGACCAGGTTGACGAAGAGGATCTTCATGCGGCGGAGACCGCTCTGGCGATGTTCCGGCAGTTGGACCACACCCATGGCGCCGGACGAGTTCACGCGCAGGTGCAGCGGTACATCGAAGGCGAACTGAACCGGCTGTTGGCGAACACTCCCACCTCCGAGGCTGTCGGCCGGCACCTGTACACGCTGGCGGCGGGATTCTTTGAGCTCTGCGGGTACCAGGCGGTCGACACCGGCGCCCATGGCCTCGCCCAGCGCCGCTACCTTCGCGCTCTACGTCTGACGGAAGCCGCCGACGACCGCCTCTACGGCAGCTACCTGCTCGCCGTGAACATAGGCCACCTCGCACTGCACTGCGGGCACCCCGAGCCGGCACGCAGGATGGCGCTGACGGCGGTGAGAGGAAGCCAGACCCAGGCGACGCCCGCTGTGACAGCCGCGCTGCAAGCAGTGGTGGCGCGCACGCACGCCCGCCTTGGACGCGAAGACGACTGCCTGACCCACCTCGACATCGCGGAGAGGCAATTGGCCCGTAGCAAGCCCGACGACGAGCCGGCGTGGATCCGATATTTCGACGCGGCCTACCTCGCCGACGAGATCGCCCACTGCTTCCACGACCTGGGCCGACCGCAGCACACCCAACGGCACCTGGGTGACGCCCTCACCGCCCTGAGCCCCACTCATGTCCGAAGACTCGCCATCGACACCGCGCTCCTGGCCTCGTCGCTTGCCGCCTCCGGCCGCATCGACGAAGCCTGCGCCACCGCACGCGAGGCAGTCGACCACGCCGCACGAACCACCTCACACCGCTGCCTACAGCGCATCGTCGAGGTGCAGGCCGACCTCGAGCCCTACCGGTGCGAGCCGGAGGTCCGCGAGTTCGGCGAGTACGTGCGTCACCGACTACCGCTGGCCGCTGTGTAACCCCGTTGATCGTTGGCGGCATCCGCCATCACCGAGCGGTAGTGAGCCAGCTCCGCCTCCAGCGCCGCGCCCGCTCGATGGGACGACGCCACGTAGTGGCCGACATCAGCAAGAAGCAACACCTCGGGCGCCATACCGAGAGACCTCAACTCCTCGGCGAGGTCGCGGACATCCTCGACCACGGCCACCTCGTCGGCGGTGCCATGAATGAGCAGCACCGGCCCTTGGACAGCGGCGGCACGGACCCGGCCGGCACCACCTCGCAACCGCAACGCGTGTGGCCGCTGGAAACGGGGCACCGTCTCCGCCCACCGGTCAGGATCCACGATCGCCGACACGGCCGTGGCAGCAGCGAACGGGCCGTCTTGGGCCACCGCGTGCAACGCGGTGTAGCCGCCGGCACTGGCACCACGGATGAACACCTGCCCCGGCACCGCTCGCCCCGTCGACAACAGGTGACCCGCCACCGCCGCGCAGTCACCTACATCGTCCAGACCCCACCGGCCGTACAACGACTCCCGGAACACCCGGCCGTACCCGGTACTACCCAGGTAGTCGACATCCACCACGGCGAACCCGCGACTGGTGAAGAACTGCGCCTGCCAATCCAAACGCAGTAGGCAAGAGGCGGTAGGCCCAGGATGCGCCCGAACGACCACCGGCGCCTGCCAGTCCGCCGCCGCGCCCGTCGGCGGATATACCAGGGCAAGCACCTCCCGACCATTGGCCACCCGAACACGCAGCTCCGTCGGCGTCGAAACGCCCACCCCCTCGAGTCCGGCGTCCTCCGGCCTGGCAAGCACCTCCACCTCAGGGTCTGTGCCCGCCAGATCCACGAGCGCGACCTGCGGGGCTGCGGTAGGCGACGATCCGATCATCGCCACCGTCGTCCCTCGAACGGCGAGGTACGGCTTGATCGACGTGTACGGAAGGTCGACCGGGCGGACAACGCCGTCGGGCTCGATAACGACAAGGCGGTGTCGCGGCCCCTCCTGCACGGCCACGGCGATCCGACCGTCGTCGAGGAAGCCATACGACGCATAACCCAACTCCCACGGCTCGGCGGCGCACTCACCCGCGATCGGCGCTACCGCCTCCACCTTGAGGCCGTCCCACCGGTAGAGGTTCCACCAGCCAGTGCGGTCCGAGACGAAGTACAACGCCCCGTCGGGTCCCCACTGCGGCTCCGCCGCAGACTCATCCGGACCGCCCGCCAGTTTCACGGGATTCTTGATGACGCCGCGCGGCGAGTAGGAGGCCACCCACACCTCGCACGCATCCCATGGCATGTCGCGCTCGCTCCAGGCTGTCCAGGCCAACCGACCCGGACCCGGCCGAGGCGCACCGAGGAACCCCCGGGACACGGCGAGAGTCCGCATCGGCGGAACACCGGTGAGGGTCACCGCGACGAGCTCGTCACCCTGATCCGACTCCCGCACAGCCAGCAACTCGCCGGCGCCGACTGTCAGGTCACCGAAGGACCCATGAGCGACCAATTCGAGTTCGTCGCCGCGACGACGGCTCCGGTAGAGGCCATCTCCGCCGACGCACCACAACGTCCCCTCGGCGACAGCGAACGACCCGCCCCCGTAGGCGTGAAGGCCGCTGGCGACATCAAAGCCCTTCGGACTGACATCACGCTTGCCCTCGCCGGACCGCCACTGTGTCACCGTCGTACCCCCGCCAGCGTCGGGACGAGTCTCCAGCCAGAACAAGCCGTCATCACCGATACGCAGTTGGTCGTAGCTCACCGAGGCGCGGACGGCATCGTCCACCGGCACTTCAGCGACCCTGTCGCCCAGCCTCACGGGTCCTCCTCGAACAACTTCCAGGCGGGCCGGACGACGGCGGGTTCGTCAATCGGCCGCCGGGACACCGGCGCAGCCACGGGCAGGGCTAGGTCTTCGGGCCGGTGTAAGTGTCTAGACGTGGCCAGCTCTACGTCCGACCGCCTTGTCTCTGCCCCCGGATCACCCCCGCAAATTGCCTCCGCCCGATCGTTCTCCCGAGGCAATGCCGATGCGGACAAGAGCTCTCGTCCAGGATCATTCCTGATCATGCCTTGGCGCTCGGCAGGAGGGCGTAATGGTCGGCGAAGGAGCGAACAAGTTCCTCGAGTACGGCTTTGCCCTTGGCCGCAGTGGCGTGGGACGGCAGACCGATGACGCCACTGCTGGTATAGCCACTCATGCCCCGCGTGAGGAGGTGACGTCGATCGTCCGCTAGGTGGTCGGCAAGCTGAAAGCCATTACGCACCACCTCGGGCGCAACGTGCAGAAGCAGCGAAACCTCGAGCTCGCCAGCGTGCATGTCCTGGTTGGCTGTGCTGTGCAGGCCGGCGGCAACTCGAGCGTCGTCCCAGTCAGCCCGAGCGGGGAACAGAGTCATCCTCGGTCCAGCGACGTTGGCTTCCTGAACGACGTTGGCAAGCGCGTAGTTCCCCCCATGGCCGTTGATCACAGCGAGCTGATCGATGCCCGATTCATGCAGGGAGTCGGCGATGTCAACGACCACGGCGGCTAGGGTGGTGGCGCTGATACTGACCGTGCCACGCCATCCCGCGTGCTCATGCGAGCAGGAGATCGTCACCGGCGGCAGCAAAAAGAGGTCGTAGCGCTCGGCGACGGCCTTCGCGATCGCGCATGCCACGATTGTGTCCGTCAGCAGCGGCAGATGGGCGCCGTGCTGCTCGAAACTCCCGACTGGGAGGACCGCGACCGACGCCCCTCGCTCGGACTCGTCGGTGCTCGTCGCCGTGGTGATCAGATCCACGGACTAATGGTTGCATGCTTCGAGGGCCGCCTGCCGATAGGCGAGTACGAAGGCCGCGGCCTCGGGAACGGATGACTGCTGCCGGAGGGCCACCGCCGTTGGGTTCAACCAGCGCAAAGCCCGCGCGGAAGAGGTACCTGTGGCCAACGCTAGGGCGTTGGTGGCCTCGGTCGCCGCGCGCTCGACATCGCCCATGCTGACGTAGGCGCTGGACAGGGCCGATCGCCAAAGGGCCTCGTCAACGCGCCACTGAGCTGGCCAATGGCGCAGGAGTTGCTCATAGAGATCGGCTGCAGCCGCCGGTTGGCCGAGGAGCAGACGGCATTGCGCTTCGTGGGCAGCAACGTACACCGGGTCGCAGTGGACGCCAACATCGATCGGCAGCTCCGAGCCCCAGTCGGCGCTACCGGCGACCCTGTGCGCCTTGCTGATGCTGGCTGCACAGGCGTTCTGGTCACCTCCCATCGCGTAAGCCTGGGCCTGACGGATCAGCAGTAGAGCGCGGATACGGCCGGGTAACCGATCCTCCTCCAGCGCCCGCCGCGCCAAGGCAATGGCATTGCGCGGGTCGAAGCGCTCGAGGGCGCGTTGGCTCTGCCTCATCAGGACGTAGCTTGTCAGCGTCGGCGCGTTAGCTTCGACGGCGTGCTGCTGGGCGCGTCGCAACCAGGCGTCAGCCTCGGCGGCGTCACTCTGCTCGTCGATCCAGCTGAGGAACTCCGCCCACAGTGCCTGCGTGATCAGTACGTCTCGGCGGTCGGCTGAACGGCTTCGCCGCCCGATGGCAGCGGCGACGCTGATCTGCGCATGGGCGGTGGACGCCATCCCGGCGTATCCGGTGCGGTTTCCGTCAATGGCCAGACCGGCGAGCTGCTCATGCCACGAGCGGAGCAGGTCGGTCTTGTCGGGATGATCGATGGAGGCCCGGAGTTGGCCCTCCGCACCGTCGGCCAAGCGGTAGCCGACACTGGTGAGGCGGCGCGCACTCTCTAGGTCTGCCAGGAAGCGGACCAGCTCACCACCTGCCTGCAGTGCGCTCTCACACGACTCGACGAAGCGGGCGGACGGCCAACGTTCGGCTTTCTCCACCTTGCCGATGAGGTCCCCACTGACGTGCACGAGCCTGCCTAGAGCACGCTGGGACAACCCGCGGCACTCTCGCCACTGCCGAAGCGCGGCACCGAATCCATGCAGCGCCGATCGATGCGGGCTCAGCTCTCGCGGAGTTTGCGCCACCGGTACTCCTGGTTGCCGTTTGTCCGTCGCTGCTGGATCCGGACAGGTCTGACCGTACGTGGTCGAACGCTACGCGGACAGTTGCATGCGGACAACACCGTATGTCCGCATCAACGGTATCGACTCACCTAACCCGGTGAGCAATTCTCGTTGTCGAGATACCCGTTCGCATGCTCGACGAAATCGTTTGCGGCGGTTCAAGATCGAAGAATCATTTGTCTTCGCTGACGAGTGGGCTGCGAAATAGCGTGATTAGCCGGGACCGAAAAAGCT
Organism: Micromonospora krabiensis; assembly: GCF_900091425.1. Lineage (GTDB taxonomy): Bacteria > Actinomycetota > Actinomycetes > Mycobacteriales > Micromonosporaceae > Micromonospora > Micromonospora krabiensis. The sequence continues at coordinate 4,097,048 of NZ_LT598496.1, forward strand.
TGAGGAGTCTGATGAGTTACCAGAACGACCTCTCCAAATATGGCTATCGGCAGGAGTTGAGCCGCCAACTACGGTTCCGGGACCTGGTCGCGTACGGCCTGGTGTACATGGTGCCGATCGCGCCGATGGCGATCTTCGGAAGCGTGTACGCCGGTTCCGGCGGGATGGTGGCTCTGGCGTACGCGGTCGGTGTGGTGGCGTTGGTGTTCACCGCGTTCTCGTACGCGCAGATGGTGAAGGCGTTCCCCATGTCCGGCAGCGTCTACAACTACGCCGGCCGGGGTATCAGCGCGCCGGTCGGTTTCCTGGCTGGCTGGGTGATCCTGCTCGACTACGTCCTCGTACCGGGCCTGCTGTACCTGGTGGCGTCGGTGGCGATGCACGCCACCGTGCCGGCCGTGCCGGTGTGGTTGTGGTTGCTCGGGTTCGTCGCGGTCAACACGGTCGTCAACTCGGTGGGGATCCGGATGACCGCATTGGTGACCCGGGTGATGCTCGTCGGCGAGCTGATCGTCCTGGCGGTCTTCCTCGCCGTCGCCGGCTGGGCCGTCGCAACGGGCAGGGGCCGGTTCAGCTGGGACGCGTTCTACAACTCCGACACGTTCACCTGGTCTCTCGTGGCGGGCGCCGTGTCGATCGCGGTGCTGTCCTTCCTCGGCTTCGACGGGATCAGCATGCTGGCCGAGGAGACCAAGGGCGGCTCCCGCCAGATCGGCCGGGCGATGGCCGCTGTCCTCATCCTGGCCGGCGTGCTGTTCATCGCCCAGACCTGGCTGGCCGCGATGCTCGTCCCCGAGCCGACCTCGCTGCTCAGTGACGGGGATCCGAACGGCACCGCCTTCTACGACGCCGCGCAGGTGGCTGGCGGAGGCTGGCTGGCAACGTTGTGCGCGGTCGCGACCGCGATCGCGTGGGGCCTGCCGAACTCGATGGTCGCGCAGGTCGCCACGTCCCGGCTGCTGTACGCGATGGCCCGGGACCGGCAACTGCCCTCCTTCTTGGCGAAGGTGTCGATCCGCCGCAACGTGCCAATCAACGCGACCCTGCTCACCGGCGTCGTGTCCCTGGCACTGGGCCTGTACATGGCCACCCGCGCCGACGGGATCACGCTGCTGTCGTCGCTGATCAATTTCGGGGCGATGGTCGCGTTCCTGGTCCTGCACGTCTCCGTGGTTGTGCACCACCTCATCCGCCAGCGCAGCGGCAACTGGTGGGCGCACCTGGTGATGCCGGGTATCGGCTTCGTGATCCTCGCCTACGTGGTGGTCAACGCGAACATCGCTGTGCAGCGTCTCGGTCTGGCCTGGCTCGCCCTCGGCATGGTCGTACTCGCCGGCCTGTACCTGACCGGACGCCGGCCCGCCCTGTCGGGTCTGGCGCCCGCGCAGCCGCAGGCCCGCCACGTCGAGCGGGTGTAGCGACCATGGACACGATCACCTACCGGCCCGCCCGCGACGAGCTGGCCTACACCTTCGGCGGCCGGATGCCGGTGGCCCATGTCCGCTCCGGCGACGTGCTTCAGGTGCACACCGAGGACTGCTTCGGCGGATTGGTGCGCGGCCCGGCGGACCTGCCGTCGCAGGTGTGCCGCATGCCGTACCTGAACCCGGTGTCCGGGCCGTTCTTCGTCGAGGACGCAGTGCCAGGCGACACCCTCGCCGTCCACCTCGCCTCGATCGTTCCGGCCCGCGACTGGGGAGTCTCCTCGACGTTCCCGCACTTCGGGGCACTGACCTCCACCTCGCATACGGCGACCCTGCAGCCGCCTCTCGAGGAGCGGGTGTGGGTGTACGACATCGACCAGCAGGCCGGCATAGCCCGCTTCCACGCCACCGACAGCGACCACACAGTTGACCTGCCGCTGGACCCGATGATCGGCACCATCGGCGTGGCGCCGGGCGGGTTCGAGTCGCGTTCGACAATCGTGCCCGACAGCCATGGCGGGAACCTCGACACACCGGAGCTGCGGGCCGGTACCACCCTGTACCTGGGCGTGAACGTGCACGGGGCGATGCTCGCCCTCGGCGACGGCCACGCCCGCCAGGGCGAGGGTGAGGTCTGCGGCGTCGGGGTGGAGATCGCCACAACCACCACCCTGATCATCGAGGTCATCAAAGGCGTCCCGACGTTGTGGCCCCGCCTCGAGACCGACGCGTCGATCATGTCAGTTGGCTGCGCCCGTCCCCTTGAAGACGCGTACCGGATCGCGCACCGCGACCTGGTCGGCTGGGTGGTAGACCTCACCGGCCTGGAGCAGCTCGACGCCTACCAGCTGGTGTCACAGGCGGGACGGGCGCCGATCGGCAACGTCTGCGACCCGAACTACACACTCCTCGCCGCCGTCGACAAGGTGCTGCTTCCGCAGCCGCAAGCCGCCTACGACGGGGTGCACGCCCGCCTCCGGCAGCACACCGACGGGCCGAGGTAGAGGGCGGGATCCACATGGCCTCCTCCATCCCTCAGTTGCCGTTGCGGGACGAGTTGTTCCTGCTCGGTCACGACGATGACACCGGCCAGCCACACATCCACCGCCAGGCTCTCGCACTCGGCCTGGCGGGTGCGGTGCTCATCGACCTGTTCCTCGCCGGTCGCATCGCTCTCGACACCACGGACGACACCCCATCGGGCGAGGAGCAGCGTCTCTGGCTGCACCTGGACCGCCCGGTCGGGGACCTGATCACCGACACCGCCCTGGCCTCCATCCGCTACGCCCACCCGACCCCGCCGCTGCGGGGGTGGCTGCGCGGGTTCGCCGACGACCTGTACGACCGCACCCGCGCTGGCCTGCACGCCGGCGGGATCCTGCGCCACGACGTACGTCGCCGCCTCGGCGGGCTCGCCCGCACCGACCGCTACCTGCCCACGGACCTCAAGTGGCCAGTCGTCGCCCGCGCTCGGCTGCACTACATCGCCGCCGGCCGTGACCAGCCCGACAACCACACCGCCGCCCTCGGCGGCCTCGTCGCGACCCTCGGCCTGACCAACCACCTGTACCTCGCCGACGACACCGCCGCCCTCACCGTGCAACTGCGCACCATCGCCGCGCAGCACCACCGGCAGGTACGCGACATCACCGCCGCGGTCGACGCCGCCATCGGTGACCTCGCCACCGCCACCTACCGGTAAGCCCGCCCCACCCACCCGCTGCCCTTGGAGGCATCCCATGGACGTCATTCCGCGTATCCGTGCCGCCCGGTGGGCGGACAAGGAACCGGTCGCCGCGCTGATCGCCGACGCCCTGCACTCCGGCCCCCTCGCCCAGTGGCTGGTGCCCGACCCGACCTGCCGGCAGCGGATCCTCACCGACGTGGCGGTGATCTGGGTGGAACACGCCATGTTCTTCGGCGACATCCAGATCACCGACGACCTGAGCGCCGCCGCGATGGGATTTCACCGCTACCGCAGCATCCCGCCACCGTCGAACTACCACAGCCGACTGGCCGACGCCGCCGGCCCGCACGCGCGGCAGTTCGAACTCCTCGACCACATACTCACCCAGGTCCGACCCACCGAACCTCACTACCACCTGGCAGTCCTCGCCGTCCTTCCCGCCGCCCGACAGCGCGGTACCGGCGCGGCGATGCTCACCCACCATGAAAGCCGCGTCGACCGCATCGACATGCCCTCGTGGACCGAAATCGCGCCCGACAGCCAGGACCTGTACCGCGGGCACGGCTACCTCCCGAGACCCGCGCTCACCCTGCCCGACGGGCCGGTCCTCGTCCCGATGGGCCGCAACCCTCACCCGAACCGCGGCTCCTGGCCCCTGAACACCGCCAGGCCGGCAACCGTCACCGCCGCGGCCCGCGCCCAGTCCGACGCCCAACGCTAGGCCCTGGGTTTCGGTAGCCAGGTCTGGCTAGCACCGCCCCTCTCTGTCGCCGCCCCGCGTCGTCGCCCACCCTCTGCGTCGGGCCCACGTCGGGGCGTCCAAGCCGGTCGCCCGCGCCCTCGCCGCCATCGCCGGCCCAGAGGCCGAGGATGTCGCGGGTGCCCTCGACGGTGACGGCCAGGGCCAGGTAGATGGGCCGGTTGGCGACCTTCCCCTCGCGGATCTTCACGTGCACCGCGTCGAGGAAGATCACCGGGTAGACCGGGTCCAGCGGCCGGTTCTGCCAGTCGATCATCCCCTCAATCACCTTGTCGGTAATCGTCGAGATCGTCTGCCGTGACACGTCAGCGCCGTAGACCTCGGCCAGGTGGGCCTGGATCTCCCCGGTCGTCAGGCCTTTGGCCGACAGCGAGATGACCATGTCGTCAACGCCGGACAGTCGACGCTGCCGCTTGCGGACGATCTGCGGTGTGAACGAGCCGTCGCGGTCACGCGGCACCTCAATCTCGACCGGGCCGACGTCCGTCAGCACCGTCTTGGCCCGCACACCGTTGCGGGAGTTCCCGCCGTTCTTGCCCGCCGGGTCGCCCTTGTCATAGCCCAGGTGATCGGTGATCTCACCTTCCAAGGCTGACTCCAGGACACGCTTCGTCAGCTGCTGCAACAGCCCGCCATCGCCGGTCAGCTGCAAACCCGCCGCACGGGCCCGCTCCACCAACTGGGCGACCAACTCCGCGTCGACACCCTCCGCCGGTTGCCCCGGCACGTTCTTCGCCACCGCGGCAGTATCCACCGCGATCGTCGATCCATCAGACATCAAGTGCTGCTCCTTGATCAGGAGTTACACCGTTCGTCTTACAGTCCCACCGAGGCCTCGTAGGAGGGCGGCCTGCTACAGCTCGGCGACGATAGTGGTATCACCCCGCGAGGCGGGGACCGCGGCGCTTCCGGTTGATCTTCTTGGCGACGGCATCGGCGGCGTCCTGGTGCATCCGCTTGGTGACACTCTGGTAGGTGTCGCGGGTCAGGGTTGTGGTGGAGTGGCCGAGTTGCTCGGAGACGACCTTGATGTCGACGCCGGCGTCGAGGGCGATGGTGGCGGCACTGTGGCGCAGGTCGTGCAGCCGGATCGGGGGCAGCCCTGCTTTGCGGACGAGCTTGCGGAACCGTTGGGTGACGGCGTTGGGGTGCCATGGTTGCCCGTCGGGGCGGACGAAGAACAGGCCGGTGTCGGGCCATGCGTCGCCGGCGGCGAGTTGCCAGGCGGCGCGGCGGGCCTTGTAGGCGATGAGGACCTTGGTCGTGTCGGTGTCGAGGGCGACGTCGCGGTTCCCGGCTCTGCTCTTCGGTGGTTTCTGCACGGCGGTGTAGCCGTGGGTGGCGATCTGGTTGTTGATGGTGGTCTCGCGGCGGTGCAGCCGCACCTCGCTGTCGCGCAGTCCGCACGCCTCGCCGCGGCGGGGACCGCGGTAGGCCATGTAGTGCCACATGGGGTGCAGGTCGGGGGCGTGTGCGGCTGCGTAGTCGAGGAACTGCACGACCTGGGAGTCGGTCCAGACCATCACCGGTCCGGGGACCTCGCCGGTGGCCTTCCACCGCCGTACGCGTTCGTCCTCCCACACGATCGGTAGGGGCCGGTCGGCGGGGACCTTGACCAGGGCGGCGGGGTTGGCGCCGACGATGAGTTCGTCGGCGAGGGCGTCGTTGATCGCTTTGCGCAGGCAGGCGCGGATGCGCTGGCGTGTGCTGGCACCAGTGGGTCGCACGCCGGTGACGGACGCGCGGATGGCTGGGTCGGTGCTCGCCTTCGCGGCGGCGATCTCGTCGTTGCGGTGCTCGATGGCGGCGAACATGGCGCGGATGTGGGTGGTGCGCAGCTTGTCCAGCGGGATGTCGCCCAGGTGTGGGATCAAGTGGACCCTCGCGATCGATTCGTAGCCGCGCTGCGTGTTCGCGTCGATCGTGAGGTGGGTCAGCCAGCCGGTGAGGTACTCGGCGACGGTGGGCATGTCGGCGAGCGCGCCGTCGCCGCGCAGCCGCTGGCGGATGCGGTCGACCTCGGGCAGGGGACGTTTGGCGCGTACGGCGGTTTGCAGCAGGTCGGCGATCTCGGTGCGGCGGCGCCGGTCACCGTCGGCGAGGGCGAGCAGGTCGCGGGCGTGGTCGAGTTCGTCGGCGGCGGCACGGCGGGTGGGAAAGCTGGAGCGGCGTAGCTGCCGGCGCCCGCCGTCGGTGGTGGGTGGTAGTTCGAGCTGGTAGGCCCAGTGGCCGTGGTCGGAGCTCCAGGCGCGGTTCGCGCGGCGTAGTTTCGGGCAGTCGTTTCCCAATGGCTTGCCGGTGTCGGGGTGGCGGCAGCCGCAGCGCTTGAAGATGCTTCCGTCTGGCATCGGTGGTGGTGCTCCCGTTCGTCTGGGTGGTGGGGCATCGGTTTGGTCGATCGACATCCACGCGTGACCGGCGGGCAGGATCAAGTCGCCGCGGTTCCAGGTCCGGTGGGTGGTCCATGCGCTGGGGCCGGTAAGGGGCGCAAGTCAGATGCGCCCTGCTGGGGAGTCTGGGATCCTGTCCGGTTCGCGTGAGATCGGGTAGGAGGACGGCCAATGGTGGCGACAGATGACGTGGCGAGGGGCCGAGTGCGGCGTCCACAGCTACACGCGGCAGTGGGCCAGTTGATGGCGGCGGTGCTCGGCGACTTGGCCGCTCGCGACGGCGTGCCGGTGTTCGCGACCGTTCCCGACTTCGGCGAGTGGCACCGCCTCGGGCAGGAGTCGTTCGTCGCGATCCGCCGCGGTGTCTGGCAGATGCCGGCTCGGGTCACCGATTACCGGTTCTTGGACACCTTCGCGGAGATCGGGGCGGTGCGGGCCGTCGTGGCCGCCGATGAGGTGCTGCGCTCGCGGGTGGATTGCCTCGTCGGCGTGGAGTTCGCCCTCACGCTCCGGCAACTGGGGTGGACGCTGGTTAAACACGTCCTCGAACCCATGGTTGCCGCCGTCGGGGGTTACCGGTTCGACCAAGAGGCATTCGACGCCGCGTACAGCAGGCTGGAGGAAGGTCTGCTGGCCACGCGGGCGCGGCTGGTCGAGGTGGTCCCGCTCAACGCCTTCACCCCCACCGCGGGCATCGAGGCGGTCACGTTGCCGGACGGCCTGGTGCTGCAAGCGATGAGCGACCGGCAGGTGAGCGCCGCGATCGGCTACCTCGCGGTTCCGATCGCCTTCGCGGGCGCCCCGAACTCGGTGACCGTGTCGCGGTTCCACCAGTGGGCCCTGACCCGCTGCACCTCGTACCCGGTGTGCTCGGCCATGGGCGTACCCGCCCGACCGACGGCGCCGGAGGCTGGCGCGCTGGTCGAGCCAGCCAGCCGTCTGGTGACGGCGCTTCGGCTGGTGTGCGGTGGGTCCGTCACCGCGACTCGGGCGATCCGCTGCCCACCGGACGACGACTTTCCCCAGGGTCTGGGGCCGACGGCGTCACTGTCGGCGCTGCCCGCCTTCGACGAGGAGCGACCGACGATCCTTGGGCGAGAGCAGGTTGAGGCGGTGCGCGAGGTGTACGACCTCCTCGCGCATCCCGCGGTTCGGGAGAACCGGGGTCTGCAGACTGCGCTGCGCCGGCTGGTCCTTGCGGGGGCCGACCGGGTGCCGACCGACCGGCTCATCGACCTGATGGTCTGCGCCGAAGTGCTGTTCATCAAACTGCCGGGCCTGCCGGCGGATCGTTGGAAGCAGGACAAGGTCGTTGCGGGAGCGACCGCGCTCTTGGCGGACGACCCTGTCCTGCAGGCGCCGCCCGAGCGGCTCGAGGCCCTCCTGCGTCTGGGATACCGGCTCCGCAACGACGAGATGCACGGCGACGACCCGAGCGGACGGGAACTGCGCACGCTCACCGGTCAGCCGACAGATGACCTGTCAGCGGTCGTGGATGACATCGAGCGGGTGTTGCTTCGCGCCCTGGTCCGGCTCCTCTCCGGCGTCCTCGAGCAGTAGTCGGCGCGACTGCACCGGCACGGCATTCGGAGTTGCGCACTGGGCGTCCTACCCGCGGCGGGGTCACGGCGCAGCGCTGCAGCCCGTGGTGTCCCTGTCCCCGCCCGAATACCCGCCGTCCTCGTCGGCACCCGCCCCGCCGGCGTCACCAGCTGTCGGTACCGGCGGGGGCTCGAGGTGCAGTTTCCGCAGGATCGGGGCGGTCGGCACGCGGTAGTACGCGCCGGCTCGGAACAGTGGCACCGGGAAGGCGTCGCGGGCGGCCAGCTTGTAGGCCGCCGAGCGGGAGATGCCGAGGATGGCGGCGGCGGTGGCGAGGTCCGTGGTCGCCCCGAGCGCCAGGATCCGCTCGGTGGTCCAGGTACAAGTTGCGTCGTCGCTGTCGGGGTTGGCGGCGGGGGCGAGGTTGCGGGTTCGTCGTGCTGATCGCATGGGCTTGACTCCTATTTTCCGGACCACCAGCCGCAGCGGTAGGTGGGTTCCTGGGTTTCAGACGAGGGCTGCCTCTCCGCAGGCGGCACCGCCATCGCGTCGGACTGGCGGTGCCGCCTGCGGAGCGAGGCCGTGGAGGCACGGAGCACGCCGATGCCGGTTAGCGGGAACTCACTGGCACCCTTTCCTCAGCCGGCGCGCCATCACTGGCCACGTCGGTAGGCCAAGGGACCTTCTCCCGCTACCACGTGTGTGGGCACAGCAGCAGCCGCAGGGCGGCGGCGGCCTGTTGGGGCACGACGCCGTTGCCGAGGACCCGCAGCGCGAGCGTGCGCGGCAGCCCCAGGCCGGCGTCGGTGACATGGCCTGGGTCGAGGCCCATGAGCCACTCCACGAACGGCGGCGCGAGGACGGGTTTGCCGTGCCGGCCGGTCTGCGTGGGTGCCGGTGCGGGCCGGCCGAGCAGCCGCTCCCAGCGGGCGACCGCGTCGGCGTAGCCGCCCCACCGCTGTTCGTCGGGCTGCCCGAGCCCGGCGATGGTGGTGCGCAGGTCCGCGCCGCCGTCGCCGTGCTGCCCGGGACCGCGCCCGTCGGACGCGCGTGGGGTGGGCAGGGTCCGGGCCGGGACCCGCACCGCCGCGGCGGGCAGGGTGAGGTCGCCGTGCGAGCCGCGCTGCCCTGGGCAGCCCTTCTCGCCGTCGGTTGCCCGTGGGGTGGGTAGCAGCACCTGGGACAGCGGGGGCCGGAACCCGGCCCCCGCGCGTCGTCCGGGCGTCCCGGTGTCGCTCGCCCTTGGGGTGGGCAGCAGCCGCGCGGCATCTTGCCGCTTATGCCCCTGCTCACCGGTACGAGCGGTGCGCCCCGCGGTGGAGGTGGATAGGAGGCCGTGGGTGGAGCCTGACGGTTCGATGAGGTCGGGCAGCCCGTGCTGGTGGCCGGGTCCTTTGCCGTCACGGGCGCACGGTGTCGGCAGCGTCCGCACCCCCTCCCAGTCGTTCGGCGGGTGCGGCCAGCAGGAACAGCCTGTCGCGGCGGTGCGCGGCGCCGATGTCGGACGCGCGTAGGCACGTCCAGCTCGTGTCGTACCCGATCGCGGCCAGGTCGGCTGCGACGACGTCGAACCCTCGCCGCAGGAGCGCGGCGACGTTCTCCACGAACACGAGCGGCGGTCGAAGGACGCGAACAGCGTCGGCGACGGCACTCCACAGGCTGGAGTGCGCTCCGGTGATGCCGGCGCGCTTGCCTGCATTCGAGATGTCCTGACATGGAAACCCGGCGGTGAGGACGTCGACGGGCTCGACTCGGGTCCAGTCGACGGCGCGGATGTCACCGAGGTTGGGCACGCCGGGCCAGTGGTGCTCGCAGACGGTGCGGGCGTGCCGGTCGGTTTCGGCGTACCAGGTGAGCCGGCCGCCGAGCACCAGCTCGACGGCCATGTCGAGGCCGCCGTAGCCGGTGCACAGCGATCCGATGCGCGGTGCGGGTCGGTGGTCAATCACGCACCTCCGCCGCGTCGAGCGTCGGAGTCTCACCGTGCGCGGCCAACCGCAGAAGGCAGCAGCTGTGCACTCGCGCCGCGCGGCTCGGGTGGCGGTGGGCAGGCGCACTCACGCGACCACCCCTCCCCCGAGGGTGTCCCCCAGGCTTCCTGAACCCGAGTCGGTCTGGCTCTTGATGAACACGAGGACGTCCTCGTGGGCGATCAGGTGCATCGGGGTGCCAGCGGCCCGCGCCTTACGGACGGCCTGGAGTTGGAAGAACGACGGCCGGGCCACGAGCCCGCCGTCGCGGACCGCGGCGAGCAGTGCCACGCACCGATCCACAGGGGTGAGGCCGGCGCGGACGCCGGCACCGATGACAGCCGACGGAAGGTCGACCAGTTCGCCGTGCTTGCGCCACGGTCGAGCGGTCACGACGACGACCCCACCGGGGCGCAGGAGGGTGTGGCAGCCGGCGAGGATCTGGGCGAACCCGTCGACGAGTCCGGTGAGGTCGCGGTAGGCGAGGTTCCCGCGGTCGGTGCCGTCGTTGTAGGCGTTGTCGAACTTGGCTACACCGTCGGCGCCGGGCCGGACCAGGCCGTGCACGGTCGGCCCGTACGGCGGTGAGGTCACCACGAGGGCGACCTGCCCGGTCAGAGCCCCGGGTACGAGCGACAGGAGGCTGGTGGCGTCGCCGCGGATGACGCCGGCCCGGCCGGTCGCGCCCTGGGTGTGGGCGTGCTTGATGTTGGCGTCGGCGATGTCGGACCAGCGGGACTCGTACTCCACCCCGATCGCGTCGCGGCCGGCGTGGATCGCCTCGACCAGGGTGGTGCCGATCCCGCACATCGGGTCGAGCACCAGGTCCCCCGGTTGGGTGTAGGCGGTGACGGCGTGCGCGGCGATCGCCGGGAGCATCCGCGCCGGGTGCTGCACCGACTCGCGTACGTACCGGCCGCGGCGCTGGACCGGCCCGGTGGCCTGCGCGGTCGCCCACACCGACAGGCCCTCCGGGCCGGGAGCAGCCCGATGGCGTCCGATCGGGTCGGTGCTCGTGGCGGCAGTCGGCGTGCTCTGCTCGTCGGGCTCGGCCGGTGCGGCGTCTGCGCGGTGCTTAGCCACGGCGACCACCGCCTTCGCGCCCGCCCCGTCGAGGCGGGGCGTGGCGCTGGCTCTGGGCCTGGCTGAAGACCATCAGGTCCGCGTGGACACGCAGGTGCGCCACCTGCCACCGCTGGTCGACGGCGGTGGTGAGGGTGAGCAGTTCCTCGTCGGTGACGTGGTAGACGAACGTGTCCCCGTCGGTGTCGGCGGTGACGGCGACAAGGTGCTGCAGGTAGCCCAGTCCGGCGCCGGCGGCGGCTTGGACCACGCCGGAGAAGTCCTCCGGGCCGGCGGTGGTGCCGGCCGGCGCGGTGACGACGAGGATCAGGCAGCCGCCCGGCTGCAGCAGCTGGGCGCAGGCGGCCAGCAGCCACGCCAACCGGACCCGGTTGGTAGCGGCGTGGGGGTCGAGGGGCCAGCAGGCGACCACGAGACTGGTTGCCTGCTGCAGGGAGCCGCCGGACGGCAGGCCGGCGACCGAGTCGGCCGGTGGGTGCAGGTCCGGGTCGGTGAGATCGTCCCCGAACCAGGCCCCCATCTCCGGCAGGTCCTCCTCGTCTGCGTCGCCGATGATCCCGCTGGCGAGCGGGACGGGAGTGGCCGGGCCGATGATCAGGCTGGACGCGTCGGTGAACCACGCCGGGTGGTGCCGGCGGGCCCCGGCCGCACAGGCGGAGGTGAGTGCGTGATCGGTGGTGAGGTCGATGACCGCCTCACCGGGGCGACTGTAGGCGGCGATGAGGCGGTCGGCGAGGCGGGTGCCGATGCTGCGTCTGGCGTCGCCCGGGGTGCGGGCGGTGCGCCAGACGGTGAGCGGGACCGGCGGGTCGCCGGCGACCAGGTCGGTCGGGGTCGGGTCGACCCCGGCCAGGAGGCCGGTGTCGACGATGGGATCGCGCTGCGGGTTGTGGTGCTGCGGCGTGTGCTCGCTCATGTGGTGTCGGCTCCGCGCCGCGCCGTGGTGCGCTGACACCCTCAAACCGGTGTTTGTGAGCTGTGGCGAACACCTAGCGATCTCACGGGGATCTCACGAATGTCTGACAACCGATTCCTGTCCCGCTCGGCTGGCCTCGGGAACGCGGGATGATCCGGCGGTCGCCGGCTCGACCGGGCCGGGGTCGGCGTCGTGAGATCGTCAGAGAGATCGGCCACCCCCGGCTGTCAGACACGCACGGTCACGACAACCTCGACTATGACAGCGACTTGCATCGATGACACAGGGGCGCTGGCCGGTCTTGTCAGATCGCCGTCCGGTGTCCCAGACGGCGGCGGCGTCACGGAGGACGCCGGTGCTGGATTGTCACCGGAGGCGGTGGCCGTGTCAGACCGTCCCCACGCCGGACGAACGCCGTCAGACGGCGCGCCACCGCAGCGCGCAGGGTTGACGATGACATTCGGCTGCAGTGTCAGCCTGTCGCGATCTGACACCGTGCCGCCCGCGGGGCGCTGTTAGACGCTGTGAGACCGGCTGGGTCCCCGTTGTCAGACCCCTCGGCCGGTGTCGTGTCCCTCGCGGCCTTGTCCCGGGCCCTTTGCCTCCTGTCGTGTCAACGCGCAGGTCAACGCGGCTTTGTCAGAACGGTGATGCGCGCCAGCGTCGGTCGTCAGTCAGCGGGTGGTCGGTGGCATCTGGTGCTGTCGAGCCGAGGGTTCATGCCTGCTGGCCTGCGTTGTCAGGGGCCGGTGAGACCGAGGTGGCGCAATGGCGGTCAGGCGCGCCGGCCGTATACCTCCGGCCCGTCATCGACATTTGTCTCTGACATGGGAGTTCGTGACATGACCGCGTCCGCCAAGGACTGGCCCGACTCGCCGCTGGACGCCGTGGACACCGCGTTCGCCGACCTGACCTGCGACCCCGACCCGTTGTCACTGGACCTCGACCCGCTGGCCGATCAGCTCGGCGACGACGGCGGTCTGCCCGGCGGTGTCATCGCCCTGCCGGCGTTGCGGCAGTGGCTGCTGGAGCACCCCCGCGCCTACACGGCGCGGGACGTGGTGTGGCGGGAGCTGATCCGCCGCGCCCGCCTCGACGGGCCCGCCTGGGTCATCGCCGCCGTCGCCCTGGCGATGCCCGCACTGCGCCGCTACGCCGGCCGGCTGCACACCGGCTGGGCCGGTGACGCCCACGACCTGGACGCCGAGATCCTCACCGGCTTCCTGACCGCTCTGCGCGACCGGGTCGACCTGGCCAAACCGGCGCCGTACGCGGCGCTGTGCATGGCTGCATGGCGGGCCGGACACGAACTGCGGCAACGTGACGGCGCCGAGGCCATGCCGGTGGACAACCTCGAACACGTCACCGGCCCCCGCACCCCGAAGCGGCCCTACGGCCATCCAGACCTCCTCGTACGCCGGGCCGTCGAGTTGGGCATCGTCGACTCCTGCGACGAGCAGCCCTACATCGACGTGCGGCTGGGCCACCGGGCCATCGAACCCATCGCGGCCCGCCTCGGCGTGGAGGTCGACACACTGCGGCGACGTGTCGAGCGCATCGACATCCGCATCGCCGACGCGCTGGCCGCCGGGATGCTCACCGAGGTGACCTCACCGCAGGTGCGGGAAGACCTCGCCGCGGCGGCCGAGCGACGGCAGCACATCCGGGCCGCCCGCGGCCGCACCGCACGACCAGCGGCGGCGCAGGTGACGCTGGCAGCCGCCTGACCGCCAACCATCCCGCCGGCTGTCCCGACGCGGGCTCGACCATCTGGTCGGGCCCGCGACGGCGTGCGACGAACCCGCCACTTCTCACCGCTGCGACCGGCCCAACCCCGGTACGGGGAGACCAGCCGTGGCCGCTGCCAAGCGGGCCTAACGGATCTCCCACGGATCTGACAGCGGCGCCGACGGGGTGTTGATTCGGCAGCTGTGAGATTCCGGCACCGACGCCGACGGCGAGGTCCGCCTCCAGCGGCATGATCGTCGGACAGACCGCTGACCAGGGCTGTCAGAGGTTCGTGAGGTCGTGTTGGAGCGTTGTGGGATCGGCAGGTGTTCGCCACAGCTCACAAACGCCGGTTTGAGGGTGCGGAACTCCTCCGACGCCACCGCGGCGTCACGCGGGGGTTGGTTCCGCCCGTCGCCGGGTCGGGAGGCCGGGTCGGCACGGGACCGGGTGACCTCGGGTGCCGCGCCACGTTGATGCGCTGACACCTCATCGATCATCGCCAACCCGAACGGGAGGACGAGCTCCTCCCGAGGCTCACCACGGTTCCCGGCCGACGTATCTCTCACGAGCCCGGCGGCGGCTCTCCGCCCACCGTTTCGACGAATCGCCCCGGCGCGAGCCGGGGCGGGAGGTGCAGCCATCATGTTCCGCCCGCTGTTGGCACGTTCCCGTGCCCTGACCACCGCCCTCTCCCACGCACTGATGACGACCCGCGCGCTTCGCCTCGCCGCCCGGGTCGCCGCGCCCGCCGCGGCGGCGGCTGTGGTGACGCTGGCCGTGCCGGCCGTGGCGTACGCCGGCCCCGGCGGCCCGGTCGTCCTGGCCGCCAACGACCTGCCCACCGTCATCGCCAACCTGCAGACCTGGGTGATGGGCATCCTGGCCGCCGTCGCCACCCTGTTCCTGGTCCTGGCCGGCGTGTACTGGGCCACCGCCGGCGGCGACCCGGCCCAGGTCGACAAGGCCAAGGGCGCACTGAAGAACGCCCTGATCGGCTACGGCCTGGCCGTGCTCGCGCCCATCCTGCTGGAGGTCGTCCAGGGAATCGTCGGAGGCTGACGATGGCCTGGGCGCTCAACCAGATCCTCGACTGGTTCGCCGGCCTGCTGCTGGACTGCCTGAACGGGCTCATCACCGCGATCACCCACGCGCTGCTGATCACCCCGGACGTCACCGGCCTGCCGCAGGTGCAGGCGCTGACCGGGCGGTCGATCTGGGTCGTCGACACAGTATTCGTCCTGGTGTTCGTCGCCGCCGGTGTCCTGACCATGGTCGCCGGCGGCGACGAACGCGCCCGCTACACCGCCAAGGATCTCCTGCCACGGTGCGTCGTCGGGTTCGTCACCGCCCACTCCTCCCAACTGATCGCCGGCAAGCTCATCGAGTTCGCCAACGCGTTCACCACCGCACTGACCGCGCAGGACTTCAACGGCGACGGGGCCCTCGACGCCGTCAAGACCCACCTGATGGCCGCGCGTGACCAGACCGCCGGTCTGCTGTTCGTCGTCTGCCTGGCGATCATCGTCTTCCTGCTCGCCGCCACCGCCTGCAGTGTGATCGTCCGCTTCGCGGTCGCGCTGGTGCTCACCGCGGTCGCACCGATCGCGTTGGCGTGCCACGCCCTGCCGCAGACCGACCCGGTCGCTCGCATGTGGTGGCGGTCGTACGTCGCCATGCTGGCGATCCCGGTGGTGCAGGCGTTCGTGCTGTTCGCCGGGCAGTGGATGCTGCTGGATACCAGCACCATGCTGCCGCTGCTGGGCCTGCCGGTCGAACCGGGTGGGGTGCTCAACCTGTTCGTCGTGATGGTCCTGCTGTGGACGACGGTCAAGGTGCCGGGTCTGATGCGCCGCTACGCCACCAGCGGCGCAGGCGGGCGTGGCGGCAACGCGTTCGGCGCGGTCGTGCGGGTCGTCGTGGTGCAGCAACTCACCCGCGGGCTGCGCATCCCCGGCCTTGGGGCGGTGCGACGATGAGCCGCGCCCGCCGCGACGAACAGGCCGTCAGCGCCCGTATGCCCGCCGACGTGGACGCGCCGGACAAGGTGCTCTACGGGCTGACGTTCCGGCAACTGGCGATCTTGGCGGTGGCCGCCGTCGTCTTCTACGGCGGCTGGAAGGCCCTGCACACCGTGGTGCCCGCACCCGTTCTGCTCGGCGGGGCCGTCGTGCTCGGCGGCTTGGTGTTCGGCCTTGCTGTCGGCCGCCGCGACGGACTGCCCATGGACGTGTGGTTGGCCTCCGCGGTGCGCCACTCTCGGGCGCCTCGCGCGTTGTCCACCACTGACACCACCGCCAAGACACCCGACTGGGTGCAGGCCCCGGCGTCGAAGGTGATGCTGCCGGCACCGCTGAAGTTGCCCGCCGACGCCATCGACGACCACGGCGAGATCAGCCTCGGAGCGGTGAAGGCGGCGATGGTCGCGGCGACCAGCGTCAACCTGGCGCTACGTACCGCCGACGAGCAGGCCGCCCTCGTCGACACCTTCGGCCGCTGGCTCAACAGCCTGTCCACGCCGACGCAGATCGTGGTGTCGGCGCAGCCGGTCGACCTGCACTCCGCCGCCCGCACCCTCGCCCAGGCGGCGGACGCGATGCCGCACCCGGCTCTCGCCGACGCGGCAGCCGACCACGCCCGGTTCCTCGACGACCTCGCCGAACGGCGGGATCCGCTGCGCCGGCAGGTCCTCATCGTCACCCGCACCAACAGCGGCGAGCGTGGCGAGCATGCCGCCCGACGCCGCGCCGACCAGACGGTCCGGTCGCTGTCCGGGCTGGGCGTCACCACCCGCGCCTTGGACGGCCACGCCACAACCACGGCCTTGGCCGCCGCGGCCGACCCTTACCGGCCGCCTCGCCCCGGCGGACTGGCCGCCCCGCACACCATCATCACCGCGCCTCCGGCGAGGAGGCCGCGCACGAGGAGGACATCGTGATCTCCGCCAGGCGCCGACGCGCTCCGCACGACGACAATCCAGGTGCCAGCCTGCCGTCGGCAGGACTGGCGGCGACGGTGGCGCCAGCCTCGGTGGAGGTGACGCCGCGGTTCCTGCGGGTCGGCGACGGCTACGCCGCCACCCTGGTGGTGACCGGCTACCCGGCCGAGGTCGGGCCGGCGTGGCTGGAGCCGCTGCTGTCCTGGCCGGGCCGGCTGGACCTGGCCCTGCACATCGACCCGATCCCCGCGCCGGTGGCCGCATCGCGGCTGCGTAACCAGCGGGCCCGGTTCGAGTCGTCCCGGCGGGCGGACGAGCAGAGGGGCAAGCTGGCCGACCCGTACGTGGAGGCCGCCGCCGACGACGCCGCCGACCTCGCCGAACGCCTCGCCCGCGGAGCGGCAAAGCTGTTCCGCGTCGGCCTGTACCTGACCGTGCACGCCCGCACCGAGGCCGAACTCCTCGAGGCGTGCGCGCAGGTGAAGGCCGCCGCGGCCTCCACCCTGATCGAGGTGCAGCCCGCGACGTGGCGGCACCTGCCCGGCTGGACCACCACCCTGCCGCTTGCCACCGACAGCCTGCAGATGCGCCGCACCATGGACACCCAGGCCTTGGCCGCCGCGTTTCCTCTCGCGTCGGCGGACCTGCCCGCGCCGCTGCCCGGCGACCCGGCCACCACCGGTGGGGTGTTGTACGGGGTCAACCCGGACTCCCAGGGCATCGTCTGGTGGGACCGGTGGGCGCAGGAGAACCACAACAGCGTCGTCCTCGCCCGCTCCGGCGCCGGCAAGTCCTACTTCGTCAAGCTCGACGTGCTCCGCAACCTGTACCAGGGGGTGCAGGTCGCCGTCGTCGACCCTGAGGACGAGTACCTGCGCCTCGCCGACGCGGTCGGCGGCACCATCGTGCGACTCGGCGCACCCGGCGTGAAGATCAACCCCCTGGATCTGCCGGCCGGGGACACCCGCCCGGACGTGCTCACCCGCCGCGGCCTGTTCCTGCACACCCTCATCTCGGTGCTGCTGGGGCAGCTGCCGCCGCCCGCCGAGCGCGCCGCCCTGGACCGGGCGATCCTCGCCGTCTACCGGCAGGCGGGCATCACCGCCGACCCGGCCACCCACCACCGGCCCGCGCCGCTGCTGAAGGATCTGGCCGCGACACTGCGGGCCGACGACAATGCCGCCGCCCACGAGTTGGCCGCCCGGCTGGCACCGTGGGTGGCTGGCTCGTTCTCGGACCTGTTCGACTCACCGACCACGACCCGCCCGGACGGGCATTTGGTCGTCTGGAGCCTGCGGCACCTGCCGGACGAACTGCGCACCGTCGGCACGCTGCTCGCACTCGACTCGATCTGGCGGTCAGTAGACGCACCCGGTCGGGCCCATCTGACCACCCGCCGCCTCGTCGTGGTTGATGAGGCGTGGCTGCTGATGCGCGACGGTGAAGGCGCCCGGTTCCTGTTCAAAATGTCCAAGGCCGGCCGCAAGCGCAACGCTGGCCTGTCGGTCGTCACCCAGGACGTCGCCGACGTGCTCGGCACCGACCTTGGCCACGCCGTCGTGTCGAACGCGGCCACGCAGGTGCTGCTCAAGCAGGCCCCGCAGGCCATCGACCAGGTCGCCGACGCGTTCGGCCTGACCGCCGGCGAGCGTCGGATGCTTCTGTCCGCCCGCGTCGGCCATGGCCTGCTCATTTCCGGCACGAACCGGACCGCGTTCGAGTCGATCTCCTCGCAGGCCGAACACCTTCTCGCGACCACGAAGCCGTCCGACCTGGCCGACCTCGACTCCGACGACGGGGAGGAGGACCTGTGACACCCCTGCGTGCCCTGTCGCCGATGCCGGCGCCCAGCCCGTCGGGGCCGGGCGCCGGTCTCATCTCTCCGCCGGGCGCGCCCGCGCGGTGGGTTCTGCACGCCGCAGAGTGGGCGGCCGGCCGGCCGTGGCTGCTCGGCGTCGCCGCCGCCCTGCTCGTCGCCTATGTTGCCGGGCGCAACCTGCTCGACGGGTGGCGGCACCGCCGCCACGCCGAAGGCGCCCGCCTCGTCACGGTCGCCCCACCGCCGGAGGTCGACCCGCACAGCGCCGCCGCGCTGTGGGCGAACCTGCACGGCACCCTCACCCCGTCCCGCCGACGCCGGCTGCTGTACGGCAGCCCGCACGTGGTGTGGCAGTACACCTGGACCGGCCGCCAGCTCCTCATCAGCGTCTGGGTGCCCGGCAGCGTGCCGCATGGGGCGGTCGAGGCCGCCGTGCGGGCCGCCTGGCCCGGCGCCGCCTGCACCACCGACGACCAGGCATCACCGCCGATCCCGCTCGACGTGCCCGCCGCCGTCGGCGGGCACCTGCTGCCGACGGCCGCCGGGTGGCTGCCGATCAACACCGACCACGACAACGACCCGCTCCGAGCACTCATGTCGGCCGGGTCGCAGCTCAAGCCGGACGAGTACGCCTGCGTGCAGGTCCTCGCCCGCCCCACTACCCCACGCCGCGCCGCACGAGCTCGCCGCGCGGCGGGCAGGTTGCGCGACGGCAAGACCGCCGTACCGGCCATCAATCCCGCCGCGCCGCTGCTGTGGCTGATCGAGGCGTTCCTTCCCGGCCGCACCACCACCCGGAGCGGCGGCCAGCCGGCCGGCCGCCGGGACCCCGGCGTGGAGCGGGACGTGCGGGCGATCCTCGACAAGACCGCCCACCCGCTGTGGACGATCGGCATCCGCTACGCGGTCGCCAAGAACAATCACCGCGGCGGCTCCCGGCCGGAGGCCAGGTTGCGGGGGATCGCGGACGCGGTCGCCTCGTCGTTCGCCGTGTACGCCAGCCGCAACCGTCTCGCGCACCGGGCGCGGATGGCGCAGCCGATAGCCGTGCTGGCCACCCGGCGGCTCGGAGCCGGGTTCCTGGCCTCCACCCCCGAACTGGCCGTCCTCGCCGCCCTGCCGCGCGATCTGGCCGTTCCAGGGCTGGATCGGGCGCGGGCGAAGTCCATGCCCGCCCCGGTGGCGGTGCCGACCGGCGGCCGAGGCACGAAGGTTCTGGGTGACGCCGAAGTCGGTGGCCATGCGGTGGCCCTGTCGGTGGCGGATGCGAGGTATCACCTGCATGTGGTCGGGTCGACGGGCTCCGGAAAGACGACCCTGCTGGTCAACATGGCCGTCGAGGACATCAAGGCCGGCCGGGGCACCGTGGTCATCGACCCGCACGGCGACATGGTCCTGGACATCCTCGACCGGCTCCCTGCCAGCGTCGCCGGGCGGGTGGTGCTGTTCGACCCCGACCAGCCCAACCCGCCCACCCTCAACCCGCTGTCCGGCAACGACCCGGACCTCGTCGTCGACAACCTCGTGTCGATCTTCGGGAACATCTTCGCGAAGGCGTGGGGGCCGCGGATGGACGACGTCATGCGGGTGGCCTGCTTGACCCTGCTGCGGCACGCCAATGTCACCCTCCAGCACATCCCGCCGCTGCTCAACTCGGCGCAGTTCCGGTCGGCGATGACCGTCGGCCTGGATGACCCGGCCGGCCTGTCCGGGTTCTGGCAGTGGTACGACGAGCTCAACCCGGCCCTGCGCTCCCAGGTCATCGGCCCCGTCCTGGCCCGGCTGCGGGCGTTCCTGCTGCGGGACTTCGTCAAGCGCACCATGCGCTACCCCCGGTCCAGCTTCGACATGGGCAAGGTCCTCGACGGTGGGGCGCTGCTGGTGCGCATCCCGAAGGGCCAGCTGGGCGAGGACACCAGCAAGCTGCTCGGCTCCCTGGTTCTTGCGCAGGTGTGGCAGGCCGCGACCGCCCGCGCGGCCGTGCCGGCGGACAAGCGCGGCGACGCCACGTTGATCATCGATGAGTGTGTGCGCCAGGAAGCGCTGTAATCCCAGGTCAGCTCGCTGACCGAGGGGTGCAACACCGGGAAGGGATGAAAGGACCCTTCCGTCGGCCAGTCGCAGCTGGCCGGTGAAGCTGAGGACAGCCTGGTCCGGGAAACGCCGGGGAGGGTGGGAGCAGTCCTGACAACGACGGGACGGTCTGGCACTACCAGACAGGCCGGGTCCGGCAAGCGACGCGGAAAGGTGTACGAGAGGAACCGACGCATGATCCCCCGTAAGCGATGTACCAGCTCCAACCTGGTGGATATGGGCTGGGATGCAGTGCGTGACCACCACCGATCGATCGCGGTGGTCAACTCCGTAACCGTTAGGCATTCGACGGGAAGGAGGCCAGTGGGAAAGCCTGCGGCGTACCACTGGCGAAGCTGCCGGGGCAGAGTCGGGCACCTAATCCGTGAACCGGTGTGCAGTGAACCTGGGAACCATCCGTGGTCGCCCTACCGGCCGGACGTCCAGTCCGGTCGAGGGCAGGACCGTTGTCGTCTGACGGCCACGGGATGGGACGGAGGACCCGTAGTAGTCCGAGCGCGGGAAAGCCGCGTACATGGCGAAGGGGTCCAGCAAGTCAAGCAGTCGAAGATGTGGAATACCTGGAGGCATCGGTGAATACCGACGAATCGGCCCTGACTCTGCTTACCGCGGAGCGCCGGGTACAGGAGATCCAAGCCAAGCTGCACCGTTGGGCAACCGACGATCCTCGCAAGAAGTTCTGTGATCTGTTCAATCTCGTCACCGACCCGGCCTTCCTCATGGTGGCCTGGGATCGGGTGCGGGGTAACAAGGGCGCCAAGACCGCCGGGGTGGACGGCCATACCGCCGTGTCCATTCAGGTCGGGGTTGGAGTTGAGCGGTTCCTCGCCGAGCTTCGCAGCTCGGTGAAGGACCGCAGCTTCCAACCCTTACCGGTGCGTGAGCGGATGATCCCGAAGGCCGGCGGTAAGCTGCGCCGGCTCGGGATCGCCACGATCGCCGACCGGGTGGTCCAGGCGTCCTTGAAGCTGGTGTTGGAGCCGATTTTCGAGGCGGACTTCCTCCCGTGTTCCTACGGGTTCCGCCCCGGACGCCGGGCTCACGACGCGGTGGCCGAGGTGCAGTTCCTCACGACCAGTCAGCGCAGGTTCGACTGGGTGGTCGAGGGCGACATCAAGGCGTGTTTCGACGAGATCTCGCATCCGGCCCTCATGGACCGGGTGCGGGCACGGATCGGAGACAACCGGGTCTTGGCCCTGGTGAAGGCGTTCCTGAAGGCGGGCATCCTCACCGAGGAACGCGCCTTGCGGAAGACCGACGCCGGTACCCCACAGGGGTCGATCCTGTCCCCGCTGCTGAGTAACGTCGCCTTGTCGGTGCTGGACGAGTACATCGCCCACGCACCGGGTGGGCCGGGCATCAGCGCGCATTTCAGGGCGAAGCGACGTTCGCAAGGTCTGCCGAACTACCGCCTTGTGCGGTACGCGGACGACTGGTGCCTGATGATTACGGGCACCCGCGACGACGCCGAAGCCTTGCGGGATGAGATCGCCGAGGTCTTGGCCACGATGGGCCTACGCCTGTCACCGGACAAGACCTTGATCACCCACATTGACGAGGGGTTGAACTTTCTCGGCTGGCGCATCCAGCGCCACACCAAGAAGGGGACCAACCAGCGCTACGTCTACACCTACCCGGCGAAGAAGGCGCTCGCCAACATCACCGGGAAGATCAAGACGTTGTGTCGACAGACCACGAGCCAGGACCTGGCCGACCTGCTGCTCCCGCTGAATCGGGTGGTGCAGGGCTGGTGCACCTACTTCCGTCCCGGGGTGTCCTTCAAGACGTTCCAGTACCTACGCGCTTTCGTCTGGAAGCACGTATGGTCCTGGATCCGTCGTAAGCACCCCAAGACCAACTGGAAGGAACTCCGCCGTCGCTACTGCGGCGGCGGCTGGTGGCCCAGCAGTGACGGAGTCCGGCTGTTCGATCCCGGCAAGGTGCGTACCTACAGCTACCGATACCGGGGAGCAGCCATCCCGACTCCGTGGACCAGTCCGACGACGAGGACCGCGCTGCCCTGACGGGACTTGCGGAGAGCCGGATGCGTTGAGAGGCGCACGTCCGGTTCGGGAAGCGGTCAGGGAAAACCCACCGGTGGAAACACCGGCAGGGCGTCCCTGGCCGACTTTCACCAGAACTTTCTGACCCTCGCCAACAGCCTTGATTCGATGTTGGCGGAGGCGCGGAAGTACCGGCTGTCGATGGTCCTCGCGCACCAGGACCTGGCCCAGTTCCCGAAGGACCTCCTGGCAGCGGCGTCGGCGAACGCCCGCAACAAGCTGTACTTCTCCGTCGCCCCGGAGGACGCCCGCGTCCTGGCGAGGCACACTCTGCCCGAACTCGACGAGCACGACCTGACCCACCTCGACGCCTACACCGCCGTCGGGCGCCTCGTCGTCGGTGGGCGGCAGACGCCGGCGTTCACCCTCAAGACCCGGCCGCCGAAGCCAGTTGTGGGCGAGGCAACGGTGATCCGGCAGGCCGCGGCGCAGGCGGTGCCGGCGCAGGACACCAGCGCGATCGACGACCTCGTCGACCGGTTCTCGGCCCGACCCGACGACAACCGCCGTCCCCGGGCCAAGAGCGGCCCCAAGGCGAACACCTGAACGCCGCCGGGCGGCTGAAGCGAGATCGACAGACCGGTCGATCGGAGTCGCCCGCGTCCTGGTCACCCCTTCCGTGAGGGCTTCACCAGCCCTTCACCACCGATCACCACGCGGCACTGACATATCCGGCCGTACGGGTCTGTCAGTGCCGCTCACCGGCCGTCACCAGCTCTCGGTGACCACCTCACCGAACTCAGACACCCTCCCTCGGAGGGAACTCCTCTTCCGCATGGAGCATTCACCGTGCCCGCGAACAGCTCCGCTTCTCGCTCGTCATCCGCTTCTTCTTCGCCCTCGCGTTCCTCGTCTCGTCTGGCTCGTCTTGACCGGCTTCGTCGTCTGACCGTCCGCGACCATCAGCTGCTGCGGTGGCTCGCTGAGCATTACGTGCTGTCCACCGACCAGGTCGCGGCGGCCCTGTTCCCCTCGCTTCGCGCAGCCCGGCTGCGCCTCGCCCAGTTGCACCAGGTGGAGGCGGTCAGCCGGTTCGTCGACGTCACCACCGGCAGCGGCCAGTACCTCTACACTCTCGGCCCGCTCGGCGCCGTGGTCTACCCCACCCAATTCAACGACCCGAACCACGCCGACGCCCGCGCCCCACGCACCAGCATCGACCGCACCGAACGCATCATCGGCAGCCGCCGCCTGCCCCACCTGCTCGGCACCAACCAACTGTTCATCGACCTCATCAGCTACGCCCGCACCGACGGCAACGCCCAGCTGAGCCGATGGTGGTCCGAGCAGCACACCACCGCCGCCTTCGCCGCCGCCTCCTACGCCGCCGGCAGCGGCACCGGTGTCCAGCCCGACGGGCACGGCATCTGGCACGCCGGGGGGCGCACCGTCGGGTTCTTCCTCGAACACGACAACGGCACCGAACCCCTCGGTACCGTGCTGCGCAAGCTGCGCGCCTACGAGCAGCTCGCCCGCTACGGGCCCCGCTACTCGGTGCTGCTGCGCGTCCCCGGCCGCCGCCGCGAGCAGCACCTCCTCGACGCCCTCGCCGGGGTGCCCACCGCCATGCCCGTGGCCACCGGCCTCCACGGCGAGCACCCCGCCGGGCCTGCCTGGACGCTGACCACCGACCCCGGGCCGCGCCGCTGGCTGCACGAACTGCCCTCCGACCACGGCCCGGACAACCCGGCCACCAACCCGCACCGCTTCCCCGACACCGACCTCAGCGGCCCCGACCCGGAGCCCTGACATCCACCTTCAACGCACGCGGAGGGGGGCCATCCACCGTCGTGGGCGGCTGTGAGACCGACCGGATCTCACAGTCCCGCCGTCCCTCGCCCGCGGAATCGAGCGGTCGTCTGACAGTGCAGGTCAACGGCACTACTGACGATCATGACGGCGGCCGGCGCTGACAGATCCGGCCGCTACCTTCATCGGCACCACCTTCACCCATATATCGCTCCACCCGGTCCGGTCCCACCTCGGGAACCACCGCCGCACCTCACGGTGCGCTCTGCCCACCCGCCTTCTCGGCCGGTCGGCGCCCGCGCCGCGCGGCGATCCCCAGGTCGCACCGCACCACCCGCACCACCCCGCACCACCAACAGCCACTCTGCTGCGCCCATCCGCTGTTCGTCCCGTGAGTCGACCCATGTACCCGGTGGGCCGGCCGCCTCCGCGCGCCCGACATCGCGCCTCTACCGAAGGAGGAACCCCAGATGACCGCAACCAACGGTGCCGCGACCCCGCTGAGCCGCTACGGCACCCGCGTGCCGACGGTGACGCCCCGCCCGGGCCGCAAGCCCGCCCCCGCGGCCACCACCGCCAGCACCACGGCGCCCACCAGCCCGGTGGTCACGCCGACCGCGACGATCAACACCATGATCGTCTGCCTGCCCGACGGACTGCCGTCGCAGGCCCTGACCGCCACCCAGCTCGACCGGCACTTCGGCGTGTCCGGCACCCTGCAGCCCCGTTTCTGGGCCATCCCGGACATGTGGCTGTGGCAGCGGCGCGACCTGGTCGCGCCTCGCAAGGGACGTCCGGTGTACTGCGCCGGCGGACCGGTCAAGCTGCTCGACCTCGCCGCCATGCGCCACGCCGCCGGCGTCGGCGCCGGCATCCGCCACGAGGTGTGGCAGCGGGTCGTGCACGGCACCCGGCCGGCCACCCCGTGGCCGACCCTGCTGGCCCGCCACCTGGCGGACCCCGCCCGCTACCCGCGAGAGCGGGCCGAGGCGGACTTCCACAACCAGGCCCGCGTCAACGCGATGCGGATGCACAACGCGGCCAGCTACGGCGCCGCCCACCTCGCCGTGGGGGAGTTGGAGATGTTCCAGGCAGGCCCGATGGCCTACCAGCACTACAGCGCCACCACCGCCGTGTGCGGCGACGCCCTGCTCACGCCGGACGGGCACAAGCTCGCACCCGCGAGCGACGCCCTCGCCCACCGGGTGACCTACCTCGAGCAGGCGATGCGGTACCTCGACACCGTCGAGACCGACCAGCGGCTGCTCGCCGTCGCCCTGTAAAGCACCACCGGATCCGGAACCGGTCGGGCACCGCCACCCATCCCCCTCTTCCCTGGGGATCGGCGGCGGCCCGACCGGCTCCACCCCATTCCCAACCGCGCCGCGCCGGCCCTGGCAGCAGACGCGAGCTCTACCAGCCGCACCCATGAGCCCCGCCGGCCTGCGACGCACACCCCTAACCCGACCAGCGCGGCGAGACCGCCGTGGCAGGTCACCGCCTGTCGGGGTACTCGCCGACACCGCCACCCGAACCTCAGCTCCACCTGGCACTCGCGCTCGATCCGGATTTCCGGGTCCGACGCCGTACGTCGGTCGCCGCGGCGGGTGTGAGCACGCTGCCGCCCGCGCACGGCCCGGCGCCCCGGGCTGGGGCGGCCCGCAAGCCCGGCCAGCGAACGGCCGACCTTTCCCTCTTCCCCCATCAGGAGGTTCCTTCGCCATGTCCGGCCGACTGTGGTTCCGCGTCGACGAGGTCCTGCCCCTCGCTGAACATGCCGCCGCCACCCGTGCGTATCTGAGGACCCGGCAGCAGTACCGGGCCGGTGTCCCGGACCAGGCCGCGCTCATCTGGTCCCACGACGCCGACGGTGACTGGTTGTCCTCCAACGGCGTACCCCGCTGGTACGACGCCGACGGCGCCCACCACCGGGCCCTCGCCGAAACCTGGACCCACACCGCCACCGGCGCCACCGGCAACCCGATCCCCGCCGACGACGGGCACGGATTCCTGCCCCTGCACACCGAACACCTCGACGGGCGGCGCGACCTGCTCGACCTGCTCCGCTACGCCCGCCACCACGGGATGCACTGGTTCGGGCTACACCCCGACCCGGCGAGCGAGGCCACCGGCGACCGCTACCGCGTCTCCCGCCACCGCGGCGACATCACTCCGCCGCTGTCCACCTGGACCCCGGCGGCCGTCACCTGCGACGTGGTCGGCGGCGGCACTTACCGCGCCATGGTCGCCACCGGCTACACCACGCTCACCCGCACCGGGCTGCTGTGCCGCTTCCCCCGGTTCGCGGTGCAGCGCATGGCCGCCCACCTCGACGCCTTCTTCCCCGGTGACATGCCCGGGGAGCACCCCCGGCTGCGGTTCGACGGCGACGAGGTCGCCGTCGAGTGGGAGAACGACGACGGCCTGGACAGTCGCTGGGTCGAGGACGACCGGGTCACCCCGGACGCCAACCGCTGCTACGCCATCGGCGCCTACCAGTGGCCCTGGACCCTCGTCGCGTCCGAGGCGACCTCCCGCGCCGCCGACCCGACGGACCGGTCGCAGTGATCGTCGACGAGGTGTTCCATCAGGGCGGCCCTGGCAGCTACGAGCTGACCCGGGTGCACCACACCGACGGGTACGTCCTGCGGGTCCGGGTCTACCGCGACAGCTACGCCAAGCAGAGCACGGCGGTCGCCGAGGTCCTCACCCCTCTGCTCACCTGGACGATCATCGCCAGCAGCCCCGGTAGCGGCTGGCAGCGCACTACCCCGACCACCTCACCCGACGTGACGCCGCTGATCCCGGTCGCCGACGAGGTGCTGCAGCGGGCGCGGCGGATCCTTCCCGTGCCGCCGCCGTTCACCACGCCCGGCCGGTAACCCGCCAAGGCCACGCCCTCCCGCGCCGCACTGCCCGCCCGGTCGCACCTGACACACCAGCGGACCCAGCCCGGCGCCGGATCTTCCGAACCTCATCCGCCCGCCGCACCACGGCGGGCTGATCAGCGCGTCCACGGCCCACCGCCGCTGACGCGCTTTCTCACTGGCACGACCTGGCCGATGCCCGGCCACCCGCGCACTCGCGCAGACCCGGGCACGGCCGTGCCCGGGTTCCCACCCCGCAGAAGGGAACCCCCCATGACATCCACCAGCAGACCCCGCGTCGCCGTTGTCGGCGGCAGCCTCACCGGCCCCGTCACCGCGCTGCTGTTGCTGCACGCCGGATTCGACGACGTCACCGTCTTTGAGGCCGCGCCGGCGTCCGCGCCTCTGGGCGGCGGCCTCATCGGTCTGGAACACCCCGCCCTCGACGTGCTCGACCGCCTCGACATCGGCCAGCACGAGTTCGTCGCCCACGACTCCGAGGCCATCGTCCAGCTGACCATCCGCGACCGCCACCCCGCCGAGACGATCCGGCGTACCTACCCGGGCCGCAACACCACCTGGACCCTGCTGCACCACGCACTGACCCGCCGGCTGCCCACCGGTGTCCTGCACTCCGGCATGAAGGTCACCGCCCTGGCCGAGCAGGCCGGCCAGCCGGTGCTGCGGTTCCGCGACGGCCAGACCGCACCCGCCGACCTGGTCGTGTTCGCCGACGGCCGGTCCTCCACCGGCCGCCGCCTCCTCGACCCTGATCGGACCCTGCGGTGCGCCGGCTACGTCGCCCACCGCGGCATCGCCGACATCACCCCCCAGCCCGGGCTGCGGGACTTCCTGCGGCTGCAGCCCTGCCCCGGTGCGCAGTTCAACCTCGCCCCGGTACCCGGCGGCTGCGACTGGACCTTCTACCTCAACTGCACCATCACCGAGTACACACAGCGGTTCGGCGCCGACCCCACCCGCCGGGTCTTCGCCCTACCCCGACACGTCAGCCCCGCCGCCCGCGCCCACGTCGACACCCACGCTGACCTGCTCCTCCCGGCCGACCACGCCGCCGTCGTCCACGCCACCACCACCCGCATGGCGGTGCCAGTTCTCGACATCACCGCACCAGACCGCATGATCTGGCCCGTCGGCGGCGGCCACGCCGTCCTGCTCGGCGACGCCCTCGCCCCCGTCCGCCCGCACACCGCCCGCGGCGCCAACAACGGCATCGAACAAGCCGCCGGCCTCGCCGCCGCTCTCACCCAGCACCGCAAGTACGCCGCCGACCTCACCGCCGCCCTGCACGGGTGGCAACGCCGACACCTGCCCGCCGCCGTGCACCGCGGGCCCGTCATCGGCCACCAGCTCGGCCTCGGCACCCACCAACCCGCCCAGTAACCCACCCCTGAGGAAAGGAGGTGGCCCTCTCGTGGTCACCAAGACCACCGCGATCCTCGTCGACGACCTCGACGGCTCCACCGACGATGTCGCCACCTACCAGTTCGCCTTCAACGGCGTCACCTACGAGATCGACCTGTCCGCCGGCAACTTCGACCGGATGGCTGCGGCGTTCGGCCCGTTCATCACGGCCGGACGGCGCCTGCCGAAACAGCCCCGGGCACCACGGCGGCAGCACGGCACCGCGACCGGCCGCACCCAGAGCCAGGAGATCCGCACCTGGTGGTGGACCGCGAACTGGCAGGAGCTGAACCTGCCCCAGCCACGAACCGGGGGCGTCATCCCCGCCGCGGTGCGCGACGCCTACCACGCCGCGCACTGAACCCCTGTCACCAACGTGCCGCCCGGCGAGCGATCACCGGGCGGCACACCTGTGCGCGTCGCCAAAGTCCCGCACTCCGGGCAGACGACTTGATCAATGCCCGATCCGAAGCGTGCATCAGTGCACGCGCCTTACTCACCAACCCCTGCCAACGGCAGGAGAAAGGGAGGCACTCTCCCATGACCAGCACCCCAGCCAACACGGCCATCACAGCACCACTGGCACCCAGCGTCGCGAAGGTCCTCGCCGCGCTGCACCGGCTCGGCGAGGCCACCGCCGCCGCCATCGCCACCGAAGCCGGCCTCGGCTACTCGACCACCACCCCGAAACTGCGCGCCCTGGAAACCGCAGGACTGGCCGAGCCCACCCGAAGCGAGACCGGACGCAGCCTGTGGCTGCTGACCGACACCGGCCGCGCGCACGCCGAACAGGGGCATCACGGCCAGCCCGCACCGGAGCCCGCCACCCGCAACACCGACACACCCGGCACCGCCGCCGAACACGGGCCGCGCGGCGACGACACGCAGGAAAGCGAAGAGGCCGCCGGACAGGACCACGACCAGCGGCCAGCCGCCGAGGTTCCCACCGACGGGCAGCCGGACGCCATCCAGGAGTCGCCATCGCCGGCTCCTGGTGGTGTCGAGGCGGCACCCGACGAGGCCGCTGAAGCCGAGGACACCGAAACCCACGACGGCGACGATGACGACCGCTCGACTGACGAACCCGAGGTGCCGATCGCGACCGCCGACACCGACCCGGCCACCGGAGCGACGCCCGCAGCGAACGAAGCGGACGCCCGACCAGCCACACCGGACAGTGTCCCTGCCGGCACGGCCACCGACAGCACCACGGGCGAACCCGCTGTGGAAGCACCCGCCCCGCCGGCCACGGAGGCGGTGGGCGAGGCGGCACAGCCCTCTACCCGGCGGACGTCGGGCACCCTGCGCGGCGCGATCCTCGACATCCTCGAGGCCAACCCCGGCCAGCAGTACAAGGTCAGCGAACTGTGCAAGCTGGTCGACAGGGCCAACGAGGGAACCGGCGCGAAGAAGGCCAGCGCGGGCGCGGTCCACAACGCCGCCGTGAAGCTCGTCGGGACCGGGCGGGCAGTGCTGGCCGCCGAGAAACCCGCCACGTTCGCCCTCGCCGAAACCACCGCCTGAACGCCCCCGCCAGCCGGTAGCCCGGAGGCGGGCGTCGAACTTCCCGGAACCACGCCCGCCCCCGGTGCTCCTTCACAGACAAGGAGCTCCCGAAGTGTCTCCCATCCTGACCTCGATCGTCACCGCCGCCGGTGGAGTCCTCGCCGGTCTCGCCCTCGCCGGAGCGCTGCTGTGGCGCCAGCAGCAGGCGCTGAGCCGCGCCCGCTACGCCGCCGACCACGACGACACCACCGGTTTGCCCAACCGGCGAGCACTGCTCGCCGCCCTCACCCGCGCCACACGCGCAGGTGCCCCGTTCGGGCTCGTCCTGCTCGACCTCGACGGCTTCAAAGCCGTCAACGACACCTTCGGCCACGAGGCCGGCAACGACGTCCTCACCGAGGTTGGCCGGCGGCTGGCCGCCCTGCGGGGGCCGGTGCGGCTCGCCGCGCGGCTGTCAGGCGACGAGTTCGCCCTGCTGGTCGACGGCGGCCCCGACGACGTCGCCGCCGCCGCCCGCGCCGCCTGGCGGGCGGTCGGCCGCCACCCCGTCGACCTCGGCGAGCACGCGCTGGCCGTGCGCGCCAGCGTCGGGCACACCAGCGCCGCCCTCGGCGTCGGCCCGCGCACCCTGCTTAACCAGGCCGACACCGCCATGTACCAAGCCAAACAAACCGGAGCCGGGGTCCACGGCGCCACCGCCACCACCGGCCGCACCGGACCGCCGCCGGGTACCCGCCTGCGGGACCTGCGCCGCCACTGACCGCTCACGGACACACCAAGAGGACCTCGCGCCCGTCAACGGGCGCGAGGTCCTCACCGTGCCCCGCTTCCATCCGCCAGCCCTGCTTCCCCCGTCCTCGGCGACGGTCGCCGAGAACCCATTAAGGAGCGCATCCGCCATGAGCAGCCCTCACACCTACACCGTCGGCGATCGGGTGATCATCGACCCGGCGGTGGCCCGCGCCAGCACCCGGGGCGTCACCTACCGCGTCACCCGGCTACTGCCGGTCAACGTCGTCGTCGAACCCGTCGACGGCGGCCGAGCCGTGAAGGTCAACCCCACCTACCTGCGGCCCGCCCCCAAAGCGGACACCACCACCGGCAGCGAGTGGACCATGGCCCACGAGGCGCCGCTGCATCCGGGCACCCTCGTCACCGTCGCCGACGCGGGCTGGAAGCAGCCTCCCGGCGAGCTGTACGTGGTGCTGCGCGACACCGGCACCGGTCGCGTCTCCCTCGTCCCGCTCGGCGGCAACAACGGCCGCTACTGGCGCGGTGTCTCCCGCCACCTGCTCACCACCGTCGACCCCACCCGTGTACGCCTCGACCCCGAACAAGCTACCTGAGCTGCGAACCCTCGCCGCCGTGTCGGGCGGGCAAGGTCCTGCCCGCCCGACACGACTTGACCTTCATTGAGAGATGAGCGTCGATCAGCGCTGGTCGTCGTCCGTCGTCCGGACACCAGCATTCCCGAGGGCTCCGACGCGAGTCGGGCGGCGACCGCGTATGCCCGCGATCCGCCGACCGAAGGGCCACCCGCCATGGCACACCCCGCACATCCCAAGGGCCACAGCCGGCGCCCCAGCGACCGCACCGCCGTCCCGGACGACGTCACTGACCGGCTCCTGTGGGCCCTCGCGGTCGACGTCGCCGCCGCCCACCAACTCGGACCCGGCGGCGCCTGCACGAACCTGCAGTGCCGTGGGCAGGACGGCCCCTGCTGGGCGCTGCGCACCGCTCTCCGCGCCGAACAACAAGCCCGCAGCGCACCCACCACCCTCGCCCCGGCGCCCCCGCCGCGCCCGGCCGGGGTCGCACGGGGACGCGCCCCCGTTCCCGCCGCGCCGCGTCGCTTCACCGGCTGGTTCACCCCCGCCTGCCCGCCGGCACCCCTGACGCGACCCGCGCCCACGCCCGCCGCGTTGCCGCCGGGATCCCGGCTCCACCGGCGTCCACCCGTGGCGGCGTTGGCCGCCTGAGTACGCACCCTGGAGGCAACTAGTGAACTTCCTACCGAACGACACACTCGCCGGCTACGCCCGCACCGCCGTCGACCTGCGTGCCCGCATGGTCGGCTACCACCGAAGCCCGCTCGCGGCGCAGTACCTGCGGGCGTTCTTCGGCAGCCGCCTGGCCAACCACCCCAGTCCCAGCCCAGCGGGCATGGCGAAGGTCCTCACCGCGGTGCGCGCCATCACCGCCAACCCCTGGCGATTCGGCGAGCCGTACGTCATCGCCCCCGCGATGACCGCGATCATCGCCGCCGCCGCGGCGGCCCTCGACCTGACCGGCGAGGTGCTCCCCGCCGACATCGCCCCCGACGACGGCGGGGTGCTGTTCCTCCCCGAACCGATCTACCACCTCAGCCTCAGCGGCGAGGTGTCCTCGATCGGGGCGATCACCTGGGCCCGCACCACCAACACCAGCAGCGGCCGGTCCTTCTGGGCCATCGCCGGCTGGGCCGACCACCACGACCCGCACGACCCGGCGGCCGTCCGCCGTCGTGCGCAACTCGCTGACCGGCCCGACCTCGCCCGCCAGTTCGGCCCCTACGTGCTGACCGACTTCACCGAGATCCCCATCGGTCAGCCCGTCGATTCCCGCCCCGACCTGCCGGTCCTCGACGGGGACGACCGCGACTGGGAACCGGCACCCGACGGCAGGTTCTGCATCGACGAGACCACCACCCCGATGCGCGCCTGCGCCGCCGTCGCCTACGCCTTCTGGCGCATCCAGGCCCAACCACTGGCCACGGTCGCCGCCGCCCCCCTGGACCGCGCCGCCCGCCGCCGCGCCGTGCGCGCCAGCATCCGCCACGACACCCGCGTGGTCATGCTGCGCCGCACCAGCCCCCTCGCCGAACCGACCGGCGGGGAACCCAAGTGGCACTACCGGGTGCGGTTCGTCGTCCGCGGCCACTGGCGACGCCTCATCGACCGCGACGGCCACCCGTACCGCATCTGGATCAACGCCCACATCAAAGGCCCCGACGGGGCACCCCTGCTGCACGGCGAGAAAGTCGCCGTCCTCGCCCGCTGATTCCCGCACCCGCCCGAAGGCCGCGCGACGCCTCTCCAGGCCCGCGCGGCCTTCGCCGTCCCCGCGCCCCACCCGCCCGCCGCCCCGCCCTGCCTTGAAGGAGTGACCAGTCATGACCATCCGCGTGCTGTCCTGGATCGCCATCGTGGTCGCCGGCGTCCTGCTGCTGTGCTCCGGGCTGGCCACCACCCTGCTCTTCAGCGGCGACGCCGGTGCCTGCGGTATGCCCGCCAGCGTCACGGCCACCGCGTCGTCGGCAGCGCTCAGCCCCGCTCCGGACGGGATCGCTCCGATCGGTGACTGGAACGCCGAGCAGGTGGGCAACGCCGCCACCATCACCGCCGTCGGCATGCGCCTCGGCATCCCGCCCCGCGGCTGGGTCATCGCCGTGGCCACCGCGATGCAGGAATCCTCCCTGATCAACACCCCGGGTGGGGACCGCGACTCGGTCGGCCTGTTCCAACAGCGACCCTCCCAAGGCTGGGGCACCCCCGAACAGTTGCACGATCCCCAGTACGCGGCGACGAAGTTCTACCAGAGGCTGCAGGCCATCGACGGCTGGCAGGCGATGCCGCTCACCGAGGCCGCCCAGGCCGTGCAGGTCAGCGCCTTCCCCGACACCTACGCGAAGTGGGAGGGACCGGCCACCCAACTGGTCACCGCGATCGCCGACACCGCCGGCCTGCCCACCGACGGCCTGGCCGGGTGCGGGGCCAGCGGCCCGTGGACGCAGCCGGTCCTCGCCCCTGTCGGGTCGGGGTTCCGTACCGGTGACCGGCCGGGCCACGACGGCGTCGACCTGAGCGCCCCGCGTGGCACCGTGATCCGCGCGGCGTCCGCCGGGACCGTCCGCACCGTCCGCTGCAACGCCGTCCACGCCGACACCGGCGCTGAATGGGGCTGCGACCGCGACGGCGACCCCGTTCTCACGCGCGGCTGCGGCTGGTACGTCGACATCGACCACGCCGGTGGGCTGCTCACCCGCTACTGCCACATGGACCAGCCGCCGATGGTGACGGTTGGGCAGCCGGTCGCCGCCGGCCAGCCCATCGGCGTCGTCGGCTCCACCGGCCACAGCTCCGGCCCGCACCTGCACTACGAGGTGCACCACAACGGCGATGCCAGCCCGAACGGCGCGATCGACCCGGTGCCCTTCATGGCGGCTCAGAACGCCCCGCTCGGCACAAGGCCCTAGAGGCGATGCCGGCGGATCCATGGCACCCAAGCTCGGCGGCCGTCCCGCCCGGGGACGACCGCCGCAACCCCACATTGAGGAGGAAAGGCACGTGAGCACACCCACGCTGATCGGCCTTGCCGCGTTCCGCGGCAGGTACACCGCCCGCTTGATCCAGTTCGGCGAGGGTCCGGAGGTTCTGGTGCCGCTGCTGCGCCGGATCTGGACCGACACGTTCGGTCGTGACACCAACGCCATGGCCGCCGCGCTGCTGGCCCGCAACTGGTGGTCCCTTGCGATCAACCCCAAGGCCCGGCGCTGGGACCGGCAGCCGCCCGTGCCCGGGCTGGGCTACCCGGTCGTCACCGAGGACGACACGATCCGGCGGGGCTCGCTGCGGGAGCACCTCGACGGGTTCGTCGAGTGGCTGTATCTGCTGCACCTCGACCAGCGGCGGCTGGTGGTGTACGAGGCGACGGTCCACGGCCGTTGGCTGCGGCACAGCGCCCACCACCTCGACCCGGTCGAGGACCTGTTCGTCACCACACCCGCCCTCGACGGCGGCCCGGAGATGACGGTGTGCACCGTCTGCGGCGCGGTCGACGAGATCGACCACGTCGAGGTGCCGTCCATGGCCGGCTACGGCTACGACACCGCCACCAGCTGCACCCGCTGCGGCTCCTCGGTCGCCACCGACCCGATGTTCGGCGACCACGTCGTCCGCAAGCCCTGGCCGCCGCAGCAGCCCGCCACCGGTGACGCGACGGGCAGCGCCAGGTGAACACCGACCACATGCCCGCTCCGGCCGCCGATAACGGCCGCCCTTCCACCGACCCCGACGACCGATCGGAGACCACCATGACCAGCTATAAGGCCGGCCAGCGTGTCGTCCTGGTCCGCACCAGCGACCCGCACACCCTGCTGCGCCCCGGAGACACCGGCACCGTCCGCCGCCACGACCAGCGGCACAACATCGTCGAGGTCACCTGGGACAGCGGCTCGACACTGTCGATGTGCCTCGACGTCGGCGACCGCATCGCACCGGTCACCACCACCCCGCCTCGCCCCGGCGGCCTGGTCGGCGAGGCCACCGGATGGGCCGCCGCGCTGCAGCGGATGCGCGCCGCCGGCACCGAAGCCGGACGCACCGCCGCCGAGTGGTGGGCGCAGGACACCATCGGCGCCCGCGTCGGCGGCGACACCCGCCTGGCCGCGCGCCGAATCCTCGCCGGCATTGCGGACGGCGATCCCGCCGTCCTCGACGCCCTGCCCCACTTCTCCTCGGCGGGAGAGTCGGTCGACATCGCCGGGTGGGAGCTGTTCGCCGACGCCACCGGCGACACCACGGGCTGGTTCGGGCTGCGCATCCAGCAGCGCGACGAGGCGATGGCCGTCTACCGCGACGCCTACGACACCGCCGCCACCGACCGCGTCGCTGACCTGTGTCACCTCGCGGCCAGCCCCACCGGCCGCGACGTGTCCCACCTGCACCCCGACCGGGTCCGTATCGGCGACGTCGGCGTGTTCGCAGGCGACTGGGCGCGCACCACCGGCCCCGACGGCGACGACCGGATCGAGGTCGGGTTCGTCGGCACCCTGATCGACCACTGGAACGGGTGGGCGGTGTTCTCCTGCACCCGCCCGGTGGCCGAGGCGATCGTCGCCGACCAGCAGCGCCACCGCGACCAGTACCGCCACCGCCTGCGCGAGCAGGGCGTACCAGCCGACGACCTGGACCGGCGGGTCGACGCGGAACTGGCCGACCTGTCCTTCGACGGCGACGTCATCGTCGCCGACCAGCGCGCCCTGTCCGACGACCCGGAAGCCATCGAACGCATCACCCCCGACGGCGACGGCCGGTACGTGGTGATGGGCCGCAGCTGGTGCTGGGAGGCCGTCGACCCGTACGCCTGCGACCGGATCGTCGGCGACCTGCCCGACACCGACCAGGCATAGGCCGGCACCCCCAACCAGACCCCGCCGCGCCTGCCGAGGCTGAGCCGAATTCGGCGGCGCCATCCGACACACCCCCACGACAGGCAAGACCAACAGGAAGGAAACCCAGTGACCATCCGTACCCAAGAGGAGATCGTCACCCGGATCTGGGCTCTGCGGGCCGACCGCGGGGACATCTTCGGCTTCCGCGAGGAGGTGCTCGTGGAGGCACTCGACCTCGACCACGCCCGCCAGGTCATCGCCCCCCGACACCCAAGCGAGTGGACCCAGCGGGTCGACCACGAGACCTACGCCCGGGACTACCTGCGATTCGCCATAGGGAAGATCCTCGACCACCGCAGCAACTCGGCGAGCCGGTCGGTGGACAAGCTCAGCGAACTCGCCTGGCTCCTCGGCCGCGACGACATCGTGGCGGCGATGGACCACCCCGGCTACCCGATGTACGGGGCACCCAAGGTCAAGGCGTTCGCCGACGGGTTCGCCTGGCCGTTCCTCGACGACCTCGACGGCGACGACAGGCTGGCCCTGGCCCGGATGACCGAGGGACAGCAGTGCGACCCGCAGGGCTGCGAACGGGGCTGCGCCGACTGACCACGACCGCGCCGCCAGCTCGCTCCCGGCCCTCACGTGCACGCGTAGTCAGCCGGCGCTCCCGCAATCCCGCACCCTCGCACCCATTCGACTTGATCAATTGGGCTGGCGGGGGTTCCATCGTCGGCGCCGACACCGCCCGCGCGGCCTCGACACCGACCAGCACGCACCAGCGGCGACCCGACGTGTCGCCGTAACCCTTCAGCACCACCGGGGTGTGGTCGCCCACTTACCCGGCCCGATGCGGGCCGGCAGTGCTTGGCCCCACCCGTCTCCGCTGTGCGGTACCGACCGCCCGCGCACCCGGAGACGGGTGCGCGGGCCCGACCCCTGAAAGGCAGCCCCATGACCACACCACGCCCGCCGGCCCTGCCGGCCGGTTCACCGCAGAACGACCAGGCCTCGGCCAGCGGCGCCGGCACTCCCGCCACCGAGGCGGGCTCCGGCCGGTCCGGCTACCTCTACCGCAAGGTCGCCCTGCACCTGGCCGACCACCCCGACACCATCCTCAAGGTCGGCGAGATCACCCGAGCGATCGGCGCACCGTCGTCCGGGGCGGTGTTCGAGGCGCTGAAGAAGATGGCCGCCGCTGGGCACGCCACCCACCACCGCGACCCGCACCACCGCTTCCAGATCACCCAGGCCGGCATCGACGCCGCCGGCACCCTGCCACCCGCCGCACCCCGCACCCGCTCCAGCGGCAGTGCTGGTGGTGGCCGGCAGGCGCGGCCCGCGCCGGTACCGCGACCGAACGGGACGCTGTATCACCCGCGTCGGCTCGGCAAGGGCTGGGACGTCGAGGAACTGCGACGGCTGCGCACCCAGCAGGTGCCCATGCTGCTGTACGGGCCGCCCGGCACCGGCAAGACCGCCATGGTCGAGGCCGCGTTCCCCGACCTGCTCACCGTCGCCGGCACCGGCGACACCGTCGTCGACGACTTCCTCGGCTCCTACAACCCGATGCCCGGCGGCGGCTACGAGTTCGTCCACGGACCGCTGGTCACCGCCATGCGCGAGGGGCGGGTGCTGCTGGTCGACGACGCCACCCTCATCCCACCCCGCGTCCTGGCAGTCCTGTACCCGGCCATGGACGGCCGCGGAATGATCACCATCCCCTCCCACGGCAACGAAACCGTGCAGGCCGCCGACGGGTTCTACATCGTCGCCGGCCACAACCCGGGTGTGCACGGCGCGGTGCTCACCGAGGCCCTGGCCTCCCGGTTCACCGTCCACCTGCACGTCACCACCGACTGGGACCTCGCCCGCCAACTCGGCGTCCCCAAGCCGGTCGTGGCCGCGGCGATCGACCTCAACGCCGACCTCGCCGCCGGCAAGACCGTGTGGGCGCCGCAGCTGCGCGAACTGCTCGGCTTCGTCAAGGTCCGCGACCACCTTGGCATGACCGCCGCCCTGGCGAACCTGGCCGGCATCGCCCCCGAGGACGCCCGCGACGACGTCACCGCCGCCCTGTCCCGACACACCGGCACGCCCATCACCGCGCTCGCCCTCGGCAAGCGCTAACCGCCGTCCACCTCAGATTTCTGGAAGGAGCCAATCCGTGTCACACCCCAGCACCCACCTACAGCAGGGCGCACCGCCGACGCCGGCCGGCGCCAGCGACTGGCATGACTGGTCCGCGGCGTGGACCAAGCACGTCCCGCTGCTGACCGGCCGTACCGACCTCACCGTCCTCGTCGCCCCCGGCGCCGCCGGGGACGCGCCCGAGTGTTTCTACCCCGATCTCAACCGGATCGAGGTCGACGCCACCTACATCGCCGAGCGCCCCGACGTCACCAACCCGGCCAAGGCCCGGCACAAGCGCCTCGTGCCCACCGGCTACGGGCTGCTCGTGCACGGCGCCGCGCACGCCGCGCACAGCCGCTGGGCCACCCCGCCCGGCACCCCGCCGATCCTCGCCGCTGTCGCCGACATGCTGGAGGAATCCCGGGCCGAAGGACGCCAACGCGCCCGCCGCCGGGGCGACCGCCGCTGGCTGCGCCACGTCGTGAAGACCCTCCTCGACCCCGACAACGCGGCCATCGACGACGCGTGGCACGCCGGACAACTCGCCGCGCTGCTCCTCGCCCGCGTCGACGCCCGTATCGTCACCAGCAAGGACGTCCGCCCCGTCCGCGCCGCCGTCACCGGCGTCCTCGGACGCAAGCGCCTGCGGCAACTGCGGGACATCTGGCGGGAGGCCCACACCTGCGACGACGCCGATGCTGACACCATGATCTGCCTGGCTCGGCGGTGGTGTCAGGTCCTCGGCATCGACCCCGACCAGCAGTACGACACGCCCGTGCCGGACGCCGGCCTGTTCCCCGGCCGCCTCGCCGCGGCCCTCGTCGACTACCTCGCCGTCGCCGCTGGTGTCACCCCGGCCGAGTACGCCGCGGCGCTGCTGGCCCACCGGCACAGCCCACCAGCCCAGTGGGACCGCACCGACCCGACCGAGCAGGAACACCGCGCGGCCCGCGACCTCGCCAACCGGCTGCGGCAGGCCCGCACCCGCCACCCCGAACCCGGCCGGCGCCCCTCGGCGATCCCACCCGGCCGGCTGCGGACCCGGCAGGCCATCACTGCCGAAGCGCAAACCGCCGCCGGGCAAATGCCGACCGCTGCCCCGTGGCAGCAACGGGCGCAACTGCCTCCGGAGAAACCGCGCCTGCACCTGGCGATCCTGGTCGACCTGTCCGGGTCGATGGCCCGCTACACCGAGGCGATGTCCTCCGCAGCGTGGATCTTCGCCAACGCGGCACGCCGCGCCGAGGCGACGACCACCACCATCGGGTTCGGC
This sequence comes from Micromonospora krabiensis, assembly GCF_900091425.1. Classification (GTDB taxonomy): domain Bacteria; phylum Actinomycetota; class Actinomycetes; order Mycobacteriales; family Micromonosporaceae; genus Micromonospora; species Micromonospora krabiensis. Next base: position 4,136,563 of record NZ_LT598496.1, read on the forward strand.
GACCGCACCACCGTCCTGGTGCCCCCACGCACCTACCCCCGCCAGGTGCTGCACATGCGCACCGGCCTCGCCACCGCCACCTTCCCGGAAGCGGTCAAGGTCGCCGACCAACTCCTCGACCTGCGCCACGGCCGCACCCTGCGGATGCTCGCCGTCGTCTCCGACGGCTACCTCGACGACATCCCCGCCGGCCAACAACTCGTCACCACCCTGCACCGCGCCGGCTGCGCCGTGCTGTGGCTCCACCCCGCCGACCCGCCCACCGACGGCGAACCGACCGACCCGGACCAGATCTGGGGGCACACCTTCACCCACGCCACCACACTGACCGTCACCGACCCGACCGAGGCCATCGCGGCGATCGCCGACGCCGCCGTCACCGCACTCACCCAGGCCTGAACCCCGGGCTGAGCGGGCCCCGATCCGGCAGCCAACCAGTCCCACTCCGCGCCGCGGCGCTGCGCCGGCTGCGGCCCGCGCAGCGCCGCACGCCGGGACCCAGGACATACCAGGGCCTGGAATGCGGGGCTGCCACAGGCGGCCCCACCCGCATCTCGCGGAGGGCCGATGCCGAACGGCCTCGCTGCTGCCCCGCGACTTGACCACCCCACGCCATCGAAGCGTGCATGCATCGCGTCCTGACCGACCCCGGGTCCGGACGCGGTACGACGCTGCCCAACAAGGAGTTCTCATGCGTTACGGCACCGACGACGAACACCCCTTCGACACCGACAACCGCGCCTGGCGGCGCCTGCGCGACGTCACCAGCGAACACTTCGACGCCATCACCTGGAACCGGGACCCGGACGGACGGCCGGTCCTGCTCACCCTGCGCGACATGCGCACCGGAGACACGGTCACCCTCGCCGTCCTCGACTCCCTGGAGATCCGCGACCCGCACGCCCAGCTCGCGGTCCACACCAACGGCGACCTCGGCGCACACGGCCCCACCAGCGGCGCCGAAGCAGCCCACTCCCACGCCGCCACGCTCGCGCTCAACAGCACCACCCTCGCCGTGACAAGGCCCGTACCGCTGCATGACCCCGCCGTCACGGATCTACCCGCCACCAGTTGGGTCGACCTACCGCCCGACCTCGCCCACGTTCTGCGGCCGGCCCTCGACGACGCCCGCACCGCCGTTCTCGTGCTGCTCGACCGCACCGAGGGCTGGCTCGCCGCCATCGGCCCGTTCCCCAACCACGCCGCCGCCGACACGTGGCAACCCGCCGACGGACCCGGCCACACCGCCGACCGGCTCACCGTGCCCCTGCACCCGATCACCATCGAGCAGGCCCAACCGTGACCAGCACCCGACCGCTGGCACACCCCGCGTCCTCACCCATCGTGGCCATCGACGTCGACGGCGTCCTCAACCCCGCCAACCCGGCCCACGCCGAGACACTCGGCTACCGGCCACACCGCTACGACGGGCCCGCCCCCGACGGTCGGCACGTCACCGGCACCGTCTGGCTGAACCCCGACCACGGGCCGTGGCTGAGGGAACTGGCCGAGCACGCCCAACCGGTGTGGTGCACCAACTGGAACCACCTGGCCGCCACATGGATCGCGCCACGGCTCGGCCTACCGGCCACCTGGCCGCACGTCCCCGTCCACGCCGGCGGGGTCCGCTTCGGCCACCAGAACAAACTCAGCCCCCTGTATGCCTGGGCCGCGCGACGGCCACTCGCCGTCCTCGACGACGAGTTCGGCGGCAAGGACCCCACCACCGCCGACCAGCGCACCGCCGGCGGCGCACCCACCCTACTCCACCCGCTCGACCCCTACCACGGGCTGCGCCGTGCCGACGTCGACACAGTGCTGACCTGGCTGGGTCAGCTCTGACCAGGCCATACCGGCACCGAGGCACTCCGTTCACCCGGATTCGCGGGGCCCGCATCCACGGATGCGGGCCCCGCGACGCAACGACAAGGAGTTGACTATGGACAGCATGTTCGGTCCCGCCGACGATCCGGATAGCGACCGGTGACCCCGACTCAGCGTCGGCGACCCGGAGCTACGCAAGACCCGACGGCTCGCCCGCGAGTGCGACACCTGCATCTTCAAGCCCGGCAATCCGATGCACCTCGACCCCGGCCGGCTCAAGCAGATGGTGTCCGAGGCGCGCGGCGGCGCCGGCTACATCATCTGCCACTCGACGCTGCCCTACGCCGGCAGTCCGGTCCCGCCCGCGGTCTGCCGTGGTTTCGCCGACCGCTACCGCACCTGGCAACTCCAGGTCATGGAACGGCTCTGGGGCCTCGTCGACGTCGAGCCACCCGACCCGGACTCCGCCCGTACCTCCGAATACCCAGGAGACACCCACTGTGCGTGACATCGACGACTTCCTCCGACGCCAAGACCAGATCATCGACACCACCGGCTGGGCCGTTACCCACGTCCTGCCCACCGACGACGACCCCGACACCACCGCCCCATTCGCCTACACCGTCGGACTCACCGCCCACGACTACCCCGAACTAATCGCCGCCGGACTGCCACCCGAGGTCGCCCACAGCCTCCTCAACGATCTGGCTCGCCGGGTCTACGACAAGGCCGAACGGTTCGCCCACGGCCAGAGCATCAGCGATCTCATCGCCGGCTACGACGCGGTCATCATCGACGGACCGCCCACCGACGAGCTGTTACCCGCGATGGCGATCAACCGCTACGGCCGCGACCAGATCCGCCTCCAGCAGATGGTGCGGCCCGACCAGAAGGGCCGGTTCCCCTGGGACAACGGGTATAGCTTCGACCCGCACGCACAGCCGCTGATCGCGCAGCTGTAACAGAGCAGGCCAACTGCGGTCCACCGGGATCCGGGCGCCCTACCGGCGCTCGGATCCCGGCCACGACCGGATGCGCTGGCCCACATCGGCTCGTCCTGTGCCGCCGCCGATATCAACGCCGTCGCTGGGATCAACACACCGTTAGCCAGTCACCCAGCGTTAGCGAATGCCCGGCTTTCCCGGCGGCTCGCCGGGCATGGAGTGAGAAGGAGGCTCTCTTTTCGTTGGTGGCGAAGTACGGCTGGACACCAGCTGATGCCTGTACCGTGCGCAAGCGCGCACCATGTCGGCGACCGATCGATGACCGCGCTGCGGGGCCGAGGCAGGCACGGCACGCCGCGACAAGATCTACCGTTTCTTCTGACCACCGAGCTGGTAGAGAGCAAGGTCTACCTGACGCGCTGACCATTCGTAACCTTGGCCGGCTAACTCGGCGCGACATTGCTCCACCAGCGCCAGGTAGCGACCGTAACGACCCGGCCGGTTGTCGAGCAAAAGGCCCAACTGCTGCAGGCCTGAATGCGCTCGACTGTCGTATACGGCGAGCCGCGTCGGTGCCGCTACAAAGCACACGACCGATGCCAGGGCATCTCCGTTGCTGAAGCCTGGCAGTGGTGTGAGAGCAGAGCGGGCGGCCACTGCTGCCTCCGCAACCGTTCGTGACTCGTCCTGCGCCGCGGTGACAGCCCGCTCGGTATGCTGCCGAATCTCCTGCTCAGGGCAGCTCATCAGATGCGCCATCCAAGGGGTGTCCGCGCGTAATCGCTTCCAGGCGCTCAGAGCCCCCAGGTCGAGCTTGCCCAGACTCCCGGCATCAGCCACCCGCGCGATGACCTGCTCGACGACCTCGTCGTAGGCCGAACTCACCTCGATGGCGTACAGCTCGGCGGCCATGACTAGCCGTTGAACCCGCTCTCCCGGTCCCACGCTTGAAGCGTGACACAGCCACGGACAGTCGGCACCGTCGCTCGACGCGCACGGATCATGGCACCACTCGTTCGCCGTCACAGCACGCGCCGGGTATAGCAGTTCGCGTACGCCTGCCCGTCCTGGATCGTCACCTGCGGCGGGGTGAGGGGTCACACTAAAGTCCATGGAGGACCTGGATGAGCCGGCCGCAACGGCCGAGACGCTGCGTGGCATACGCCGGGAACTGATGCAGCACCTCGCCAGCCTGCCGAGCGTCGGGTCCATCATCGCGATGCAGCAGGCGCTGCTTCGCGAGCATGGTCGGACGTCTCAAACTCAGGCGGGCCGGGAGTTGCTCAAGGAGCACCGAAGCAAGTTGCGCGCGATCGGGGACGCGTTGACCTGGCAGGCACTGCCGGCACATGCCATCCGCACGCTGGCCAAGCATCCGGGCCGGCCGGCTCCGCCGCCGGTGGACGCCGACGATGCTGCCTTCGTCATGCGGGTGGTAGATCGGCTGGCGGGTGCGGGAAGGGTGCCGATCATCGCGGACCTGACAAATGTTCTGCTCGTCGGAGACATCGTCGCGCTTGGGCCCAGCGCCACGGTCGAAGTCGTCGAGTGTAAGAACACTCGGATTCCCACGCGGCTGCCGTCTAGCGGCCGGCTCGCACGCCAGCGACAACGTGGTGAGACGCTCGCACACTATCTACGCGAGAGTGTTATGCCCATCGCCGACGAGGCACCGCGCTTCGCGGCCGCGCTCGGCATCCCCGCCTCGGCCAGCCCGTCCCAGAACCTCGTCGCCATGGACATGGTCCTGCCCGAGCCGCACCCAGAGTGGCTGGACACCGCCTACGCACAATACGAGAACTCGTCGCGAGGTGTCGCCGTAGTGGAGATTGGCCCCGGGGACTATCTGATACTTGCGGACCCACGGGCAATCGAGACTGACGAACTCGGCGAAGTCATAGATGCCTTGCCATCCATGCACAAGCGCTGCCTGGCGGTGCACTTGGAGCACCTGACCGAGCCGCTGCCGTACTGCCGCTCAATCCTGTCGTACCCCGTTGATTGGAAGCTTCGATACGACCTGCTGGAGGCGAATCTGGTGATGATTCGGCTGGTCGATCTTGCCATCTTCGAAACGAGCGGCGATGACGGCATCGGGCTCGTGCTGCGGGAGGACCTGAGCCTGGTGGGGGCGCAGGACGGCTACTCCCAAATATTTTCGCACCGTTTTGTTCATGAAGTGCTGACCGGACCAATTTCTGCGGCTGAGACACTGTCCTGTCTTCATGAAACCCTACGGCAGTCCGACCGGGATCTAGCACCACTCGTCAGGGAGGGAAACCCGTCCGGCATGTCGGGTGAATCCGATCTGGCCGGGCGCGGAAGCGGTTCCGATGTTCGGTACACCACTGCCTATCCGGCACCGGACGGCGAACTCGCCTTTGTCTCGAGTGCCACCGAGGTCGGCCTCGGCGCCGTTCCCGGCGTTACCCACGTCGAGTTCTACCCTACAACCGGCCGGCTGATCGTTCACGGCGAGGACGGCGTTTTGCTCGACAAGGAGTTTCCCGAGCGTTGATAAATCGGTCACCGAACTCGCGTCGGGAGAAGAGCCGGTTGACCTGCCGTCGCTGGCCAACCGCAATGTGAGATCTAACGCTGTCGGCGCCAGGGATCCTGTTGCCGGGTACCTGAACACGAGCAGATTCACCTCCTACCGGGCCACCGCAGCCGGCTGGAACGAGCGACTACGAGGCACCAACCTGCTCGGCAGCACGGCTAGTGCCACGTCTGTTCGCGGTTCGCGGCACGGGTGGCCAGTATCGGCGGACGGTGCGCTCGGACCGGCCGATTCTGGCGGCGATGTCGGCTGGGTGCAGAGACGGATCCTGGCGGTACCAGTAGGCCACTGCCCCGGCGGTGTCGGGCGGCACCTTTGCGCTGCGTCTGCCGTCGTCCGGGTCCAGGTCATGTCCCTGGTCCTGGACAGAGGCCCGTTCAGCGTTCCCCTCGTCGGCCAAAAGACTCACTCTGTCCCGCTCGGCGGAGTTCCCGAGCGGCGTGACCAAAGAGTCGCTGGTGCGGGATCTGCCAGCTCCAGGTCGGTTTCCGTCGAGGCGACAGGGGTCCATCGCCCGCAACTGCGTTGTCTCCCTGGCTGCCGAGGCTTCATCGCCGGCACGGTCGAGGTGAGCGCCCTCTTGGTCGCGCGCTACGACCAGTGGGGGTTCGGGTGCCACTTCTTCGATGCCGCTCTCACCGGCCGGCGCGGGCGCGGGGAAGTCCGTTGCCGGAAGGTCGCCCTCGTCCGCAGAGATCGCAGCGTCCTGTCGTGGCATCGGCGATACGTCGCAGTCCTGGGCAAGCTGCGCTGCACGGATCGGTCCTGATGCGGGGACGGGTGCCTCCTGGTTCGGGGATTCGGCAATCGGGGACTGCGTTTCCGCTGGCATGGCAGCGGGTTGCTGGCCGTCGGCCGGGCTGAGGGAGGGGGTGCGGATCCGGCCCGCGATCTCGACCAGGCTGATGCTGGCCACGACGACCAGTCCGTCGACGGAGATGGGCAGTAGGTAGGAGGCGGCTGCGTCGGTTTCGCCGTAGCGGGCGGCGACGCCGACCATGTGCCAGTAGCTCACCCAGGCGGCGATGCCAGCGATGCCAGCGGCGGCGATCAGCCGCGCGGCGGCTAAGCCGCGGCGGTCCGCGGGTACTCGGGAGATGAGTTCGACGGTCAGCAGCAGCGCCAGCGGCGGCCATGCGGCGATGACCTGGCTGATCAGGTTCGGCCGGGCGTGCAGGACGTTCGCCGCGATGGACGCGGCGACGCCGAGGGCGAGCACTGCCCGAACGGCCCACCGCAGACGGGTCAAGTGCCGGGTGTCAACCTCGGCTATTCGCGGGGTACGGGCGGAAGTGTGCTGGGGTAGCGGGGTGGCGGTCATGCGGCGGCTCCGTCGGCGGGCAGGGGTGCCGGCCGCAGGTCGGGTCGGTGGGCGGGGCGCTGGATCTGAGCGACCAAGTGGTCGGCCAGGGTGATGGTGTCGTCGCTGGGTTCGGCGTCGATTTCGCCGAGGGCGCGGGTAAGGGCGCGGCGCAGGCTGCGGATCGCGTCGAGGTGCCCGAGGGCTGCCCGGGCGCGCATTGCCTGCTGGTACAGCTCTTCGGCGTACGGGTTGTGGCCGATCGCGGCGTCGAGGACGGTGAGCTGCTCGGCGGGGTTGTCGGCGAGGGCGTCGACAAGGGCGAGGTAGGCGTCGAGTGCCTGCTGCCGGACCGCTTCGCGGTAGGGCTCGATCCATTCGTAGTCGGCGCCGTCGGCCAGGTGCCCTTGGTAGGTGTCGACCGCGCGGCGCAGCGCGGCGAGGCGTTCGGCCGGGTCGGTGGCCTGGTTGGCGTCGCGGATCGCGGCGCGCATGCGCCACAGGTCCACGTCGATGGCGTCGCGGTTGAGGACGTACCGCTGGTGGGGGTGGGTGAGGTAGGTGCCGTCTCCCGCGGTGCGGCGCATGATGGTGCGAAGGTCCGACACGTAGGTGTAGAGCCGGCCGGGTGCTTTGTTGGCGGGGGCGTCGGGAAGCAGGTCGTCGAGGATCGCCTCGGCGGTGGCGGACCCGTCGTGGACGGCCAGGTAGACGAGCAGTTCGAGGGATTTCTTGCGTAGTGTCGGCCCGGGCGGCGTATCAATGATGGCGGCGGCACCGAGCACGGCGACCTGGACCCGACCGTGGCTGGTCTCCTCGCTGCTATGGGCCGCGCCGTCGGTGTCCGGTTCCTCAAGAGGCCGCGTGGTCGCACCGTCGCTCGTACCGAGGGCATGGGCGTCGGTGGACAAGGCTGCCCGGGCGGCCGGGATGTTCTCACTGTCGGCGCTGTCCGGTGTTGTTGCCGGGGCGACGGTCACAGGTGTCGGGTTGGATGCCGGCAGGTGTTCGTCGCGGAAGGGGGCGTCGGGTGGCGCTGACTCGGTGCCGGGAAGGGGTTGCGTGTCTGGTGCGGCTCTCGTGGCTCGGGCGGGTTCGGTTCGGGCGGGTGCCTGCGGCTGGCCGGTGTGGGACTCGGCGAGGGTGACGAGCAGGTCGTTGGTCTCGGAGAGGGTGAGGACGGTCAGCCGGCCGATGTCGGCCGGGTGACCGCCGTCGCGGGAGCCCTCACCGTCGGCGCGGCTGGTGGTGCCGTCCGCGGCGACGACGACGGTGTCGCCGTCGGGCCATGCGCCCAGCAGCAGACCGTGGATGTCCAGGCGCTGGCCTTGGGCGAGGAGCGCGGCGATGCGGGTGCGCTGGTGGCAGGTGTTAGCGTCGGCCAGCAGCAGGACCGGCGGCATCGGCTCCTCGGTCGGGTCCGCCGCGCGGGCCTCGGCGACGGTGTCAACCTCGTGGGCGTCGACGATGCGGCTGCGGTGCAGGGTCTGCGCCTCGAGCAGGTCGAGTGCCTCGTCCAGGCCACCGGTGACGGTCAGCCGCGGCGTGCGGGGCAGCGCGACGGCACCGGTGCCCAGTAGCGCCGACGTGGTCGCTGACGGCATGACCAGCCATGTGCGCTCGTCCGGTGCGTCGAGGCCCCCGGCGGCTAGGGCGGCGGCCATGAACCCGCGGGCTGCGGCCTCCGCGCCGGGACCGGTGAGTCCCAAGCCGGCGGGCGGCCAGACGGCGGCGAGCGGGTGCGCCAACGACGGCACCAGCGGGCGGGGCCCGCATCTCGCGACGGCTGAGGGTGTGCCGGACTCGTCCTCGTCGTCGGCTTCGGTCGGGCCAGGGCTGTCGTGGTCAGGCCGTTCGGAGTGCTCCACGCTGTCGTCGGTAAGGTCGTTGGTCGCGGGCTGCTCGCCGTGGCGACCGGCGGTGATGGTGCGGCGGCGGATCTGGTGGATCACGGCCGGCATGGGCGCCAGGTCGGGGTCGTCGAGGCGCGGGTCGACCGAGACAGGGCGGCGCGTGTAGCGGTGTCGGCGGTGTGCCCAGATGAGGGCGACGGCGGCGAGGATAGCGGTGACGAGCCCTGCGTCGAGCCAGCTGCCGGTGTCGAGTGTGACCCCGCGGTCAGGTCGCGGCGTTGCCGTGTCCGGCTCGTCGCTCGCGTCGTGGTGGGTGGGCGTGGTCGAGGCGCGTGAGGTGGATGCCTGGTCGCCGGGCGTGGTGGTGCCTGTGGTCTCGCGTGCGCCTGGTGCGATGCCGTCGTCTCGGTGGTGTGGCGCCGGTGTCGTCGGCTGGGCAGGCGGTGGTGGGGCGGGCGTCGACGGTGGCGCGGTGGGACCGACTGGTGGTGGCGCGGTGCCCCTGACCGGCGGATCGGTAGGTGACGTCGGCGATGCGGGCGTGCTGCTGGTGTCGGCGGGTAGTCGCAAGGCCCAGCCGGGGTGGATGAGGTCCGGGTCGCGCAGGGTGCCGCCGACCTGCGGGAAGTGGGTGCCGCGGTTAAGGGTGAAGATCTCCGGCCAGCGGTTGGCGTCGCCGAGGCACCGGTGGGCGATGGCCGACAGGGTGTCGCCGCGACGCACGGTATAGACGCCGTCCGGCGACCCGGCGTCTCGGGCGGTCGGATGCGGGACAGGTGTGCCGCTCGGCCGCGCCGAATGGTCGTCGTTGATGCCGCCGACGGTGGTGCTGGGCGGGGCGGCGTGCGCGGCGCCTGCCGCGGTGGTGACGGCGGTGGCGCCCAGCAGCGCGGCGGTGATGCCCTGCACGGGACCAGGGACGTGCAGCGCCGGCACGCCGCTGAGACGACGGGCCACCGCGCTGTAGGCGCGCACGAGAATGGTGGTGCATAGCAGCAGCCACAGGGCCGCCGCCGCGGCGACGGTAAGGGCCAGGAGGAAGCCGCTGGTCATCGGTTGGGCGACCCACTGCCGGAAGACGGCCGGTGACGGCAGCGTCGGCGTCCATACGCCGATGCCAGCAAGGACGACGGGCACGGTCGCCGTACTCAAGATGGATATGGTGATCGCGGCGGTGCGCGTCGATCGGGTTGACACCGGCCCCTCCTCCCTACGGCGGATGCGCTGTCCTGCGGTGTTCACCCGAGGCAGCGTGGCCCGGCGACGGGTGAGGCGGTTGACGGCGACGCTATGGCCGCCGGAGTGCCGGTGGGAGTCGCTGGTGGCTGACAGCACCTCACAACACCTCACACGACCTCACACGCGCAGGTCAGCGCTGTGGGCCGTAGCGGACGGTCAGCCCGCGGGGTAGCCGAGGGCTACTCCATGGAAGGGGCTTGCGACCCGGGGCCGGACAGCGCCGGGATGGGTGACTGGGCGATCATCCAGCGCCGGGCGGGAGCCGCTCGGGTCACAGGTGACGCGAAAGACGACGACCTGATGGCCCGAGTTCTGGCGCCCCCGGGGCTCATGCGTACGTCAGGGCGGCAGGTCGTACCGGGCGTGACCGTGCCGGATTGACTGCGCACCGCCGGGGTGGCAGCGATATTCCTGGCGATATCCATGGCCCGACAGCTGGCGACGGAGGCCCTGACCGGGCTGCGCTACCCGAATGACGACCGAGGACTCCCCTGCTGGGGCCATCAAGAAGGTAGTGGGCGTTACCGGGTGCGGATGGCGGGCTGACCTGTCAGGGTGGCTGTCGTGTCGGCCCGGTCGGTGGGGAGGATGCCCGCTGCGGCGAGGCGACGGGTGTAGTCCTCCCGTAGGTGGTCGGCCGCGTCGTGGTCGCCGAGGGTGATGAGTGCGCGGACTGCCCGGGTGTGCAGGTCGGCGTTGTACGGGTCGACGCGGATGCCGCCCTGCAGCAGGTTCAGGGCGCGGCGGGGGTCGGGTTCGGCGGCAGCGGCGGCGAAGTGGGCGTCGATGACGCCCCGGCGCAGGGTCTCTCGGACGGGTTGGAGCCATGGCCAGGTACGGCCGGCGGCGAGAGTGTCGGGGTAGGCGTCGATGACGGCCTGCCAGGCGGCGGTGGTGTCGGTGACCGCGGTGGCGGCGTGCTCGATCGCGGTGTGGAGGCGCCACAGGTCGACATCCGCGTGCGCGGGGTTGAGACGGTAGCGGTCGTCGGTGTGCTCGATGAGGTTCAGGCCGCAGGCGGTGTGGACGTGGCGGCGCAGCTCGCTGAGTGTGGTGTAGAGCCGGCCCGTCAGCGAGTGCCGGGGCAGACCTGGCCAGATGGCAGCGGTCAGCTGCCCGGCGGCGGCTCCGTCGGGATGCGCGGCGAGGTAGACCAGGACCTGGACGGCCGCGGTGCGGCGGATGGCCATCGGTTCACCGTCGACGAGCAGGGCTGGCTCTCCCAGGACCCGCAGCGTCAGCCGCCGGGGCGGGCCCTGGGCGGCGGGCGGGCTCTGTCGGGTCGGTTGCCGCGGCACCGGCCGGCCCGTCGCGACGGGGTGTGGGGACGAGTCGGTCGTAGGGGTGGACGGTGGCGGGTTGGTGTAGGCGATCACGGTGAGCAGGTCGGTAGCCGCCGTAGCATCGAGGACACACAGTCGGGGTCCGGCCCACCCAGGCCGGCGCGGGTCGTGGGTGTGCCCCGCGGGGTCAACGTGCCACGTTGCCCCGGCCGGCCACTCTCCCAGCACGACCACGGTGGCAGCCCTGGCGGCCGTCGCACCAGCCAGCAGCTCCAGTTCCGTACCGCCGGGTGCCGGGGCTTCGACGATCAGGACAGGCGCGAGGTGGGCAGCGCCTGCCGTCTCGTCGGTGTGCCGTCGTGGCTTGTCCGGTGACGCGTCCGGGTGGGCGTCGGGCCGAGGCTGGAGCGAGTGGACCGCCTCGTCGATGCTGTCGACGACGCTCATCCACGGCAGGTTCTGGCCGAGCGTTTCGGCGGAGCCGAGGAGATTGGTCAGGACGGTCCTGGTGATGACCAGCGGCTCCGTCGGATGGCGTTGTCCCGCGAGCAGGCCGCTGACCAGCAGCCCTCGACCCGCGGCCAGGGCGCCCGGCCCGTCAAGCCCCACCCCCGCGTGGGGCAGCACGGCGAGGAAGGCCGGCAGCCCGCCCGCTCCCGCCGACGCCGTTTGCGTACTGGCGGCGTCGGCGGGCCGGGCGGGGTGGTCGGCGAGGGCCGCCTGAACGGCGACAGCGGTCGGGGGCAGCGGGGCCAGGTCCTGGTCGTCTCGTGCGAGCGGGGCCGGTGGGCGGGGCCGGTAGGTGCGGCGGCGGCGCAGCCAGACCAGGGCCCCGGCCGCGGCGACCTGCTCGGCGACCTCGCGGGGCAACCAGCCACCGGACACGGCGATCCCGGCGTCGCTCACGACACCCCGGTCGCCTGTCGTGGTGTCACCCGGATCGTCGAAGGTTCCCGCTGTCAGCGGATGCGGTGGTTGCGGCGGCGCTGTGGTCACCGCGTTGGCGCTGACGCCGAACACCGCCGCACCGGCCATCCCGCTGGCCGTGGCCTGCAGCGGTGTGGGCAGGGGCAGGTGCCGCAGCCAGGAAACGGTCGCGCGCAGGCGGGTCAGCACCCGGATCGTCACCGTGTAGGCGAGCACGAGCCAGACCAGCCACGCGGCGATGGTCAGCGCCACGGTGAGGGTTTGCGCGGTCAGGGGCTGCTGCACCCACTCCCGTGCCTGCTGAGCGGTCGGCCACCCGGCGATGGGTGGGCCGACAAGGGACAGCAACACCATCGGCGGGCCAGCCAGCAGCATGGACACGAACAGCAGCGACAGCAGGTGCCGCGGCCACCGCACCTCACCCACCTCCGCCCGGCGGCACACCGATTGGCAACACCGCTGGCGCCCCGTCGTGTAGGGGCTGGACGGGGCGGAGGATGCGGGTCCACAGCCGCGCCGCCCACCACATCGCCACAGCGATCGCGTAGATGACGGCGAGAACCCCGGCGGCCCGACTACTGACGATCGCTGCCGCGATCACCGCGAGCGGCGCGGCGAGGATGATACGGAACATCAACGGGCCCACCACCGCCATGGCCACCCCCACGCCGAGGAGTAGTCCACCGACACGACCGGCGATGTCGATCCACAACACCAGATCAGGCCACCGGTCAGCGGTCAAGGAGTACTGAATCAAGCCCATGCCGAGGGCGGCGGCGACGACCGAGCCGGTCGGCGCGGCCAGCAGCGCCGACCATCCGCCGTGCGGGGCACGCCACTGCCGGGCGGCGACCACCGCCATCGCCACGGCCATCACCACGATCGGCGCGATCGGCCACAACGCCCAACTCAGGAACCGGCCCACCGGCTGGCCGAGATACTGGCTGGCGACCACCCCGTAAAGGCCGGCGATCGCCGCGCCCAGAGACACCGCGGCGAGAATGCCGACGCTGACCCTCCCACCCTCGGTCCGGGTGCCCGGTGTAGGGCTGCGTGCGGCGATCAGAGCCCCGAGGACCGTCCCCGCGGCCAGGCACGCCAGCAACGCGAACACCGCCGCCATCGTCAACTCGCCCCAGTTCACGCTCACCCAGTAGTGCACGGTCAGGGCGCTGTGCTGCTCCGCGGTCATCAGGCACTGCCAGATCAGAGCCAGGGACGCGAAGCCCGGTACCGCGATCGTCACGGCGCGCCGCACCGGCGGCACCGCCACCTCCACCACGCCGGACGTCACCGCACCCGCGGCACCCGCACCCGCGGCACCCGCACCCGCGGCACCCGCGTCCGCGGCACCCCGGGCGGCGGCCAACCCGGGCTCGGAGACAACCGTGGGTGTGACACCCGTCTGCTCGGCGATAGCCGTCGCCAGTTGCGGCATGGAGGCGCTGCCGCCGACGCAGTAAACACCCGCCAGGTCGGCGGCGGTGAGTTCGGCGGCGGCGATCGCCTCGCCCGTCAGCTCCGCGACCCGCCGCGCGACAGGGCGGGCGGCGTCCTCGAACATGGCGCTGTTCACGACGACCGGCGGCCGGCCGGGAAGCGGCACCGTCACCGCCGGATGCACGGCCAAGGCCTCCTTCGCGGCGCGAACACTCTGCAGCACCGACCAATCGCCCCCACCGCCGGGCACGTCCTGCTCACCGGTAATGGCAACGGCGAGCGCATGGTCGACGGCGGTACCACCGGCGGCCGGGTCAGCGAGGGTCGCTAGGACCTCGAACCCGGCCGGGCCCCGCCGCAGGACCGTCACCTCCGCGCCCGCACCGACGTCACACACCACCACAAACGATCCGACCGGCCACCGCACACCGGTGGCCAGCAGGTACTCCGCGACGGCCACCGGGGCCTCCACCAGCCGCGGCTGCGGCAACCCGGCCCGGTGCGCGACCTGCCGCATCCAGGTACGCCGCCGCGGCCCCCACCCCGCCGGCACCACCACCCGCACATCCAGCACCGGCTCACCGACGACCCGCTCCGCTTCGGCCGCGACCCTGCGCAGCGGCGCCGCCGCCAGATCCAGCGCATCCACCCGCATGCCGTCGACCGTCAGGTCATCGTCGGCCGGGCGCCGCGGGCTCGGAACCAACGTGCCCGACTGCTCACCGGCGCCCTGCCGGGCCTGCTGCCCCGTCCACACCTGCCCGCCGCCAGCCACGTACACAGCGCTCGGCAGGTACGGCGCCCCATCGAACGGCAAGGCCGAGGCGCTGCCGTCAGCCCAAGCCAAGACCGCGACGGTGCTGGCACTGCCGCAGTCGATCGACAGCCGCACATCCCCCGCACGCATCTCCATAGTCAAACATGAGGATCACTGTGACGTCATCCTCCAATCACCGACAGGCACCACAACCCGGGCCCGAGCCGGATCAGCGTCGCCTTCCCAGAAGCCGCGCCGGGAATCGTCATGCTGGCCCCCTTCCCTGCCTGCAGTTCGGATACCCACAGCACCGCCCGCAGACGCTCGGCCACTGGTCACCGCGTCCGATGTTCAGGGGCCAATCCATCTCGCTGTCAACGCACCGAGGAACCAAGCATCGTTAACCGACACCAGCAGTCAGGGCCACCCATGGCTCGGGCCGCCTCTTATCGACCGGCCCTGCGCCTGTAGGGCGCGGGCCTGCCGGGCGTTCACTCCTACGACAGATCTGAGCGAGCGGATGAGTTATCCACAGACCCGCCGAGTTATCCACAGGCGGCGCTGGGCCAGAGCGTGCGGTCCGGCCGTTGGCGGATCTCACTCGAAGAGCATCCTGGCTTCCGGTAAGGCCAAGGGGACGCGGGCCTGATCAGGCGCCCTGCGCGTAGAGCATCTTGATCGCGAACTCGACGAACCTAGACCCCACCTGGGTCGCGGAGAGCAGCAGAGTTGTAGCTCACCGAGTGTCGTCATAGCCCTGTGCAGTGAGCTACTGCGCCTCTGCTGACGGCTTCTCGATTGGGATGATCGCCGCACGGACGGCGCCGGTGTGCAGTGCGCTCAGGAGCCATGCATCATCCGTGTTGCTCCGCGGCGTGGTGAAGTACACCAGCGTGGCGTCCTGTAGTAGTGACTCGTTGGTCTCGAGGCCGTTGCGGGTCGCGACGATGACAGGAGACGGGCTGTCGCCGGACGTAGCCGCCCTGGCTTCCGGCACCTCATGCAACGTCAACGGTTCGGTGCGGACACCCTGGGCGGCCAGGTGGTCGCGAACATACTCGACCTCAGCACGCAGGGATCCGGTTACCACGATGACGGGGCCGAAGCGGCGTTGTTGCAGGACCGTCTCCGTCATCGCGATCAGCCGGGGGTCTGGGCCGAGGCCTTCGAGAGAGTCAACGAGGTTCCACGCCACGTCAATCTCGCCTGTGTCGCCTGGGCTCGCCTCACGACTAGTACTGAGGAGTCTCATTAATGCCGAGTGCACGGCGGGGCGGCTGCGCCTGCCGTCTCGCTTGTCCAGCAACCTTGCTGCCTGTTCGAAGATCGAGCGCTCGGCGGGGCTAAGGGGCACTGAGTATGTCTCGGGGTTGGCGTGCCGCTCACCGCTCATGGCGATGACCTCTGCCAGGGTGAGTTCAACCACCGAGGGGTGATGGAGCCATGCGGGCATAACGCGGCTCAGCCCCTGGTCTACGACGATGGTCTGGCGAGCCTGATCAACAATGTCGAGGACAGCAGGAAGCGCTGCGTTGTCCGGCCGAGGACCAGCTTCGAGGACAGCTAGGGCCAGGGGTAGTGACTTCATCGCGACCCTTACGGGTCCGCGGCGGATATCTAGGGCGGTGGTGAGGAAGATACCGCGGTGGGGTTCGGCCGGTGGCCGGCCGGCAAGCTCCAGCGCTAGGTCGGACTTGAGGACGCGTACAGGCGCAACGTCGTGGCTCTCAAGGACATAGGCCCACTGCTCGAGCAGCGCACGACGCGACGACACGACCAGGACGAAGCCGTCAGTGGCGGTGCGGGCAATCACGTCGGCAAGTGTCTGGGTGACACCGGAACCGACAGGAGCACGCAACACGATGTGGCGCACGTGCCGGACACGGTTCAGCCGCGCAGCCAGAAGGACTTGGGCAGAAACGCGAGCAGTCACTGCACCATCCTGACTCTGCGCTGCAGCCATACCCGGGCGTTCATGACAAGGTTAACCTCGTCCGGCGTCACTGCATCACGAAAATGAAAGACCTTGTTACGGACGTCGCGCACGGGCTCGAGCATGGAGAAGACGAGCTCGCGGCTACTGCCGAACGTCCGGCTAAAGACTCGACCGAAGCGCTCTGGGCCGTTAATGACAGAGATCAACTCACCGAACGTCAGGTCCTCCAGGCGGTCGGGCGGGACGCCGTCCAGCCCTGCGGGCCGAACGGCGGCGACAAGCGCTCGGAGTTCGTCGTCGGTCGCGCATGCCCGTTGGGCCAGATAGCGAGTGGCCAGCTCGACGTCGCGCACGATCATGAATTGTCTTGTTGCGTTCCACAGGTAGCTGCTTATGTCGGCGGTGGTGACAACGGCGAGCAGCCGCTCCTCATCACCCACTAACACTGCCCCTTGGTGGTGGATCGCCTCCAACGCGTCTTCGACCTCGGAGCCGGACCTGACGAAGGTTAGGTCTTCGAGGAAGTCGCCGACCGGATAGGACAGGGCGCTGTCCTGGCGCCGCACAATGCCCAGGTTGAGCGCAAGCGACCGGTAGCTGAAGACGCCGACCACGATGCCGTTGGACGTCACCGGCATTTGGTCGAAGCCGTGACGGGCCATCAGCGCGAGCGCGTCCGAGACCGGCGTAGCGATCTCAACGGTTGCAACCTCTTGGTCAGTCGGCACCACTTGGCCCACACGGAGGAAGTGATGCTGCGGCATCATGGGGGGTTAGCCGTGCCCTTCCCTGGCGACTCTCTACGTGCCGGAGCCTTTGACTCCTGGTCGGGACGCTGCTGCCGCCGGGGGTCCTGGTTGCCTGCCGGCTCACTGCAGAGAGCCGCGCCTTGCGCACGCCGACCGATGGAGACCATCTTTTATGTCATGTCAATCTGCTAGATGAGCTTTGCGGCGGCGCCCATCTGCTGACAGCTGGAAGCTAGCGGTCGGCTACCCCCGTCAGCCAGCTATCCAGGCCGACGAGACGTCCAGATTCCATATGCCCTAGCGCCCGGCCGACGCCCCTACCGCGGGCAGGAACGGGGGCCGTATATGCGGCGTGCGGGCCAGCCGGGTTAACGTGAACGACGGCCGAGAACAAGGGGCTGTTCTGGCGGCGGACCTCGCAGGCCGCAGCGAGCCTGGCGGGATCGAACTCATTGGTAATGAGTACATAGTCGAAGTCTTCGCCAGCCTCCTCAAGCTCGGCGTAGTCTCGGAAATCGCTGACGAACTGCTCCTCGCGGTCACTTCTCACACTCCACTTGCAGGAGACGAGTGTCCGCCTGCCGGTGGCTTCGTTAACGAGGGCGAGATCTACCTGCCGGGGCTTGCTGTTGGCCCTTGGCTTCCGAAACCCCGGGACGTGGTGTAGTAGCGGGCGGACGCGAATGGTGTGGGTGTTGGCGATGGCCGGGATGCGGGTCAGGAGTGCGCTCACGGTGTCTTCGAAGCCTTCGCCGACCAAGTTCTTACGCTTGTTCTCAAGGCCGACGTGGGCGTAGACCCGCTCGGCCAGCGACCTAAGAGCGGGTGCTGATGGCCGCTGCGCGAGGAACGGATCAAGCGCTTCAGTAATGATCGACTCGAGCTCGGGGTCCTCGCCCGGCTCGGGCAAGGCCATGCCCTCGTAGGGCCGGCGTTGGCCGGAGACGGTATCCAGCAACCGCGCGCGGTTCCGGGCGGCGACATGCGCAAGATCAGCGGTGGCGTGCCGGAACAGGTAGTCGATGTGCTTGTCGAGCTCGCCCGGTGCGACCGCCAGCGCCTCTGCTGTCCAGACATGGAAGGCGAGGCTGCGTGCGTACCAGGGGCGGCCGGGCTGGCACTTGTCGCTTTCGTAACAGTGAGCCAGCCCTGTGGTGCGGTCGATCCAGAGCAGCAGGCGGTAGACGTGCCGCCAGGCGTTCTTCGGGCTAACCGCTTCGGCGCTTGAGAAGTACCGGTCCAGGAGCCGGGCGCGGTTCTCCTCGCCGAAGGCGCGGGCACTGGCCTCACTCGTCGAGGCCACGGGGGGCGCGTCGCCCAGCCCCGGTATGGTCACCTGATCTACAACCACTCGCCGAGAGTACTAGGCATGTCCATGCTTCGGCGTCCCTCAGGCAGGCGGTTGCCCGGGTACAGGTGTGGCACGCGGCGGGCGTTGTGCCATAGTTGCCCAGTAACTAACATGCGAGCTTGGGGTCTTGTCACCTGCCCCGCTTGGGTCGGATGCAGCAGACCCGGACGGAATGTACGGAACCATGCCCGACCACTTGTCTAAGCCGGGGCGCTCACGGGTGATGGCCGCCATCCGGTCCAAGAACACCAAGCCGGAGCTGATGCTCCGGCAGGCATTGCGGACCTCGGGCGCGACTGGCTATCGAATCCATCTGGCGTCCCTCCCCGGAAAGCCGGACATCGCTTATACGCGCTGGCGCCTGGCGATATTTGTTGACGGCGTTTTCTGGCACGGCCATCCAGATCACTTTAAGCCTGAGTTGGCCAGTGAGTACTGGCGAGATAAAATCGCGCGGAACCAGGAGCGGGATCGAAGCAACGATGCCGCGCTGACGGCTGCGGGCTGGACGGTCCTGAGGATCTGGGATATGCAGGTCAAGGATGACCTTGCTGGCGTTACCCGGACTGTCTCCGACGCGCTTCGGGCGCTGGGGCGGCCTGACCTGCGACAGTAAGGGGCTAGGCACTGGCCGTAGCAGGACGGGCTGGCGGCGCCTCGGAACTTGGTGGTGTCGTCGCCTGTTCGCCCTGCTCAAGACGAGCGCCGATGAGCGTTTTCACCCTTTGCGCAATGGCCTCTGCCAGCAGCGGCGGCACGGCGTTGCCTACCTGCCGGTAGCGAGAGTGCGCCTGGCCGCCGTCAATGCGTCCGGGGAGGGGTCCACGCCGTGGATCGGTAGTAAACACGAAGTGGTCAGGGAAGGACTGAAGACGCGCGAACTCCCTGACGCTGAGGGCGCGTGGCATCCGATAGTGATAAGCCGAGTCGGCCTTGGTGTTTAGCGTCCAAGCCCACAGGCCAGGGTGTAGGCGACGATATGCGTAGAAGTGGGCCCGCCCGAGCTTGCCGCTGTCAGTGCTCGGCCCCCACTTCTCGCCACTGATGTAGCGAGCGGTCAAGGCCTCAGTGAGGTCCCGATGGTTGCCGCCGGCCGGAATGCCCTTTAGCCGCGTGACCGTGTCCGAGTTTATTCTAGGGACACTGACGTTCCAAATCTTATCCTCTAACTGTTTCCGCATCAGGCGCTGGTATGCGGATTCGGCCTCCTTCATCTCCCCGATGGGCATCGCTTCCTCGCGTCGCCCCGCCTTGAGGTTTCGAAGATCTGAGAGCGCCTGGCCGGCTGAGACGACGGTAGGGTCATCTGGGTCTTCCAGGGCCTTCAGCAGGGCAGCCGCACGCACTTCGTCTCGGCGCGTCTCGATAGAATACTTGCCCTTAGCTTGGCGAACGAGGGCGAGATAAAGGGTCGCTTCGGTTCCCTTGAACAGTGGCGGAGTCCTGCCCAGGTCGCTTCGCAAGCCGACGAAGACTAGGCGCTTGCGGGTCTGCGGAACACCGAAGTCAGCGGCGTCGAGCATATTCGGCTGGACATTGTAGGCTCCGCCAAGCTCCAGGTCTTCTTTGACTTGCTCCAGCACGCCCATCTGGGCCATTCCCGGAACGTTCTCCATGACGAACGCGAGCGGCCGGATCTCTCCGACTGTCTTGACGAACTCCCGGTATAGGGAGTTGCGTGGATCGTCGATGATTCTTGAGTGGTTCCGGACTTGCGAGAAGGCTTGGCATGGCGGGCCACCAACGACAACGTCGACACCCCGTCCGGCGTCGAGGATGCTTTCGTGAACCTCAGGTAGTCTGATATCACCACAAATGGCTTGCGCGTCCGGGAAGTTGACGGCGAATGTAGCGCAGGCGTCCGGGTCGATATCGCTGGCGCCCACGATCTCGAAGCCGGCCTGCTGGAACCCCTGGGAGAGGCCGCCGGCCCCAGCAAACAGGTCCAGTACGCGTGGCTGTTGTGCGGGCAGGAAATCGACTTGAGCGCGCGGCGCCTCGTCGGCTTCGAGTCCCGGCAATGGCAGTGCCAGTTGCGTGACCACGCAGCCCCCTTCGACCCGTCTCGTCACGCCGCGTTCGCGCGGTGTCACTACAGGCCCAATTCTGGTCCTGGCCGCGCACGAGGAGCGGCCGCCGCGCCGGATGACGCGCCTGCCATATTTGATCCTCTCCTACACCCGTTCGACAAGTCGACATCTGGCTCGGCTGCCTGCCGGCACAAGCCCTCGCCTCGATGGTGATCGGCGGGCGTGCTGGATGCGCCGGCCGGCACTGGCAGCGATGAGCGCCCCGGATCCCCTGTTAGGAGCGGCAGCCTGCGCCGATAACGGCGGGACGATGCTCGTCGAGACAGGCGTGCGTAATCGCTCCTGGGCAGTAGGTGTGCGTCTGGTCACGGCCTGTACCAGAAACTCCGGGGTGAGAAGGTCACGGTAGCGGCCGCCCGGTGCGGGCACCCGAATGCGCATGCCTGATCTGCCCTAGGGCCAGGGTAGGGCCCTCGCACCGGGCAGGCGGTAACCACGCCGGTCGGGCTGGCCCCCGGGGCAAGGACGAGCTTGCCGAGGATCGCTGCCTCGTCGCCTAGCCGCGGCAGCACCGCGCGGCCTGCTTCGGCTCAACCACCGCTACCCGACCCGCACCCCTGGCCGAGGCGTCGCCGCGGGATGCCTGGCGTCGACCGGGGATTCGAGTCGAAGTGCTCAACTCGATATCCGCGCTAGGGCACCCATCAGGTATCCGGGCGCGCGGTCGAGTGCGTAGCTGTCGGCGGCGACAATGGCGTCGAGTTCGGGGACAATGTCACGAGCAGCGGTGGCCGCGTAGGTGAGGCGGTCGCTGGCGGACTCTGTGTCGTAGGCCTCCAACGGATGCTTGGCGATGATCGCGATACGGCCGTGGGCGGGGTGACTGAACACTGCGGTCGGCACCGGCACGCCGTCGAGCACTTGGGCTCGGTACGTTGTCGCCCACGCGGCGAGGGCCCGCCCCTCTGTCTCGCCGTTCGGAGCGAGTTGACGTGCCCGAAGCAGGCCGAACAGGTCGCGCGCCAGGCGCCAGTCGAGCAGTGTGTGGTAGGCCATGTTGGAGTAGTCGCGTAGGCATCGGTAGCAGGAGCCGGTGCAGGCTGCGGCATGCCCGGGGGCTTCGAACTCCGTGAGCCGGTGCTCCACGTGGTGAAGGAAGGGGGTAAAAGTGCCTGGCGTTCCGAGGTGAGTGCTGAAGCCGGCGCCATTCTCGAGAGTGTCGGCGAGGAAGGCGTACGTGACGGGTTGCCCATCGTCATCGGTGCCGGTGTAGATGCCCGCGCTCAGCTCTTGCGGCTGGATGTCGAGATAGCTGGCGGCGGCGGCGCGTAGCAGGAAGGCCAACGAGTACCAGGCAGCCCGCCGTCCGGCTGTTTCATCGGGCGCGCCGCTTGGCTGCTGCAGCCCTTGATCCAGCGTGAGCCGCAGCCCGGGGAATCGGCAGCCGGGCGCAATGCCGGCGAAGAGGAAGTCGGTGGCCTGTACGGCGCCCAGGGCGACCTGGATGGGGTCGCCGGATGCATTCTCGTTGCGGACGAGGTTTCCGTTGACCGCGTCCGGCGAGAGATATCCCAGCCAGCTGCCGCTCACCGGCGTGAGGTCGAACATCCGGCCGCCGTTGTCGTTGACCGTGTAACGGGTCCCGGGACCGCTGTACGCGACGGCAGCGCCCTCCGCGTGGTGCCTGAGGTCTGCCAGGGTGGCGTGAGCGCGCGCCGCCATTGTGCGGGGCGACCATGTGAAGTTGCCGTCGAAGTCGCGGCGGTACCCGGCGCGGAAGCCGAGGGGCTCCCGTAGTTCAGTCGGCCGGTAAGCAGGTTGCAGGGCGCCGCATCGCGGGCAGGTGTCTGGGCCGCTCGTAGGGTCCGGCCGCTCCGCCAGCTGTTCTAGATGCGAGCAGGTCTTGCAGATGCCGACGAACCGCGGTGTGGCGAGCGGTTCCGCGACGGCGCGGGGGCGGGGCATCACCGGGTCGAACGCGCAGACGCCGACCGCCGGGTAAACCCAGCCGTCGCGAACAACTTCGCTCATCGGGGCGAATTGAGACACGGCGATGGCGACGTCGCGGTCGATCGTGGCCGGTGGTGGCCATGGGTAGGACCGGGTGGGCTTGCGCAGGTGGAGATAGCGAACCCGGCTGGGGAAGCCGAACATCGGCAGTACGCCGGATTCGGCGAGCCGTTGGCTCAGGTCTGGGTGCCCGCTGTCCTGGGCGGCGACGTCGCTGATGCGGTCCAACAATGCCGGCATCCAGGCTCCGGTGTCGAACCTGGTGACGTCGCCGTGGCAGCGGGCAGCGAGGGCGCGGGCGGCAGCATCGACGCTGTGCCGGTTCTGCTCGATCCAGCCCACCACGTGGTGGCGGGCGCGCTGCCAGTCGGTGGCCGGCCCGAACTGGCCATGAGAGTTGTTGGTGAGATCGGACAGGACCTGGTTGGCTACGAGCGCGGGTCCAAGGCTCGCGAACGCCATCCGCAGGACCTCTGCAGCGAGGACCCTCCGGAAGATCTCGGGCCGGTCGAGGGCCAGGTACGGCGCCGGCGTGGGCTCATTGGTGATCAGGTCAGGGCGGTCGAAGTAGTACTCGTCGTGGCTCCGCCCGCGACAGACAGTGAGGGCAACCGCAACTGGTGCGCCGCGGCGGCCTGCACGGCCGACGCGCTGCTGGTAGTTGAATCGAGTGGGGGGCATGTTCGCCATGACGACGGCCGACAGGTCACCGATGTCAACCCCTGCTTCCATCGTGGTTGTTACCGACAGTAGGTCGATCCCGTACGGCAGCGGGGGCTCTCCCGTGCCGCCAAGGAAGATGCCCTGAAACCGGGCTTGGCGTGCCTGGGACTCCACCCTGCCGGTCTGGCCGGTCAGCTCGGCACACGCCAGGCGGAACATGCCCTGCTCGTTGGCCGCCTTCCACGTGTAGTAGTCGTCTTCGTGTGACACCGGTTCTGGTTCGATAGGGAGACGTCGTTGACAGCCAGTGCAGACGCCAATGCCGCGCGCCAGGTGCTGGCGACGGCACGACTGGCATCGCCACGCGCCCTTGCCCGGTGGCCGCAGGGTGACCCGCTCTGGTCGAATTACGTACTCGACGACGGCGTCTCCCCACGCGGCGCGGACGACTTGTTCGACGGCTGCTGTAGTGCTTCGGAGTTCCCGGGCTGCCGCCTCCCAGAACTTCCGCAGCCGCGCTGGGGGCTGGATAGAGCCGTCCCGCAAGCCGGTAAACCGGCGCATCTGGGCCAGTACGCGAAGGCTCGCCCGAGCTACAGCGCGAGCGCTGTCCGGGGCTAGGTCGATGTCTTCGGTGTCCTCCTGAAGCGCGAGCCAGCCCAGGCCGAGGGACTCGAAGTCGCGGCCGGCGCCGGAAAAGAGGCCTTCGAGCATCTCCTGTCGCAGTTCCTGTTGAATGTCATCGAGGAGGGCCTGCTGGTTAGCGCTCAAGTTGCTGGCTTGGACAGGGTCCTGGCCGGTCCACTGGTAGAGGGCAGTCCAGGGCTGGTCGTTCCGGTCGGCTTGCAACGACGCCTTTGGTCCTCCAGGGTTGATTCCCATGGCCAGCAGGTCGCGGGCCAGGTCTCGGGCAAGGTCTTCGACGCTGGGCGCGGCGGCTAGATCGCTTCGCAGCGCGGGTTCTGACGTCGGGTCAGCGTGGGGCGCTCTCTCCCAGATGTCGCATAGAGACTGGAAGCTGGCGGCGTTGCGCTGGCGAAGCCGGGCCACTGCGGCCCACGTGTCGGCGTCTCGTGGCCCCTCCTGGTAGTGCCTTCGGGCGAGCTCGAGGTCGCCACCGCTTGCTGCGGGTTGGGTGACTCGCCGGTATAGCAGCAGCCGCAACAGGTCCTGATAGTGACGCAGCCCAATGCCCGCGGCCAGCTTCGCCGCATCCTGGCGGCTGTCCGAGAAGATGATGCTCTTGCGTTCCTCGACCGGCAGGTGCCCGGCCATCTGCGTGATGAGGACCTGATTGATCTTTTCGAAACCGGTGCGCATGGTGCGGATAGGGGACCGCTGGCGGCGCCGGTCGGTGAGCGGCAGGGCACCGTTGCGGTCGCGGCGGATCTCCCAGTCATCCCCACATGAAGGGCATCGGGTCGGGAACGGCTGCAGTCTGTCAGCGCCGACCGTCGCCATACTGCGGCGCGGCCCTGCGGCGCTGATGTGGAAGCTCCATCCGGTGGAGCCGCGCTCGCCGTTGGACAGCCGCCCGGTCGCCGGGTCTAGGTGACTGCGCCGGTATTCGTAGGTGACCGTGCCGCCGTCAGCCGTCCAACGGCGGTCGGTCTCCAATGGGCCGGTGCGGGGCCAGTAAACGATGTAGTTGGCGGCGGTCGGGTTGAGGACAACCTGGTCCGGCAGCTTCGACAGGTCGGGCACGTCGGCAAGGAGGAAGGTGTCGATGGAGCGCTTGGACAATTCGTCCTCAGGGGCGAAGCCGCCCAGTAGGACGTCGCCGCAGGTCTGGCAGTACAGCAGCTCCAGCACGCGGCTGCCGCAGTGACACCGGGTTGCCGGTTGGGCGTAGAGCCGACCGACGGTCCGCCCGTCCCGGGCGTCGTCGTCGACTGCGGTGCAGCCCGCGTTGGTGCAGGCCCAGATACCCGGCACGTTGCGGAACATCAAGTGTGCCCGGATACGGGGAAGCTTGCTGCCCGGCAGCGTGCCGGCTGCCCGTAGGCCGGCGAGCAGGCCGCGCAATGCCGCGTCCTGCTGGGTTGGTTCACAAGCAGGGAACAACCGTCGTGCGAGCAGCGGCGTTTCCTGAGCTACCGGGCTGGCGGCGGGCGTGCCATCTGGGTTGGAGAGGCATGCGGCGGCGAAGGCGTCGCCGGCGCCGGTCTCGGCCAGCGCGGCTGCGCATTCCTCCGGCGCCTCCTGCCCAGTCAGCCTCGTCAGGCGCGAGGCGTGGGCGGACACGTTGATCTGGGCGGCGGTCGGCCGTACGAGCTCGCCGGGGACGAAGTCGAAGCTGTCTCGAGGGAGGGCAAAGAACTCTTCAAGGAAGCCCGCGTCCCGGGCCGGATCCAGCGATGCGGAGGCGGCGAGGACGCGGATTCGTTCGGGCTCGTCCGACAGCCCCAGCCGGTGGCGGAGGTTTCGCAGCAGGTAGGCGACCTCGGTGCCGGCCGTACCGCGGTATGTGTGCAGCTCGTCGATGACAAGCGTGAACCGCGCGGAGGGATCGTCTTGCAGCCATTGCCGGGTGCTGTCGAAGAACACTGCGTCGCGCTCACGCAGCAACATGACGTTGAGCATTGAGTAGTTGGTGATCAAGATGTCGGGCGGAGCGTCGAGCATGTCCCACCGCGAGCGCATCTCCGCCCCATCGAGCTGCGGGATGAAGGCCCGGTCCTTTTCTAGGCGGATGGCTGCGCCCCGCCGGCTTGTCTGCAGCAGGTCTTCGCGCAGCTCCTCCAAGGCGGCGGTGTTGCCGGGTGCTCCGGTCACCGGTGTCTGGCCTGTGTAGCGGCCGAAGTAGAAGCGGTGGCCGTTGCGGTGGCTGTCCAGCCAGGCACGGGCAGGAACGCTGTCCATCGCGCGGCGAAGCCGGACGAGCTGGTCGTCGACGAGGGCGTTCATCGGGTACATCACGAGCGCGCGTACCGCCGCGGGCCGGCCGGTCTCTCCCTGCCGTTGCGGCACGAACGGCGCTCCAGGGGTTTCCCACCACGGCCGGTGTGGCGCCGGGGTACCGGACCAGGCACGCGACTCGGCCAACAGGCTGGCCAGGATCGGCAGCACGAAGGCCTCCGTTTTGCCCGAACCGGTTCCAGCCGTTACGACGGTGTTTCGGCCTGCCGTCAATCCGCTGTGGAGCGCCTGCTCCTGATGTCGGTAGAGCGGCCGACCAGGCGGGATCAGGCCGCACTCAGCGAACGCCGCGAGCTCCGGCACTGCACCGGCGGCAGTCGCGGAGGCTGCGATGTCGTGCGGAGCGACGGCGTATTCGGGCCGCATTTCAATGAGCGGCCGCCGCCAGGCGCCCCCATCGCGGTCGAGGAGCGCCCTGCGCTCGCGTACGAGCCGCTCGTCTTTGAGCCCGAACGGCGTGTCGTAATAGCGAAACAATGCATCGCGCAGGGCGTCGAAGGTCGCCAGCGCATCGAGGCTCGCAGGTCCCGTCATTGTTCCTCCAGGCGGTGCCCCAGCGAGCCTGCCAGCTGCCGTGCCAGGCTGAGGGGCACGTTGTCGAAGGCGACCGTTTCGGCGCGGTCGGTCAAGCGGGGCGGCAGGCCCGTGCATAGGGCGGCTGCAGCGGCTTGCAGGGGTGGCAGTGGTGCTCCGTAGTCTACGAAAAATGTTCCTGCCTGTTGCCTACCAGGCTCAGCCCGCCAGCGCAGGGGCTGGGCGCCACACGCGGCAAGCACGAAATGGATCCCCTCTGCGTAGGTGGTCCGGTGCCAGGCGCCGGCACGCTGCAGCAGGTACGCCATCCGGCCGTCGCGGCGCAGACGGTACAGGCCCTCGCCTGCGCCGGCCGCTCGGGGTGATACTGGCTCCCACGCCCGCCTGAGGGGCGCGTAGCACTCGACTGTCGCGTTTCCGCTGGCCGGTGGTGCCGCGGCATCCCCTGGCCGGATGACAGCGATGCTGCTTCCAAGCTGAAGAGCCGAGCAGGGCACGTATCGGGCTCCCAACCGTCTCGCCAGTTCGGGAAGCTGGGCCGGGGAGTCGTAGGAAATCAACACGGCGGACGGCGGTGGGAGTGCCGGGCTACGCCTTGGCGGCGACGCGAACGTCACTGCGAGGTCCTCGCTGGCCAGCCGGTCGAGCACACTGGCCGGGCGGGCGCCGGCTAGAAGGGCGGTGCCATCCGACTGGGGCAACCGAGTAATCACCGTTGGTGCTGCCCGCCAGGAGCCTGCAGTCCAGTCGACCCGTGCAAGGCACATCGTCTCGGCGTCCCTGAGCCACCGGCCTGCGCTGAACCCCCTCGTATCGCGGTGCCCGTGCTGGCCCGTGGCCGCGAGCCACCTAATCCGCGTAGACAGGTCATCAAGGCTGCCGTGCTGGACTTCGCTCATCCAGCGAGCCAACAGGTCAGCGTCCAATGAGCTTCTCCGCGGCCTGGGTGTACAGCCGCCAGCGGTCTTGGTCGCTGGCGATCCGCGTTGCCGGATCCAGCAGACGTCCCCACACGTCTTGAGCGGCAGCGGTTAGCTGGTGCATGGCGGGGAGGGTGGGATGCACCGGCCGGACACGCCACCCTAGCTGTGACCGCTCGGCAATCCATGCAGTCCCGGGCGGCGGAACGTATTCGAACCGGTACGTCGCTCCGACACCTATGAGGGCCTTCAGCCATGCCGGGACAGCGGGCTCTTCGACGGGTGCAACGGTCCCGTCATCGAGCAGCGCGTGGGCCTCGTGGAGGCCGCGGCGAACCAGCACCGGCTGGCCGCCGGGGTTTCCCGTGCCTACCCATGCGCCTTGTACAGCGGCGCCGGCCGGATCTACCGGCACCGCCTGGGCACCGAGCGTCTGGACCACAGTAAAGCTGAGGTCCGTCCGGTCAGCGGTCAGTTCATGCCTCCCCGCAGGAAGCGGACCCAGCACCCGAAGCGGTACCGGAAAACCCGCAGCCCGGAACTCCTGCTCAACGCCATCCAACACAGCGCGAACCATGCGCGTCTGCTCACCGGCAGGCAGCAGCATGTCCGGCTCGCCGCCAGCCAGATAGTGGCGACGGCCCAAGCCGCGCCCCACCGGAAGACCGTGGCATAGCACCGGCAATATGCCCGTGTCCTGGCGCAGCGCCGAGGCCACTCCCTCTCGCAAGCCCGGCAGAGCATCCTCGACCGCAGCTGGATTGGTAATGCGCACGTTGAGGAAGGTCACCCAGCCCGACAGCATGGATGCCCTTGCCGGTTTCCAGCCCGCGGCCGCGGACGCCTCCAGGATCCTGCTGACCTCAGCCGCGGCAGCCGCGGCGACCAATAGCACCTGATCCTCGAAGGCAACTACTCCGGCGTGCGCCGCCCAGGCACCGATCGTGGGGTCCTTGCGCATCGCTACAACGTCGGCAGCCGGAACGTGCAGCGCTAGCTGCGTACCGCGAGCGTGTAGGCCATTTCGAAGTGCCTCCGAGAAGGTGGGCATGTCCCCGTCCAGGTCATACAGATCGCCGTCTCCCCGGACAGACAGCTTCAACTCCCCACCACCGGGCAGTTGCACTACGTCCTCGTTAATGCCCGCCACACGCTCTACTTCCCACCACATCGTCCACGAGTCGGTATCGGCGCAGGCGCGCAACCGGCCACGCCGCAAACCTGCCCGCTCGCGTACCACCCCGTCCCAGTGCTCCGCTAGCGACGACAGCACCCCGCCCAGAAGCTGCGAGTCGGCGTCGTTCTGCAACGCCATCACTAGCCTAGGCGACAGTCCACGCGGCCGACTGGCCCAAATGCGCAGGTGGTAGAGGATGCTGTCTTGATTCGGAGCGCCACCACGATCGATGCCAAGCGCTGCGAAGAACTCTGTCAGCCGGTGGCGGTCCTCGGCGCGAACAAGCGCCTGGGACAGCGGGTAGCCGATGCGGTGGAAGTGTCCCCCGGTCCGGATAGTGCTAATCCCCCGCTGGCCCTGCATCCCACCGAGCCAGTCGTGCAGCACCCGCCACAACGCTACGACCACGTCGAAGGCCTGCGACAGCCGGTCTCGCAAGCGAGCGAGATCGTCTGGTGGGGCGCTGGGCTTCAACGCTTCCGCTAGACGAATGTAGTAGGCATTCGGCGCCGAACGCTCGTCGCGGTGCATCCGTGTCGCGGCCAGCACGGTGACGGCAAGCAATGGTAGGCACGGCGGCGGCTCAGTTCGGCTACCCCTACGCCACCGCGCCACCGCAGCTTCCACAGGCCAGAACAGCTGTGTCTCGTCGGCCAGGCGCAGATAGCGCGCCACTGCGTCGGTAAGCGAGCCGGATCCTCCAAGTTCCGCGAGTTCCTCGTCGCTGGCGAACAGAAGCACGGGCCGGCCCGCCTGGGCATCACCGAAGTACCGGCAAGCCAAAATCTCCTGCCATTGGGCATAGCTATCCGCCCCGGTCATGGTCCCAACGTATCGGTTAGCTGCGAAACTTCTTACCGGCGAACCTACCTAGTTCGCCGCCATCCGGCCGTCACGTACCTGGCTAGATGGCCCAAGGCTCTGGGCCAGAGCAGCAGCGTCTTCATCGATGTGTCGTACTGACTCAAACTCAAAGGTATTCGTCGGCCAGCGAGCAGAGGTGGAGGACACCGGGGTACTTGGTGGCCTGGTCAGTGTGGGCATGTGCTCTACGCAGCAGTGACACCAGTGTGGCGAGGGCTGCCGGATCGTCGTCGGGCTGTTGGTGGGCGACGCAGATCTCCAGGGGCACCGGGTTCGATGCCTGGACGGAGAAGTTGGTGTGGATGTCGGGGTCGAGCTTTGTGCGGCCGTGTGGAGTCTGCATCTGGTCCGACTTGGGGTTGACGGAGTAGTAGACGCGTTCGCTGGCGCGGAACAGTCCGCTGACCCTGGGGTGGTGCTTGTCGAGGTCGTTGGCGAAGCCGCGAGGGACTTCCATGGTGCTGGAGCGGTCTCGGACGCGGACGATGCGTAGGCCCGGTGTCTTGTCGGGTCCGATGGTCTCGGGGAGGTCGGTGTCGTCTTCGATCTCGACGCCGGGCAGGATCAGCTGGTCGGGGCGCAAGTGCTTGTCCTGCATCCAGTCCCAGCCCCAGTTCCGGAATCCGGCGGCTCTGACCATGACAATGCGGTCGTGGGTTGCCGAGTCGGCGGCGCCGCCGACACCCAGGACGTTGACGAGGAAGGCTGCCAGGATCTGCTTCTGCTGCCTGCCGGGGCCGATGCGTCCCTTGCCGTCGGCGAGGAGGGCGGGTAGGTCGGCGTAGGGCACCGTATGGGAGGGACTGCCGTCTGCGCCGGGGAGGTAGGCGGTTGCGGTGCCGTCGGGTTGTTGGCGGATGACCATCGGGATGCAGGTAGGGCCGTCGTGGTGTAGCCAGATCCCGACCTGCTCGATGTCGGGCAGTCCGACGGGCATCTGGTAGGGACCGAAACGGCCGAGCTGGCGAAGGCAGTCGGTGATAGCCGACGCCACGCGCAGGATGGTACTGGCCCCGAACCGGGTGCCCGGGTATGGCTCGGGCTTCTTCCGTTTGGCATTCTCAGGCCAGGTCTTCGGCTCGGTGAACAGCTGGGCTGGCCGCAGGCACTGCAGGCGCCGGTTGGTGCGGGCGAAGGCCTTCTTCAGGCCGGGCTTCGGGTCGATGAGCCTGGCGCGTTGGAAGAAGGCAGCGTCCTGCAGTTCGACGATGGCCCCCAGTCGGTCAGCGCTTCCCCCGAGGACCTCCCTTGCAAGCCGGTTGGTATGCAGCTGGAGCAAGGCGTCGTCGGTCTTCTTCTGGTCCGGGTCGGGTTGGACGCCGACGCCGACCTCGGCACCGTTGCGCAGGCGGACGGTGATGTCGAGGTCGCCGGCGAAACGGATCACGCTGTTGTCGCCCGGGTCGCACGCGGGTGCGAGGCCGAAATGGTGCTCCAGGGTCGCGAGTACGGCCTCGCGAGTGATGTCGCTCTGCGTCCACAGTTCGATGGTGTACGTGGTGTTCGGGTCGAACGCGGCTTTGATCTTGCGGGTGGCGCGGGAGCCGACACGCTCGAGGTCGAGCAGCGGCCGGATCCCGCGCCGGGCGAGGAGGCCACGCAGCCTGTCGTGGACGTCGAAATGGTCTCCTGGCACCAAGCCGGTGTTGGCAGCGTGGACGAGCGTCTTGGCTCGTCTGGATTCCTTGCCGTCGACGTCCATGCCGGGTGCGGCGTCGGCATCCGCCGCTTGGCTCTTGGTGCCTTCGCTGTACAGGAAGTAGGCGCGGATGGCGCGTTCGTCGAGCAGGTCGGCGGCTGCGGCCGGGTCGGCGAGGGTCTTGTGCGGGTCGGGGAACGAGAGTTGGGTGAGCTTCGCGAGGGCGCGGGCGAGGCCGGGGCTCCACTGCCACTGCCAGCCTCCGCCGGGGATCCGCATTTGGCGTGCCGGCGCGGACAGCAGGGTGTGGAGTTCGTCGTCGCGGCCGAGGAAGCCTTGAGGTCCGTGGAGCCAGATGGTGGCTGAGGTGGGGCCTTTGCCTCTTGACGGCACGTAGGCCACGGGCATGAGGGGGAAGCGGCTGATGCTGATGTCGGCGTGGATGCGCGGCACGGGGACGTTGGGTGCCGTCTCCACGTGGAAATCGATCTTGGCGGTGACGAGTCCGGGGCCGGCGCGGTCGTCGTCGGTTCGCTGGGGTGGCCAGAGGACGGCGCTTCGTCGGCCGTCGCTTCTCGGGGGCCGAGGATGAAGTCGCGCCGGGCCTTGCCGAGCAGGTCGAGTTTCTGGTCGACGACTTCCTTGGCGAGGAAGGAGGGCAGCATCTGGTAGACGTGCGGGGCCACCGCGGCGGTGCCGTTCGGGCGGACGGTGTATTCGAGGAGATTGAAGCAGCGGCGGTCGAAGACGAGGTCGGCCGGCTTGAGCATCTGGTACCAGTCGACCTGGTCGGTGATTTCGGTGGTGGCCCAGCTGGCGATCGCGTCGGTGACCACGTAGGTGTCGATGCCGGGGAACGCGACGATGAAGTCGTCCGACCTCAGGTTCCAGTTGACGTACATGATCGCCGGGTCGATGCCGCAGAGGAGCTCTTTGAGGCTGCTGGTGGGCAGCGAGTGCCCAGGCCGACCGAACGGCCGGGTGCGCCATTGCTTGTCGAGTTCGGTGAACCAGGTGGCGGGCATCGCCGCGACGTCGCACTCCACTTCCCAGCGGGCGCCTGGCTCGATGTCGAACGCGAGCAGCCGCAGGTGGTCGCCGGTGGTCCTGCGGGGCGGCTTGGCCGTGTTCTCGCTGGTCTCGGTGTCGGTCACCGGGGAGTCCTCCTCGATCCCAGGGGGTCGTTGGTGCGGACCAGGTGGCCCATCAGGCCCCACACGGCGGTGTTGACGGCGTGCTCTCGCAGGCGGTGCTGGCTCGCGCCGTCGGTGGGCGTGGCCAGCAGTTGTCCAAGGTACTGGTCGGTGGCCACGACGATGCTGGTACGCGCCGTGTCCGCGGCCTTCTCCTCGGGGTCGGCGAGTCGTTCGGCGAAGGCCGCGTCGCACAGCAGCACGGTGGTCGGCTGGTTACCCCGGATGCTGCGTCCGATGGTCTGGCTCATCGGGACGAGATTGTTGGCGACGAAGACGCGCCGGTCCTGCGGGTCGAGAGCGCGGAACTGGATGGGGCGGCCGATGGCGTCGAACCAGACCTTGCGGGCAGTGGAGCGGAGCTGCTTCACGACGCCGCCAACTTCGCCGGGGGCGGCGGCCCGCGGCCGTTGGAGGTGATCCATGGCCAGTTGGCTCACCAGTGACAGGGGGAAGGCCAAGTCGAAGGGCGGCGGGTGGGAGCGGGTCAGGTAGATGACGGCGCCGAGGGCGGCGGTGTCATTGGCGTTGAGGATGTTGTAGCCGCGCTGGATCGACATCTCGGCGGCGACGAGGATGTCCTCCTCGCCCGTGCCGAAGCGCCCGACGAGACGGCGTTGGATGCCGCCGACGCCGGGGTCGGCGGCGTCGGGTACGACGATCCGTGCGCTGAGCTGGGGTACTCGGGCGTTGATGTGGTCGCCGACGGTGCGTGCCTCGTCGCCGGAGAGGACCACGAACAGGATCTTGCGCCGGTCTTCGGGCAGCTTCGCCCGCAGCTCGTCGACGAGGCTGCGCGGGCGGCCGTCGACGGGCTGGCACAGCGCGGTGACCAGCAGCCGCAGGGCGTCGTGGCGCCGGCTGCCGGTCTTGCCGGACACGAAGATCGGGTCGGCGCCGGCCCTCTGGGCCCTTACTGCCATGTGGGATTGGCGCAGGGCGGTCTCGTCCTCGGGGGGTGGGCGCAGCACGGCGGTGGGCTCGATGGGGATGTGGTAGAACGACGAGCCGGGTGCCCAGCTGGTGGCAGAGGTCAGCACCACGTGAGGGCCCTGCACGCCCTCGCAGGCGAGGAGGTCGTGCGCGTGGTGTAGCAGCCACCGGCCGACTCCGTGCACCCACAGCAGCTGCAGCGACGCGCCGCCGTTGCGGCTGTCGGCCCACCGCAGGGCGAGGATGTTGCCCATCGGGGCCTCGGGAACGATCGGCCGGTAGTCGCGTGGAGGCTGGTCGGCCCAGAAAGTTTCCTCGTCGGGCAGTTGCAGATGTTCCCGCACCGATGGGTACATCGTCGTCATGGTGAAGAACGTCGTGGTGATGCGGCCGGCGCAGATGGCTGCCTCGACGACCAGGCGCAGCAGGCCGCGACGCTGGTCGAACCATTCGCGGCGCACATGCCCTGCCTTGATGTTCGGCTCCAGCCACCGGTCGAGCCAGTTGTCGATGGCCAGCGCCACTGCGGCGTCTGTCCGTGGCTGGCGGGTCACCTGGGCGACGACCTCGTCGAGGCTGTGCGGCTGCTCGCTCAGGGGGGTCTCCGCGAATTCCTGCAGCTCGTGGCGGTAGAAGTCGTCGGCGAGGTCCTCGACGCGCTTGTCCCCCTCGCCGCGCGAGGGCAGCCCGAACAGGGTCCGGGCGACGCGGCGCAATAGCGAGTGCGCCGTGAACGGCGCGTCGCCGAGCAACTCCTTCAGCCGCTGGCCGGGCGGCGACAGGGCCAGCCGGTTCAGGACGAAGACCGCGTTCTGGTGGATCTGCAGCTGCGTGTGCCAGCGGTCGACCTCGTCGTCGGCCGCCGGCGCCATGCTCTGGTTGTCCAGGGCGGCGTTGGTGTACTGGACCATCCGGTGCGTCCAGCCCTTGCCCGCGGCTACCAAGGGCTCGGTCTGCACGAACCGGGAGTCCAGCACCTGTTGGACAGCGTCCGCCTCGTCGATGACGAGCAGGTCGGTGTGCGGCTGGAAGGCCTCGAACCAGCGCATGGACGCGTCAGCCGGTTCCGCGCGGCTGGCGATGAGGCACTGCGCGGTGGTGACCCAGACCTGCGCGTTGGCGATCTCGCGGTGAGCCTTCTGCGCCGGGCAGATCGACAGCAGCGGGCAGTCGTAGGCGGCCGGCTCATCTGCCTCGGCGTCGCGTAGCTTGCCGTGGCACGGGAACTCGTTCGGCTCCAGCGGCTTCCAGGCGGGGTTGGCTGAGCGCCGGAAGGGTTCCAGCAGGCAGGAGGCGTTGGCGTAGGCGGCAGCCGGGTCGGCAGGGTTGTCGTCGTCGGGCACGAGGA
This sequence comes from Micromonospora krabiensis, assembly GCF_900091425.1. Taxonomy (GTDB): domain Bacteria; phylum Actinomycetota; class Actinomycetes; order Mycobacteriales; family Micromonosporaceae; genus Micromonospora; species Micromonospora krabiensis. The sequence goes on from NZ_LT598496.1 coordinate 4,170,956, forward strand.
CGGGAGATTCCTCGATCGCGGAGCGCCAGTACCGTGCGGCGTGCTCGGCGCGGTTGCTCCGCCCGATCAGGGGCACGGCGTCGATGCCGATCGACCGGAGGAACGACACCTTGGCGTAGACGTCACCGACCGAGCCCAGGACCATCCCGACCCGGTTGCCGTGCTTCAGCACCCGGTTGACCGCCAACACGTCGGTGAGGGTGGTCTTGCCCGAGTTCATGAGCCCGACGATGTGGGACACGCCGTCGAGGACGAAGGTCTCGGGTCTGTCGACCAGGCCGGGGCCGTTGCGGTCGACGGAGCTGAAGCGCATGTTCTCCGTCAGGCGCTTGTGCCAGTTCCGGTTCGTGATGTGCGGCTTGCCGACGAGCCTGCGGTCGATCTCCCTCGCCGTCTCCAGCAGCTCCTTCTCGAACGACACCGTCCAGGGTTCCCGGGAGCGGCGGGCCATGAGGGGAAGCCGCGCGACGGGCGGGGCCGGCGGCAGCGTCGACGGCAGGTGAATCACCTCGACGCTGTCTCCGACGCGGAACTCGTACCGCCGCCCGGCCGGTGCCGGCGGCCGGGGCGGGGTCAGCCTGTACTGCAGGGGGTCAGCCAGCGCCGCGTCGTACGTCGCCACGCGGTCCTGGCACAACGCCGAGCCTGCGACGGTGAACACGGTTTTGTCGTTGACCTGCCCGTCCGCGGCGTCCGTGCGGGCGAAGCGCCGCCATTCCTGCGGCACCCGCAGGTAGTGGTTGAGCAGCCTGCGCCAGTAGCCGCGCCGGGCCACGTCACCCATGCGGTGTCGCACCCGCCGGCACTCCGCCACGAGCTCGGGCGGCAGGTCGACGTACCCGGACAGCAGCGGCTGCAGCGCCCCCACTGGCTCGCCCGGGAAGTGCTTTGTCAGGAAGTGCAGCCCCAGCTCGACCCGGCAGAACGCGTCCCGAGCCATCACCGCCTCCGGGAACTGCTCCCGGCGCATCTGCTTCATCAAGCTGTCGCGCCACGACGAGGTTTCTCTCACGCGGCCAACTCCTTCGCCCGCTCCTTGGCCCGAGCCACCAGCTGGTTCTCGTCGATCACGTGCACGCCCGCGACCCGCCCGTCGAGTTCGGCCTCCAAGTCGCTGATGTAACCCGGCTGCACCGCCCGGTGAGCGGGAAGCGCCAGGTACCGCCGGTCACACGCCGGTGCCTGCGGCCAGGTAAATCCCCGGCCCAACAGCCGCGCGCTGACCTGGTCCTTCGCGTCCACGCCCCAGGTCTCGGCAACCTCCGGCACCCCGCCGACGCCTGGGCGCAGGAACTCGATCAACACGTCCAGCGCGTCGACTCCCGGGTACGGAGTGACCCTGACCGTCGGCGCCAGCGAGTCGACCGACAGCGCGTCGATGATCCGCGCCTCCACTAGGCCCGGGTCGTGGATGTACTTGCGCGTCGCCCGGTGTTGCTCGTAGACCACTGCCGTCGGCACGGCCGTCCACGTCTCCGGTGAACCCCCGGGACAACCCGCGGTCGCGCAACACGCCGAAGCATCGGCCAGCACGTTGCGGCACGATGGGCACAGGATGTACTCCTGCGGCGCCCGGGCGGGCCTCGAGTGGTAGGCGAGGCTGATCAGCCGGTGGACGTGCGTCTGTCCGCTGTTGTCCGTCGCCGGGAAACGCCGCTCAAGGCCGCGAACCTCACGGTCGGCGACGACCGCGTGGTCGATGAGGTAGCGCCGAAGCACCGCGTACGCCTCCCCGATCTCCTCGTCCGAGGAGCCGTTCGCGGCTGCGGCTTCCCGCAGCGCCAGGTGTACCTGGTTCTCGGTCCACTCGGCCTCCACGTCGTGCCGCGCGAGCCGAGAACCCTGCTCCGCGAACTCGGACAGGTCACCGTCGGCCAACAGACTGTTCTGCAGGTCAGTGATCGACAGGTCAAGCTGCACAGGCCACGTCGCCAGCGGCTGCGCGCAGAGCTCCAACAGGGCGAGGTCACTGTCGAGCGGCTGCAGAGCCTGGTCGGCGAAGCGCCACCACAGACGCGAGAAGCCCACCCGCCACGGGGCCGGCAACAACCCCGCCTCCTTCGCCGGCCCGCCCGCCGCCTGTCTCCTCCGCTGAACGATGCCGGCCAGTCCAGCGGACAACATCATCACCGTCAGGTAGTCATCATCCGGGGTCCGATCCCGTCCGAGATGCCCGCCAACGATTGGTACTTGAACATGAACGTCCACTGAAGCCGTTCCTCACACCTAAGTCCGAGCGGTTGCCCCCGCAAAGGGGCGGCTCCAGTAGACACCGCGCCCCTGACACTGTCGCGGCCCGCGAGATAAGGCCGCGAGCGAGCCTTCCGATTGATCATCAACTGATCGCCGCATGCCTCGTCTTCGTGGCTGTCGTTGACCGGCCGAGTAGGACGTCAGGTCGAGCAGAACCGGCTAGGGTGCCGGCGCCGACGAGCGGTGGCGTGCCGTACGTACCCTGGTCTGATGCTGCTCCGCACGTCCCAGCCCGCTGACTACCAGCAGATGGCGGACATCCTCTACGGCATGGGCCACGATCAGGAGGGCTGGGACTACCAGTACGCCGCCGAGGGAGGCCCTGAACCGTCCCTGCCAAGCTGGGTAGCGGTCGACGGGAACGAGGTTCTTGGCCTGGTCGAAGGCCGCTTCGACTCGACGTACGACGAGCGCATCGAGCAGCCGGACCACCCCTTGCCGCACGCGTGGATCTACCTGATTGGGGTCCGCCCCGACGCGCAGCGGAAAGGCATCGGCACAGCTCTGGTGCGCTACTTCGCCGAGCAGGCAGCCCTGGCAGGATGTTCATTCGTCGCCCTATCGCCTGATCAGAGCGATGACGATGTTCTGAAGCGAGTGGCCTTCTTCCGATCCTGTGGCCTCGCACCGCTGATCAACGGTGACCCTGAAGACGTTCACGGCGCGCCGCTTGCCGAGTTGCTAAGCCACCTGCGATAGCTAAGCGGCCAAAATTTGAGCGGAAGCTGGGCGCGAATGAGGTATCGCTCTGGCGGTGCTCAGATTCTCGGCACCCCAGCGGTCGCCGGTCGCGACGATCGCGACGGACCGGACCCCTGGGCCTGACCTCAGGTCCTTGATCCGAGCAGAATCAGTTGGGGCAACGCCTTCAGGACCACCAACGGCTCCTGACCTTGATCTCGCGTACGGGTATCTCGGAGGGGTGTAGGGGGCGTTCGACGACGGGGCGGATCGTGTGGGGTGTGATGCGGTCGCGTTCGTGTTCCTCGGCGAAGCGGGCGGCCTGTTCGTGTTCGCCGAGGGTGTCCAAGGCCTTGAGGAGGTCGGTTACCAGGATGTCGAGGCGGTGGGTTTCGGCTTCCGCGGCGAGGAACCGTTCGTAGTGGGTGACTGCCCGGTGGCCGCACCACTGGCGTAGTAGTTCGTGGCGGGGCCGGTCGTGGCGGCGGTACCAGTCGTACTCCCATTCCGGTGTCGTCGACCGGCTGTCGCGGCCGACGCGGTGCTCATCGCCGAACTTGCATTTGTGCCGGGACTGGGCTTCCTGCTCGATGACGAGGTCGAGGACCTGGGTCGGATGGGCTCGGCACGCGGCCTCGACCAGTTGGAGGGTGCCGGCCGGTGACAGGATGGTCCGGCCGTCGTGGTCGAACCATTGGGCCGAGGCGAGGATGTCGTCGATCGGGCCGTCGATGATCTCGCTCAGCCGGGCCCTGTCGTGGATGTCGGTGGCGCATGACACCGGGGACCAGAGCAGTTCGGCTACGTCATCGCTGATCAAGAGGCCGAAGATCTCCTCGATGCAGGCTTCCTCTGTGCGGTCGAGGTTCAGATCGTCGATGCGTTGCCAGTTCGCCATCAGCGCGTCGAAGGTCCCGACCTCGCTCCACGGCACCCGCAGCCGCGACCCGGGGACCTTCTCCACCCGTTCGTCGGGGTCGTCGAGGAATCTGATCTCGAGGCGGGCGCTGGTCTTCTTCGGCTCGACGGCCAGGATGCGGACGCGTTCGGACGGTCCGTGGTCCGACTGCCGGTACGCCCATTCGTCGCCGACGGTGAAGCGGGAGGGGTCGATTCTCATCCAGCCGTCCTTCGGGTAAGCGTCGCTTGTTGCGTGGTACCGGGTCGTGGTGGCGGTTCGCGCCGCGATGGCGGCAGGTCCCGGTGCAGGCTCGTGCGCATCCGGCCGGAGTGTGGTGGCGGTTGAGGGGTGGACGCACTTCAGGCGCCGCGGTCGAGCAGCCCGTGGTGCCACGATTCGGCCTGTCGGCGGATGCCGGCGTGGGCCTGCCGGTCGTGATCAGGGCGGTGCTCCTTGCGTGGCCTGTGAGGGCTCCAGTCACCGAGGAACGGGCGCAGGTCGTCGGGCCCGGGCTCGGGGTTGTAGTCGATGTCAGCCAGCACGCGGGGATTGCGGATGGGGTCGATCCGGTCGGCGGCGGCCCTGCCCCACGCGACCCAGCTGGCGAGGTCCCCGCCGGCGCCGGTCCGCCCCTCGGCCGCCTGTTCAAGGGCGGTGCAGAACGCGCGGATGTCAGATGCGGTGGTCCACGCCTGGTAGGCGTGGCGAAACGTGTCCGCGCGGATCTTCTCGGTGGCCCGGACGCGGGCGTCGGCCATCGCGGCGTGCCATTGCGCGAGGGTGGCCTCCTCCTGCCGTCTGCGCTCGGCCGCAGCTTCCTCCTGCCGCCGACGGTGCTCGGCCGCGGCCTTCTCCCGCGCGGCGTCGGCTGCCCGCCGTTGCTGTTCGTCGGCGGTGACGCCAGCCTCGAACCCTTGGATGATCTGCGCGACGCGCTGTTCCAGACGTACGCGTGCGGTGTCGGTCCAGGTGTCCCGGTTGTCGTGTCCGGCCCGGGCGATCTCCAAGCGGAGCCTGCCGGAGTCGACGACGTCGAACTCCGCGGGTTTCATCCACGGCCGCAGGCGCAGCACCTTCAGCTCCTCGGCGGTGGGTTCGTGCGGGACCTGGTCGCGTTCCTCGGTCAGGGTGACCGTGCGTCGAACCTGCCCGGCCTGGAGGAACACCCGCGGGTGTTTCGCCTTCGTGTTGACCCCGAGCCGGTGCCCACGCCGGGCCGCCTCGCCGGCGAGCTGCCGGATCAGCAGCAACGCCCGGGGCAGTAGGTCCGAGCTGACGGCGAGGCTGGTCGGATCGGCTTCGAGAGCGCTGAACGCCAGATGCGGGTCGGTGGTGACACGTCTGGTGTTAAGCCGAATCCGGTTCCAGTCGGTCTCGTCCGGACCGACACCGGTGTACAGGCGGATGACGATGTCACCGGCGTCACGGCCAGTGTGGCGCAGATGGTGACCCGACGGCACAAGTCCCTGCTGCTTGAACGCGTGAATGATCCGGCGGTACCGGGCGCGTGTTTCACTGTCGGGACTCTCGATACGGACCATGCCGCCCTCGCGCTGTAGGCGGTCGAGCAGTTCGCGAGCCGATCGCAGCAGGTCCGTCGACGAAGCGCCGCCGGCGATGCCGCCGGGTGCCGGCGTCTCGGACCGCGGGAGGGAAGCACGGTGGTCGGGATGATCGGGATGGTGGCCATGCTCAAGGTAGAAGCGGCCGGCATCGGTCGAGCGCGCCCTCCACACCCCTGCCTTGCGTGTCACCATCACCAGGTTCCGATCCTGGAGCGCACGCGCCGACCGCCGGTACTCGACGCCGTCCGGCCCGCTGAGGTCATCACCGCCGTGGATCCGGCGAAGCAGGTCGAGCTGCCGCTCATTGAGCGAATCCCATCGCTGCACCACCCGACAGTAAGGGGCACGGCGTCCTCGATGGGAGCTGGACACGGCCGTATATGGCAGCCCGGACCAAAGGACGAACCAACTGTCGGCGCCGCCTGAAACTGACCTGCAGCTTCGGAACCCGCCCGAACAGAGGGGCCAAGGTTGAACCGGCGTCGACACGGAACAGGATCCGGCTGCCTGCGAACTACGAGACTGTAGGCGGGTGGCCCCTCGACTCTTTTGGCCGGGAGAAGCGGGCGGGCTCGTCGTGCGCGATCAGGCTGTGCGGTGTGATGAGCGGTGCCACGCTGGTTGCGAGTGCGGCGCCGACTTCTGCGGTGGGGGTGGTCAAGCCTTCGTGAAAGTGCGCCACGGCGCGTCCCGCCCCCGCTACGAGGTCGGCGAGTTGGATCGACGGATGATCCAATGAGTCACCCCGTGCCAGCCCTCGCGGCCTGACGCCAGTCCAGAGGAATCGAAAGTCTGGATGACCCGCCGTCATGGCCTTCCACAAGATGTCGATGCGGTCGTCGGTCAGAACCTTGTGGGCGTCCATGAGCAGGCTTGCCGGCCCGATTTGCCGTGACCACTCGTTGAGCACGGCGGGCATCGCCGGGATCAACGGTTCCATCGCCAAAAGGAAGTCCGGTTCAAGCATCGTCTTCTGCAGTTCATCAGCCTGCGCGCGGCACCGTAGCAGCATGCCCAGGATGTCCGTGATCGCTCGGCGATGCGATCGGCGTTCGGCAACATCGAGTACCTGGAACAGCTCGGCTACCTCGACCAACGCCTGTCCTCGGTTGCGGATGCCGGCGAAGCGGACAAACACTCTGATCAGTTCGTCGAACATGGGGGCCCCAAGCGCCCGCGGGCCCTCTTCGATCAGCTTTTGCGCGTACCGCCGAGCCTGGTCGTCCGCGTGCAGGTCGATCCCGTTCTTGTGCGCATGCTCTTCAAGCAGCAGGTCAATGATCTTAGCCGCGACAAAGAACCGCTTGTCGATCATAAAGATGCTCGCCCTGCCGGCAAGCATGCCGCCAGGCTCCAGCGCCGTCGCGAGTACCTCAAGCCGCCGCTGGTTACCGCCCCGGGCGAAGTGGCTGAACTTCAGCTCACCAGCCTGCTCGATACTAGCGTCGCGCCGCAGCAGGGCCAGCACCGTGGCGGCGTCGCCGTCGTCGATGGCGACCGAACCGATGGTCATGTACGGCTCGGTGGGCTGAAAAAGGGCCTCGCCATCCCAGCCGGACTCGTCTGCGGCGATCCACCGGCCGTCCGGCCCGCCGTCCACGGTCAGGGTGTCGCGGGAATATCTGACGTAGGCAGGGCCAGATAGGCCACCGGGCGTGGCAGACCTACCCGGGAGCGTAGGTGCCAACGAGTTGCCGTTGGGGCCGGTCGCTCTTGCTGTGCCGGGCGAAACTGCCACGCAGTCCATTCTGATGCCTTGGCGCAACGTTGAGCACCCCGGAAAGGCGGAGCATCCCGGCCGAAGAGCGGCAGTCAAGCGCAGCGTGGGGTCACGCTACTCGGACTGTCTTGTCCGGCTGCACAGGGCGGAGCGGACGCTGTGGCAGGGGTCTTGGGCGAGCCGGTCGCGCGCGGCGGACTGATAGTCCGCGACTTCGACGCTGGCGAGGGCCTCGGCAAGGGCTCGTCGGACGCGGACGTCCTTATCGGCGGCGAGCCGTGCCCCGACTTGCGGCGGGTTGCCGTGCCGCGCCCAGAGGATTGCCGCGAACGACCTGAGTGCCCACCCCTGCGCGACCAGGAATCCAACATCGTCCCTCAGTGCGTCGCCGAGTTGTTGCAGGGCTCGGGTCGGCCAGTAGTCCGAGTTTTCGCCGGCTCCGAGAAGTGCGTACGCCTGGCTTCTGACTGCGGCGCGTCGAGCGTCGTCGGTGGCTAGGCAGGCCGCGAGGAACAACGCACGGTCACGGCTGTCCTGGTCGGGGTTGGTGATCCGTAGGAATCCGAGCCGATGGTCGAACCGCTGATCAAATTCATCGTGCTCAGACGATGTAGGCGCCGAGGCACATCGCAGGGCGACCGGGAAGTGCTTGTCGCGGTCGTCGTCGTCGAGATGGGGAGCGAGATTGGACGCGGCGACCAGGTACTCCCCTCGGTCGCTGGAGCCGACGTGGGGGTCGTCGGCTCGCCGGAGGAGCTCCGCGACGGCCGGCTCCAGGCGCGTGGAGGGCATCGCACGAACGAGCAGCGAGTCGCCGACGGCGGTGGTTCCCGTGCTGTAGACGCCCGGCTGGTGGCTGAGGGGGGTAGTGAGGCGGCTCAACGCCTGCTCGACAACTTCCGGCGGGTTGGCTTCGGGATCGTGATAGGCGAGCGTCTCCTGCGCCCACCCGTCATCTTCGGCGGCCAGCTCGGCGAGGTGAGGTTTCGCGATCTCGATGTAATGGTCGATAGCTTCCCGCGCGGCCTGGTTGCGCGATGACTGCGACCGGGCCAACAACGCCACCAAGTGCGGTATGGCTCGCTGGCTGAGTGCCGGCTGGTTGATTGCGATACGCGCTACCGCTGCGGCTTCGTCCCCATCGTGGAGGCGATAGTGATTCACTTCTACCTTCGGCTGCCGCTCGAAGTGGGACAAGACCGTCTCGGCATGTTCAGACGTGAGGCGGTCAGAGATGCCGGCGAGAGCGCTCAGTGCTCCGCGGTAACGAGAGGTCGCGAAGGATCTGAGGTCAACCAGCTCGCGTGCTTCAGCGCCTGCGATCTCGGCGACAATGTGACCCGCGATCACCCTTACCATGCCGTCAGGAATCACGTCTGCCTGCTGCGCGATCAGCCGGTAGGCGGTACCGACGGTCCAGTAGTTGGGGGCCGACAGCTCAGCGGTGATGTCGATAAAGCTGCTGGAGCACGTTTTGCCTAGGTTCTTGATGGCTTCGACGTCGCCCGCCCGAGTGAGGTGACGCGCGGCGACCACCGGCTCGTCCGCCTCGACCAGCACGGCGGCCAGGACTTGCCTGGCCTTACCCTCTGCCACCCAGTCGCTCACCGCCACAGCGTCTCGCAGTGCTCGTTGAGCGGAAATTGCTGCGGAGCGTAGTTTCTGAACGCGTAGCCCTTCCAGAGCCTCCTCGTAGGCGCCCTCCGCAGTCGCGATGACGGGGCGAGTGGGCCCCATCTCGCGTAGCGCCGTCTGCAGCGGCAGCAGTTCGTCGCTTGTAAATGGCTTCCAGCGGCCCCGGAAGGCTCGGCGGCTGAATGTCCAGGTTGCCGCGTCTGTCCAGCGTTGGGCGAGGCACGCGTCGCCGGCTGCCTCGTCCCAGAGGGCTTCTGCCTCCTCGAATCTCTGATGCAGCGCACAGTGCCGCGCATAGCGCGCTGTCACCAGGCCACCGAGGGCGTGCCCGAGGCGCAGCTTCCGCGCGTCCTCAAGAACGTTCGACCAGTCACCGCTCGACTCGGCGACCAGCAGCCGCAGCCGCGTCCGGAGCACTCGGTCCCTGGTCTCCGTCTCCGCCAGCGCGGCCAACTTCTGCCGCTCGCGGGTAAGCCAGGCATGGTCGCCATTCGCGAGTGCCGTCTCGCCGGCAAGGACGGCGAGTCGGACCTGGTCAGCGTGCTCACCGATGACCAGCACACTGGCTTCCGGCAAGGACGCCAGCGGGTCGAAATACAACTCCATCGCCGCGTCGGCGACCTTCACCAGTTCCCTCGCTGGCCCCTCCGTTGCCCCGTCGCGGGCGAGTTCGCGCAGTCGCCGTTGGCCGATCTGCGCGGTTGTGCTCAGCCCTCGGTCGAGAGCTGTCCAGATGCCATCCAGGGTCCGCCGAGCCGCCTCGCCCACGCGACCGAGACCCGCCAGAAGGCGATTACGCTCGTTTTCGTGCTGCTCGGCGTAGCTGCCAAATCCCGCTGCGCGCAGTTTTGCCTGAGCTTCTTCGATCAGAGCCAAGGCGCGCTCGGGCTCCTCCGACGCGGCGCGCGCCTCCCGGAGTAGGGCGGCTGCACCCGTGGTCTCCTCCGGCGTCCGGGCCAGCGCCTCACGGATGGCTACCGCGTCGGCAGTCGGCACCCGCACGGGCTCCAGCTCGAATGGCAGGCAGAAGGCCTCGGCTGTCGGCAGGCCGAAGAACTCGATGACGATCTCCGGCGCGCCGCGAAGGAGTCGAGACAGCTCCTGCCTGTCCCACAGATCCAACGTGATCGGATGAAACTCGGCCCGGAACTTAGCGAGGTCCTCGACGACTTTGGTCGACGTGACCTCGCGACTCACGCCGATGATGAGCCGACTTACTTGGAACGGACGGGTCGTCGACCGGAACTTCGTCACAGCGGCTTTGAGCTCTGCCGGGCCAAACCGCTTGTAGCGCTTGCTCTGCAGTGCAACGCCGACCCCGTCCGGCGCGAGCGCGACAACATCCAGCCCGTACTGACTCTGGCCGCGCTCGCCGTAGATCTGCGCGTGACGCAGACCCTCGACATCGCGCATGACCCGCCACTGGATCCGTTCGAAGTTCTCCCAGGTGAGTTGGTCCAACGGCAGAGACTCGAGTTTCCCGAGCACGGGAGCGAAGGTGATGGCCGCAGGGCCGCGGTGCAGCCGAGAATCGAGCGGAACCGGGGTCCACGACCCTGTAGCTCCTAGCTGGCTATTGGCCTGCGCCGGCATGGGTGTGGCCACCTCCAGTCCATCGTCCAGTGACGAGCCAGATCTCATAGTGCATGAGCCACTCCGCGGCCCACGGTACGACCGTGGCGGCGAGGAACATGTCCTGCTTCCACTGGCCGGGGTAGTACAGGCAGAGCTCATCGCCGGCGTAGACGTGCGGCAGTGCGGCAGCCCCTGCGTGCCGGGCGAGCGGCGGGTCGGTGACCATCACCTCGGGCCGTCGGCCGTGCCGATAGGTCAGCCGCACGGTGTAGATCTGGCTGGCCGGGGACGGTTGCAGGCGGATGATGCACGTCAGCTCACCGCGGTGGACCGCACCGACGGCGTCCGGGAGCAGTGCGGTTATCGCGGCAAGTTGACGGCGGAGGTTAACGGCGCGGGTCGGGGTGCTCGCCATAAAAGTGGTGATCGCGGACCCGGGGGCCGGTGGTGGCGGTGGTGGTGAGCAAGCCAGTGGAGGTCATGCGCAGAGCCCCGGTCTCGCGGCTGTGGCGCATGCGATCACCGTAGCTCTCTACGGACTTGAAGACCGGCCCAGCGCTGAAGCTCTCCGACATCCGAGAAGCGATAACCTGCAGGCCCTTGCCCTGCAGGCCGGCGAGGTCGTCGAGCACAGTGACGATGCCCCGGTGCCAGGCGATGAAGGCCAGGCGCCGCTCGGGGTACTCGTTCCACTTGTCCGCGAAATTCTCCTCCTCGTGCGCCGGGTTGGGCACCCACCACTTGCCATGGCGGTTCTCGACGAAGGAGGTCATCCCGTCGAGCACGGCTCGAGCGCCGGTGAACAGGTCCTGCTCGCCGCGATAGGCCCGGGCGGCGAGGGTAGTGATCAGGATCGACGGTGGCCGGTTGTCCGGGTCGTTCGCGAACCGCAACATGCAGTGCCACTTGAGAACCTGGACAATGCGCTGCAGCGTGCTGCGGACCGTCCAGTCGGGCACGTCGGCAACGTTGAGGTGGCGCTTGGCCTCGACGAGGCTCCGGCCCTGTTCGCAGCGCCGCTTGAACCAGTCGGCGTAGCCGATCGGGTTGCTGTGCTGCCACTCGCGCAGGTTCTGGTCGGTGAGCAGGATGCCGGTGGGCGGGTGCTCGATGTCCGGGATGGTGGGCAGGACGTCAAGGTGAAAGCCATGGTCCGGGTACTCAAGGGTCCAGCAGCGGCGGCGGGACTCGCAGGACTTGGGGCCGTCGGTATGGCCCTGCCGGTTCTTCCAGCGCAGATAGGCGTGGAGCATGTCACCGAGCAACTGCTTGAGCTGGGCCTGGGTGATGTTCTCCTTGCGCCGCGGCACCCGGCAGACCAGGTCAATGTCGTACTCCCCCGTCCGGGTGCTCGGACGCACCACGGTGCCCAGCCGGAAGGACCCCTGGGGGTAGATGCGCCAGTCAGGCTCGCCGTGTTCGGCCAGCCAGGTGCCGACCTCCTCGTAGCGTTCGACGGCGAGCTGCTGCAGGTGCGGGGAGATGTCCAGGGTCTCCACCGCCCCGTCGAGGAGCATGGAGAGCATCTGCTCGATGGTGTCCATCGCGTCAGTCCTTCCGGGCCGCGTGGTACGGGACGTACGCCGGCGCGCGGTGATCGGCGAAGCAGCGGTTGAAGCTCGGGGAGGCGGTGCGGCTCTCGTGGGCAGCCCGGCCGATGAGGTCGTCGGCGTCGACCTTGTCCAAGGCGAGCACCCCGGTTGGCACGGTCGGGTTGAGCCGGAGTACCCGGTCGTTGCTGAGGAAGTGGCGGACCTGCTTGATCGCGCTCTCGCTCTGCGCGCGCATCAGCACCTCGACCGCGTCCCGAGCCCACGGCAGGAGCCCTCCTCCGTCGAGGCGGCGGCTGCGGTGGCGCACGTCGGTGGTGGTGCCCAGGCTGAAGACCCGGATCGCGTCCAGCGGCAGGCCGAGCGGACCGACCGCCTCGGTCAGTGCCACCATCGCCGGGTTGTTCGCCCAGACGCCGCCGTCAACCAGCCGGGTACCGCCCAGCGGCATGCCGGGCAGATAGGTCGGGGCGGCGGCGGTGGCCATGGCGACGTCGACGGCCCGTTCGCGCCAGTCCCGGGTCAGCTGCGGCAGGTGCGGGGTGCGGAACAGGTACACGTCGTCGGCGCCCACGTTGTACGAGGTGATCACCAACCGCTTGGTGCTCTCGCCGAAGGTCCGCTCGCCCAGCACCTCGGTCAGCGCGGCGCGCAGCGGCCCGGCGGCGTACTTGGCACGTACCAGGTGCCGCAGGCCCCGCAACCGGCTGCGGTCACGGAAGACCCGCGGACCGAGGTCGGTGTAGAACTCGAGGATCTCGCGAGGTGTCATGCCCAATCCCAGGCCCAACGCGATGATGCCACCGGTCGACGTGCCGGCAATCAGGTCGAAGTGATCCGTGACCCGGATGCCGAGATCCTCCTCAAGCCGGGCCAGCACGGCTGCGGAGAACATCCCCCGCAACCCCCCGCCGTCCAGCGACAGGATCTGGAACCGCTGCGTCGTCACCCGCCGCCACCCGGCCTCGTCACCGTCACCACCGCGATCCGCCCTCCTCGAGGATCATCAACTTTTGCCTCGTACTTAATATCACGACGCCTGCTTCCGCGCGTGCTTCTACACTCGGAAGGTAACTGTTTCGCCGCGCCAACCGGGCACGACGCGCCGGATCAGCCACAATGCGGAAGTACAAGATCGGGTTGGGAGAGTCATGAGCACGTCGAAGTTCGAACGGGGACGCCTGCGGGTGGCCCGCGAACTCGTCGGGCTCAGCCAGGCACAGCTCGCTGCCGCCGTCGGCCTGACACCGGCAGCCATCAGCCAGTTCGAGAGCGGCGCAGCACGTCCCAGCCCGGAGAGCGTTCACGCCCTCAGCGCCACGCTGCAGGTGCCCACCGAGTTCCTCGCCCAGCCGTTGACCGAGACACACGAAGGCTTCTTCCGGTCGCTGCGCCGGACCGCAGTGGTAGACCGCCGTCGCGCAAGAGCAATCGCCCACGTCGCCCATGATCTAGCCCTCCACGCGACTCGGACCGGACATTTCGCCTGCGGCGACGTCCCCCGCATCCGCTCCAGCGGGCTGGACGCTCCCCGTAGCGAGATCGAGCGGATCGCCGACCAAGTCCGCAAGACATGGAACGTCCCCGCCGGCCCGATCACCGACGTCGTCCGGCTCCTCGAAGGGCACGGCATCGCCGTCATCCGACTCCCGCTCGGAACCGCAGACGTCGACGCCTTCTCACTGCCCTTCCCCGACCACCCAGTCGTTGTCCTCGGTACGGACAAAAATGACCGGGCACGCTCACGCTTCGACGCCGCTCACGAACTCGCCCACCTCGTCCTCCACGGCGAACAGATCTGGGGGATAAAAGAGGTCGAAACACAAGCGCACCAATTCGCTGCGGCATTCCTCATGCCAGCGGACGAGATCCGAAACCAACTACCAACCACAGTAGATTGGCCCAAGCTATTCGAGCTCAAGCGATACTGGCAGGTGTCCCTAGCCGCCCTACTCATGCGCGCCCGCACCTTGGGCCGCATGACCGAAAGCACCTACCTCACAGCCATCAAGGCCTCCTCCGCCCGCGGATGGCGACGCCTCGAACCAGTCCCACTCGGACCACCCGAGACGCCATCACGCCTGCTCAGCTATCTGGAGGCCCCACACAGCAAGAGCGCACGGGCAGCCCTACCGGCCCACATCATCGCCGGCATCACCACAGCCACGACATCTATCGAATAAAGAAACTGATCTTCAGCAAGCGGAGTCTCTACGCGAGTTCGCATGACGCCACCTCTGCTGATCTTGGTTGTTTGGGCTGGTAGGGGGTCTTGTCGCGGATGCAGGCCCAGAGGACGTTGAGGCGTTGTCTGGACAGGGCGGCGGTGGCTTGGCGGTGGGTCTTTCCCTCGGCTCTCTTCTTGTCGTAGTAGGCGCGGGATCGTGGGCAGTGCGTCAGGGCGGTGAAGCTGGACATGCTGAACACCCGACGCAGACCACGGTGGTAGCGGTGCGGCCGAATTTGGTGGCCCTGGCGGCGGCCGGAGTCCCGGGAGATCGGCGCGAGCCCGGCGTGCGCGGCGAGCGCCGCGGGGCTGGCGTAGGTGGTGAGGGTGCCTGCGTGGGCGAGAAACTCGGCGGCAAGGGTGGTGCCGATGCCGGGCAGACTGGTGACGATCTTCCCCAGTTCGTGCTCGGCGACCACAGCGGCGATAGTTTCCTCGAGGGCGGCGATGCGGTCGTTGACCGCTTCCAGATCGGTTGCCATCTGCGCCACGATCCCGGCCGCGGTGGCCTCACCGGCGACGGAGACGGTCTGGGTCCGCGCGGCGGTGAGGACTTTGGCGGTGAGTGTCTTGGCGGCCCGGACGCCGTGCTGGCGTAGGTAGGCCAGGATGCGGGCTTCGCCGGCGCGGCGCAGCGCGGCGGGGGTCTGCCACTGGGCAAGGAGTCGGAGCGCGCCCTTGCTGCGCAGGTTCAGCGCCTTCTCCAGGGCGGGGCTGATCATGGCCAGGAGGTCCTGGATGCGGGCGGTGATGCGGACCCGGTCGGCGACCAGGTCCAAGCGGCGAGAGACGAGCAGCTTCAACTGCTGCTGCACCCCGTCCGCGAGGGTGAGGGTCGGTAGGTCGCCGCGCATGCGCAGGGTCTGGGCGATGACGTAGGCGTCGTGGGCGTCGGTCTTGCGTTCACCGTGGAACGCCTCCGCCATCCGCGAGCTGACGGTGCCGCTGACATAGCGCACCTCCGCGCCCCGGTCGAACAGAACCGCCAACAGCAGCGACGCTGGCCCGCCGCGCAGGTCGACAGCCCAGCGGATCGGCTTACGGCGCTTACCGAGCCGTCCGGCGATGCCGGAGATAGCCTGCTGGTCGTTGGGGATCTTCTCGGACAGAACGACGGTGCCGTCGTCGTCGACGACGCATACGTGGTGGTGGGTCTTGCCGACGTCGACGCCGGCCCACAGGCTGCCCATCGGGCATCACCCTTTTCGGTTGTCTGGTCAGGGGGCGTGGACCCGCCGCGGTTCAGTAGTCACAACTTCGGAAAGGGCGATCGGTCGCAAGTCTCCATCCAGTGCTGATACAGCGGTCATCAGCGAGGGCCGGGGCGTCCTACTCCTAGCTGGCCATGACATCGGCAGCACACACCCAGACAGTCACCCAACCCTCCGGGTCCAACCGATAAACGACACAGTTCGATGTCTGGTGGCGGTCCCGACGAACTCGGGCGGTGGCGGCTGCGTTCCTGCTGCCCGGCGAAGGGCCTGGCGTCTCCGGACACGGGTGGATGCTGCTGCCGCGCGGGGTTGCTGGCGGCGGGCTGGGCGGCGGCCCGCCGCGGCGCTGCGCGTGCTGACCGTGTCGGACCTGCTCGGCGTGCCGGTCGACCGGTTGGGTACGGCGGCCCGTGGTCAGCTTCGCCACGTCGATCTCGCGGGGGCTGGCGATGCTGTTGCAGGCCGACCTGGCCCTGGTGGTCGCGGTGCTGGCTCGGGTGGGCGTCTCGCGGGGTCTGGCCGCTCTGGTGGCGCTGGTGACGCTGATCGCGGTGGTCGGGTGGCGGATCTGGCGGGGTTGCTGGCGGAGGTGGCGTGCCGCCGGCGTTCACCGGGCACGCCGCCGGGGCCGGCAGCCACCAGATCGCGGTCTGCAGTCTGGTCCTGCACGTGTTCGCCGCCGCTCTGTGGGTGTCGGTGCCCTGGTGCCCCTGCTGGCAGTCCGCCGCAGCCGGCACCTCGCCGATGCCGCAAGCCGCTACAGCCGCCTCGCTGGGTTGCTTCGTCGCCGTCACGGTCAGCGGGATCGTCAACGCCGCCGTACGCCTCGGCGCGGTGGACCAACTTTGGCAGTCCTCCTACGGCTGGCTGGTGCTCGGCAGACTGGCCGCGCTCGCCGTTTGCTATCCGTTGGAGGCCAGGCGGATGCCGAGTGCGACGAAGGCGACCGCGCAGATCCGGTTGATCCGCCGGGACCAGCGTCCGTCGGCCAGTCGACCGGCGAGCCGTCCGGCGCCCGCGCCGAGGGCGATGTCGACGGTGAGCTGCACCGCCACGAAGAGCGCCCCGAGCAGCACCAGTTGGGCGGTGGCGTTGCCGGCCGACGGGTCGACGAACTGGGGCAGGAACGCCACGCTGAAAAGGATCATCTTCGGGTTCAGCAGGTTGGTCACCAGCCCGCGTACGAATGACCGCCCGGTGCCGCCGGCGTGCTGCGGCTTGGCGGCGACGGGCGTTCCGGCGCCGCGCAGGGCGCGGATTCCCAGGACGATCAGGTACGCCGCGCCGGCCCAGCGGATCGCGGTGAACAGCACCGGCGAGGCGGAGACGAGTGCGGCGAGGCCGGAGACGACCGCGGCGACGTGCACCATCTCCCCGGCGGCGACGCCGAGCGCGGCGACGATGCCGGCGCGGGTGCCGTAGCGGGCGGCGTTGGCCAGGACGAACATCATGTCCGGGCCGGGGGTGACCATGAGTACGGCGATCGCGGCGAGGTACCCGGCGAGCGTCGCCGCGGACAGTCCGAGCACGACTCAGCCCTCCCCGGCACCGTCGAGCAGCGCCTGACGCAGCGCCAGCCGGTGCTCGCGGCGGATCCGCGCCTCCCGGTAGCGGCGGCGGTCGCCGTCGGTCTCGGGCAGCAGCGGCGGCACCGGGCGCGGTTGCCCGTCGTCGTCGATCGCCACCATGACCAGGTGTGCGGTGGCCACGTCGGTGGGCGGCACGGCGCGGTCCCACCGGTCGGCGGTGACCTTGACGGCGACCTCCATCGAGCTGCGGCCGGCCCAGGTGATCCGGGCGTCGACGTGGACCACGTCGCCGACCCGTACCGCGCGCAGGAAGGCGGTCTCGTCGATGGCTGCGGTGACGGCGGGCCCGTCGGAGTGCCGGGCGGCGACGACCCCGGCCACGGAGTCGATCAGGTTGAGGATCCGGCCGCCGTGGACCGTGCCCATCAGGTTGGTGTGATGCTGGTCCATGATCTGCGAGAGCGTCAGGTGCGACGCCGACGGCGGTCGGCCGGTGATGGTGGTGTCGTGCACAGCGGGAGTCCGTCCTCGGGAAGCACGCCGCCGATCCCGCCGGCGCGCACGTCGAGGGACACGCTCGTGGCGTGTCACCCGCCCGACCCGCCCGCGAGGTCGACGGCAGCGCACACACCTCGTGTACGCAGCGCGGGCAGGTCTTCGGACTCGCGGGCGCGACCGGATTCAGTCCGGTCTCCTACTGGCCGTCGCTTCCCGGACCTCGCGGTCCAGTGCGTGGTGACGGCGGTCGTTCCCACTCACCGCTGCGGGGCAGTCCCGGATTCACACCGGGTTCCCTCTTACGACGCCCGACCGGGTACGGCCGGGCGAACCAGCGCCGTCGGCAGCGTATCGCGCTGCCTGTCACGTACCGGGTGGTCGCGGGGTCCGCTGTGAGGTAACTCCCTCCGCCGCCGCCCGGGAGGGCGATGGCGGGATGTCGGGCAGCGTCACGTCGTCACCACCTGTCCGGGGCGTTGGCGGGTTGGGCGCGGCGAAGGTGACCGGCGCGCCGAACGCGGCCCGCCGGGCGGCGCGGCGCAGCGCGGCGAGGACGGCCGGGCCGGCGAGGACGATCGCCACGGCGGTGGTGATCGCGCGGCCGGTGTCCCAGCCGAAGGTGGAGGTGACGGCGGTGAACAGGGCGAGGCGGTGCAGGTTCTCCAGGACGGGGGCACCGGCGACGTAGGACAGCTGGGTGTCCGCGCCGACGCTGAACGGCCAGAACCACAGGTTCATCAGCAGGCCGTAGCCGTAGGCGGCGAGCGCGCCGTAGCCGGCCAGGACGGCGGTCTCGGCCCGGCCGCGCAGCCGGGCCGGGAGCAGGCCGGCGCCGAGGCCGATCCAGGAGGCGCAGAGCATCTGGAACGGTAGCCACGGCCCGACGCCGGCGGTGAGCAGGGCGGAGGCGAACAGCGACGTGGAGCCGAGCAGGAACCCGAACCCGGGTCCGAAGACCCGGCCGGCGAGGACGAGCAGGAAGAAGACGGTCTCGATGCCGGCGGTGCCCGCGCCCAGGGGGCGCAGCGCGGCGTTGACGGCGGCGAGGACGCCGAGCATGGCCAGGGCCTTGCTGTCCATGCCGCCGGAGGTGAGTTCGGCGAGGACGAGCGCCACGAGCACCGGCAGCATGACGATGAAGACCAGCGGCGCCTCGCCGGTGCGGGCGGTGGTCTCCGGGTGCGCGGGGACGAAGAACGGCCAGGTGAAGGTGGCCAGCGCGGCGGCCGAGGCGAGGATCAACACCAGGGCGGTACGCGGGGCGACCCGCAGGACGCTCACGCCGGTTCCCTGGTCGCGCCGAGCGCGGCGGCGACCTGCTCCACGGTCAGCCACGGTGCCGGGGCGAGGACCTTGGCCACCTGCGGTGCGAACGCCGGGGAGGCGAGCATGACCTCGGCGGTGGTGCCGTCGGCGACGATCTCGCCCTCGGCCATCACGACCACCCGGTCGGCGAGGGTCGCGACGAGTTCGACGTCGTGGGTGGCGACCACCACGGCCCGACCGCTGGCGGCGAGCATCCGGACGACGGCGGTGAACTGCTTCTTGGCGTGGTAGTCCAGGCCGCGGGTCGGCTCGTCGAGCAGGACCACCGGTGGAGCGGCGGTGAGCTGCACGGCGAGCGCGAGGGCGAGCCGCTGTCCCTCGGACAGGTCCCGGGGGTGCCGGTCGCCGGGCAGGCCGGGGGTGAGCTGGTCCACCAGTGCCCGGCAGGTGCCGGCCGGCGCGTCGGTCTCCCGGTCGGCCTGGGCGCACTCGGCGTCGACGGTTTCCAGGTAGATCAGGTCGCCGGAGTTCTGCGGGACGAGGCCGACGTGCCGGCGGGCCTGCCCGGCCGGCAGGGCCTTCGGGTCGACGGCGCCGTCCGGCCCGGTCACGGCGACCGTGCCGCCGTGGCGGGGGCCGCTGCCCTGCACCGCCCAGAGCAGGCTGGACTTGCCGGAGCCGTTGCGGCCCATCAACGCGACGACCCGGCCGGGTCGCAGGTCGAGGTCGACGCCGGCCACCGCGACGGTCCCCGGGTACCGTACGACGATCGCCCGTGCGGTCAGCGTCGGAGGGGTGTCCGCGACCACCGGGACCGGCGGCGGCGCCACGTCGGCGAGCCGGTGCCGCAGGTCGGACGCCCGTCGGCGGGCGTCGCGGACCGACAGCGGCAGCGGTGTCCAGCCGGCGAGGCGCCCCAGCTCGATCAGGGGCGGCGCGATGTCGATGTGGGTCAGCGCCGTCATCGGTGTCCCGTCGTGGACGTGGCCGTCGCCGGGCAGGCACAGCAGCCGGTCGGCGTACTGCAGCACGCGCTCCAGCCGGTGCTCGGCCAGGACCACCGTCACCCCGAGGTCGTGCACCAGTCGGGTGACGGTGGCGAGGACGTCCTCCGCCGCGGTGGGGTCCAGCGCGGAGGTGGGTTCGTCGAGCACCAGCACCCGGGGATGCGTGGTCAGCACCGCGCCGATGGCGACCCGCTGTTGCTGTCCGCCGGACAGCGTCCGCAGTGGCCGGTCGCGTAGGTCGGCGATGCCGAGCAGGTCCAGCGTCTCCTCCACCCGCTTGCGCATCACCGCCGGTGGCAGCGCGAGCTGCTCCATGCCGTACGCCAGTTCCTCCTCGACGGTGTCGGTGACGAAGCCGGCCAGCGGGTCCTGGCCGACCACGCCGACCACGTCGGCGAGGTCACGCGGTGGGTGCGTGCGGGTGTCCCGGCCGTCGACGGTGACGGCGCCGTGCAGGGTGCCGCCGGTGAAGTGCGGGACGAGGCCGTTGATCGCCCGTAGCAGGGTCGACTTTCCGGCGCCGGTACGGCCCGCGACCAGGCAGAGTTCACCCTCGTCGATGCGGAGTGTCACGTCCCGCAGCGGTGGCGGGCCACCCTCGACGTAGTGGACGGTTACCTGGTCGAAAGTGATCATCGGCGGCCTCCCGGTGCCGTCACGGCGCGTTCTTGCTCCGTCGGCGGGTCCGTGAGAGGGACCGGCCGGTCCGCCATGGGCGGCCGACGGACCCGGGCCACGGGCGGTGGCGGCGCCAGCCAGGCCGGTACGGCCGCGACGCCGACGGCGAGCAGCATCAGCGGGGTCAACTCGGGCCAGGTGAGCGGGCTGACCGGAGGGTAGAGCAGTTCCGGGTCCACCGTCCCGGCGAGCATCGTCAGTGCCGCGGCGGCCACCCCGCAGCCGGCCACGAGCAACTCGGCCGGCCGCCAGCGGTCCGGTCGGTAACGGCTGCGACGGACCCCGCGGCCGGCCAGCAACATGCCGGTCACCGCGGCGGCCAGTCCGGCCAGCAGCATCGGCAGCCCCAGGTAGCCGGAGCCGGCGGTGTCGAGCAGCCCGTAGGTGCCGGCGCAGACGCCGACCAGCCCGCCGAGCACCAGCGCCCCGGTGGCGGTGCGCTGCCCGGCGGGCACCGCCGCGGTGCGGCCGTAACCGCGCGAGTCCATCGCCGCCGCCAGGGCCAGGGACCGGTCCAACGCGTCAGCCAGCACGGGCAGGGCGATACCGCGCAACGCCCGCATCCCCCGGCCGGTCCCGCCGCGCAGCCGCCGGGCCCGGCGTACCCGCAGCACGCTCTCCACCAACTGCGGGGCGACCGACAACGCGACCACGATGGCCGTACCCACCGCGTACAACGCACCGGGTACGGCCTTGAGCAGCCGCTTCGGGTTGGCCAGGGCGTTCGCCGCGCCGAGGCAGATCAGCATCGTGGCCAACCGCAGCCCGTCGTAGAAGCCACCGAGGACCTGCTCGACGGCGACTGGGCCGAACAGCCGGATGCCCGCCGCCCACGCCGGCAGCGGAATCTCCGGCAACCGAACCAGCACGTGCTCGCCCTGCCCGCCGCCGAACACGATCCGGAACAGCACCCGCATCACCACGATCACCACGCCGAGCCAGACGTACATGCGGAACGCCAGCGCCCACGGCGCGTCGCCGCGCCGGCGTACCACCACCAGCGCGGCGACGGCGACGAGCAGGGCCAGCGGCAGCGGGTTCGTGGTGTGGCTGGCCGCGGTGGCCAGGCCGAGCGCCCACAACCACCACGCGCCCGGGTGCAGCCCCCGGGGCAGCCGCCACACGGACCAGCGAGCCGGCCGGCGACCGGCGTCAGCTGTCATGCCCGCGTCAGTCATCCGGGTCGGCGGCACGCCGTCGTCGGGCGGCGACCAGTGCGCCGGCGGCGAGCACGACCAGCAGCAGCACCCCGGCGATCGTGCCCAGCGGCAGACCGTCGTCCTCGCGGGACGCGGCGACGTCGGTCACCACGGGCTCGCCCGAGGAGCCCTCCGGTGCCGCGCTGGTGGCAGCGCCCGGCGCCGCGCTGGTGCCAGCGCCCGGTGTCGCGCTGGTGGCAGCGCCCGGTGTCGCGGCCGAGGCCGGGCCGCCCGGCGTGCTGGCCGATGGTGACGTGCCGGCGGGAGTCGACGGGCCGGACGTGCCCGCCGGCCGGCCGGGTTCACCGGGTCCGCCGCCGCCGGCCGGTGGCGGTACGACGGGTCCTCCCGCCGGTGGTGGCACCGCCGGCCCGCCGCCTGCCGGTGGCGGAGGAGGCGGGGGTGGCGGCGGCGGTGGGGCGGGTCGTTTCGGCGCCACCCCCGGGCGCGGCGCGTCGTTGGCGTTGCGGTTAAGGGAGAACGACCAGCCCTCGAAGCTGCCGGCCGGTGGCTTGCGGTTGAGCACGCCCTTGTCGCTGTACGTCCAACTGCCGCCGTTCGGGGCGTGCCAGTACGACCAGTAGGCGCTGGCCGGCGGTGTGTCGACGCACTTCTCCGCCGCGGCCGACGGCTTGCCCTCGATCCGGCAGATGAACCCCTCGCCCCAGCGCAGGGTGCCGCTGATCTGGAAGCCCGCGTTCTTGAGCGCCGCCAGGCCGGTGGCCTGGGTGCCCGGCGCGCAGCGCACCACCGTCCCGCCGCCGAGTTCGTTGAAGTCCACCACGACGGTGACCCCGGAGGCGTCCGGGCAGTAGCCGGCCGACCCGGCGGCCACCGCCGGGCTGCCCGGCCCGATCACCGTGCCGGCGATGACCAGGAGTGCGACCAGCCCGCTCCGGGCGACCCGGGGGCTCATCCCGCCCGCCGCCGGCCGAGCACGAGCAGCGTCACTCCGCCACCGACCAGCAGTAGTGCGACCAGCAGGTAGCTGCCGATCGCCGCGCCGGTGGTCGGCAGCCCGCCCAGTCCCGGCGCGGCCGGCGTCGTGCTCGGCGCAGCGGCGGTGGTCGGTGCCGCCGTCGTGGGAGCGGGGGTCCCCGGAGGGCTGGTCACGCTCGGCGTCGGGCTGACCGTGTCGGTCGGCGTCGGCGACGCGGTGGCCGTGGGAGACACCGTGGGCGGGGCCGTCGTGGGCGAGGTCGTGCCGGTCGGGGTGGGCTGCGGGGACATGGTCGGCGGCGGGTCGAGGCCGATCCGGCCCAGCGGGACCTGGGCCAGCCCGAGCAGGGCCTGAGCGGTTGCCCGGCGCCACTGGTCCCGGTCGGTGTCGGTGATCCCGGCCGCCACGGCAGCCGTGAGTCCCTCGGTGTTGTAGGCGATCGCGCCGGCGTCGGCGGAGGCTGCCCCACCGTTGCCCGCGGTGAGCTGCAGCGCGGCCAGTGCCTCCCCGGCTCGGGCGGCCTCGTCGTCGCGCCCAGCGGCGGCGAGGGCCTGCCCGGCCAGGCCGGTGCTGTTGGAGTTCGCGCCGGTCGTCGGTCCCGAGCCGCCGAAGGACCCGTCGGTGTGCTGCTGGGCCACCAGCCAGCCGGCGCCCTTACGCGCGGCGTCGCCCGCGCCGGTGGCGCCGTCCTCGGCGGCGGCCAGCAGCGCCTGGACCGCCATCGCGGTCGAGTCGACGTCGAGGGTGGCGCCGGGCTGCTCGTCGCAGGACGGCGACGGCCCGTCGGCGGTGTCCGGGTAGAGCCGGAAGCCACCCGCGGCGCACTGCTGCCGGATCAGGAAGTCCACCGTGTCCTGCGGCAGGTCGCCGCTGCGGGCCAGGCCCAGCACGGCGAACGACTGGTCGAAGGTGTTGCTGGCGTCCGGGCCGCTGTCGGCGGTGGTGCGGCTGGTGATCCGTCCCCGCTGGTGACCGGCGTCCGCTCCGGCGATCAGGGACAGGGTCTCCGCCCGCAGGTCGTACCCGCCGAAGTTGGTGGGGTCGGCGCCGGCGGCGGAGGCGGCGTAGAGCAGCTTCGCGGTGGCACCGCCGTCGGTGAAGCCCTCGATGCCCCAGTCGTCGAAGCTGTTGTAGGACCGCACGTGTGCTGCGACCTGCGCGGTCGCCGCCTGCCGGGTCGGCGCGTCGACGCCGGTGGCCGAGAGGGCGACCAAGCCGTCGATGGTAAGCCCCCAGTCCTCGGGGGCGAACGGGCCGGGCAGCGAGCCGTCGGTGAACTCGCCGGCCAGCCAGGACGCGGCGTCGCGGGCGGCGGCGGCGTGAGCCGGGGCGGGGGCCGCGACCACGGTCAGCGGGGCGGCGAGGATCGCGGCGAGGGTGGTCGCCGCGGCTATACCGAGACCGGTGGTGAGACGCCGGGACAGGGGCATCAGGGGTGCCTTTCGCAGAGCGGTCGGTGAAACCTCCGGAAAGCACCCCGAGAAACGGACACCCCGCTCCGCGTGCTGCGGTGCGCGGGGTGGGTCGGACCTCGGCGGCCCGGACTTCACCCTGTAGACCTCGACAGTGGAAGCCGCTCGTCCCGGGCGGGGCATTCCGGCTCGCGAAAGGGAGACTCTCGCTCACGGTTGCGGGTCAGCGCCGGCTTGGAACCGGCTTCCCCCCACACGGGACGTATGCAGTTGTGTGCCCGGCGTGCACCGGGTGCCGACACCGTACCGCCCGGGCGTGCGACGACGCCAGAGCAGCGGCCGGCACCCGGTGCGCCGCTGGTCACACCGCTGCCGGCGGATCAGGGAGCGGCGATGCTCGGCGGGGCGCCGGCGCCGAAGGACCAGCCCTCGACGCTGCCCGGCGCGGGGTTGTAGCTGGTCGCCCCCGACGTGCTGTAGGACCATGAGCCGCCGCTGGGGGCGTGCCAGTACGACCAGTACGCGGTGGCCGGCGGGGTGTTGACGCACGACTCGGTCGCGGCGGTGGGCTTGCCGTTGATCCGGCAGACGAAGGCCAGGCCCCACCGCTTGGTGCCGGTGACGGTGAAGCCGGCGCCTTGCAGGGCGGCCAGCCCGGTGGCCGGGTCGCCCGGGGCACAGCCGACTTGGACGCCGCCGCCGAGCGCGGCGAAGTCGACCACCACGGTGACGCCCGAGGTGCCGACGCAGGCGGCGGCGTGCGCCGCCCGGGGCGCGGGCTCGACGGCGGTCAGCGCGACGGCGGCCACGGCCGCGACCAGCAGACCGGCCAGCCGGGCACGGACGGTGGATCGGTGACGGAACACAATTCCTCCTGAAATCGGGTGAGCGGCGGGACGGGTCACGGGCAGGCGGGAACCGGGGCACCCGGGGCGGCGCCGGCGGCGGACAACCGGGCGTATCCGGTGCCGGTCAGGCCGAGGACGGCCTGAGCGGTGGCCCGGGGCGCGGTGCTCGGGTCGAACGTGCCGCCGTCGAAGTCGACCGCGCCCCGGTGGGCCGGCGCCCCGGCGCAGCCCACCTGGAGCCCGGCGAGGAACGCCCGGGCCCGCGCCCAGGCCAGTGGCCGGTGGCCGTCGCGCAGGGCCTGCGCGGCGAGGCCGGTGCTGTTGGCGTTCGGCGTGCCGGCCGTATTGGCGAAACCGCCGTCGGCACCCTGCACGGACACCAGCCAGCGCAGCCCGGCGGCGGCGTCGGCCGGCCGGTCGGCGGCCCGCAGCGCCTGGACCGCCAGCGCGGTCGCGTCCACGTCGGACGTGCAGACCGGCTGCGCGGGCAGCAGCGGGTAGCCGCCGTCCGGGCAGCGGGTGCCGGCCAGCCAGGACGCCGCCGCCGGAGGCGCGCCCTGCGCGGTGCGGTCCAGGGCGAGGATGGCGAACGACTGGCTGAACGCGTTGCTGAAGTCACCGAACGCCGACCGGTCGGTGAACCGCCCGCCGGGCGACTCGAGGGACCGCAGCCGGGCGACCAGGTCCACCCCGCCGACGTCGGTCGGGTCACCGCCGCGCACCTCCACGGCCAGCGCGAGCTTGGCGGTCGCGCCGGCGTACGCCTCGGTGACGCCGTCACCGACGTAGCCGTCGCGGACGTCCGGCCGGGTGACCCAGGCCAGCGCGTCGGCACCGTAGTCGTCGGCGACGCCGGCCGCGGCGAAGGCGAACACCGCGTCGAGGGTCAACCCCTGGTCGGGGTAGGCGACGCCGTCGAAGACCACCTCGAAGCGTTCGCCGTCGACGAGTTGCCGGGCGAGCCAGCCGGCGGCGGCCTCCGGGCGGGAGACCCCGGCACGCTCGGGGGCGGCGGCCACCGGTGTGGCAAGGGTGAGGGCGGCGAGCGCGCCGCAGAGCAGGGCGAGCAGGCGGTGCCGGCTCAGGCGGACGACCATCGGAAGCGCCTTTCCGGCCCGGCGGTCGTCGAAAGCCCGAACGACGCGGCAGCGCCGGGTCGGCCGGGACTCCGACCCGTGGGCCACGACGGGTGGGGAGCGGATGCACGCGTACGACGGGTATTCGGGCTCGCCGCCGCAGGATGCACCTGGACGGCCTACCGTTGCGGGCCAGCGCCGGACTTCGACCGGTCTTCCCCCGCACGTACGCGTGTTGGTTTCAGTTGTCGCGACAGTCTGGTCCGGCGCATGCGGTGATGTCAATGCGCCAGGAGGCGGACACGTGCCGTGACGACCGGTTGAGTTGACGTTGTCACATCCCGGCGTCGCCGCGCCGGTCCGCACTTACCATCCCGGCATGACGGTGCCGTCGGAGACGCTTCGCCTCGCCGCCGATTTCCCGGCCGCCACGCACGAGCAGTGGCAGCGGCTGGCCCTCGGGGTGCTGCGCAAGGCCGGCCTCGCCGGCGAGGACGCCCCGGCCGAGGCGGTCGAGGAGCTGCTGGTCCGCCGGGGGTACGACGAGCTGGCGCTCGCGCCGCTGCACACCGCCGACGACCCGACCCCGTTGCCGGGTCCGCCGGGGCTGTTCCCGTACACCCGGGGTGGGCGGGCGACCGGCGCGGTGGTGGCGGGGTGGGACGTCCGGCAGCGGCACGCGGACCCGGACCCGAAGGCCACCGGCGAGGCGGTCCGCGCCGACCTGGAGAACGGCGCCACGTCGCTGTGGCTGGTGCTCGGCGACGGCGGTGTGCCGGTGACCGGGCTCCCGGCGGCGCTGGACGGGGTCTACCTGGACCTGGCCGGAGTGGTGCTGGACGCCGGTGCCGCCGCGGTCGAGGCGGTGCCGGCCTGGTACGCGCTGCTGGCGGAGCGCGGCGTACCGGCGGCAAAGGCGCGCGGCAACCTGGGCGTGGACCCGCTCGGCTGGCGAGCGCGGACCGGGCAGCGGTGGGACGGCCCGGCCGACGAGTGGGCCCGCCGGTGCGCCGCCGATTCTCCCGGCCTGCGGGCGATGACGGTCGACGCGACCGCGTACCACGACGCGGGCGGCTCCGACGCGCAGGAACTCGGCTGCGCGCTGGCCACCGGTGTGGCGTACCTGCGTGAGCTGACCGGCGCCGGGCTGGCCGTGCCGGCCGCGTTCGGGCAGTTGGAGTTCCGGTACGCGGCCACCGCCGACCAGTTCGCCACGATCGCGAAGTTGCGGGCGGGCCGCCGGTTGTGGGCTCGGGTGGCGCAGGTGTGCGGGGCGCCGGAGGCGGGCGCGCAGCGCCAGCACGCGGTGACCTCCACGGCGATGATGACCGCCCGCGACCCGTGGGTGAACATGCTCCGCACGACCCTGGCCTGTTTCGCCGCCGGGGTCGGCGGCGCGGACGCGGTGACCGTGCAGCCGTTCGACACCTGCCTCGGCCTGCCGGACGGCTTCGCCCGGCGGATCGCCCGCAACACCCAGTCGCTGCTGCTCGAGGAGGCGCACGTGGGCCGGGTGGCCGACCCGGCCGGCGGCTCCTGGTACGTCGAGCGGTACACCGAGGAGCTGGCGCGGGCGGCCTGGGCGTGGTTCACCGAGATCGAGCGGGCCGGCGGGATGGCTGCCGCGCTGGGCAGCGGCCTGGTCGCCGACCGGCTGGCCGCGACGTGGCAGCGCCGGGCGGAGAACCTGGCCCACCGCCGGGACCCGCTCACCGGCGTGAGCGAGTTCCCGAGCCTGGAGGAGCGGCTGCCGGTCCGCACGCCCGCGCCGCCCGCGCCGGCCGGCGGGCTCCCCCGGCACCGGTACGCCCAGGCGTACGAGGCGCTGCGCGACCGGGCCGACGCACACGCGACGGCCACCGGCGCCCGGCCCACGGTGTTCCTGGCCACCCTGGGCCCGGCGGCGGTGCACAACGCCCGGGCCGGCTTCGCCGCGAACCTCTTCGCCGCCGGCGGGATCGCCACCGCCCGACCCCCGGTCGGCGAGGACGACCCGGCCCGGTTGGCCGCCGAGTTCACCGCCAGCGACGCCACGGTCGCCTGCCTGTGCTCCTCCGACCGCACCTACGCGCAGGCGGTGGAGCCGGTGGCGCGGGCCCTCGCGGAGGCGGGAGCGGTCCGGGTGTGGCTGGCCGGCCCGCCGGCCGACCAGCCCGGCGTGGACGGCTACCTGTACGCGGGCTGCGACGCCGTGGCGGTCCTGGAAACGACGCTGCGTGATCTGGGGGTGGCGTGATGGACGCTCGGATTCCCGACTTCTCCGGCATCGAGCTGGGTGTCCCGCCGGCCGGCGTCGACCTGGGGCGGTGGCGCGACGCGGTGCGGGCCGAGACCGGAAGCGACCCGGACGCGCTGACGTGGCAGACGCCGGAGGGCATCGGCGTCGCGCCGCTGTACACCGACGCCGACCGGGCCGGGCTGGACTTCCTCGGCACCTACCCGGGCATCGCCCCGTACCTGCGTGGTCCGTACCCGACCATGTACACCACCCAGCCGTGGACGATCCGCCAGTACGCGGGCTTCTCCACCGCGGAGGAGTCGAACGCCTTCTACCGGCGCAACCTGGCCGCCGGGCAGAAGGGACTGTCGGTCGCGTTCGACCTGCCGACCCACCGGGGGTACGACTCCGACCACCCGCGGGTCGCCGGGGACGTGGGCATGGCCGGGGTGGCGATCGACTCGATCTACGACATGCGGCAGCTCTTCGACGGGATCCCGCTGGACCGGATGAGCGTGTCGATGACGATGAACGGCGCGGTGCTGCCGGTGCTGGCGCTCTACATCGTCGCGGCCGAGGAGCAGGGGGTGGCGCCGGAGCAGCTCTCCGGCACCATCCAGAACGACATCCTCAAGGAGTTCATGGTCCGCAACACCTACATCTACCCGCCGCAGCCGTCGATGCGGATCATCTCCGACATCTTCGCCTACACCTCGACGCGGATGCCGCGGTTCAACTCGATCTCCATCTCCGGCTACCACATCCAGGAGGCCGGCGCGACCGCCGACCTGGAGTTGGCGTACACCCTGGCCGACGGGGTGGAGTACCTGCGCGCGGGCCGGGACGCCGGACTGGACGTGGACGCGTTCGCACCCCGGCTGTCGTTCTTCTGGGCCATCGGCATGAACTTCTTCATAGAGGTGGCGAAGCTGCGGGCCGGCCGGCTGCTCTGGGCCCGGCTGGTCCGCGAGTTCGCGCCGAAGAACCCGAAGTCGTTGAGCCTGCGCGCGCACTGCCAGACCTCCGGCTGGTCGCTCACCGCCCAGGACGTGTTCAACAACGTGGTCCGCACCTGTGTCGAGGCGATGGCCGCCACCCAGGGGCACACCCAGTCGCTGCACACCAACGCCCTCGACGAGGCGCTGGCGTTGCCGACCGACTTCTCCGCCCGGATCGCTCGCAACACCCAGTTGCTGTTGCAGCAGGAGTCCGGCACCACGGGGGTGATCGACCCGTGGGGCGGCAGCGCGTACGTCGAGCGGCTCACCCACGACCTGGCCGCCCGCGCCTGGCAGCACATCACCGAGGTCGAGGCGGCCGGTGGGATGGCCCGCGCCATCGACGAGGGCATCCCGAAGCTGCGGATCGAGGAGGCCGCCGCGCGGACCCAGGCGCGCATCGACTCCGGCCGCCAGCCGGTGATCGGCGTCAACAAGTACCGGCCGGACGCCGACGAGCCGATCGACGTGCTCAAGGTCGACAACCGGGCGGTGCGGGCCCAGCAGATGGGGAAGCTGCGCCGGCTCCGCGCGGACCGGGACGAGGCGGCGTGCACGGCGGCCCTGGACGCGCTGACCCGGGCGGCCGGGGCCGCGCTCGACGGCACCCGGGGCCCGGGGCTCGACGGCAACCTGCTCGCCCTGGCGGTCGACGCCGCGCGGGCGAAGGCCACCGTCGGGGAGATCTCCGACGCGCTGGAGAAGGTGTACGGCCGGCACGCCGCGCAGATCCGTACGATCTCCGGGGTGTACCGGGACGAGGCGGGTGCGGTGTCGGCCATAGAGCGGGTCCGAGCCGCCACCGCGGAGTTCGCCGCCGCCGAGGGCCGCCAGCCCCGCATCCTGGTGGCCAAGATGGGCCAGGACGGCCACGACCGGGGCCAGAAGGTGATCGCCACCGCCTTCGCCGACCTCGGCTTCGACGTCGACGTCGGCCCGCTGTTCCAGACCCCGGCCGAGGTGGCCCGGCAGGCGGTCGAGGCCGACGTGCACATCGTCGGCGTCTCCAGCCTGGCCGCCGGGCACCTGACCCTGGTGCCGGCGCTGCGCGACCAGCTGGCCGCCCTGGAGCGCGACGACATCATGATCATTGTGGGCGGCGTGATCCCGCCGCAGGACTTCGACGCGCTGCGCGAGGCGGGCGCGGCGGCGATCTTCCCACCGGGCACCGTGATCGCCGAGGCCGCCCTGGACCTGCTCGATCAGCTGTCCCGACGGCTCGGTCACCGGGCCGGGTGAGCATGCGCGCTCCCGCCGTCGAGGCGTACGTCGAAGGGGTGCGCGCCGGCTCTCGGGCCTGGATCGCCCGGGCCATCACCCTGGTCGAGTCCACCCGAGCCGACCACCGGGCGGCGGCCCAGCGGCTGCTGGTGGCCCTCACCCCACACGCGGGCGGCGCGCACCGGATCGGCATCACCGGGGTGCCCGGGGTCGGCAAGTCCACCTTCATCGACGCCCTCGGCAGCCGCCTGACCGCCGACGGGCACCGGGTGGCGGTACTCGCCGTCGACCCGTCGTCCACCCGCACCGGCGGCAGCATCCTCGGCGACAAGACCCGGATGACCCGGCTCGCCACCGACCCGGCCGCCTTCGTCCGGCCCTCGCCGACGGCCGGCACCCTCGGCGGCGTCGCCAAGGCCACGCGCGAGGCGATCGTGGTCGTCGAGGCTGCCGGCCACGACGTGGTCCTCGTGGAGACCGTCGGTGTCGGCCAGTCCGAGACCACCGTGGCGGAGATGGTCGACTCGTTCCTGCTGCTCACCCTCGCCCGCACCGGCGACCAGCTCCAGGGCATCAAGAAGGGCGTGCTGGAACTGGCCGACGTCATCGCCGTCAACAAGGCCGACGGGCCGCACGCTACCGACGCGCGCCGCGCGGCCCGTGAACTCGCCGGGGCGTTGCGCCTGCTGCACCCGCCCGACGGCGGGTGGCAGCCGCCGGTGGTCACCTGCAGCGCCCTGGAGGAGACCGGCCTGGACGAGGTGTGGCGGCAGATCCGCCACCACCAGGAGACCCTGGCCGCCTCGGGCGACCTCGCCGAACGGCGTCGCCGGCAGCAGATCGGCTGGGTCTGGGCGATGGTCCGGGCCGAACTGCTCGACCGGCTCCGTACCCACCCCACGGTGCGGGCCCTCGCCCCGGAGGTGGAGCGGCAGGTCGTCGACGGCACGCTCACCCCGGCGCTCGCCGCCGAGCGGCTGCTGGCCGGGTTCGCCGAATCACCCGTCAGACCGGGCACACCACCAGACCGGCGCGCACCGGGTGGCGGTACCGCAGGTCCCCGGCCGGCGTCCGGCTGAGCATCGGCGCGAGCAGTTCCAGCAGCCGCCCGGCCACCGGCCCGGGCAGCGGCCGCCCGGCCAGCCGCCGCGCCAGGTCGGCTTCGTCGGCCGCCGTGACGGTCCGGCTGCCGGTCACCACCCGTACGTCGGCCGTCAGGCCCAACTCCGCCAGGGCGCCGGCGATGAGCAGGTGCCGCGGGGGCTGCCGGACCACCGGTCCGCCGGTGAGTGCCGCGAGGACCTGCTCGTGCGGGGCCGGCGTGCCGGCGTCGTCGACACAGAGCAGCAGCCGGCCGGCGTGCAGCACCATCGCCCGCAGCGCCGCCGGCAACTCCCGGTGGTGGCGTAGCGCCCCGGCACTGACCACCACGTCGTGGTGCGCGACGGCCGCCTCCGGCCAGCGGGCCCGTACCGGGTCCACGGTGACGCCGCGCCGGCCGGCCTCGGCCGTGACCAGGGCGAGCCGCTCGCGCGACGGGTCCACCACCGTGACGTACGCACCGGTCGTCGCCGCCACCAGCGCGAACTCGTCCGCGGCGATGCCGAGCACTGTCTCCCCGGGACCGATGTACGAGACCAGGGCGCGCAGCACGGCCTCGTCCGGAGCCGGGTGTGTCCCCTCCGGCTCCCCGCAGGCCACCGCGTGCCACGCGTCGGCGAATCCGTAGCCCGGGGTGGTCGACGGTGTCATCTGCCTGACGTTCCTTCCCTCGCTCCGGCGCCGAGGGCGTCGAGGGGGAGGTACCGGCAGGAGCCGGGGACATCGCCGACCGGCCCACCCTGGCCCTCCCACGAGGCCGTCGGCGGCGTGCGCGGCTGCGCACGCGGTGCGGGCAGGTCTTCGGACTCGTGGGCGTCCTGCTCGCTCCTACTGGCCGTCGCTTCCCAGGCCTG
The DNA here is from genome assembly GCF_900091425.1 of Micromonospora krabiensis. Taxonomy (GTDB): domain Bacteria; phylum Actinomycetota; class Actinomycetes; order Mycobacteriales; family Micromonosporaceae; genus Micromonospora; species Micromonospora krabiensis. The sequence continues at coordinate 4,203,122 of NZ_LT598496.1, forward strand.
CGCGGCCCAGTGCGTCATGACGGCGGTCGTTCCCACTCACCGCTGCGGGGCAGTCCCGGACTCGCACCGGGTTCCCTCTTGCGACGCCCGGACCCGTCAGGGCCCGCGCGTACCAGCACCGCCCCGCATCCTATGGCCCGCACGAGGCGGGACCTATGGCGTGCACCACCGGCCGGCGTGATCGTGCCTCCCGGGGTGATCGTCGAAGGATGCCCTTCGCCCGGGTGAGCAGGGGCGGGAGCCGGGAAGGGCCTGACGGGCCTTCCCGGCTCCCGGGGACGCCGACCGCGCTCAGCCGGTCGACCCGCCGGGCCCACGACCCGACCCGAGGTGCCGGGCGTACGCGCCGGTGGTGAAGAACGCGGGCAGGTCCTCCCCCAGCGCGGTGTCCTCGACGATCCGCGCGGCCTGTCCGGCACGCCGCTGGCCGTCGCCGTCGCGACCGGCGACCATGTCGGCCAGTTCCTCGGCGAGGATCGACCGAACCAGTTCGTCGGTCACCGTGCCGCCGTCGGCCAGCGGCGTGCCGTGGTGCAGCCACTGCCAGACCTGGCAGCGGGCGATCTCGGCGGTGGCCGCGTCCTCCATCAGGTTCCACAGCGCCACCGCGCCGGTGCCGCCGAGCCACGCGTCGATGTAGCGCAGCGCGACCGCGATGTTGGACCGCAGCCCCGCGGCGGTGACCTGGCCCGGGGTCTTGTCGACGGCGAGCAGGTCGGCCGCGGTGACGCTGACGTCGTCGCGGAGCCGGTCGAGCTGGTTCGGGCGGTCGCCCAGCACCGCGTCGAACTCCTCCCGGCACGTATCGACCAGGCCCGGGTGGGCCACCCAGGAGCCGTCGAACCCGTCGCCGGCCTCCCGCCGCTTGTCCGCGCGTACCCGGCGCAGCGCCGTCTCGTTGACCTCTGGGTCCCGGCTGGAGATGACCGCGGCCATCCCCCCGATCGCGTACGCGCCCCGCCGGTGGCAGGTACGCACCAGCAGTTCGGTGTACGCCCGCATGAACGGCACGGTCATGGTGACCTCGGCGCGGTCCGGAAGGACGAAGTCCGGCCACTGCCCGAAGTTCTTGATGATGCTGAAGATGTAGTCCCACCGCCCGGCGTTGAGTCCCGCCGAGTGCTCGCGCAGCTCGTAGAGGATCTCCTCCATCTCGAACGCGGCGGTGATCGTCTCGATCAGCGTGGTGGCCCGGATGGTGCCCTGCGGCAGGCCCAGGTACTGCTGGGCGAAGACGAAGATGTCGTTCCACAGCCGTGCCTCGCGGTGGCCCTCCAGCTTGGCGAGGTAGAAGTACGGCCCCGCCCCGGCGTCGAGCTGCCGCCGGGCGCAGTGGAATAGGTAGAGCCCGAAGTCGACCAGGCTGGCCGAGATCGGCCGCCCGTCCACCGCGATACCCTTCTCCACGAGGTGCCAGCCGCGCGGCCGGACCACGATCGTGGCCAGTTCCTCGCCGAGGGCGTACCGCTTGCCGCGCGGGTCGGTGAAGTCGATCCGCCGGTCCAGCGCGTCGATCAGGTTGAGTTGCCCGCTGATGACGTTGTGCCAGGTGGGGGCGGTGGCGTCCTCAAAGTCGGCGAGCCACACCTTCGCCCCGGAGTTGAGGGCGTTGACGGTCATCTTGCGGTCGGTCGGTCCGGTGATCTCGACCCGCCGGTCGACCAGACCCGGTGCCGGCGGCGCCACCCGCCAGGTCGGGTCGTCCCGGATCGCGGCGGTCTCCGCTAGGAAGTCGGGCAGCTGGCCGCTGGCGTACCGGTCCCGGCGGGCTCGGCGGGTGTCGAGCAGGGCCACCCGGCGGGCGGCGAACTCGCTGTCCAGCGCGACCAGGAACTCCAGCGCCTCGGGGGTGAGGACCTCGTCGAACCGGTCGGCCATCGGGCCGATGACCTCGTACCTCATGCGAACTGTTCCTCTTCGGTGGAGCCGCGCAGGGCGGTGGTCTCGGCGGCCGGGTTGAGCACGGTGCTGATCAGGTCGAAGTAGCCGGTGCCCACCTCGCGCTGGTGCTTGACGGCGGTGTAGCCGGTCGGCTCGGCCGCGAACTCCCGCTCCTGCAGCGCCACGTAGGCCGACATGCCCTCGGCGGCGTAGCCGCGGGCCAGGTCGAACATCGAGTAGTTGAGGGCGTGGAAGCCGGCCAGGGTGATGAACTGGAACCTGTACCCCATGTGGCCGAGCTCCCGTTGGAACTTCGCGATGGTCGCGTCGTCCAGGTGCTTGCGCCAGTTGAACGACGGCGAGCAGTTGTAGGCGAGCAGCTGGTCCGGGTACTCGGCCTTGATCGCCTCGGCGAACCGGCGGGCGACCTCCAGGTCCGGCGTGCTGGTCTCCATCCAGAGCAGGTCCGAGTGGGGGGCGTAGGCCAGACCGCGGGCGATGCACGGCTCGACGCCGTTGCGGACGCGGTAGAAGCCCTCGGCGGTCCGCTCGCCGGTGACGAACGGCCGGTCCCGCTCGTCCACGTCGGTGGTGAGCAGCGTGGCGGCCTGCGCGTCGGTGCGGGCGATGACCACCGACGGCACGCCGGCGACGTCGGCGGCGAGCCGCGCCGCCTCGAGGGTACGGATGTGCTGGCCGGTCGGGACGAGCACCTTCCCGCCGAGGTGACCGCACTTCTTCTCGGCGGCGAGCTGGTCCTCCCAGTGCACCCCGGCCGCGCCGGCCGCGATCATCGCGGTCATCAGCTCGTACGCGTTGAGCGGACCGCCGAAGCCGGCCTCGGCGTCCGCGACGATCGGCGCCAGCCAGTCCGTCCCGGTGGTGTCGCCCTCGGCGGTGGTGATCTGGGCGGCGCGCAGCAGCGCGTTGTTGATCCGGCGCACGACCGCGGGTACCGAGTTGGCCGGGTAGAGGCTCTGGTCGGGGTAGGTGTGCCCGGCCAGGTTGGCGTCGGCGGCCACCTGCCAGCCGGAGAGGTAGATCGCCTTGAGGCCGGCGCGGACCATCTGCACGGCCTGGTTGCCGGTGAGCGCGCCGAGGGCGTGGATGTAGTCCTCGCTGTGCAGCAGCTTCCACAGCCGCTCCGCCCCGTGCCGGGCCAGGGTGTGTTCCTCCTGGATCGCCCCGCGCAGCCGCACCACGTCCTCCGCGCGGTAGCTGCGCCGCACCCCCTTCCACCGCGGGCTGGTCTCCCACTCCGTACGCAACTGCTCGACGGCGTTCTGCATGGTGTCGTCCCCTCGGTGTCGATGGCGCCGCGATCCGGCTGCCGCGTGGCGGCGTAGGTCGATGCCGGTTCGGCGTGTCGCCAACGCTCACACGGCGCCGACGGCCGGTCGAGGGACGGAAAAAGCCAAGTTCTGGGAATTTTCCGCCGCATCTTGCGAAGTTGCGAAGGGATATGTTGGCAGCCTGCCAAGCAGGCGATCGGTGAACGACCAGGGGAGGTGAGGGCGATCGCCAAGACCTTCGCCGGTGCCCGGCTGCGCCGGCTGCGCGAGGATCGGGCGCTGAGCCAGTCGCACCTGGCCCGCCTGCTCGGCATCTCGCCCAGCTACCTCAACCAGATCGAACACGACGCCCGGCCGCTGACCGTTCCGGTGCTGATGCGGATCACCGAGGTGTTCGGCGTCGACCCGACCGTCTTCGCGCCCCGGGACACGCCGAGACTGGCCGCCGGGCTGCGTGAGGCGCTTCCCGGCCGGGCGGGCGTCGCCGACCTCACCGAACTCGCCACCCGGCTGCCCGAGGTCGCCGAGGCCGTCATCGAGCTGCACCGCCGGTACCGGCAGGCGGACGAGCAACTCGCCGAGATCCTCGGTGACCGGGAGAAGCTCGGCCGCAGCCCGCACGACCAGGTGACCGAGTTCTTCTACCGGCGGCAGAACTACGTACCCGACCTGGACGAGGCCGCGGAGCGCCTGGCCGCGAACATCGACCTCCGCCGTGGCGAGGTCCGCGCCACCCTCCAGGACCGGCTCGCCCAGCGGCACGGCCTCCACGTCCGCCGCGACGACGCCGCCTCGCTCGGCGACGAACTGCACCGCTACCGCCCGCAGACCCGCACCCTGCACCTGTCGTCGTCGCTGCGGGCCGGACAGGAGGCCATGCGGATGGCGGCGCAGATCGCGCTGCTGGAGTTCGCCGACGTGATCGACGAGATCGTGGAGGAGGAGCGGTTCGACGACGTCCAGACCCAGATCCTCACCCGGGTCGGCCTGGCGAACTACTTCGCCGCCGCGCTGATCCTGCCGTACGAGCAGTTCCTGGCGGCGGCCGAGCAACGCCGGTACGACATCGACCTGCTCACCCAGCACTTCGCGATGGGCTGGGAGACGGTCTGTCACCGGCTCAGCACCCTGCAACGCCCCCGGGCGCGTGGGGTGCCGTTCTCGTTCGTCCGGGTCGATCGGGCCGGCAACATGTCCAAACGCCAGTCCGCCACCGGCTTCCCGTTCTCCCACACCGGCGGCACCTGCCCGTTGTGGAACGTCTACGAGGCGTTCAGCGCGCCCGGCCGGGTGGTCGTGCAGGTCGCCGCGATGCCCGACGGGCAGCGCTACCTGTGGATCGCCCGCAGCATCACCCGGCACCACGGCGGCTACAACCAGCCGGGGAAGGTCTACGCGGTCGGCCTGGGCTGCGAGACCCGGCATGCCGACCGGCTGGTCTACTCCGCCGGGATGGACCTGCACGCGGCGGAGGCGGCCACACCGATCGGCCCGGGCTGCAAGACCTGCGAGCGGATGACCTGCCCGCAGCGGGCCGCCGCACCGATCAGCCGCCGGCTCGATCTGGACGAGAACCGGAGCACTTTCATCCCGTACCCCCTCAAGGACTGAGTCGAGCCGGTCGCCGGCGCACCGGGCGGGACGCTGGGTCCCGCCCGGCCCGGCGGATCAGCTGCCGCGAAGCTCCGCTGCGGCGGCGACCAGGTGTTCGAGGGACGCCTCGACCTCGGGGTAGCCGCGCGTCTTCAGACCGCAGTCGGGGTTCACCCACAGCCGCTCGGCCGGCACCACCGCCACGGCCCGGCGCAGCGCGTCGACGACCTCGGCACGGGACGGCACCCGGGGCGAGTGGATGTCCCAGACGCCGGGCCCGACGCCACGGCCGTAGCCGACCGCGGCGAGGTCGTCGAGGACCTCCATCCGCGAGCGCGACGCCTCGATGCTGGTGACGTCCGCGTCGAGGGCGTCGATGGCGGTGATGACCTCGCCGAACTCCGAGTAGCACAGGTGGGTGTGGATCTGCGTGTCGTCGGCGACGCCGCAGGTCGCCAGGCGGAAGGCCCCCACCGCCCAGTCCAGGTACGCCTTCTGGTCCGCCCTGCGCAGGGGGAGCGTCTCCCGCAGCGCCGGCTCGTCGACCTGGATGACCCGGATGCCGGCCGCCTCGAGGTCGCGGCACTCGTCACGCAGGGCGAGCGCGACCTGGTCGGCGGTGTCGGCGAGGGGCTGGTCGCTGCGGACGAACGACCAGGCCAGGATCGTCACCGGACCGGTGAGCATGCCCTTGACCGGCCGGTCGGTCAGCGACTGCGCGTAGGTGGACCAGGTGACCGTCATCGGTGACCGGCGCGCCACGTCGCCGTGGATGATGGGCGGACGCACGCAGCGCGAGCCGTAGGACTGCACCCACCCGTGCTCGGTGGCGGCGAACCCGGACAACTGCTCGCCGAAGTACTGGACCATGTCGTTGCGTTCCGGCTCGCCGTGCACGAGCACGTCCAGGCCAAGCCGCTCCTGCAACCGGATGACGTGCTCGACCTCGGCGCGCATTAGCTGCGTGTAGGCGGCGGCGTCGAGACGCCCGGCCCGGTGCTCGGCACGCGCCCGGCGCAGCTCGTCGGTCTGCGGGAACGAGCCGATGGTCGTGGTCGGCAGCGGTGGCAGGCTCAGCCGGGTCTGCTGCGCGGCGGCACGTTCCGGGTACGCGCCGCGTTGCCGATCGGTGGGGCGCAGAGCGGCGAGCCGGCCGCGTACGGTGTCGTCACGCCATTCCGTCGGGGTGGGCGGCAGCGGCTCGGGCAGGGACGTGGCCCCGTCGCGCAGCGCCCGGCCCAGCAGGACCACCTCGTCGACCTTCTGCCGCGCGAAGGCGAGCCGCTGCCGCAGCGCCGGGTCGAGAGCGGTCTCGACGGACAGGTCCACCGGCACGTGCAGCAGCGAGCACGAGGTGGAGACCGCGACGTGATCGGCGAGCCCGGCCACCGCGGCACCGGCCGCCACGGCGGCACGCGGGTCCGTACGCCAGACATTGCGGCCGTCGACCAGGCCCGCGACGATCGTCTTGCCGCGCAGCGGGCCCGCACCGGCCAGCCGCCGCAGGTTGCCGGTGCCGGCCACCAGGTCCAGACCGACCGCCTCGACCGGCGTGTCGAGCAGGGCGGGCAGCGCGTCGCCGAGCTCACCGAAGTAAGAGGCGACGAAGATCGCCGGCCGCTGCCGCACCGCGCACAGCCGGGTGTAGGCCTCCCGCAGCGCGTCGACCTCGGCGGTGCTCCGGTCGGCGACGTAGGCGGGTTCGTCCAGCTGCACCCACCGCACGCCTGCCGCCGCGAGGGATCGCAGGAGCTCGGCGTAAACGTCGACCAGGTCGGTCAACCGGTCGAACGGATCGCCGCCCGGCTCGGTGGTCTTGGCCAGCAGCAGGAACGTGGCCGGCCCGACCAGCACCGGGCGGCTCTCGACGCCCAGCTCGCGGGCTTCGCGGTACTCGGCCAGCGCCTTTGCGGGATTCGGGACGAAGACCGTCCCGGAGCCGATCTCCGGGACCAGGTAGTGGTAGTTCGTGTCGAACCACTTCGTGAGTTCCAGCGCCGGCTCGGTGTCGACGCCGCGGGCCATGGCGAAGTAGGTGTCCAGGTCGGACAACCCGAGCCGGGCGAACCGGTGCGGGACAGCGCCGACGGCGACGGCGGTGTCGAGCATGTGATCGTAGTAGGAGAACGTGTTGGACGGGATCGCGTCCAGCCGCGCGTCGCGCAGCGTCCGCCAGACCTGCGCCCGTAGCGCGGCGGCGGTCGCCGCCAACTCCTCGGCGTCGATCCGGCCTGCCCAGTAGGCCTCGACTGCCCTCTTCAGCTCACGGTTGTCACCGATGCGCGGATAGCCCAGCACGGTGCTCTGACCGAATGCGGTACTCATGGGGTCCTTCCCTCGAAGTGCCCGAGGTCGTCCCGGCAGGCAGGGAGGAAAGGGTACGGTGGCGTACCGGCTTCCACCCCGGCCGTCCCGAGCGACCGTCGGCGGCGCACACCGGATGGCGTGCGCGGTGCGGGCAGGTCTTCGGACTCGCGGGCGTGACCGGTACGGTCGCCTACTGGCCGTCGCTTCCCAGACCGTGCGGTCCAGTGCTTGATGACGGCGGTCGTTCCCACTCACCGCTGCGGGGCAGTCCCGGATTCCCACCGGGTTCCCTCTTGCGACGCCGCGCCCCTGACGGGCACGGCGAACCAGCACCGTTGTCTATCGTATGGGGCGATGAGCGATCGTGGTCGGCGCGTCCGTCCTGCGGGACGGCGAGCCGTCGTGGCGGCGGGACGACCGCGCACGACGAGAAGGTGACGGATGGGCCATAAAATCGACAGGGTCGCGGTGATGGTGGATGGCGCCGACTGGGTGGCGGTACGGCCGGAGGACTTCGACCGCCTGGACGCCTCCCGCCGGCAGGTCGGCGCCCGCGCCGCCCGGGCGACCCGGCTGGAGCACGAGTTGCGGCAGGCGCGGGCCCGCCTGGCGCGGATCGAGGCGATCCTCGCCGAGGCGGGCCCCGCCGGCTGCGCCTGTGAGCGCCTCGCCGCCGCCTTGGGCGACGACGGTCCGGCTGCCCGCGGCGTCAGAAGTCGTCGTCGAAGCTGACGCTCCCGGTGACACCGACCTGGTACGCCGACACGCGGCGTTCGAAGAAGTTCGACAGCTCCTGCACGTCCTGCAGTTCCATGAACGCGAACGGGTTGCGGCTGCCGTACATTGGCGCGATGCCGAGCACGGCCAGGCGCCGGTCGGCCACGTGCTGGAGGTATTCCCGCATGTCGGCCAGTGACATCCCGGAGACGCCCTGCTCCAGCAGGTCGGCGGCGAACTGGACCTCGCACTCCACGGCCTCGGCCAACATGTCCTTGACCTGCCGCTCCATGTCGGTGTCGAACAGGTCAGGCTCCTCGGCGCGTACGGTGTCCACGACGTCGAAGGCGAAGGCCATGTGCATGGACTCGTCGCGGAACACCCAGTTGGTGCCGGACGCGAGTCCGTGCAGCAGCCCTCGGGACCGTAGGTAGTACACGTAGGCGAAGGCGCCGTAGAAGAACAGCCCTTCGATGCAGGCGGCGAAGCAGATGAGGTTGAGCAGGAACGCCCGCCGGTCCTCCCGGGTCTCCAGCTCGCGCAGCTTGAAAATCGAGTCGATCCACTTGAAGCAGAACTCGGCCTTGCGGGCGATCGACGGGATGTTCTCCACCGCCGCGAACGCGGCGAACCGCTCCTTCTCGTCGGGGACGTAGGTGTCGAGCAGGTTCAGGTAGAACTGGACGTGCACGGCCTCCTCGAACAGCTGCCGGGACAGGTAGAGACGGCCCTCGGGAGAATTGACGTGCTGGTAGAGGTTGAGCACCAGGTTGTTGGCGACGATGGTGTCGCCGGTGGCGAAGAACGCCACGAGCCGGGACACCAGGTGCTGCTCGGCGGGTGAGAGCTTGCCCAGGTCGGCGAGGTCGGAGTGCAGGTCGACCTCCTCGACGGTCCAGGTGTTCTTGATGGCGTCCTTGAACCGGTCGAAGAAGTGCGGGTAGCGCATCGGTCGCAGGGTCAGGTCCATGCCGGGGTCGAGCAGCAGGTGCCGCTCTCCGGTGCCGGTGCTGGTGCTGCGGTCGGAAACAGTGGTCATTGGCAGGCCTCGCAGCTTTCGGGGTTCTCCAGGGAGCAGGCAAGCGCCTCGTCGTCGCTCACCGCGGCGAGCGGTGCGATCGCCGGGGTGACGGCGACGGTGGCCTGCTGGATCCGCGTCGCGGGACGCGAGCGCAGGTAGTAGGTGGTCTTCAGCCCGGCCTTCCAGGCGTACAGGTACATCGAGGAGAGCTTGCCGATGGTCGGCGCCTGGATGAACAGGTTCAGCGACTGCGACTGGTCGATGTACGGCGCCCGGGCGGCGGCCAGGTCGATCAGCGCCCGCTGCGGCAGTTCCCACGCGGTACGGAACAACTCCCGCACCTCGGCGGGCAGCTCGCTGATCCCCTGCACCGACCCATCGGCGCGCTTGATCTGCTCCCGGATCTGCGGCGTCCACAGTCCCCGCGCCTTCAGCTCGCGGACCAGGTACGTGTTGACCTGGAGGAACTCGCCGGACATGGTCTCGCGCTTGAACAGGTTGGACACCTGCGGCTCGATGCACTCGTAGCAGCCGGCGATCGACGCGATGGTGGCGGTCGGCGCGATCGCGACCAGCAGCGAGTTGCGCAGCCCGTGCGCGGCGATCCGCTTCCGCAGGGCTGCCCACCGCTCGGTCTGGGTGGGTTCGGCACCCCACAGGTCCGGGTGCAGTTCACCCCGGGCGGCGCGGGTCTCGGCGTACGCGGGGTGCGGGCCGAACCGCTGCGCCAGCCCGGCCGAGGTCTCCAGGGCGGTCAGCAGGATCTCCTCCTGCACCCGGGTGGACAGCTCCTTCGCCTCGGTCGAGTCGAACGGCAGGCGCAGCGTGAAGAACGCGTCCTGCAGGCCCATCAGGCCCAGCCCGACCGGCCGCCAGCGCGGGTTCGACGCCGCCGCCTGCTCGGCCGGGTAGTAGTTGATGTCGATCACCCGGTCCAGGAACACCACCGCGGTGCGGACCGTCGCCCGCAGTTTCTCCCAGTCGACCCCGTCGGCGGTGACGTGCGCGCCGAGGTTGACCGAGCCCAGGTTGCAGACCGCCGTCTCGGTGTCGGTGTTCACCTCCAGGATCTCGGTGCACAGGTTGGACAGGTGGATCGCGTTGCCCGGCACGCCGGTCTGGTTGGACAGCCGGTTCGACGGGTCCTTGAACGTCATCCACCCGTTGCCGGTCTGCGCCAAGGTGCGCATCATCCGCCCGTACAGGTCCCGGGCCTTGACCGTCCGCACCGCCTTCTTCTCGGCGACCCGGTAGGCGGCGTCGAACTCCTCGCCGTACAGGTCCGGCAGCTCCGGCGCGTCGGAGGGGTCGATCAGCGACCAGTCGCCGTCGGCCTCGACCCGGCGCATGAACTCGTCCGGGATCCAGTTGGCCAGGTTCAGGTTGTGCGTCCGGCGGGACTCCTCGCCGGTGTTGTCCCGCAACTCCAGGAACTCCTCGATGTCGGGGTGCCACGGCTCCAGGTAGACGCAGGCCGCGCCCTTGCGCCGGCCGCCCTGGTTGACCGCCGCCACGCCGGCGTCGAGGGTCTTGAGGAACGGCACGATGCCGTTCGACCGGCCGTTCGTGCCGCGGATCAGCGCGCCCCGGCCGCGCACCCGCGACCAGGCGATCCCGATGCCGCCGGAGAACTTCGACAGCTTCGCCACCTGGTGGTACCGCTCGTAGATCGAGTCCAGCTCGTCGCGGGGCGAGTCGACCAGGAAGCAGGACGACATCTGCGTGTGCCGGGTGCCGGAGTTGAACAGCGTCGGCGAGCTGGGCAGGTAGGCCAGCGACGACATCAGCCGGTAGAACCCGATCGCCTCGACCGGCGTCTCGGACAGCCCGCAGGCCACCCGCAGCAGCCAGTACTGCGGCGTCTCCACCACCAGCCGCGACTCGGGGTGGCGCAGCAGGTACCGGTCGGCGACGGTGCGCAGCCCGAAGTACTCGAACCGCAAATCACCAGCTGGATCCACGGCATCGTCCAGCTTGCGGGCGTTACGGGCCACGAACGCGGCCGTGTCGTCCCCGATCAGACCCAGGCCGTGGGCGTACCGGACGGACTGGCTGAAACTCGCCACACCCTGCCCGCGGACCTCCTTGTCCACGAACGCGGCCAACAGCCGCGCCGCCAGCTTCGAGTACTGTGGCTCCTCGCCGATCAGCTCCGCCGCCGTCTGGATCGACAGCTTGTCGAGCTCCGCGGTCGTCGCCCCGTCGTACAGGCCGCTGATCGTTTTCGTGGCGACCCGAAGCGGGTCCACCTCGTCCAGGTCCGCGACCCACCGCTCGACCGCCTTGACGATCTTGTTGACGTCCACCGGCTCGCTGTCACCGTTGCGCTTGTGGACCTGCATCACCTGCCGCCGCTGCTCCGGCTGCACCAGACCGGCAGCGGGACTCTGCTGCACCACCGTCATGACCTCTCCCTCGCGCTGTCTCCGATGGCCCTCGGACGCGCGGGAAGACGCCACGGAGCTGCCGGGAAGGGTCAGCTCCGGTGCCGGCGTCGGTCGTCCCACGCGACCTTCGACCGCCGCCCACGTACGCGGACGGCGCGCTGGCAGGTCTTCGGACTCGTGGGCGTCCTACTCACTCCTACTGGTCGTCGCTTCCCAGGCCTGCTCGGCCCAGTGCTTCATGACGGCGGTCGTTCCCACTCACCGCTGCGGGGCAGTCCCGGACTCGCACCGGGTTCCCTCTTGCCTCGGCCGCCCTGGATAGGCACCCGAACCAGCTACGGCAGACACCATATATGGACGCCTCCATCGACCTGCACCCCAGATACTGTGTCGGCGTGTCACAACGGGATCGCCGCAGCAGGCGGAGCTCCGCCAGCGTTGGAAGGAAGCCTTCCCCGAACTCGCCGCGACCCGCAGCGACGCGGCGTAGCGGCGGGCCCCTTCGACGAACGCCTCGCACGACCCAGGCCCGGGGCGGCCGATCGGTGCGGCTTCGCTCTGGCCGGCGGTACGCGGCTCGGACCCTCGGGCTTCTGGACCTGATGATCTCAGCAGTAGGGCGTGACCGGCCGAGCGCTGGGCAATCTCGAGCCGCGACCGATGGCATCACCCGCGAATCGAACACGGGGAGTCCCGCATACCGAACACAGCGGTATCCGCAGATCGAAACCCTGCCGGCGCGTCGGCGCAGCCACCCGTACGGCGCGGGCCTGTCGCCAATCCCGCCAGGCGGTGGTCACCCCCGGCCGTGGTGCGGATCATCGCGTGCCGGGGGGACCGCCTGCGAGGTGTACCCGCTCTCGGGCAACACCTGTGGCCATACTGCGGTAATTGCCAAATGTTTGCAACAAGGCTGTCGCGGTGGGGTGCGGGGTGCGGTCACGGGGTAGCCGGGGGACTCCCCGCGGTCGTGGCCACGAGCAGGGACAGCTCGCGGACCAGGTCGTCAATGCTCTGGCCGCTCTGGGCTCGGACCAGGCCCAGCGCGAGGTCGGCGAGCAGGTAGAAGCCGAGGGTGCGGGCCTGCTCGCTGGGGAACGCGGCGAGCAGTTCCTCGGCGCCGCCGGGGTCACCGCGGTGGTTGGCCGCGATGACCCCGGCGGCGCGTTGGAGCAGCTCCGCCGCTTCGGGAGTGGCTGCGCTCACCCGGCTCAGATCTTCGGGCTCGTGGCGCGGGCGGCGTCGAAGCGGGCGATCACGTCGGACCAGTTGACCAGGTTCCACAGCCGGTCGACGTAGTCGGGGCGGACGTTCTTGTACTGCAGGTAGTAGGCGTGCTCCCAGGCGTCGAAGACCAGCAGCGGCGTGGAGCCCTGCCCGACGTTGCCGTGGTGGTCGTAGACCTGTTCCACGATCAGCCGCTGCCCGAGCGGCTCCCAGGCCAGGACGCCCCAGCCGGAGCCCTGCACGCTCTTCGTCGCCGCCGACAGCTGCCCGGCGAAGGCGTCGAAGGAGCCGAAGTGCTCGTCGATCGCGGCGGCGAGGTCGCCGTCGGGGCGGTCACCGCCGTCCGGGGACAGGTTGTTCCAGAAGATGGTGTGCAGGACGTGCCCGGAGAGGTTGAACGCGTACGTCTTCTCCAGGCCGACGAGCTTGCTGAAGTCGCCCTTGTCGCGGGCCTCGGCGAGCTGCTCCAGGCCGTCGTTGGCGCCCTTGACGTACGCGGCGTGGTGCTTGTCGTGGTGCAGCTCGAGGATCTGCCCCGACATGGCCGGCTCCAGCGCGCCGTAGTCGTAGGTCAGGTCGGGCAGGGTGTAGACCGCCATCAGGATCCCTCTTTCGGTGATGCTGCCGTAGTTTCGTTGTTGCCAGTATCTTGCAACAAGACGGCGGGTGGTGGGAGGAGCGGGGATTGATCACATCGCGGGCCGATCGGGTGGACGCGGCGCTGGATCAGCTGCGCCGGGCCGGCCTACGCACGACCCTGGCCCGGCGTGCGGTGCTGGACGCGCTCGGCGACGCCGCGGTCGAGCGGCGACACCTCAACGCCGGCGAGGTGCACCGGCGGCTCACCGGCCGAGGGCTGGCGGTGGAGCTGTCGACGGTGCACCGCGTCCTGGGGCATCTGGTCGACCTCGGCGTGGCGCATGCCGTGCCGGTGGGTGGGGCGGCCACGTTCGGGTTGGCCGACCACCCGCACCATCACGCGGTGTGCGAGGGCTGCGGCGGCATGCGCCAGCTGCCGGTGCCGGCGGTGGCGGCCAGTGTCGCGGCGGCCCGGGAGGTCGGCGTCGAGATGGACGGCGGCAGCGGCGGGGTCGTCGTGTACGGGCGGTGCCCGGCGTGCCGCACCACGACCACCTGAGCATGCCGGCCGCGCGCGCCCGACCGGCGGCCGATCCGAGCGCTGGGCCGGGGCCGGTCCCGCGTGCGGCGGCGCGGCGCCCGCAGGCCTTCACCGACAGCCGCGAGATGGTGGCACTGGCGGTGCAGCTGGCCAACGCGCCGCCGGGGAATACCCCGGCGGAGGCAGCCGTCACGGTCGGGTGGCCGCGCCTGCGCGAGGTCGCGACGCCGGCTGATCTGCCGCTGCTGCACCAGGCGGGCCGGCAGCTCCGCGAGGTCTTCGCCCACGTCGGCGCACGCCGTGACCGCGAGGCCGTGCACGTGCTCAACCGGCTCTTGGCCCGGCACCGGCTCCGGCCCGCCATCGCCGGCACCGTCCCGACGGACCGGCACCTGCACGTCGCCGCGCCCGGCGCCACACCGGCGGCCGAGCACGTGGCCGCCGCGGTGTGGGCACTCGCGGTGTTCCTGTGCGAGCAGGGCATCGACCGGTTCAAGACCTGCACGGAGCCGGGTTGCGGCATCGTGTTCCTGGACGAGACCACCAACCGCCGCCGCCGGTTCTGCTCCCCGCGCTGCGCCACCCGCGCCCACGTGCGGGCACACCGCAGCCGGCGACGGACGGTCACCCGCTGATCAGCCGGCCCGGATCAGGCCGGCGACAGTGGCCAGCGTGGCATCGGCGGTCAGACCCGGGGCGCCGCCCTGCGCGAGGCGGGCGGTGCCGCCGCCACGTCCGCCGAGCGCGGACCTCACCAGCTGTACGGCGCTGAGCGCGTCGGGCGTCGTCGCGGTGGTGGCGACGACCAGGCGGGTGCCGCGCTCGGCCGGTGCGGCGACGGCGACCACTCCCGGCCGGTCCTGCGCAAGGGCGGCCCGGACCAGTTCGGCGAGCTGCCGAGGATCCTCGTCGGCGGCGGCGACGACACTGACGACGAGCGTGCCGTCGATCTGCACCGCGTCGGCGGCGAGGCGCCGCGCCCGCTGCGCGGTGAGCTCACGGGCGAGCTGGTCGGCGCGGCGCTCGGCGGCCTTGGCGCGGCCGAGCAGCGCGGTGATCCGCTCGGGCAGGTCCTCGCGCGGGGCCTGCAGCTGCGCGGCGAGTTGAGTGACGAGGTCACGTTCGCGGGCGAGGTAGCGCAGCCCGTCGAGTCCGACGACGGCCTCGACGCGGCGGTGCCCGGCGCCGACGGACGACTCGCCGGTCAGCGCGAGCAGGCCGATCTGGCTGGAGTGGGTTACGTGGGTGCCGCCGCACAGTTCCCGGGACCACGCGCCGCCGATCTCGACCACCCGGACCTGCTCGTCGTAGGTCTCCCCGAACAGGGCCAGGGCACCCAGTTCCCGGGCCCGGGTCAGCGGCATGACCTGCGCGGTGACCGGTAGGTCGTCGCGCAGCGCCTGGTTGGCGACGTCCTCGACCTCACTGCGGGTGTCCACCGAGAGTCCGCCGGGCCAGGCGAAGTCCAGCCGCAGATAGCCGGGCCGGTTGTAGGAACCGGACTGCAACGCGGTCGGGCCGAGAACCTGCCGCAGCGCGGCGTGCAGCACGTGGGTGCCGGAGTGCGCCTGTCGGGCACCGAGGCGCCAGATCGCGTCAACGTGCGCGGTGAGGCGGGCGCCGACCGTCAGGTGACCGGCGGTGACGCGGACCTGATGGGCGACGAGGCCCTTGACCGGCCGTTGCACGTCGATCACCTCGCCCGCGCCGTCGGGGCCGGTGAGGTGCCCGGCGTCGGCGGCCTGCCCGCCAGACTCGGGGTAGAACGGGGTGACGTCGAGCACCACGGTGACGATCTGCCCCTCGGTCGCCGCGGGCACCGGTTCGCCGTCGGTCAGGATCGCCACGATCGTCGACTCGGTCGTCAGGTCGGTGTAGGCACGCCAGTCCGTCAGGCCCGTCGTGTCGACGATCCGCCGGTACGCCGACACGTCGGTGTGCCCGGTCTTGCGCGCCTGCGCGTCGGCCTTGGCCCGGCTGCGCTGGTCGGCCATCAGCCGGCGGAAGCCCTCCGCGTCGACCTGCAACCCCTGCTCGGCCGCGATCTCCAGGGTCAGGTCGATCGGGAAGCCGTACGTGTCGTGCAGCTGGAACGCCTTGTCACCGGAGAGCGCCGCCCTGCCGGCCGACTTGGTCTCAGCGATGGCGGTGTCCAGGATCGTGGTGCCGGCGCGCAGCGTGGCCAGGAACGCGTCCTCCTCGGCGTACGCGTACTGGGAGATCCGGCCGAAGTCCTCGGCCAGCTCCGGGTACGACGGCGCCATGCAGTCGCGGGCCACCGGCAGCAGCTCCGGCAGCGCCCGGTCCTGGTAGCCGAGCAGCCGCACCGCCCGGATCGCCCGGCGCATGATCCGCCGCAGCACGTAGCCCCGGCCCTCGTTCGACGGGGTCACCCCGTCGCCGATGAGCATCAGCGAGGTGCGCACGTGGTCGGCGATGACCCGCAGCCGTACGTCGTCCGGATGCGACTCGTTGGCCGCGTGACCCGAGTGCACGCCGTAGCGCTTGCCGGTCAGCTCGGCGGCCCTGTCGAGGATCGGCTTGACCTCGTCGATCTCGTAGAGGTTGTCCACGCCCTGCAGCAGCGAGGCCATCCGCTCCAGGCCCATGCCGGTGTCGATGTTCTTCGCCGGCAGGTCACCGAGGATCGGGAAGTCCTCCTTGCCGGTGCCCGGGCCACGCTCGAACTGCATGAAGACGAGGTTCCAGAACTCCAGGTAACGGTCCTCGTCGACCTCCGGGCCGCCCTCGCGGCCGTAGGCCGGGCCACGGTCGTAGTACAGCTCGGAGCACGGACCGCACGGGCCGGGGATGCCCATCGACCAGAAGTTGTCGGCCTTGCCGCGGCGCACGATCCGCTCCGCCGGCACGCCGGTGGCGCGCCAGATGTCGTACGCCTCGTCGTCGTCCAGGTAGACGGTGGCCCAGATCCGCTCCGGGTCCAGCCCGAAGCCGCCCGCCTCGACCGGCTTGGTGGCCAGGTCCCAGGCGAGCGGGATCGCCCCGGACTTGAAGTAGTCACCGAAGGAGAAGTTGCCGTTCATCTGGAAGAACGTGCCGTGCCGGCTGGTCTTGCCGACCTCGTCGATGTCCGGCGTCCGGATGCACTTCTGCACGCTCGTCGCCCGCGCGTACGGCGGGGTCTGCTGGCCCAGGAAGTAGGGCACGAACTGCACCATGCCCGCGTTGATGAACAGCAGGTTCGGGTCGCTGATGGCGGGCAGCGGAGCGGACGGCACCACGGTGTGCCCGTTCGCCTCGAAGTGGGCGAGGAACCGCCGCTTGATCTCCGCCGTGCGCATACCGCCCCATCCTTTACTGCAAGTCTTTGGCAATTGCATAGTATGGGCGACTGTGCAGACACCGACCGGCACCCCACGACCCATCACCCGATACGGCACCCCGGTGCTGCACCGCCGCTGTGCCGAGGTCACCGTCTTCGACGACGCCCTCACCCAGCTGGTCGCGGACATGTTCGCCAGCATGTACGCAGCCCACGGCGTCGGCCTGGCCGCCAACCAGATCGGCGTCGACGCCCGGATCTTCGTCCTCGACTGCCCCGACGCCACCGGCGCCCACACGACCGCCCACGTGATCAACCCGGTCCTGCACCTACCGGAGCAGCGTGACCTCGTCACCGACTCCGAGGGCTGCCTGTCCGTGCCCGGCCAGTACGCCGAGGTGACCCGCCAGGCCACCGCCACCGTCATCGGCGTCGACCTGCACGGCCAGCCCGTCCGCATCGACGGCACCGGCACGCTCGCCCGCTGCCTGCAGCACGAGGTCGACCACCTCGACGGCCTCGCCTACGTCGACCGCCTGCCCGCCCGCACCCGCAAGCGACTCCTGGCCGCCGCCGCAGAGCACCCCGGGGTGGGCGTCGGCACCGGACAGGACTGACCGGTGCCGATCGTCCTGGGCATCGAGACCTCCTGCGACGAAACCGGCGTCGGCATCGTCGCCGACGGCGTCCTGCTCGGCGACGCCCTCGCCACGAGCATGGACGAGCACTCCCGCTTCGGAGGCGTCGTCCCTGAGATCGCCGCCCGCGCCCACCTGCACGCCATCACCCCGATGGTGCGCCACGCCCTCGACAAGGCCGGGATCGGCTTCGGCGACATCGACGCCGTCGCCGCCACCGCCGGGCCCGGCCTCGCCACGGCGGTGCAGGTCGGCCTTGCCGCCGGCAAGGCCTACGCGCTGACCCTCGGTGTCCCCCTCTACGGCGTGCACCACCTCGCCGGCCACGCCGCCGTCGACATCCTCGACCACGGCCCGCTCCCCGAGCGCAGCATCGCCCTGATCGTCTCCGGCGGCCACACCTCGCTTCTACTCCTGGGTGACCTTGCCCGTGATCCCCGTCATCCACCTCGGCGACACCGCGGACGACGCCGCCGGCGAAGCCTTCGACAAGGTCGCACGCCTGCTCGGCCTGCCCTACCCAGGCGGCCCCGCCATCGACCGGGTCGCCCGTGAAGGTGACTCCACGGCAATCGCCTTTCCCCGCCCGATGACCGGACCGCATGACCCGCCGTACCGATTCTCGTTCTCCGGCCTGAAGACCGCCGTTGCCCGGCATGTCGAGCGGCATCCGGGCCCGCTGCCCATCGCCGACATCGCCGCCTCCTTTCAGGAAGCCGTCGCCGACACCCTCACCCGAAAGGCCGTCACCGCCTGCCGTGACCACGGCGTCGACACCCTGCTGCTCGTCGGCGGGGTCGCCGCCAACAGCCGTGTCCGCGCCCTCGCCGAACACCGCTGTGCCGCCGCCGGCATCACCCTGCGCGTCCCCGCACCACGACTGTGCACCGACAACGGCGCCATGATCGCCGCCATCGGTGACCTCCTCGTGCGCGCTGGCATCGCACCGTCGCCGCCGACCCTGGGCGCCGACCCCAACGCCCGGCTGACCCATGCCCTGATTCACCAGGATCCGAACTGAACCGCCCGGACGGGAGGCACCCGTCGACCGGCGGGAACGCCGCAGACCAGCGTGGACCGGCCGGCCGCAGCCCCACCACGGACCGCACCGGCCAACCCGACTTTGCCCAATACCTCATCCGACGAGTTCTCGGGGTCGATCACTACCACCCGGCACGGCCAGCCGAACTCACCACGCTGCTGGCCCACACTCTCGCGGCATCGTAAACTGACGCGGCGAGGTGACTTCGCCGGATTTCGGCGAGGACCTGCCGGACCGGCCGAAGCAAGCCCTGAGCAGGACTTACGCCTGGCTGCTGATCTCCGCAAACGAGCACAGCAACGCGGGTGTGCGACCTGAAGAAATGGAAATAGGACAGGAACCTGCAGGCAGTTCGCCGCCAGGTACAGATAGAGCGTCGTCTTAGGAAACCGATGCTCTATCCCCTGAGCTACGAGGGCGCGAGGGCCCAGTCTAGCGACCTGGGGTCCACCCGGGATGGGAGGGAGCGGCCCGCGTTCACCCACGTCGCCCATACCCCTGTTCACCCAGCCCATGAGCACACCCCGAGCACACGAACCGCGGCTTGCGACGGACGGTGGTCCATAGTCCCGCGTTGGCACTTGTTGACCCGGGTTGGCATCCGCTGGAGAGCACACCGCGCACATCAAACGAATCCAGCTTCGTGGTTGGCCACGACCTCGTCGTCGACGGCGGTGCCACCGCCTGACGCACACCACTACCGGGTCATTCGCTGCGGGCCCTAGGACCTCGCCGATCAGTAGACGTGGACGCACTGATCGAGGGCGTTGATCGAAGGCGACCGGACGGCCTTCGAGCGGGCCGTCAGCCGGCGGCCTCCACGGCGGTGGTCCGGTGCCGCTGGTAGTGCCGGGCGGCCCGGGCCCGGTTAGCACAGGATGTCTTGCAGAATTCCTGACGTCCGTGCTCCCGCAGGAAGTACCGCACGCACCGGGGCGCGGTGCAGGCCCGCAGGTCAGAGCGGCGCGGACCGGACAGCAGCTGCATGGTGTCCCGGGCGACCGCCGAGACCAGCCGGGCAACCGGATCGATTCCGACCGACGGGGTGCTGAGCACGGGCCCGCCGCCGGCCGGCCAGTCGAGCCGGGGGCTCACCGGTGCCCGGCCCGCCGCCGCGTTGAGCCGGTCGAGGGCCTGGTCGAGCGGGAGCAACCGGTGCGCGTCGGCCGGGCTCGGCGGACCGGGACGGACCGCGTACGCGAACAGCGCCCGGACCGCCTGACGCAGCGCGACCACGTCCGACCAGCTCGCCTGGTCGGCGCTGAACCCGGCCGCCCACCCACCGCCGACCGCCGTGCCGCCCTCCGTGCCGCCGACCGTCTGGTCGGCCCGGTCGAGCAGGTCGGCATGGTCGTGGACCCAGCCGGTCAGCCCGTCGATTCCGGCCAGGTCGTCGGCGACCCCGCCGTGTCCGTCGTGCCGGATGGTGCTCGCCAGCGCCAGCCCCAGGTACTTGTGCACGGGGCAGAGCCTACGTTACGTTCCTAACGCTTGCCAGCCGTTTTACCGTTAGAAACGGGGAAACCATGTTGCTCCTGGCCCAGATCAGCGACCTGCATCTCGACGGCACGGAACGTGCCAGCACCCGGGCCAGAAGGGTGGTGGACCACCTGCGCGCCCTCCCCCGGCCGGTCGACGCCCTCCTGGTCACCGGCGACATCGCCGACCACGGCGACCCGGCCGAATACGAGGAGGCCGCCGCACTGCTCCACCTTCCGTTCCCGGTGCTGACCTGCCCCGGCAACCACGACGAGCGGGCCGCCTACCGCAAGACACTGCTCGGCGGTGTCACCGGCGACGCCGACAGCGGGCCGATCAACCAGCTGTACACCGTCGGTGGCACCGCGATCCTGATGTGCGACGCCACCATCCCCGGGCAGGACGAGGGTCTGCTCGACCCCGAGACGGTCGACTGGCTCCGCCGTACCCTCGACGCGGTCGGGGACATGCCGACGCTGATCGCCTTCCACCAGCCGCCGGTGACGCTGCACCACCCACTGCCCGACCAGCACCGGCTGCGCAACGCCGACGAGTTCGCCGCCCTGATCGCCGACCGGCCGAACGTGGTCGCCGTGCTCACCGGGCACGCGCACACCCCGGCCGCCACCTGGTTCGCGGGGCGCCCGCTGGTGGTCGGCCCGGCGGTCACCTGGACCCTCCGGATGCCCTGGGAGGGCGACAGCGCCGCCGATCGGGACGCGCCACCCGCCCTCGCGTACCACGTCCTCGACGGCAGCCGGCTCACCACCCACTTCCGAGTCGTGGTCTAGATGCCGCCGGCACCCGCCATCGCCGGGTTCCTGGTGGCGATCCTGCCGCTGATCGCCATCCCCGGCGCCAGTCTCACCCTGCTCACCAACCGGGTGCTGCCGAACGGGCCGACCAGCGGTCTGCCGGTCATCCTCGGCACGGCCACCGGCCTGTACGTCCACGCGGGACTCGCCGCCGCCGGACTCTCCGCCCTGGTGCTGCACTCCAGTCAGGCGTTCACCGCCGTCCGGCTCACCGGAGCGGCCTACCTGGTGGCCCTCGGCGTGTGGACCTGGCGTACCGCCCGGGACGGCAGCGGCACCGTCCGGCGGCAGCACCGTCCCCGGCACCGACTCCCAGGACGGCGTGCCCCCGGAGGCACGCCGATCCGGCGGGCCGTGCGGGCACTGACCCGGCCAGGGCGCTCGGCATACGGACAGGCGCTACTCGGCAACGTGCTGAACCCGAAAGCGGCGTCGATCTTCCTCACCCTGGTGCCACAGTTCGTCGACCCCCGGGGACCGGTGGTGACCCAGATCCTCGTCCTCGCCACCGCCCAGGTACTGCTCATCACCGCCTGGCTGCTCGGCTGGACCGTACTGCTCGTCCGGGCCGGCCGCATGGTTCGCTCGCGCCGCTTCGTACGGGCCAGCCGCCAGGTCACCGGCGCGGTCCTCGTCGCCCTCGGCATCCGGGCCGCCGTCGCCCGCTGACTTCCGCAACGTGCCCGTGCCGCTCACATGATGCGTACGAGCCGGCCCCGCAGGGGTGGTGGGTGGGTCAGCGGGCGGAGCCGGCGGCGTCCTTCGCGGCGGTGACGATGACGTCGGCGACGGCGCCGGACTGCGTCATGAACAGGGCGTGGCTGGCCGAGACGTTCGTGATCTCCGCGCCGATGCGCTTGGCCATGTGCTGCAACATGGCCTGGTCGAACGCCTTGTCCTCCGTCGCGATGACGGCCCAGCTCGGCTTGTCGCGCCACGCGGCGTTCTGCACCGGCGTCGCGAACGCCGCCATGTTGACGGGGACCTGGGTGTCGCGCAGGAAGGCGGCGTCGGCGTCGCTGGCGTCCGCCGCGAAGCCGGCCTTGAACGTGCCGTGGTTGAGGAAGCCGTAGCCGTCGTCGCCGACGTTGATGACGAAGTCGGGCGTCGGGGCGAAGCCCTCGTACTGCTGGGCGGTGGTCTCGCCCGCGTCGGGCGCCAGCGCCGACACGTAGACCAGACCGGCGACCTTGGGATGGACTCCCGCCTCAGTGATGACCGTGCCGCCCCAGGAGTGGCCGACGAGGATGGTCGGGCCGTCCTGCAGGTCGAGCACTCTCGTGGTCGCCGCGACGTCGTCCGCCAGCGAGGTGAGCGGGTTCTGGACGATCGTGACCCGGTAGCCCTGGGCTGTCAGCTTGTCGTAGACGCCGCGCCATCCGGAACCGTCAGCGAACGCGCCGTGCACCAGCACGACGTTCTTGATCTCGTGATCGGCCGTGCTCATGATGCCGTTCCCCTTCCGTCGCCGCTCTGGCTTGCCCATCGGCGGATCATCGGTGGGCGACGGTCGCCGCCCCGTAGTGCAATATATTGCGTGCAAAAACCGAGGGCAAGTGGGCTCCCTCACGATTGAATTAAGGGTGAAATGTCCATAACGTGCCGCACGTCGGATCAGTCGGGCTGCCGGCACGGAACGAGCGACTGCCAGCCCGCCGGGCTGGCAGTCGCGATCGCAGGTGGGGCGAGGAGCGTCGGGCTACGCGCTCGCGTCCGGTCCGGGGCGGGCGTCGGCCCGCTCGGCGACCGGCACGTGGTCCCGGACCAGACGCAGCATCTCGCCGACCGAGCCGGCCGGGTCGGTCACCGGGAACTGGACGGCGCGCACCGTCGCGGAGGGGTCGAGCAGCAGCGTGGCCCGCTTGAGCCGGTCGGTGCCGGCAGCCCGGAAGGTGGGCAGCAGAAGCGCGGCGGCGAGCCGCCCGTCGGCGTCGGAGAGCAGCGGGAACGGCAGCTCGGCGTACGCGGCGAAGGCGGTCAACTGGTCCGGACGCTGAGTGCTGACCCCGTGGATCCGCGCACCGGCCGCGACGAATTCGGCGGCTCGGGCGGCGTACGTGCGGGACTCGAGCGTGCAGCCGGGCGCGCCCGGGATGTCCTCCCAGTAGGGCGGGAGGCCCTGGACGCCCGGCACGAACGCGCCGGGGAAGCAGTAGAGCACGGTCCACGCATCCGTGGCGGCGGGCGACACCGGCACGCCGTCGTGGCGTGGCAGGGTCAGCTCGGGAAGTCGGCGTCCGACGAGGGCGTGCACGCGGCGCGCCTCCGCCGACCCGGCCGCGGCCGTGGCGGTGAGCGACCCGTCGCCGAGCACGTGCCGGTCGCCCCACTCCTGGAGCGCGATCAGCACGGGCAGCAGACCCTCGCCCTTGGCGGTGAGCAGGTAGTCGTAGCGCGGCGGGCGATCCGTGTACGGCTGGCGGCGCAGCACGCCGTGCTCGACGAGGGCGGCGAGGCGCTCGGCCAGGGCGCGGCGGCTCATCCCGAGACCACGTTGCAGACCGTCGAAGCGGGTCACGCCGCCGGCGATGTCGCGGACGAGCAGGAAGGTCCACCAGTCGGTCAGCACGCCGAGGGACTGGGCGATGCCGCAGTCCGCGTCGGCGAGGTCGACTCTTCTCACACCCACCACTATAGTCAGTTCCATTATGAAACTGACTGCCTTCTGGCGCTGGTGGGTCGCCGGCACGACCAGCCACCTCGGCTCGGCGGTCGGCGGGGTGGCCCTGCCGCTGACCGCGCTGACCGTGCTGGACGCGTCCGCCTTCGAGATGGGCCTGATCACGGCGGCCGGCTACCTCGCGTACCTGTTGATCAGCCTGCCGGCGGGGGTGGTCGTGCAGCGCGTGCCGCTGCGCGGCATGCAGGTCGGCCTGGACCTGGTCCGGGCCCTCGCCATCGCGTCCGTCCCGGCGGCCTGGTGGATGGACGCCCTGACGGTGACCCAACTGGTCGCGGTCGCCCTGGTCGTGAGCTTCGCCAACGTGCTGTTCGACGTGGCCAACCAGACGTTCCTGCCGGAGATCGTGCCGGCCGCGCAACTGCAGGCGCGCAACAGCCTCACCTCCGGCACCCATGCCGCCACCCAGCTCGGCGGACCGTCCCTGGGTGGGCTCGCGGTGCAACTGCTGGGCGCGGTGCCGACGCTGTTCGTGGACGCCGTCAGCTACCTGCTCTCCGCCGTGCTGCTGCGCACCCTTCCGGCCCGGCGGGTGCAGCGACCGGCCGACCGGCCACCGATGGTCACGATGATCCGCGAAGGCTGGCACTACGTGCTCCGGCACCCGATCATCGGACCGGCCATGTGGGACGCCACCGCGACGAACTTCGTCTGCGGCGCGATGCTGGCCCTCTTCCCGTACTACCTGGTGCGCGAGCTGCACGCGTCGCCGCTCCTGGTCGGGCTGCTGCTCGCCGCCGACGGGCTCGGCTCGCTCATCGGCGCGGCGCTGACCACCCGGTTCACCGATCGGGTCGGCACCGCCCGCGGTCTGATCATCGCCGCCGTCGTCGGCGTGGCCGGCGCGCTCATCATCCCGCTGGGCACCGGCACCGTCGGCTACCTCGCCTTCGCCGCCGGCAACCTCATCTTCGCGAGCTCCACGGTCGTGCTCAGCGTGACCACCCGCACCTACCGGATGCTCGCCAGCCCGCCGGAGCTGCTGTCGCGGGTGATCGCGACGGTCAAGTTCGTGTCCTGGGGCGCCATCCCGCTCGGCGGCCTGCTCGCCGGCGTCCTGGCCGGGCCGCTCGGCGCCCGCGCCACGCTGCTCATCTTCGGGGCGCTCACCGTGCTGTCCCCGATCATCTATCTGTCGACCCCGATCCGCCGGCTGCGGGACCTGCCACTCGACGCCGCCCCGACACTCGCCGAGGCCCGGGTCTGACCCCGGGGCGACCGGACTCGTGGCGGGCCGACGACCGGAGGTCGCCGGCCCACCACGCCCGTCGGCTAGCGAACCCGCAAGCGCTGGTGCAGCGCCGCGGTGGGAGCGTAGGTCGGGTCACCGGAGTACGCGACGTGCACCGGGTATGTTCCCGCCGCCAGTCCACTGGTCGGCAGGTCGACGACGGCCGCCCCGCGGGTCAACGGCACCACGCGCGTGGCGCCGCCGAAGGTCACGGCGATCTCACCGGTCACCGTCGGCGCCTTCTTGTGCTGGTGCTGTGCCCGCACGTCGACGTGCAGCTCGAACGTGCCACCACGGACGACCGACGCGGGTGCGGTTTGCGCCTTCACCACGACCCCTGCCGGGCCGGGACGGGTCAGCGTGACCCGGGCCGAACTCGCCTTGGTCGGGTCGACGACCGACGTCGCCACGACGGAGAGCGACGACGCGGTCTCCGTGGCGGCCACGGAGAGCACACCATCCTCGGAGACCGTGGTGTCCGGCGAGGTCGCCCCCTCGACCGACCACGTCACCGCCGGACTCACGCCCTCGTTGGTGCTCACCTGCGCACTGAACCGCCGGACCCAGTTCCAGCCCGTCGTCAGGTTGACCTTCGCCGGCGTCACCGACACGGCGTCGACCCCCGACCACAGGTGGTCCCGGGCGAAGATCGTGAACAGCTGGCCCGCCGTCATCCCGTCGTGCGCGCCGGGGACCTGGGCCGTCTCGGCGGCGAAGCCCCGGGCCCGGAAGTTGTTCGCGATGGCGTTCTGGGCGTTGAGGCTGCCCTCGAAGACACCGTTGCCGAGGAACACGAAGAGGTCGTCGTCCCCGACCGCCGCCGCGACGGTGTCGTAGTCCTGCGTGGTCAGGGACGGGTTGCCGGAGAAGTGCCCGTAGAACCCGAACGTGGTCGGGTAGTTCCGGATGACGACGCCACCCGTCATCCCGCCGTACGAGAACCCGGCGTAGGCCCGCCCGGACCGCTCGGTCGAGACGTTGTAGTTCTCCTCGATGAGCGGAAGGATCGTCTGGACCAGGTTGTTCGCCGCGTTGGTCTGGTTGTACGAGGCGAAGCCGAGGCTGGTGCCCGTGAAGTGGTTGCCCATGGTGACGACGACGGTCGGCTCGATCTCGCCCCGGGCCGTCATGTTGTCCAGGATGTTCGGGACGTTCGCCGGGACCATGAAGTCGGTCTCGTCACCGAAGATGCCGTGGGCGAGGTACGCCACCTTGTACGGCTCCGCGCGGTCGGGGTCGTAGCCAGCCGGCAGGTAGACGCCGAGGTAGTGGCCGCTGTCGCCGAGGATCGTGGTGTAGGGGACGTACTGGACGGTGCCCCGCCGCGCGGGATCCGCCACCGGCAGCTCGTACGTCGCGCGTTCCCTC
Organism: Micromonospora krabiensis; assembly: GCF_900091425.1. Classification (GTDB taxonomy): domain Bacteria; phylum Actinomycetota; class Actinomycetes; order Mycobacteriales; family Micromonosporaceae; genus Micromonospora; species Micromonospora krabiensis. The sequence continues at coordinate 4,229,203 of NZ_LT598496.1, forward strand.
AGCACCGGGTCGTTCTGCTTCTCGGCGTACGGCACGTACACGGCGTCGAGGACGTCGTTGTTCCGGACGCGGAACGAGGACTCGCCCGGGGGGCGAGGGTTCGACGAGGCGGGGTCCCAGATGCGCTTGTTGGCCCAGCCCCGGGTGGGGTCCCAGACCCGGTACCAGTAGCTGAGCCCTCCGGCGTGCAGCGGAAGCGAGACCGACCAGTATCCCCGCGCGTCCCTGGTCATGTCCCGGAGGAACTCGGTGCCGCCGGCGTGGTAGCGCCCCGGCTGCCACTCTTCCGGCTGGTAGCGCGTGGTGCCGGTGTCGAGGTCGAGCAGAGTCAGATCCCCGGCGAGGCGGACCTGGGTGGCATCGGGATTGCGGTAGACGAACGTGACGGTGTAGCCGGTCGGTGACTGGCGATCCGCCCGGACGGTCGCGCCCTCCACGATCGCGGGCGCAGCGGCCGCGGCGGCTGGCGTCGGGGCGACGGCGCCGACAGCGAGTGACATGAGCGCGAGCGCCGAGACCGTACGCCAGAGTCGGCGTCTTCCGATCACTCTTCGCATCCGAGCACGCTCCTTCGTGGTCGCATCTCCCGGCCCTCGTTCGGGCTCGGTGGTCCTGCTCGGAGACTCGCGACCGCGAGGAGCCGGCCCCGGGGGGGCGACGGGAGATGTCTGCGGGACGGGACGTGGGTTGGTGGTCGGGCCGTGTGCGAACCCGTTGCTAAATCGCTTTAGCAACGGCAGTCTGGCCGGGCGCGCACATCGATGTCAAGGGTGTCCATGGCTGCCACCCGCCCATCAACCGACCACCCCCGGCCGGTAGTGGTAGCTCTACCCACGGAGTCGATCCAGTCGGCTGGGTCGGGAGTGCCGCCCCGATTAGCGTCGGCGGCATGACAACCGCTGAGGCTCCGCACCTGGTCGGGGCGCTGCGCCGCCCCGGCTACCTGATCTCCGCCTGGCCGTGGCGAGCGTTGGCCTACCTCGCGACGACCGCGCCGATCGCGGGCGCACTCTCCGTCGGCCTGCTGGTGGTCGGCGCCCCGCTGCTGGCGGCCGTCAACGCCGTACGCCAGCACGGTCGGCCCGTGTCACTCGCGCTCACCCTGTTCCTGGCCGTCGGCACGCTGGTGCTCGTCGCCGTGGCGCCGATCGCCAGTGCCGGGGCGGCAGCGGTCGAGCGGTGGCGGCTCGGGCTGGTGGACGACCGGCCGCTGGCGCAGCGCCCCTGGGCAGGGCTGCGCGCCCGGTACACGACGGCGGACGCCTGGCGGGAGGTCGCGTACACGGTGTGGCTGGGGAGCGTGGTGCCACTCGCGTACTGGCTGGTGGCCCTGCTCGCCGGGCTCGACGTCGCGCTCGTCGCCAGCCCGTGGCTGGCCGGGGACGCCGACGACGTGGTGGTGCTCTGGACCACCGTCGACACCCCGGGGCAGGCCGTCCCGTACGCGATCCTCGGCGTGCTGCTCGTACCCGTCCTCTGGTACGGGCTGGGTGCGCTCGCCGCCGCCCAGGCCACGGTGGCGCGGTGGCTGCTCGGCTGGCCCACCGACACCGCCGCGCTGCGGGAGGTGACCCGGTCGCGGGCCCGCCTCGTCGACGCGTACGAGGCCGAGCGGCGACGCATCGAGCGCGACGTCCACGACGGGGCGCAGCCGCGGCTGACCAGCCTCTCCCTCCAACTGGGTCTGGCCCGGCTCGACGTGCCCGACGACTCCCCCGCCGCCCGGCCGCTCGCCGTCGCGCACGACCAGGCCAAGGGGCTGATGGTCATGCTGCGGCAGATCGTGCACGGGATCCGCCCGCAGAGCCTCACCGACCTCGGCCTGGCCGGGGCCGTCCGTGAGCTGGCGGACGAGGCGACCGTGCCGGTCACCGTCCACGCCGACGTCGACGTGCCGCTGCCCGAGGCGGTGGAGACCACCGCCTGGTACGTGGTGTCGGAGTGCCTCGGCAACGTGGCCCGGCACTCCGGGGCGACCCGGGCGGACGTGCGGCTCGACCGGGACGGCGACCTGCTCGTCGTGGAGATCTCCGACGACGGCCGGGGCGACGCCGACCCGACCCGGGGCACCGGGCTCACGGGTCTCGCCGACCGGGTCGCCGCAGCCGGCGGCCGGCTGCTGCTCGCCAGCCCGCCCGGCGGCCCCACCCGGGTGCGGGTCGAGCTACCGTGCCGCCCGTGACCCGGGTGGTGCTCGCCGAGGACGAGGTCCTCCTGCGCGAGGGGCTGGTCAGCCTGCTGGAACGGTTCGACTTCGAGGTGGTCGCCGCCGTCGGTTCGGCGCCGGCGCTGCGGGACGCGACCCGCGCGCACCGGCCCGACCTCGTGGTGACCGACATCCGGATGCCGCCCGGCGGACGCGACGACGGACTGCGTGCGGCCGTCGCCCTGCGCGCCGAGCGGCCGGGCCTCGCCGTCGTGGTGCTGAGCCAACATGTGCAGGCCGAGTACGCGAGCGCGCTGCTCGACAGCGGCGACGGCCGCCGGGTCGGCTACCTGCTCAAGGACCGCGTCGCCGAGGTGAGCGAGTTCGTCGGGCAGCTGCGTACGGTCGCCGACGGCGGCACCGTCGTCGACCCCGACGTGGTCCGCCGGCTGCTGCACCGGCCGCGGGATCCGCTCGCCGCCCTGTCGCCCCGGGAACGGGAGGTCCTGGCGCTGGTCGCCGAGGGCCGCTCCAACACGTCGATCGGCGCCGCGCTGCACGTCACCGAGGCCGCGGTCAACAAGCACGTCGGCAACATCCTCCTGAAGCTGGACCTGCCGCCGAGCGACGACACGAACCGCCGGGTACTGGCCGTGCTGACCTACCTGCGCCGGCCGTGACCCGTCCCTGCCCGCGCACCACGGCCTTGATCAACCGGGCTGGGATAGGATGCGGGTGGAAGGCGTGGATGGGGACGAGTACCGGCGCACGCAGCCAGGAGAGACCCGGGGACGGTGGAAGCCCGGGGGTGTGCGCGGCGGGAAGATCACCCCGGAGCCGTCGGAAGAAAGGCCGCGAGGCCGAGTAGACCCGACCAGACCCGAACGAGAGGGCCGTCCCGACGGCCAAGGAGGGTGGTACCGCGGGGCCCCGGCCTCGTCCCTCCGGCGGAGCTTCCACACACGCGCCGACGGAGGAGCGATGTACCGCAGCGTACCCACCCAGGTCGATCTGCCCGACCTCGATCATCAGGTCCTGCACTTCTGGCACGCCAACGGCGTCTTCCGCCGCAGCCTCGAACAGTCCGAGGGTCGCCCGGAGTGGGTCTTCTACGAGGGGCCGCCGACGGCCAACGGCATGCCCGGCGCCCACCACATCGAGGCCCGGGTCTTCAAGGACGTCTTCCCCCGCTACAAGACGATGAAGGGGTTCCACGTCGCCCGCAAGGCCGGCTGGGACTGCCACGGCCTGCCCGTCGAGCTGGCCGTCGAGCGTGAGCTCGGCTTCTCCGGCAAGCAGGACATCGAGAAGTTCGGCATCGCCGAGTTCAACGCGCGCTGCCGGGAGTCGGTCACCCGGCACACCGACGCGTTCGCCGAGCTCACCGAGCGCATGGGCTACTGGGTGGACATGGACGACGCCTACCGGACCATGGACCCGGAGTACATCGAGTCCGTCTGGTGGTCGTTGAAGCAGATCTTCGACAAGGGCCTGCTGGTCGAGGACTTCCGGGTCGCCCCGTGGTGCCCGCGGGACGAGACCGGCCTGTCCGACCACGAGCTCGCGCAGGGCTACGAGACGGTCGTCGACCCCTCGGTCTTCGTCCGGTTCCCGCTCACCTCCGGGCCGCTGGCCGACACCGCGGCGCTGCTGGTCTGGACGACCACGCCGTGGACCCTGCCGTCGAACGTCGCGGTCGCGGTGCACCCCGACGTCCGCTACGTGGTGGCCACCGACGGCACCGAGCGGCTCGTCGTGGCCGAGCCGCTGCTGGCGTACGCGCTGGGCGACGGCTGGGAGCTGACCGGCGAGTCGTTCACCGGCAAGGAGCTGGAGCGGTGGACCTACCGGCCGCCGTTCGACCTGGTCGAGGTGCCCGACGCGCACTACGTCGTGCTCGCGTCGTACGTGACCACGGACAGCGGCACCGGGCTCGTCCACCAGGCGCCCGCGTTCGGCGCGGACGACCTGGCCACCGCCCGGACGTACGGCCTGCCGATGGTGAACCCGGTCCAGTCGAACGGCCGCTTCTCCCCGGACGTGCCGCTGGTCGGCGGGCGGTTCTTCAAGGAGGCCGACCGGCCGCTCATCGAGGACCTCCAGCTGCGCGGGCTGCTGTTCAAGAACGTCCCCTACGAGCACACCTACCCGCACTGCTGGCGCTGCCACACCGCGCTCATCTACTACGCCCAGCCGTCCTGGTACGTCCGCACCACCGCCGTCCGGGACGCGCTGCTGCGGGAGAACGAGCACACCAACTGGCAGCCCACCACCGTGAAGTACGGCCGCTACGGCGACTGGCTCAACAACAACGTCGACTGGGCGCTGTCCCGGCGGCGCTACTGGGGCACCCCGCTGCCCATCTGGCGCTGCGCCAACGACCACCTGACCTGCGTCGGTTCCCTGGCCGAGCTGAGCGAGCTGACCGGCACGGACGTGACCGGCCTCGACCCGCACCGGCCGTTCATCGACGAGGTCACCTTCGCCTGCCACTGCGGGGAGACCGCCCGCCGGGTCCCCGAGGTCATCGACGCCTGGTACGACTCCGGCTCCATGCCGTTCGCCCAGTTCGGGTACCCGTACCGCAACACCGACCTGTTCGAGAAGCGCTACCCGGCCCAGTTCATCTCCGAGGCCATCGACCAGACCCGGGGCTGGTTCTACACCCTGATGGCCGTCGGCACGCTGGTGTTCGACAAGTCCCCGTACGAGAACGTGGTCTGCCTGGGCCACATCCTCGCCGAGGACGGCCGCAAGATGTCCAAGCACCTGGGCAACATCCTGGAGCCCATCCCGCTGATGGACCAGCACGGCGCCGACGCGGTGCGCTGGTTCATGGCGGCGGTCGGCTCGCCCTGGTCGGCCCGCCGGGTCGGGCACACCGCGCTCCAGGAGGTCGTCCGCAAGATCCTGCTGACCTACTGGAACACGGTCGCCTTCCAGTCCCTGTACGGCCGCACCGCCGGCTGGGCCCCGTCGGCCGCGGACCCCGCCCCGGCCGACCGGCCGGTGCTGGACCGCTGGTTGCTCTCCGAGCTGAACACCCTCGTCGCGCAGGTCGACGCGGCCATGGCCGAGTTCGACACGCACCAGACCGGGCGGCTGCTCGCCACCTTCATCGACGACCTGTCGAACTGGTACGTCCGGCGCAGCCGACGGCGGTTCTGGCGGGGCGACAAGGCGGCCCTCGCCACGCTGCACGAGGCGCTGTCCACGGTCACCCTGCTGCTGGCGCCGCTCACCCCGTTCATCACCGAGCGGGTGTGGCAGGACCTGGTCGTGGCGGTCGACCCGGAGGCGCCGCAGTCGGTGCACCTCGCGTCGTACCCGGTCGCCGACGAGTCCCTGATCGACCCGTCGCTGTCCCGGCAGATGGCGCTCGCCCGTCGGCTGGTCGAGCTGGGCCGGGCGGCCCGGGCCGACTCCGGGATGAAGGTCCGCCAGCCGCTCTCCCGGGCGCTCGCCTCGGCCGGCGGGTTCGACGAGCTGTCGCCCGAACTGTTGGCGGAGGTCGCCGCCGAGCTGAACGTCGGCCGGGTCGACGCCGTCGGCGGGGCCGGCGGTTCGCTGGTCGACACGACCGCGAAGGCGAACTTCCGTACCCTCGGCAAGCGGTTCGGCAAGACGGTGCAGCAGGTGGCGAAGGCGATCGCGGCGGCCGACGCCGCCGCCCTGCGCGACTCGCTGCGCGACACCGGGACGGCGACCCTCCAGGTCGGCGACGAGACGGTGACGCTCGGCCCGGACGAGGTGGTCGTGACGGAGACCCCGCGCGAGGGCTGGGCGGTGGCCAGCGACGCGGGCGCGACCGTCGCGCTCGACCTGCACCTCACCGACGAGCTGCGCCGGGCCGGCGTGGCCCGGGACGCGATCCGGCAGATCCAGGAGGCCCGCAAGAGCAGCGGACTCGAGGTGACCGACCGCATCGCGCTGCGCTACCGGACCGAGCGGGACGAGACCGGTCGCGCGCTTTCCGAGCACCGCGAGCTGGTGGCCGAGGAGGTGCTGGCGACCGACTGCGCCGAGGGCGAGCCGTCCTGGCCGGACGCGCAGCCCTTCACCGACGAGTCGCTGGGCCTGACCTTCTGGCTTCGCAAGGCCTGACGGGGGAATCGCCCCGGGCCACCACGGCCCGGGGCGAGCACCGTCAGCCCGTCGGGACGTCGGCGGCCGGCTGGTCGCCGCCGCCACCCGGGCCGTCCGCGGAGGTCGCCACCCGGAGCCGCTCCGCGACGGCCCGCGCCGTCCGATCGTGACCGGCCGCCGCCACGTCCTCGCCGAGCGCGGTGGCGAGGTCGGCCAGGTGCCGGGCCACCGGGCCGAGGCTGAGGACCGCACTGCCCGCGCCGGCCAGCTCGCCGGCGGCGGGCAGCAGTTCGGCGTACGCGTACCGCATCGCCGGCTCGTCACCGACGGCGAGTGCGGCCCGGGCGGTGAGCGCGAGGCGGGCCTCCCGGAGCAGGTCGTGCGGTGACTGCGGCTGCGTCCGCAGCGCGGCGACGGCCTCGTTCCGGCGGCCGTCCCCGGCCAGGGCCAGCGGCTCGACCCACGGCGCGTACGGCCCCCAGTCGGTGCGAACCGGCACGGCGGCGGGTGCGCTCGTCGGGGTGTCGGCCAGGCGCACCGCCAGCAGCGCGAGCGGCAGCAGCCCCCGCTCCAGGCCGGGCATCGCGCCGGAGGGCAACCGCTCCTGGGCCCCGCGGTACGCCACCTCGGCCTCGGCCCGCCGTCCGGCGAGGGCGAGGCGCAGCGCCGCGTACCACCGGGTGAACACCCCGACCAGCGGCAGGTCGTGCCGCGCGGCGAGGGCGTCGGCGGCGGCGGCGTGCGCGTCGGCGGCAGCGAGATCGCCGAGCCCGGCGCTGGCCTGCACCACGATGAGGCGGCCGAGCACCTCGAACGTCACCAGGTCGTGCGCGGCGGCGACCTCGACCAGCTCCGCCCCGACGCGGGCGCGCTCGGCGGCCAGCCCGGTGCGCCCGAAGGTGTGCATGAAGCGGGCGTTGAACGCGAACGCGAGCAGCGCCGGGTTTCCCACCCGCCGGGCGAGCGCCTCCGCCTCCACCGCCGCCTGGTGCCCCCGGTCGGTGGTCGTGCCACGCAGCTCCAGGGCGAGCGTGCTCAGCAGCCGGCTACGCCGTTCGGGATCGTCCGCGCCGGTGACGGCCAGGACGCTCTCGGCGGCCCGGACGATCCGCGCGGACAGCTCCTCGTCGTCGTTGCGCGTCCACACCGCCGGCACCTCGAACGCGGTGAGGACGGCCGCGGTGAGCGCCGGGTCGGCCAGCTTCTCGGCCGTGGCGAGCGCCTCGGCCCGGTACCGTCTGGTCCGCTCCAGGTGCCCGGTGACCGCGAGCGCGCGGCCGAGCCCCATCATCGCCGTCAGCCGGCCCGCGACGTCCGCGCCCCCGGCCCGGTCGTGGGCGTCGAGCGCCTGCTGCCACAGCCGGGCGGCCCGGTGCGGATGGGCACGGCCCTCGGCCTGCTCGGCGGCGATCCGGGCGTAGCGGGCCGCGCGGGCGGCCGTGGCCCGGGTGCCGGCCCGGTCGAAGTGGTGGGCGAGGGCCAGCACGTCGTCGGGGTGCAGACGTTCGATCGCCGCACCGGCGAGGGCGTGCCAGCGCGACCGGCGCGGTGCGGACAGGTCGGCGTAGATCGTGTCGCGGACCAGGATGTGGGTGAACCGCAGCCCCTCGCCCACCTGCTCGGTGAGGAAGCCGGCGCGCAGCGCGTGGTCCAGGGCGTCGAGGAGCACGCCGTCGGCGTCCGCGCCGGGTGCGGCGGGATCGGGTGCGGCGGGATCGGGCGCGGTCACGCTGTCGGCCAGCGCGGCCAGCAGCTCCGGGTCGACGTCCCGACCGAGCACCGCGGCCTGCCGCAGCACCTCCTGCGCCGCCTCGGGAAGTCGCGCCAGGCGGTGCCGGATCACGTCCCGCACCCCGGCCGGCACCCGTTCGAGGGCCGCCGCGCCCTCTAAGGCGAGCAGCCGCGCCAACTCCCGGACGAAGAACGGGTTGCCGCCGCTACGGCGGTGGATCAGCCGTACCGCCGTCGGGTCCGGGTCCCGCCCGGCCACGGCACGAACGAGGTCGGCGGTGGCGGGCTCGCCGAGCCCGGCCAGGTAGACCCGGAGCGGTTCGAGCCGGGCGAACCGGGCCAACGCCGCGGTCAGCTCGGGGCTGATCTCGGTGGCCCGGTACGTGCCGACGACCAGCACCGGGCCGGCGACCCGGGTGGGGTCGGCGAACAGGGCCGTCAGGACGTCCAGGGTGCCCTCGTCCGCGCGGTGCAGGTCGTCCAGGACCAGCAGTACCGGGCCGCGCCCGGCCACCGTGGACAGCCGCGCCGCCGTCGCCTGGTGCAGGCGGTACCGCGCAGTGGCGGGATCGACGGCGGCGGGCCCGGTCGGCGTTTCGGCGTCGCCGGCCTCCCCCAACGCGGTCGGGCCGGGTGGGGTCGGGCCGGCCCGGTCGGTCAGCTCGTCGGCGATCTGCCTCCAGGGCCAGGCGACCGGGGCGCCCTCGTACTCGGGGCTGCGCCCCCAGGCCGTCGTCCAGCCCCGCGCGGCCAGCCGATCGGTCAACGCCTCGGCGAGCGCCGACTTGCCGCCCCCGGCATCCGCCGAGATCAGGACGAGCGCGGGTCGGCCCTGCCGGTCGACCCGGTCGGCGGCCCGGTCGAGGGCGTCGAGTTCGTCATCCCGACCGACGAACGGACGCCGGCCCGCAACGGCGTCGGACGGCCCGACCGGCGACGGCGTGCCGCCCCCGGCGCTGCCGGCGAGCGCCGGCGCCCCGGCCGGATGCGGCGGCTCGGCCAGGCGCGGCGCCGGACCACCCGGGTGTGGCTCGGCCGCGCCGGTCAGGTGCGGCGCCTGGGCGAGGACGTCCGCCTCCAGCTGCCGCAGCCGGGGTCCCGGGTCGACGCCCAACCGCGCGACCAGCGTCCGGCGGGCCCGCCGCAGCGCCGCCAGCGCGTCCCCCTGCCGGCCCGCCCGGTACAGGGCGAGCGCCAGCAGGTGCCACCCGTCCTCCCGCAGCGGCTGGTCGGCCGTGTAGGCCCGCAGGTCGGTGGCGGCCTCGGCGGCCCGGCCCGCCGCCAGCAACGCCTCGGCCCGCCGCTCCACCGCCAGCATCCGCAGCTCGTCCAGCCGGTCGATCTCGGCGCGGGCCCAGGGTTGGTCGGCGTACTCGGCGTAGGCGGGGCCACGCCACAGGGCGAGCGCGCCGTCGAGCGCGGCCAGCGCCGGACCGGCCGATCCGGCAGCGATCAGGTCGGCGGACTCACGGACCGCCGCCTCGAACCGCCAGGCGTCCACCGCGTCGGTGGCGAGGTGCAGCGCGTACCCGGGTGGTGCGGTGACCAGGAGCCGCGCGGGCCGGCGAGGTGGCCGGTCGGGTTCCAGCGCGCGGCGCAGGTCCGCCACGAAGGTGCGGATCGCGGCGACGCCGCCCTCCGGGGGCTCCTCCCACAGGTCCTCGACGAGCCGGTCCACCGGCACGACCCGGCCACGGGCGATCAGCAGCCGCGCCAGCACCGCCCGGGGTCGCGCACCGCGCAGCGACACCGGAACGTCGTCGGCGCGGACCTCCACCGGCCCGAGCACGCCGAACGTCACCCCCGCCTGCCCGGTCATGGTCTCCAATCTAGGCACGGCGGCGGCTCGGCGCGGCGTCGGCCGCCGCCCCGCTTTCTCCGTGCTCATCCGGTGCTCATCGGTGCCGGGCAGGCTTCCGTCGTACCCCGGGCCGGGGCGGTGCGACCGCGGCCCGGACCATCGACAGGGAGGCTTGCCGTGGATCTCGGCATCAAGGGTTTCGACTACCGGCGCGTGACGGTCGACGAGGGCGTGGCCCTGTCGGCGGCCGTGGGTGGCTCCGGTCCGCCGGTCGTGCTGCTGCACGGTTTCCCCCAGACCCACCTCATGTGGCGGCACGTCGCCGCCGACCTCGCCGCGGACCACACGGTGATCTGTCCCGACCTGCGCGGTTACGGCGCGAGTGACAAGCCGGCCGACACCGACGGGGCCCGGTACGCGAAGCGCACCATGGCCGCCGACGTCGTCGCGCTGGCCCGGGCGCTCGGGCATGACCGGTTCGCCCTGGCGGGGCATGACCGGGGCGCGCTGGTCGCCGTCCGGGCCGGCCTCGACCACCCGGACGCGGTGACCCACCTGGCGGCGCTCGACGTGCTGCCCACCCTCGACATGTGGGACGTCCTGCACGGGACGACCGCCGCCGTCGGCTTCCACCTGTACCTCATGGCCCAGCCGCCCGGCCTGCCCGAGCAGCTGATCGCCGGGAGCCCCGACGCCTTCTTCGGGCACTTCCTGGACGTCTGGACCCGGGATCCGGAGGCCATCCCGGCGGACGTGCGGGCGGCGTACCTGGCGGCGTCCCGCGACGCGGTCACCTCGATCGTGGCCGACTACCGGGCGTCGGCCGGGATCGACGTGACGCACGACCGGGCCGACCTGGCGGCCGGCAACCGGCTGCGGATGCCGGTGACCGTCCTCCAGCAGGACTGGGGTGCCGCGCTCGGCTACGACGCCACGGCGCTGTGGCGGGCGTGGGCACCGGACCTGGCGCACCGGACGGTCTCGTGCGGCCACTTCATGGCCGAGGAGGCGCCGGCCGAGGTGGTCGCGGAGCTGCGCGCGCTGCTGAAGCGGTAGCCGCCGCGCGGCGGCTCGCCCGGGCCGCCGGAGCCGGGGGAGAATTTCCCCGGGGCCGTGTCGAAACGTGGGGGTCCCGCTCGTCGTCAGGTCGTACGCCAGCTCGAAGCGACGACAGGAGTCGGACATGAAGTACATGCTGCTCATCCAGAGCGGTTCGCGGGACGCGCCGGACCCGTGCACGGTGGAGGACTGGATGGCCTACGACAAGGCGGTCCAGGAGGCGGGCATCTTCGTCGCCGGGCACTCGCTGGCGGACCTCACGACGGCCACCACCGTTCGCGTCGGCCCGACCGGGGAGCGGACGATCACCGACGGTCCGTTCGCGGAGACCCGCGAGGTGCTGGGCGGCTACTACGTCATCGACGTGCCCGACCTCGACGTGGCCCTGGACTGGGCCGCCCGCTGCCCGGGTTCGCGGGGCGACGGGGCGGTCGAGGTGCGGCCGGTCGCCGAGTTCTAGGCGGCCGGGGTGGACGAGCGGGCGGCCGGCCCCCGCGCCTCGGTCGAGGCGGTGTTCCGGGAGGAACGCGGGCGGCTGCTCGCCGCCCTCGTCCACCGCTTCGGTGACCTCGACCTGGCCGAGGACGTCGCCTCCGAGGCGATCGAGGCGGCCCTGACCCACTGGCCGGTCGACGGCGTGCCGGCCCGGCCCGGGGCGTGGCTGCTCACCACGGCCCGGCGCCGGGCCGTCGACCGGCTCCGGCGCGACCAGGCGTACGCGGCGCGGCTCGCCATCCTCGCCGCCGAGGCGGACCGGTCCGGGCCGGCGGCCCCGGTGGACGACGACGGTGGCCTCCCCGACGAGCGGCTGCGGCTCTTCTTCACCTGCGCGCACCCGGCGCTGCCGGCCGCCGATCGGGGGGCGCTCATCCTGCGGTACCTCGCCGGGCTGACCACCTCGCAGGTGGCCCGAGCCTTCCTCGTGCCGACACCGACCGTGGCCCAGCGGCTGGTCCGGGCGAAGAAGAAGATCAGCGACGCCCGGATCCCGTTCCGGGTCCCCGAGCCGCACGAGCTGCCCGCCCGGCTGCCCGGCGTGCTCCAAGCCGTCTACTCGATCTTCACCGAGGGGTACGCGGCCAGCGCGGGGCCGCAACTCCAGCGGCTCGACCTCGCCGAGGAGGCCATCCGGCTGGCCCGGCTCCTGCGCCGGCTACTGCCCGACGAGCGGGAGGTCGCCGGGCTGCTCGGTCTGCTGCTGCTGGTCCACGCCCGCCGGGACGCACGGGTCGGCCCGGCGGGCGAGCTGGTGCTCCTGCGTGACCAGGACCGTGACCGCTGGGACCGGGCGATGATCGACGAGGGGCGGGACCTGGTGCTCGCCGCGCTGGGCGGCCCACCCGGCCCGTACGGAGTGCAGGCGGCCATCGCCGCCCTGCACGACGAGGCGGCCGACGAGGAGTCGACCGACTGGGCGCAGGTGGTGGCGCTCTACGACGTCCTGCTGGCACTGACGCCCTCGCCGGTGGTGGCGCTGAACCGGGCCGCGGCGGTGGCGATGCGCGACGGCCCGGCCGCCGGCCTGGCCCTGCTGGACGAGCTGGCCGGCGAGCCCCGGCTGCGGGCGCACCACCCGTATCCGGCGGCCCGGGCGGACCTGCTGCACCGGCTCCACCGGCTCGACGAGGCCGCGACGGCCTACCGGCGGGCGCTCGACCTGGCCGGCACCGAGCCGGAGCGGGCGCACCTGCGCCGCCGGCTGGCCGAGGTCGAGGCCGCCGGGGACTGACGGCGGGGCGTCAGCGGGCCCGTTCCTCGGCGACCAGCTCGCGGGTCGCCGGGGCGACCTCGTTGGCGAACAGTTCGATCACGGCCGGGTCGTCACCGGCCAGGATGAACGCGCTGACCCCGTGTTCCAGGGCCACCCCGGCGAGGTCTTCGGCCCACTGCTCCGGCGGGCCGTTGAGGAACGACCGCCCGGTGGCCGCGAACTGGCCGCCGATGTTCAGCAGCCGGCGGACCGCGCCCGGGTCCCGTCCGGCCGCGGCGGCGGCCTCGTCGATCTGCGCGTTCATGGTCGTCAGGTCGGAAGTGCCACCTTCCAGGTACTGGAGGGTGGGCAGCCAGCCGTCGGCCACCCGGCCGGTCAGCCGCAGCATGCGCGGCTTGTACGCGCCGACCCAGATCTTCACGTCGTGGGCCGGCGCGGGTCCCCGCTTCGCGCCCCGGACCTGGTAGTACTCGCCGTCGACGCGGATCCCGCCCGGCTTGTCGGCCGCCCAGACCTCACGGATCACCTGGATGGCCTCGTCCAGCGCCTGGACCGCCTGACCGGGGCTGAGTCGCCGGCCGCCCATCGCCGCGATGGCGTCCCAGAACCCGCCCGCGCCGATGCCCAGCTCGAACCGGCCACCGCTGAGCAGGTCGAGGCTGGCGGCGCTACGGGCCAGCACCGCCGGCTGCCGCAGCGGCAGGTTGAGGACGTTGCCGCTGAGCCGGATCCGCTCGGTGCGGGCGGCCACGTAGCTCAGCAGCGTCCAGGTGTCGTGGAATCGTGGCTGGTAGGGGTGGTCCTGGAACGTGACCAGGTCCAGCCCGGCCCGGTCGGCCGCCACGGCGACGTCCACGGCGTGCCGGACGGGCTGCGCGGTGGGCGTGACGAAGGCGCCGAACAGGAGGTCGTGCCCGTAGTCGGTCATGACGTCGTCCTCGGAGTCGAGTCGGAAGCGGAGTCGGGTGCGATGGCGAAGTTGTCGCGGAAGAGGCAGGTCGGGTCGTACCGCGCCTTCAGCGTGCGCAGCCGGGCGAGCGTCCGGGGCGGGAACGCCTCCAACAGGCGCTCCGGCCGCTGGTCGGTCTCGAAGCTGAGGTAGGTGCCCCGGATGTGCGGCGCCATCAGGTCTTCCCAGAGCGCGTCGAGCCGGGCGCGGTTGCGCCCGAACGCGGTGACGTGGAAGTTCACACCCCGGTGGCTCCACGCCATCGCGTCGGGGTCGATGTCGGTGACCGCCCCGCCCACCGACCGGACGTGGAAGAAGTAGACGGCGCCGCTGGCCACCAGGCGGGCGGCCGCCGCGGCGAAGGCGGGCGTGAGGTGCTCGACCAGACCGGTGCGGGACACCGGCTCGCCCTGCGCCCGGTGCGGTCCCTCGGCCGCGTTGGCCATCACCGAGGCGTACGAGGTGATGACCACCTGCTGGTCGTATCCGGGAGCGATGTCGGCGACGGGTTGCAGCGCGGCCACGATGGTGGCCGGATCGTCGGAGTCGACCATCGCCATCACCTGCGCCACCGACGGCTGGCCGGGCCGGGGCCCACCCATGATGATCGCGGTGGTCAGGTCGCGGGGTGCCGCCTCGACCGCCGCGCCCCAGCGGGTCAGCAGCCCGGCGGGGTCGCTGGCGTCGAGGACGAACTGGGCCCAGCCGACCGGCCCCACCTCGTCGACCTCGAACTCGAACGCGGTGACGATGCCGAAGTTCGCGCCGGCGCCGCGGACGGCCCAGAACAGGTCGGGGTTCTCGGTGTCGCTGGCCCGCACCTGAGTGCCGTCGGCGAGGACCAGCTCGACCGCGCGCAGGTGGTCGATGGTGAGGCCGTGCTTGCGGGCCAGCCAGCCGACCCCACCGGCGGTGGCCAGGCCGCCGACGCCGACGCCGCCGTAGTCGCCGGAGGTGAGGGCCCAGCCGTACGGTTCGAGGGCGGCGGCGACCTGCATCCACCGGGCACCGGGGCCGATCCGCACCCGGCGGGTCGCCTCGTCCAGCACCTCGATCGTGTTCAGCCGGCCGAGGTCGATGACGATGCCACCGTCGTTCGTGGACCGGCCGCTGATGCCGTGCCCGCCGCTGCGTACGCCCAGGGGCAGGTCCCGGTGCGCGCGGGCGAAGGCGAGCGCGTCGGCGACCTCGGCCGGGGTGCCGGGGCGCAGCACCAGACCGGGTGCGCCGCCGCGCATGTAGTTGGACTTCACGTTCGGGTAGGTGATGTCTCCCGGCTCGACGGCGCTGTCGGCCAGCGAGGCGGGCACCTGGTCGTACGCGATGCCGGGGCGCCGTTTGGCGCGGACGGTGACGCTGCGCCGGGCGGTGGTGGGCAGCGGCTCGGGCAGTGCCCGGTCGACGGCCTCGCGCAGCGCCGGCGCGACCTCGTGCGCGAACCGCGCCATGGTGGTGGCGTCGTCGGTCATCAGGATGAGCGTGCCGACACCGTCCTCCACGACCAGGGGCAGCAGGTCCTCGACCCAGCTGTCGGCCGGCCCGTGCAGCAGGCCCTGGCGGCTCGGCGCGAACTGGCCGGAGATGTTCAGCAGCCGCCGGATGTCCGCCGGGTCGCGGCCCGCCTCCCGGGCCGCCTCGTCAATGATCTTGTTGCTGGTGCGCAGGTCGGCGGGCTCGATCGGGCCGAGCGTGGGCAGCCAGCCGTCGGCCTTGGCGCCGACGAGCCGCAGCATCCGCGGCCGGTACGCGCCGAGCCAGATCGGGATGTGGTGGGCCGGCAGCGGGCCGGGCTGGGCGCCGTCGAGCCGGTGGTGCTCACCGGCGTAGCGCAGCGGCGCGGGGTCGCCGGCGTCGAGCAGGGCGCGGATGACGTCGATCGCCTCGTCCAGCGCCTCGACCGACTCGCCGGGGCGCAGCCGCCGGCCGCCCATCGCCTCGATCGCCGTCCAGAACGCGCCGGCGCCGAGGGCGAGGTCCAGCCGCCCGCCGGAGAGCAGGTCGAGGCTGGCGGCCGCGCGGGCCAGGACCGCCGGGGATCGCAGCGGCACGTTGAGCACGTTCGCGGCGAGGTGGATCCGTTCGGTCTTCCCGGCGACCCAGGACAGCAACGTCCAGGTGTCCAGGAACGCCGGCTGGTATGGGTGGTCCTGGAAGGTGACCAGGTCGTAGCCGAGTTCCTCGCTGAGCCGGGCGAGCGCCACGGGCGTGTCCGGCGTCGCGTTCGCCGGCGTGACGAACGTGCCGAACTCCAGGCGGTGGCGGTAGGTACCTGACACGACTCCCCCAAAGGTTGATGCGTCAACCAGTGTACGACCACCCCCCGACCCCGCCACTGTGAGGCCCGTCATCCGCGCCGGGATCTCGCCGAGCCGCCGACCCGGGAACCGCGAACTACGCTGGTCGGATGGGCGATTCCGGCAACTGGCTCGACGATCGCGAGCAGCAGGTCTGGCGCACCTTCCACCGGATGCGCAACCAGCTCACGCTCGCCCTCGGGCAGAGCCTCCAGCAGGATTCGGGCATCTCCGAGTCCGACTTCGAGGTGCTCGCCGCGCTCGCCGCCGCCCCGGACCAGACGATGCGCGCCCGCACCCTCCGCGCCGAACTCCAGTGGGAGAAGAGCCGCCTCGCCCACCAGATCCGCCGGATGGAGCAGCGCGGCCTGGTCGCCCGCGAGGAGTGCGTGGAGGACGGGCGCGCCCCCCTGGTCCGGCTCACCGAGGCCGGTCGGACCACCATCCGGTCCGCGGCGCCGGCGCACGCCGCCCGCGTGCGGGAGCTGTTCTTCGCCGGGCTCACGCCCGCGCAGGTGGAGGCCCTGCACGAGGCCGCCGCCGTGGTCCTGTCGCGGCTGCACCGCAACTGCCCGGCGGAGCTGCCGTGACCGGCACCGACATAGACTGGCGTTATGGGGAAGTGGGCGTGACCAGGCACGCGGAGTCTTCGGCACCGCACGGCCATCTCTGCTGGGTCTACGACGACCCGACCGCCTTCGCCAACGGCGCCCAAGACTTCCTGCTCGACGGGCTGCACGCCGGCGAGCGGCTCTGGTATGTCTGCTCCGGCCCGCCCGAGCCGGTCCTCGCGCGGCTCTCCGCCGTTCCCGCGCTGCGCGATGCGCTGGCCCGCGGAGCGGCCGAGGTGGTGCCGCTGGACGGGGCGTACCGCTCTGGCGCGGTCGTGGACGGCCCCGCCCAGGTACGCGCCTACGCGGAGGCCACCGACGCCGCCCTCGCCGCCGGCTACCAGGGCCTGCGGGTGGTCGCCGAGGCCACCCCGCTGGTCCGCACCCCCGCCCAGTTGGACGCGTTCGCCCGCTACGAACACCTCGTCGACCGCTACATGCGGGCCCGGCCGTTCGCCGCGATGTGTGCCTACGACCGGCGGGAGCTGGACGCCCGGACGCTCGCCGAGCTGGCCTGCCTGCACCCGCGCACCAACGCCACCGAGGTGCCGTTCCAGCTGTACGCGACCGGGCCGCTGGGCGACCGGGCCGGGCTCGCCGGCGAGCTGGACCTGACCGGCCACGACCTGTTCGCCACCGCGCTGGAGCGGGCCGAGCTGCGCCCCGTCGACGGCCGGTTGGTGCTGGACGCCGCCCAGCTGCGCTTCGTCGATCACCGTACGCTCCTGCTGCTGCGCGACTACGGGCGGCGTCACGCCGCCACCGTCGTGCTGCGCTCCGCGCACAGCGCCGCCGCACGCCTCGCGACGCTGCTCGGCCTGCCCGGCCTCCAGGTGGAGGCGGCTCGATGAGGACGGGCGCGGCCACCGGCCACCAGGGCTACTACCACGAGGCTGTCTGCTACCAGTCCGACGACGAGCTGCTGGCGGTCGTGCTCCCGTTCCTGCGCGGCGGGGTCGAGGCCGGCGAGCCCACCTTCGTCGCGCTCGGCGAGCGCACCGCCGGGCTGGTCCGGGCCGCGTTGCCCGCCGGGACGGAGGTGGAGTACCTGCCGGGCGGGGACGTCTACGCGCGCCCCACCGCGGCGATCCGCTCCTACCGGAAGCTGCTGGCCGCGCAGGTCGCCGCCGGGGCCGGTCAGATCCGGATCATCGGTGAGCTGCCGCGGGTCGCGTTCGGGGCGACGTTCGACTGGTGGGCGCGCTACGAGTCGGCGATCAACCACGCGTACGACGACTTCCCGCTCTGGAGCATGTGCGCGTACGACACCCGCACCACGCCGCCGCACCTGCTCGACGAGGTGGCGCGTACGCACCCCCGGTTCGCCACCGCGGACGGCCGCCACGTGCCCAGCCCGACCTACACCGACCCGCCGACCTACCTCCGTGAGCAGCGGCCCGCGCGCCCCGATCCGTTGCAGGCCCGGCCACCGCTGATCGAGCTGACCGATCCGACGGCGGCGGACGCACGGGCCGCGGTGCACGCGGTCGACCGTGGGGTGCTGCCCTCCGACGACGTGGACGACCTGGTCGTCGCCGTCAGCGAGACGGTCACCAACGCGCTGCGGCACGGCGTGCCCCCGGTGCGGCTGCGCGTCTGGGCCGGCACCGACCGGATCGTGGTCACCGTGACCGACGGCGGCGACGGCCCGAAGGACCCGTACGCGGGGCTGCTCCCGGCCGGCGACGGCGCGACCGGTGGCCTCGGCCTGTGGATCACCTACCAGTCCTGCAACCATGTGTGCCTGCACCGCGACGCGCACGGCTTCACCCTGCGGCTCACCGCCGGCAACCCGCACTGAGCGCGACCGCGGGTTGCCGTCCCGCCGGCCGGACACCGACCGGAGGGCGAGCGCCGCACGGTCCGCGTGAGCGTCAGCTCATCGCGGCCACCAGGTCCCGGCAGGCCTGCTCGCAGTCCCGACAGGCCTCGGCGCAGACCCGGCAGTGGGCGTGCCGGTCGGCGTGCCGGTCGCACTCGTCGCCGCACGCCTTGCAGACGGTGGCGCACGCCTCCAGCAGGCTGCGGGTGACGTTGGCGTCGTAGCCGGTGTGCCGGGACAGCACCCGGGCGGTCGTGGTGCAGATGTCCGCGCAGTCCAGGTTGGTACGGACGCACTTCGTCAGCTCGGCGACCATGTCCTCGCTCAGGCAGGCGTCCGCGCAGGCGGTACAGGCCTCGGCGCAGGCGTTGAGCGTGTCGATGACCGCCGCTAGCTTCCCCCGGTCGAGATTGATCGACTTCGGGTACGCGTCGAGCATCCTGCTGGTGATCGTGGCCATTCCTCGGCCCTCCCCTCGTCCGCCTCCTTACCGCCCTACCCGTCCGTCAGGCCGACATGCGTGAAGGTCGGCTTCAGCGGATTTCGGCCATCGCAGCGGTGACCGTCAACAGCGCGTCAAGATTGCCCGGGAAGCCGTGAAATCGCCGTATCGGCACGGGCCCCACCGCCACCCGCTCGCCACGATGGCGACATGACGTCACGACGGTTGCGGCCGTGGGATCGCGAGCCGGTTCCGGCGGAGGCCGGGCGGCGGTCCGCCCGGCGCCCGGCCGGTCCGGTCGGCCCGCCGGCCGGGTCCCCGCCCCTGTCCGACGAGCCGGAGCGGCGGCACGAGGCGCTGGTCGGCGTCCGGCTGACCGCCGCCACGCCCGGCAGCCACCTCCTGGACTACCTGCGCACCGAGCCCTGCGCCGTGGAGGCGTGGTGGATCGCCGCCGACATCGACGCCGTGGTCCGCCTCTCCGCGACCAGCCTGAGCGTGCTGCACCGCGCCGTGGAGGACCTGCGACGGCGGGGCGGCGCGGAGGTCGTCGCCACGCACAGCATCCTCCGCCCGCTGGACCTCCCGGTCCCCACCGACAGCCCGGCCGCCACCGTCCCGGTGCCCGTGCCGGCACGGGCATGAGCCGCCCCGTCACCGCCGGCCGGGTAGTGGTCGGGGTGGACCGCTCGTACGCCGGACTGGCCGCCCTGCGCGCGGCGGTGCGGCTGGCCCGCCGCGACGGCGCCCCGCTGTACGCGGTGCGGGCGTGGACGTTCGTGCCGCTCTGGCGCCCCGGGACCATGCCGTGGCTCTGGCAGGAGGAGTTCGCCCGGGCGGCCCGCGCCTACGTGCGGGACGCCTTCGAGACGGCCCTCGGCGGCCAGCCGCGGGACGTGACCGTCCGCGTCCTCGCCGAGCAGGGCTACGCCGGCCAGGTGCTGGTCGACGAGGCGTGGCGGGAGACGGACGTCCTGGTGGTGGGCAGCCCTCGGCGGGGCCGCTTCGGCTCGAAGGGCGGGCACGTCACCCGCTACTGCGTGAGCCGGGCGAGGGTGCCGGTGGTGACCGTGCCCGCGCCGGACTGGGCGCGGGCCGACGCCATCCGCCGCTTCGGCCGTGATCTCGAACGATTTCCCCGCTGACCGGGCGCGCCCGCCCGGTCGGCCAGCTTGGATGAGAAGGAAGGCAACACGATGGACGAGGTTCCGGATACCTGGGCCGTCCCGGTGCGTACCGTGCCCGGACGGCAGGCGCTGGCGGTGCGTACCGCCCGGCTTCCCCAGGGGGAGCGGGTGGGGCTGGCCTTCAGCAGCCCGGAGAGGCTCGCCAGCGCCATGGGCGCGGACCAGCCGTGGACGCCGCTTTGCGAGTCGGCGCTGCGGAGCATGCTGAAGCCGCTGGGCATCGACCGCATCCAACTGGACCCGCTCCTGGTCGCGCCGCCGGTCGCGCGCGACGAGGCCCGCCTCGGCACGGCGCCGCAGCGGACCGGTCCGACTCGCGCCACGACGGCGTCGCGGCAGGCCGACCAGGCCCGTCCCGTCGCCGCGCTCGCCGGCACCCGGCCGGTCTGAGATGACCGCCGTCACCCTCCTGACGCCGTCCGAACCGGCCATCCAGCCGGCCGGCGACGGCGTCACCGTCGAGATCTCCGTGGTGGTGCGGGCCGCCGGCACCGCCACGGAGGTGGCCCGCGACCTCGTGGAACGCATCCGTGCCGTCGTCGGCGACGCGTCGACCGCGGGACCGGTGCCCGTCGGCGCCCGCCTCCTGCTCGACGGTTCCGCGCCGGAGGTCCGTTCCACCGGTGGGCGCTCGACGCGGCGCCTGCGGGTGGCGGCCGACCCGGACGAGGCCACCCTCGTGCTGCGTACGGGACGTCGGACCGCCCTGCTCTGCGGGCACCCGCTGACGTTGACCCGACTCGAGTACGACCTCCTGCTCCACCTGGTCCGGCACCGCCATCAGGTGCTGACCCGGGAGCAGTTGATGCGGGACGTGTGGGGCCACCAGGTCTGCCTGGGTGGCCGCACGGTCGACGTGCACATCCGCCGGAACCGCCAGAAGCTGGCGGGCCGGGGTCCGGTCGTCACGACCGTGCACGGCGTCGGCTACCGGCTCGACGCCCCGGAGCGGGTGCGCCTCACCACCGACTGACCCCAGCCGGCATCACGGCCGGTAGCGGTAGCCCATCCCCGGCTCGGTGATCAGATGCCGGGGACGGGCCGGGTCGTCCTCCAACTTGCGGCGCAGCTGGGCGAGGTACTGGCGCAGGTAGTTGCTCTCGTTCTGGTACTCCGGTCCCCACACGTCGTGCAGCAGCTGCCGCTGGCTGACCAGCTTGCCGGGATTGCGCAGCAGCTTCTCCAGCACCGCCCACTGGATGGGGGTCAGCTTCACCTCGGTGCCGTCGTCACGGGTGACCGTACGGTCGGCGAGGTCGACGGTGTGCCGGCCCACCCGCAGGGTGGCGGTGGCGTCGGTCGGTGCGCCCAACCGCCGGGCGACCGCCCGGATGCGGGCCAGCAGCTCCTCCACGCCGAACGGTTTGGTCACGTAGTCGTCCGCGCCCGCGTCCAACGCCTCGACCTTGTCCTCGCTGCCGGCCCGGCCGGAGAGCACGATGATCGGCACGGTGGTCCAGCCCCGCAGGCCCCGGATCACGTCGACGCCGTCCATGTCCGGCAGGCCCAGGTCGAGGACCACCAGGTCCGGCGGGTGACCGGCGGCCGCCTTGAGCGCCCCGGCGCCGGTGTCGGCGACCTCGACGTCGTACCGGCGGGCACGCAGGTTGATCCGCAGCGCGCGCAGGATCTGCGGCTCGTCGTCGACGACCAGGATGCGGGTCATTCCTGTGGTCCCTCCGCCAGGCTGTGGGTCACGGCGGGCAGCCGCAGCACCATGGTCAGTCCACCACCCGGAGTGGTCTCCGGGGTCAGGCTCCCGCCCATCGCCTCGGCCAGGCCCCGGGAGAGCGCGAGGCCGAGGCCAACGCCGGTCTGGTTGTCCCGGTCGCCGAGGCGCTGGAACGGCAGGAACACGTGCTCCCACTTGTCCTCGGGGATACCCGGGCCGGTGTCGATGACCCGCAGCTCGACCTGACCGGCGTGCGCGCTCGCGGTGATCGTCGGCGGTTGGCCGGGCGGGCTGTAGCGCAGGGCGTTGGCGAAGATGTTGACGAGGACCCGTTCCAGCAGCCCGGGATCGGCCGTCACGGCGGGCAGGTCGGCCGGGATGTCGGTGCTGACGTCGACGGCCGGGGGGCCGAGCTCGTCGAGGGCCCGGGGCACCGCGTCCTCCAGGCCGATCGTGGTCGGGGTGAGACCGAGCACGCCCGCCTGGAGCCGGCTCATGTCGAGCAGGTTGGCGACCAGCCGGGCGAGCCGGTCCAGCGACTCCTCGGCGGTGGCGAGCAGCTCCGCCCGGTCCTCCTCGTCGAAGTCGATGTCGGGGCTGCGCAGGCTGGTCACCGCCGCCTTCGCGGACGCCAGCGGCGTACGCAGGTCGTGGCTCACCGCGGCGAGCAGCGCGGTCCGCATCCGGTCGGCCGCGGCGAGCGGCCGGGCGGTGGCGGCCTCCTCGGCCAACCGCTCCTGGCGCAGCGCGACGGCCGCCTGGGCGGCGAACGCCTCGACGAGGCGCCGGTCGGCGGCCGCCAACCGGCGACCGCAGAGGACGACGGTGATCCGGTCGTCGACCGGCACCGTCGTCTCGCCGCTGTCCGGCATGGTGGCGGCGTGGTCGCCGACGCTGGCCACCACGCGCCAGGCCTGCTCGTCCCGGGCCCGGGTCGGGCGGCTGGCCGCGTCCTCGGCGAGTTCCAGCACGCTGACCGCGCGCAGCCCGAACGTCTCCCGGAGCTGGTCCAGCAACGCGATCAGGGGCCGCCCGCCGCGCAGCACCCCGCCGGCGACGGCCGCGAGGGTCTGCGCGTCGGCGGCGGCGCGGGCCGCCTCCCGGGTACGCCGGGCGGCGACGTCCACGATCCAGCTGACCGCGAGCGCCACCCCGACGAAGACGACGAGGGCGAGCAGGTTGTCCGGCTCGGCGATCGTCAGCGTGTAGAAGGGCGGGGTGAAGAACCAGTTGATCAGCAGCGTCCCGCCGAGCGCGGCGACCAGCGCGGGCCAGAGCCCGCCGACCAGCGCCACCACCACGACACCGGCGAGGAACAGCAGGATGTCGCTGGCCAGGGTCAGGTCCGGCAGCACCGTCAGCAGCAGGGTCAGCAGCGGCATGCCGATCGCGGCGAGGCCGAAGCCGAGCAGCCGCCGGCGCCGGGACAGCGCGGCGGGCAGGGCGACCGTCGGCCGGCCACGGCCCGCCTCGGTGTGCGTCACCAGGTGCACGTCGATGGCGTCGGAGTTCGCGATGGTGGTCACGCCGACGCCGCGGGACAGGATCTGGGCGAACCGGCCCCGGCGGCTCGCCCCGAGCACCAGTTGCGTGGCGTTGACCCCGCGCGCGAAGTCGAGCAGCGCGTCCGGCACGTCGGCGCCCAGAACCTGGTGGTAGGTGCCGCCGAGGCTCTCCACCAGCACCCGCTGCCGGGCCAGCTGCGCCGGGTCCGCGCCGGCCAGGCCGTCACTGCGGGCCACGTGGACGGCGAGCAGGTCGGCGCCCTTGCTACGGGCGGCGATCCGGGCGGCCCGGCGGATCAGGGTCTCGCCCTCGGGTCCGCCGGTGAGCGCGACGACCACCCGCTCGCGCGCCTCCCAGGTCTCGGCGATGCCCTGCTGGCTGCGGTAGTGGCCGAGCTGCTCGTCGACCTTGTCGGCCAGCCACAGCAGGGCCAGTTCGCGCAGCGCGGTGAGGTTGCCGACCCGGAAGTAGTTGCCCAGCGCCGCGTCGATCTTGTCAGGTCGGTAGATGTTGCCGTGGGCCATCCGCCGCCGCAGCGCCTCCGGCGTCATGTCGACCAGCTCGACCTGCTCGGCCGCCCGGACCACCTCGTCCGGCACGGTCTCCCGCTGGACGGTGCCGGTGATCTGGGTGACCACGTCGTTGATCGATTCGAGGTGCTGCACGTTCACCGTGGTGAGCACGTCGATGCCGGCGTCGAGCAGCTCCTGCACGTCCTGCCAGCGCTTGCCGTTGCGGGAGCCGGGCACGTTGGTGTGCGCGAGCTCGTCGACGACGGCGACCTCCGGCCGGCGGGCGAGGACGGCGTCGAGATCCATCTCGGTGAAGTCCGCGCCGCGGTACGTCAGGCTGCGGCGGGGCACCTGCTCCAGGTCGCCGATCATCGCAGCGGTGTGCTTGCGGCCGTGCGTCTCGACCAGGCCGATCACCACGTCGGTGCCCCGCTCGGCCCGCCGGTGGGCCTCCTCCAGCATCGCGTACGTCTTCCCGACGCCGGGTGCGGCGCCCAGGTAGATGCGGAGTTCTCCTCGTGGCACGGGTCCATCCTCTCCGGTGCCGCCCCGGGTCGGGGCGCGGTGGCGGTTCCGACCGGCCCACGGGCCGGCGTCCCCGTCGGTGGGCGCTGACGGCAGGGGGCGAGACCACCGGTCAGGTGGTCTCGCCCCGGGCGTCGGGTGGGTCAGCGGGCCGGGAACTCCCGGTCCAGGGCCAGGTTGAGCTCCAGGACGTTCACCCCGGGCTCCCCCATGAAGCCGAGGGACCGCCCGGTGGTGTTCGCCTCGACGAGGCGACGGACCGCCGCCGGGTCGGCGCCGCGCTCGCGCGCGACCCGGTTGACCTGCAACTCGGCGTACGCCGGGCTGATGTGCGGGTCGAGGCCACTGGCGCTGGCGGTGACCGCGTCGGCGGGCACCGCGGGCTCGGCGGGCGCGTCGCCGCGGATCGGGGTGATGATTCCACCCTCGGCCACGTAGTCCTGCCCCGGCTGGGCCGGCTCCACGGTCACGCCCTGGTAGGTGGTGATGAACGGGGTGGCCGGGGCGGCCTGGTTGACGCTCACCACCCGGGTCACCGGGCCGGTGAGGCCACCGGCGCGGAACACGGCGAGCACCGCGCCGACCCCCTCCGGGGTGCAGTACGGCCGGCTGCCGTCCACGCCGTTGAGCTCGCCGACCGCCTTGCTGCGCTCGCAGACCTGGGTGAGCAGGCTCTGCGAGGATTCCTCCGGGTCGGTGGCGATGGTGTCCACGACGCTCTCCGGGCCGAGGTTGCTGGCCGCGGTGGCGATGGGGTCGTAACCGTCGCCGGCCGCGGACGGACGGCTCTGGAAGTAGCGCGTGACCGGGTTGCCGTCACCGTCGGTGAAGGACTGGCCGATCAGGCTGCTGCCCACCGTCCGACCGTCGACCGTGGTCAGGGAGCCGTCCGCCTTGCCGGCGAGGCCGGGGATCTGACCGACGGCGACCAGGGCGAGCGGGTAGGCCAGGCCGAGCAGGACGGTGAAGACGAGCAGGGCCCGTAGGGCAGCGAGGTGCTGGGCGAGCCAGGTGGGTAGGCGCATCACGAGATCCCTGGGATGAACTGGATGAGCAGGTCGATGAGCTTGATGCCGACGAACGGCACGACGAGGCCGCCGAGGCCGTACAGCCAGAGGTTGCGGCCGAGCAGCTTCGACGCGCTCGCCGGCCGGTACCGCACGCCGCGCAGGGCGAGCGGGATCAGCGCGACGATGATGATCGCGTTGAAGATGACCGCGGACAGGATCGCCGACTCCGGGCTGGCGAGCCGCATGATGTTCAGCGCGTCCAGGCTCGGGTAGAGGCCGGCGAACATGGCCGGGATGATCGCGAAGTACTTCGCGACGTCGTTGGCGATCGAGAAGGTGGTCAGCGAGCCGCGGGTGATCAGCAACTGCTTGCCGATCTCCACGATCTCGATGAGCTTGGTCGGGTCGGAGTCGAGGTCGACCATGTTGCCGGCCTCCTTGGCGGCCGACGTGCCGGTGTTCATGGCCACGCCGACGTCGGCCTGGGCGAGCGCCGGTGCGTCGTTGGTGCCGTCACCGGTCATCGCGACCAGCCGGCCGCCCTCCTGCTCCTTCTTGATCAGGGCGAGCTTGTCCTCCGGCGTGGCCTCCGCGAGGAAGTCGTCGACGCCGGCCTCCTCCGCGATGGCCTTCGCCGTACGCGGGTTGTCACCGGTGATCATCACGGTCCGGATGCCCATCCGGCGCATCTCGTCGAACCGCTCGCGCATGCCGGACTTGACGACGTCCTTCAGGTGGATGACACCGAGCGCGCGGGCCGGCTCGCCGTCGACGTGCTCGGCCACCACCAGCGGGGTGCCGCCGGTGCCGCTGATCGCGTCGACCAGGCCGCCGACCTGGGCGGTGGGGTGGCCACCGTTCTCCCGGACCCACTTCATCACCGCCGAGGCGGCGCCCTTGCGGATCCGCCGTACGCCCCCGTCGACGCTTTCGGCACCGAGGTCCACGCCGCTCATCCGGGTCTCCGCCGTGAACGGCACGAAGGTGGCGTGCGGCATGACGCCGGCCTCACGCTCACGCAGCCCGTACTCGTTCTTGGCGAGCACCACCACCGAGCGCCCCTCCGGGGTCTCGTCGGCGAGGCTGGAGAGCTGGGCGGCGTCGGCCATCTCCGCGTCCGACACCCCGTCGATCGGGATGAACTCGGAGGCCTGCCGGTTGCCCAGGGTGATCGTGCCGGTCTTGTCCAGCAGCAGCGTGTTCACGTCGCCGGCCGCCTCGACGGCCCGGCCGCTCACCGCGAGGACGTTGCGCTGCACGAGGCGGTCCATGCCGGCGATGCCGATCGCCGACAGCAGCGCACCGATGGTGGTGGGGATCAGGCAGACCAGCAGGGACACCAGCACGATGCCGCTGACACCGCTGTCGGTGATCGCGCCGCTGTCCGCGGCGGCGGCCTGGTAGCCCTTCGAGAAGATCGCCAGCGGCTGGAGGGTGACCACCGCGAGCAGGAAGATGATCGTGAGCGCGGCGAGCAGGATGTTCAGCGCGATCTCGTTCGGCGTCTTCTGCCGGTTGGCGCCCTCGACCAGGGCGATCATCCGGTCGATGAAGCTCTCCCCCGGCTTCTGGGTGATCTTGACGACGATCCGGTCGGAGAGCACCTTGGTGCCACCGGTGACCGCGCTGCGGTCACCGCCGGACTCCCGGATCACCGGGGCGGACTCGCCGGTGATCGCCGACTCGTCGACGCTGGCGATGCCCTCGACGACGTCACCGTCACCCGGGATGGTGCCGCCGGCCTCGACCAGGACGATGTCGCCCTGCTTCAGCTCCGGGGCGGGCACCGCCTCGTCCCGGTACCGGTTCGCCGGCGTGCCCGGCGCCCAGCCGATCAGGCGGGTGGCGATGGTGTCCCGCTTCGCCTGGCGCAGGCTGGCCGCCTGGGCCTTGCCCCGGCCCTCCGCGACGGCCTCGGCCAGGTTGGCGAAGAGGACGGTGAGCCAGAGCCAGACAGTGATGGCCCAGGCGAACACGGACGGCTCGGCGACCGCGAGCACGGTGGTGAAGACGGCGCCGATCTCGACGATCAGCATCACCGGGTTGCGCCACAACGTACGCGGGTCGAGCTTGCGCAGCGCGTCCGGCAGGGACCGGAACAGCTGCTTCGGGTCGAGCAGGCCCCCACCGACCCGGTTGCCCTGGGTGGCCGGGGTGCCCGCGGTCGGCTGTTCGCCGGCCCCGGATGTCACCGACGTGACGGACATGTTCTCGTTCCTCATGGAGTTCACAGCCCCTCAGCCAGCGGGCCGAGCGCGAGTGCGGGCAGGAAGGTCAGCGCGACGAGGACCACCGTGACGCCGACGACCATCCCGATGAACAGGGGACGGTGGGTCGGCAGGGTTCCCTCGGACGCCGGGGTGGGCTGCTGCCGGGCCAGCGAGCCGGCCAGGGCGAGCACGAAGATGATCGGCAGGAACCGGCCGAGCAGCATGCACAGCCCGAGTGCGGTGTCCCACCAGGTGGTGTTCACCGTGATGCCGGCGAACGCCGAACCGTTGTTGTTGCTGGCCGAGGTGAACGCGTAGAGGACCTCGGAGAGCCCGTGCGGGCCCACGTTCAACGCGGTCGCGTTGTTGCCGGTGGCGAACGCCGCGGCCGTGCCGATCAGCACCAGCGCCGGGGTGATCAGGAAGTACATCGAGGCGAACTTGATCTCCCGCGACCCGATCTTCTTGCCCAGGTACTCCGGCGTGCGACCGACCATCAGACCGGCCACGAACACCGTGATCACGGCGAGGATCAGCAGGCCGTAGAGGCCCGCACCGACACCACCGGGCGCGACCTCGCCGAGCATCATGTTGACGATCGGCATCATGCCGCCGAGCGGGGTGAACGAGTCGTGGAAGGAGTTGACCGCGCCGGTCGAGGTCAATGTGGTGGCCGCGGCGAAGGTCGCCGAGTTCGACACGTCGAAGCGGACCTCCTTGCCCTCCAGCGCCGCCCCGACCGCCTGCGGCACGGTGCCGTGCCCGGCCAGCTCGAAGACGTTGGTCAGGGTGATGCTGGCCAGCGCGAGGATGGCCATGACGGCCGCGATCGCGTAGCCCTGCCGGTTCTGCCCGACCATGCGGCCGAAGACGCGCGGCAGGCTGAACGGGATCAGGAGGATCAGGAAGATCTCGATCCAGTTGGTCCACGTCGTCGGGTTCTCGAAGGGGTGGGCGCTGTTGACGTTGTAGAAGCCGCCACCGTTGGTGCCCAGCTCCTTGATGGCCTCCTGGCTGGCCACCGGCCCGCCGGTGATCGTCTGGCTCCCGCCGGTCAAGGTGCTGACGTCGGTGCCGGCCGAGAGGTTCTGCACCGCGCCGCCGATCATCAGCGCGATCGCGGCGAGTACCGCGATCGGCAGCAGGATGCGCAGGGTGATCCGGGTCAGGTCGACCCAGAAGTTGCCGAGCTGCTGCGTACGGCTGCGGGCGAAGCCCCGCACCAGGGCGACCGCGATCGCGATGCCGACCGCCGCGGACACGAAGTTCTGCACCGCGAGACCGGCCATCTGCACCAGGTGGCCCATGGTCGACTCACCCGAGTACGACTGCCAGTTCGTGTTGGTCACGAACGACACGGCGGTGTTCCAGGCGCCGTGCGGCACCACCGGGCCGAAGCCCAGCGAGAGCCACAGCTTGTCCTGCACACGCTGGAACAGGTAGAGGAAGAGGATCGAGACCGCCGAGAAGGCCAGCACGCTGCGGGCGTACACGCCCCACGTCTGCTCGCCGGCCGGGTTGACCCCGACCAGGCGGTAGATCCCGCGCTCGACCCGGGAGTGCCGGGCTCCGGACACCACCCGGTACATGTAGTCGCCGAACGGCTTGTAGACGGCGACCAGCACCGCCACCAGCGAGAGGACGAAGATGACGCCGGCTGTTGTCATGGTCA
This sequence comes from Micromonospora krabiensis, assembly GCF_900091425.1. Lineage (GTDB taxonomy): Bacteria > Actinomycetota > Actinomycetes > Mycobacteriales > Micromonosporaceae > Micromonospora > Micromonospora krabiensis. Next base: position 4,258,149 of record NZ_LT598496.1, read on the forward strand.
TCAGAAGCGCTCCGGGAAGAGCAGGGCGACGACCAGGAAGATCCCCAGGCCGATCGCCAGCACCAGACCGACGGCGTTGACCGCGCTCACAGCTTCTCCACCGCCCGCACCACCAGGGCGAGCGCCGCGAACAGCGCCACCGTCAAGACCACGAACACCACGTCAGACACGCTGACTCCTCGTACGGAAAAGGTTCGTCGCGACCGCCTGCCGGTCGCGCGGAGCAATCAAAGCGCCGGTGGGTGGGCGGCGACAGGGCGCATAACGCGACCATGACGGCCGCCTCCGCTTTCTTGACGCGCTTTTCACGCGGCCCCCCCCGATCAGGTGAAAGGGCCCACAGAAGCGGACCGGCCGGACGTCGCCGCCCGGCCGGTCGAGGTCGCCGTCGTCGCACCTCAGGCGGCCTGACGGCGGCCCGGTTCGCCGTCCGACGGGGTCACCGTCGGCGGGAACGGCCGGGCCGGGGCGGTCGGCGCCTGGACGGCCCGCGCCTGGGCGGTCCGTGCCGATGCGGTCGGCGCCGGGGCGGGGGACGGGCCGGGGGCCGCCGCGTACGTCCGCAGGCGGCGGTAGCCCGCCCCGAGGCCCGCGGCGAACCCGAACCCGGCCGGGTACGCCCAGGCGGAGGCCGGCGCGCCGACGAGTTCACCGAACTCGTTCGCCAGGAACCCGACGAAGGTCATCGCGCCCAGCACGGTCACCGCGCCGACGGCCCGCAGGTCGGGCACGAAGCGGGCGAACCCACCGAGCGCGATCGCGACGACGAGCGCCCGGCCGGGCAGTTCGTCCGGCGGAAAGAGCAGGGCCGCCAGCAGCGCCGCACCGACCACCAGCACCGCGCCGACCGCGACGCTGATCCCGGTCGGGGTCCCGTCGTCCCGCGTCCCGACTCCCCGATGCTGGTCGACGCCCACGGCAGGCCTCCCCCGAACGTGAGCCCGCCCACCGGGCCCGTCCGTCGCCATACCACCCCCGCCGCTCCGCCACGGTCGACGGCTTTCACGCACCCATCACGGCGGAACGCACATTCTTGACGAGCGCATAACGCGCCACCTCGGCCTGCGGTGGGGACGACGCGCCGATCTTGCACCTGCTGCCCTGACATTCCGGCCCAAGCTCACGAATCGACGGCCGAAGATGCAAGATCGACGGGAGTCAGGGGTAGGGGGCCGGGCCGGCGGGTCGGCGCCTGTTGACTCGCCGGTAACCGGCGGAGATCGTGGTGGCCATGGCGACCCCCGACCGCTCCCCCTCACCCTGGCGCGAGCCCGAACACGACGACCTGGCGGACCTCGCCCGCACCTTCTTCACGAAGGAGGTGCTCCCGCACGCCGACCGGTTGGCCGCCCAGGGGCACCCGGACCGTGAGCACTACCGCCGCGCCGGCGAACTGGGCCTGCTCGGCCTCTCCGTTCCCGAGCAGTACGGCGGCGGGGGCGGCGGCTTCACCCACGAGACGGTGGTGCTCCAGGAGCAGGCGTACACCGGTGAGAGCAGCCTCGGCCTGGCCGTGCACAGCGGCATCGTCACCGGCTACCTGGTCGCGTACGGCAGCGAGGAGCAGAAGCGGCGTTGGCTGCCCGGGCTGTGCAGCGGCGAACTGGTCGGCGCGATCGCGATGACCGAGCCGGACGGTGGCTCCGACCTGCAGGCGATGCGCACCCGGGCCGTGCGCGACGGCGACGACTACCTGGTCACCGGCGCCAAGACGTTCATCAGCAACGGCGGCCTGGCCGATCTGGTCATCGTGGCCGTCAAGACCGATCCGGAGCAGCGGGCGGCCGGCATCTCCCTGCTGGTCTGCGAGGTCGGCGGCGATCCCGAGGGCTTCCGCCGCGGCCGGCTGCTCGCCAAGATCGGGCTGCACGCCAACGACACCGCCGAGCTGTTCTTCGACGGGCTGCGGGTGCCGGCGGCCAACCTGCTCGGCGACGCCGAGGGGCTCGGCTTCGTCCAGCTCATGCAGCAGCTGCCCCAGGAGCGGCTGGTGCTCGCGGTGGGCGCGGTCGCCGCCATGGAACGGGCCGTCGACCTGACCGTGGCGTACGCGAAGGAGCGCACCGCCTTCGGCAAGCCGCTGCTCGGCCACCAGAACACCCGGATGGTGCTCGCCGAGTGCGCGACCCGGGCCCGCACCGGGCGGGTCTTCCTGGACGACTGCATCATCCGGCACACGCGCGGCGAGCTGGACGTGGCGACCGCCGCGATGGCCAAGTACTGGCTGACCGAGGGGCAGTGCGAGGTCGTCGACCGATGCCTGCAGCTGTTCGGCGGCTACGGCTACACCACCGAGTACCCGATCGCCCGGATGTACGCCGACGCCCGGGCCCAGAAGATCTACGGTGGCACCAACGAGATCATGAAGGAGCTGGTCGCCCGTGCCCTCTGACGGCGGGCCGCTCGCCGGGGTGCGGGTGGTCGAGCTGGCCAGCCTCGCGCCCGCCCCGTTCGGCTGCATGGTGCTCGCCGACCTGGGCGCGGACGTGGTGCGGGTCGACCGGCCCGACGGCCCCGGCGCCGGTCGGCTGGCGGCGCCGCCGGGCGGCCCCCTGCAACGTGGCCGGCGGGTCACCGCGCTGGACCTGAAGTCGCCCGAGGGGGTGGCCGACCTGCTGCGCCTGGTCGACCGGGCGGACGTCCTGGTCGAGGCGTACCGGCCGGGGGTCGCGGAGCGGTTGGGCTTCGGACCGGAGACCTGCGCGGCCCGCAACCCCCGCCTGGTGTACGCCCGGATGACGGGCTGGGGGCAGGACGGTCCGCTCGCCGCCCGGGCCGGCCACGACATCGACTACATCGCCGTGGCCGGCGCCCTGGAGCCGCTGGGCCGGGCCGGGGAGCGTCCGTACGCGCCGGGAAACCTGATCGGCGACTTCGCGGGCGGCGGGATGCTGCTCGCGGTCGGGGTGCTCGCCGCGCTGCTGGAACGTGAGCGCTCCGGCGTCGGCCAGGTGGTGGACGCCGCGATGGTCGACGGCTCCGCGCTGCTCACCGCGTTCCTGCACGGGATGATCGGCACCGGCCTGTGGTCGGCGCCGCGGGGGCGCAACCTGCTCGACGGCGGGGCGCCGTTCTACGACACGTACCGCACCGCGGACGGCGGGTTCATGGCGGTCGGTGCCCTGGAGCCGGCCTTCTACGCCGCTCTCCTCACCGGCCTGGGGCTGGCCGACGACCCCGACCTGCCGGCCCAGTACGACCCGACGGGCTGGCCCGAACTGCGCCGCCGGTTCACCGACCGGTTCGCGGAGCGGACGCGGGACGAGTGGACGGCCGTCTTCGCCGACCTGGACGCGTGCGTGGCGCCGGTGCTCGCCCCCACCGAGGCGCACCGGCACCCGCACAACGCGGCCCGGGGCACGTTCGTCGAGGTGGCCGGCGAGATCCAGCCCGCCCCGGCCCCCCGCTTCACCCGCACCCCACCAGCACCACCAGCCCCGCCGAGTGAGCTGGAGCCGATAGCGGACATCCTCGCGAGCTGGCCGTAGAAAGAGATCTTGGTAGGAAAGTGCCCCTGGAGGGGCCTCTTCCTACCAAGATCCGTGGAGGAGCGTGTGGCGCGCGTACTCAGGCGCGCACCGGGGTGCGCTCCGGCTCCGGCTCGCCGGGCTCGGCGGCGGCTTCCCGGGCGTCCGGGCCGTCGCCGTGCTCGTCGAGCATGGTGGCCTCGTCGAACGGCGCCTGGCCGGAGAGCACGGCCTGCGCCTGCTCCCGGTCGAACTCGCCGGTCCAGCGGCCGATCAGGACGGTGGCGACGGCGTTGCCGGCGAAGTTGGTCAGCGCCCGGGCCTCCGACATGAACCGGTCGATGCCGACGATCAGCCCGACGCCGTCCACCAGGTCCGGCCGGTGCGACTGGAGGCCGCCGGCCAGGGTGGCGAGACCGGCACCGGTGATGCCGGCGGCGCCCTTCGACGCGATGATCATGAACACGAGCAGCGAGATCTGCTCGCCGACCGACAGCGGGTTGCCCATCGCCGAGGCAATGAAGAGCGAGGCCATGGTCAGGTAGATGGCGGTGCCGTCGAGGTTGAAGGAGTAGCCGGTCGGGACGGTGATGCCGACGACCGGCTTGCTGACGCCGAAGTGCTCCATCTTCGCGATCAGCCGGGGCAGCGCCGACTCCGACGACGAGGTCGACACGATCAGCAGGAACTCGCGACCGAGGTACCGCAGCAGCGAGAAGATCGAGACGCGGGCGACCAGCCAGAGCAGCGCGCCGAGCACCACCAGCACGAAGATCAGACAGGTGGCGTAGAAGCCCAGCATGATCTGCGCCAGGCTCTTCAGCGCGTCCATGCCGGTCGCGCCGACCACGGCGGCGATCGCGCCGAACGCGCCGATCGGGGCCAGCCACATGATCATGGTGAGGACCTTGAAGACCAGCCGCTGGATGGTGCCGACGGCCCGCAGCACCGGCTCGCCCCGGCTGCCCATGCTCTGCACGGCGAAGCCGACCAGCAGGGCGACCAGCAGAGTCTGGAGCACCTCACCGCCGGTCAGGGCGGACAGCAGCGAGGTCGGGATGATGCCGAGCAGGAAGTCGACCGTCCCCTCGCTCTCCGCGCCGGCGGCCTTCTGACCGGCCTCGGCCAGCTCGTTGCTCAGCTGGAGGCCGCTGCCGGGGTGGATCACGTTGCCGACCACCAGGCCGATGGCCAACGCCACGGTCGACATGACCAGGAAGTAGCCGAGCGCGAGGCCGCCGACCTTGCCGACCTTGGCGGCCTGGCGCACGGAGCCGACGCCGAGCACGATGGTGCAGAAGATGACCGGGCTGATCATCATCTTGATCAGCGCGACGAAGCCGGTGCCCAGGGGCTTGAGCTCCTGTGCCGCGTCCGGGGCGACGAAGCCGAGCACGATGCCCGCGACGACGGCGACGATCACCGCGAGGTAGAGGAAGTGGGTGCGGTCCCGCCGGGGCCGCGTGGCCGGTGTGCTGGTGGTGGGGGTCTGCATGGCTGAGACTGTGGCCCAGGTCTCAACCGGAATCAGCCTTGCGTTCATTCTGTTCACCGACCTGAAGTGCCGGCGAAACAGGACCCGCCCCCGTCGCGACGAGGAGACATGACCGGACGGAAATGGAGCATCGCCGGACAGCTGTTCGCGCTCCAGGTCGTGGTGGTGACGCTGCTCGTGGCGGCCGCCACCCTCGGCGTGGCGCTGGTCGCCCGCGCAGACGCCCGGGACGCGGCCCGCCAGGAGGTCCTCGCGGTCGCCGAGACGGTCGCCCGGTCGCCGCAGGTGGTCGCCGCGCTGGCCACCCCGCGCCCGGCGGCCACCCTCCAGCCGTACGCCGAGTCCATCCGCGTCGCCACGAGGACCGACTTCGTGGTGGTGATGGCCCCGGATCGCACCCGCTACTCGCACGCCGACCCGGCCCAGATCGGCCGGCCGTTCATCGGCGAGATCGGGCCGGCCCTCGCCGGGCAGCCCTTCACCGTGGTCAACACCGGCACCCTGGGCGAGTCGGTCCGGGCGGTCGTCCCCGTACGCGACACCGACGGACAGGTCGTCGGTCTGGTGTCCGTCGGCATCACCACCGAGGCGATCAACCGGGAGCTGATCCGCAAGTCGCCCATCCTGCTCGTCGCCACCGCCGCCGCGCTGGCCCTGGCCGGCGCCGGCTCCTGGCTGCTGAGCCGGCGGCTGCGCCGGCAGACCCACGGCCTCGGCCCGGCCCAGATGACCCGCATGTACGAGTACTACGACGCGGTGCTGCACTCGGTCGGCGAGGGTCTGGTGGTGATCGGTCCGGACCGCCGGATCGGGCTGGTCAACGACGAGGGCCGTCGTCTGCTCGGCCTGCCCCTCGACGCGCCGGTCGTGGACCGGCCGGTGACCGACGTCGACCTGCCGCCCGCGCTGACCGAGCTGATCATGTCCGGTCAGGCGGCCCGGGACGAGCTGATCCTCACCGCCGACCGCGCGTTGGTCGCCAACCTCCGGCCGACCGGTACCGGCGGACCGTCCCTCGGCACCGTGCTGACCCTGCGCGACCACACCGATCTGCGTGCGCTGACCAGCGAACTCGACTCGGTACGCGGGCTCACCGAGGCGCTGCGGTCACAGGCGCACGAGGCCGCGAACCGGCTGCACACCGTGCTCACCCTGGTCGAGCTGGGACGCACCGAGGAGGCGGTCCGGCTGGCCACCGAGGAGCTGGCGCTGGCGCAGCAACTCACCGACCGGGTCGTCGGCGCGATCACCGAGCCGGCGCTGGCCGCGCTGCTGCTCGGCAAGTCGGCCCAGGCCGCCGAGCGCGGCGTGGAGCTGACCGTCGACCCGGCGTCCCGCCTCGACGTCGGCACCCTGCCCGCCGGCGACCTGCTCACCGTCGTCGGCAACCTGGTCGACAACGCGTTGGAGGCCGTCGCCGCCGGGGAGCCGCCCCGCCGCGTCCGGGTGTACGTGGCCGAGTCGCCCGGCGAGGTGCTGGTCGAGGTGACCGACAGCGGCTCCGGGCTCCCGGCCGAGCGGGTGGCGGACGCGTTCCGGCGCGGCTGGTCCACCAAGTCCAGCGGCCGAGGGCTCGGGCTCGCCCTGGTCGGCCAGGTGCTGGCCCGCCACGACGGCCGGCACGAGGTGGCCGCCGGACCGGACGGCGGGACGGTGTTCCGGGTCCGGCTGCCGGTGCCCGTGGAGCAGCCGACATGAGCGAACACGGTGGGGAGCCCCGCCTCGGCGACATCCGGGTGCTCGTCGTCGAGGACGAGGAGCTGATCGCGGAGGCGCACCGCGCGTACACCGAGCGGGTGCCGGGTTTCCGGGTGGTCGGGGTGGCGCACGACGCCCGGGAGGCCATGCGGGTGCTGCGCCGCACCGGGGCGGACGCCGTCGACCTGGTGCTGCTCGACTTCCACCTGCCCGACGTGCACGGGCTGGACGTCTGCCGCTCGATGCGGGCCGCGGGAAGCGCCGCCGACGTGCTCGCGGTGACCTCGGCCCGGGACCTCGCGGTCGTCCGCGCGGCGGTGGCCCTCGGGGTGACCCACTATCTGCTGAAGCCGTTCACCTTCGCGGCCTTCCGGGACAAGTTGGAGCGCTACGCGGAATATCGGCGGCAGACGTCGGCGGGCGGGGCGGTCGCCGCCCAGCACGAGGTCGACCGGATGTTCGCCACGCTGCGGGGCACCGCGCCGGACACCCTGCCCAAGGGGCTCGGCGCGCAGACCCTCGATCTGGTGCTCGACGTGCTGCGCCGGCGGCCGGGGCTCTCCGCGTCGGAGGTGGCCGAGCACACCGGAACGTCCCGGGTAACCGCCCGCCGCTACCTGGAGCACCTGGTCGAGACCGGCCGGGTCACCCGCACGCCCCGCTACGGCACGCCGGGCCGCCCGGAGGTCGAGTACCGCCCGACCTGACGGGAGGACCGGAAACATCCCCGTTCCCGGGCACGGCGACCCGGAGCGGCATGATCATGGCTGGTGGCGGCATCGGAACCGCCGGAGGAGCGAGGAGGGGCGCGGCCGTGCCGGACGCCGAGGAACTCATCACCGACGCGGTGGCGGCGTCCCGTGGCAACGACGTACGCCTCGCGGAGCGGCAGCTGGACCGGCTCGTCGTCGGCACCGGCGCCGCCGACGGCGCGGCGGCCGTGGACGCGGCGCTGCTGCGTCGCCTGGCCGCCGCCGTCGGCCGACTCTGGCCCCGGGGCTGGCAGCCGGTAGACCTGGACCGCATCGCGAGCCGGCGGCTCGGCCCCCGTGCCGCCCGGCTGCTGCGCGACGCGGTGGCCGCCCAGCGACGCGGCCAGCCGGACCCGGTCCCCGCCTGGTGGGACGACCAGCTGCGCGACCTGGACGCGCGGGTCTGGTGGGACGACGACGCCCGGCATCTCACGGGCTGGGCCACCCGCGAGGGGACCGACCGGATCGCCGCGCTGCGCGAGGCCGTCGAGGCGCTGGCGCTGGTGGAGTCCCTGCCCCCGATCGCCGTGCTCCGCCCGCCACCCGGATCGGCGCAGAGCGTCGCGAGCGGGCCGGTCGGCCGCAGCGGGTCGCGGATCCTGGACCGCGTTCGGGCACTGCTCGCCAAGGCCGAGTCGACGACCTTCCCGGCCGAGGCCGAGGCGCTCACCGGCAAGGCACAGGAGCTGATCGCCCGGCACAGCGTCGACGCGGCGCTGCTCGCGGCCGAGACGCCGCGTGCCGACCTGCCCGGCGGGGTGCGGCTCGGCACCGACCAGCCGTACGCGGGCGCGAAGGCGCTCCTGGTGCAGGAGGTCGCCGGGGCCAACGGCTGCGAGTCGGTCTGGTCCGACGACCTGGGCTTCGCCACCGTGCTCGGCTGGCCGGCCGACCTGGCGGCCGTCGAGCTGCTCTACACCTCGCTGCTGGTGCAGGCCACCGGCGCGATGCTGCGCGGCCGGAACGAGCGCCGGGCAACCTCCGCGGGGCGGCGCACCAAGGGGTACGACGAGGCGTTCCTGCACGCGTTCGCGCTGCGCATCGGGGAGCGGCTGCGGGCGGCCAGCGCGGCGGTGAACGCGCAGGCGGCGCAGGAGGCGGGCGCGGAGCGCCTGCTGCCGGTGCTCGCCGCCCGGGGCGAGGCGGTCAAGGAACGGCTGGACAACCTGTTCCCGGGGGTTACCCGGGCGCGACTGACCGTCCGCGACGCGGAGGGCTGGGCCTCGGGCACGTCGGCCGCCGACCGGGCGTCACTGGACGTCGGCGGCACCCGCCCGACCCGGCAGGTCGGCGGCCGCGGACGCCGCCAACGCTGACCCGCCCGGCGTGGTCGCCGCACTTCTGGGATTTTCTTCGGTACGGATGTAGGGAACGGGGTGTCGGCTCCGACCCCTCGGTGACACCGCACCGACAACGGGGTGCGGCCAGGACGCGAGGAGCAGATCGTGAAGTACATGCTGTTGATCTGGAACCGGCCCGGTTTCGTCGAGGAGCTGTCGGAGCGGGACCGGGTCGCGCTCTTCGGCGAGGTCGACCAGATCATGAAGGAGCTGTCCGAGTCCGGTGAGCTGGTGGGCGGGCAGGCGCTGGCCGACCCGTCGCAGACGCGTACGGTCCGGCTCGCCGGCGGGCACCCGGAGGTCGTCGACGGGCCGTTCATGGAGAGCAAGGAGCAGTTCGCCGGCTACCTGGCCGTGGACTGTGACAGTCCGGAGCGGGCCGCCGAGATCGCGGCCCGCTGGCCGGACGTGCGCTACGGCGGCGTCATGGAGGTCCGCCCGATCATGGACGAGGCCGGGACGGAGATGTGACCAGCGGGTCGGGTCGGGTCGAGGACCTGCTGCGCACCCTCGCGCCGCAGGTCCTCGGCCTGCTCGTCCGCCGGCACGGCCAGTTCGACCGGTGCGAGGACGCGGTCCAGGAGGCGCTGCTCGCCGCCGCTCTCCAGTGGCCGGAGCAGGGTGTGCCGGAGAACCCCCGCGGCTGGCTGCTGACCGTCGCCACCCGCCGGCTCACCGACGAGTGGCGCAGCGAGCGCGCCCGGCGGGACCGCGAGGTCGCGGTGGCCGTCCGCGAGCCGGCGTACGCCGCGGTCGCCCCGCCCGCCGACGCGGAGCCGCCGACCGGCGACGACACCCTGCGCCTGCTGTTCCTCTGCTGCCACCCGGCGCTGCCCCGGTCGGGGCAGGTGGCGCTGACCCTGCGCGCGGTCGGCGGCCTCAGCACCGCGCAGATCGCCCGGGCCTACCTGGTGCCGGAGGCGACGATGAGCCAGCGCATCCGCCGGGCCAAGCAGCGGATCGAGGCGACCGGGGCGCGGTTCACGATGCCGTCGGCCGCCGAGCGGGACGACCGGCTGGGCGCCGTGCTCCAGGTGCTGTACCTGATCTTCAACGAGGGCTACACGGCGTCGAGCGGGCCGGACCTGCACCGGACCGAGCTGACCGGCGAGGCGATCCGGCTGGCCCGGATGCTGCACGGGCTGCTGCCCGACGACGGCGAGGTGACCGGCCTGCTCGCGCTCATGCTGCTCACCGACGCGCACCGGGCCGCCCGGGTCGGCCCGGCCGGCGAGCTGGTGCCGCTGGCCGAGCAGGACCGGGACAAGTGGGATCGGGCCGCCATCGCCGAGGGGATCGCCCTGGTCACCGAGGCGCTGACCTGGTCACCGCCCGGGCCCTACCAGGTGCAGGCGGCCATCGCCGCCGTGCACGCCGAGGCACCGACCGCCGCCGAGACCGACTGGCCGCAGATCGTCGCGCTCTACCGGCTGCTCGCCCGGATCGCCCCGAACCCGATGGTCACCCTGAACCAGGCCGTCGCCGTGGCCATGGTGGACGGTCCGCGTGCCGGGCTCGCCCTGCTCGCACCGCTGGCCGAGGACGAGCGCGTCGCCGGGCACCACCGGGTCGACGCCGTCCGCGCCCACCTGCTGGAGCTGGCCGGCGAGCCGGGTCCGGCGCGGGAGGCGTACCTGGCCGCGGCCCGCGCCACCACCAGCCTTCCCGAGCGCCGCTACCTGGAACGACGAGCAACCCGCCTAACCCCGCCCTGACCCGACGATCATGCAGTTGTGGTGCCTGATGGTTCGACATGTCGCTCATGTTCACCGCCACAACTGCGTGATCGACCGACCCGCGCCAGGCGGCCGGCGCGGACCGCCTAGGGGCGGCAGTCGCGCATCAGGGTGGTGGGGATCCGGGTGTACGTGTCGGCCATCCAGGTGGTGGGCCGTTTCGCGCGGGAGCCGGCGTCGATGCGGTCCGCGGTGTCCGCGACCAGTGCCTCGATGCGGGGGTCCTCGGCCCGTCCGGCCTCGGCGCGCACCTGGTCGGCCAGCTCGGCGAGGTCGGCCCGGAGCTCCTCGGCGATCTGCTCGGCGGTCAACTCGCGTTCGGTGGCCTTGGCCGAGTCCGCGGCGATCTCCTTGCTGGTGGCGATGATGAGCCGGTCGACGGCCTGGCAGACGGCCACGGTGTTGGCGGCGGTGAACGGTGAAGGGCTGGCGCTGCTCGGCGACGGGGCGGGCGGGACGGTGGCGGGCGCCGTCGCGGTGGCCGTGGCGTCCGGCGTGCCGGTGTCCGCGCCGGGCGACTGACAGCCGGCGAGCAGGGCCGTCAGGACGACTGCGCCGACGGCTCGCCGGCCGGTCACGATGGGTGGGAACATCGTGCTCTCCCGTTCCAGGTCGGCCGTCCACGGGGGACGGTCGTGGTGGCGGCACACGGACGGGGACACCTCGTCCCGGTCAACGATCCGGCCCGAGGCGGGGACACGCGTACGCGCGCCGGGCCGGCGTCACCGGCCTGGCGCGCGTACGCGACGGGTCAGCTCTTGAAGGCGTCCTTGACCTTCTCACCGGCCTGCTTGAGGTTGGCCTTGGTCTGGTCGTTGCGGCCCTCGGCCTCCAGACGCTCGTCGTCAGTGGCCCGACCGGCGTGCTCCTTCACCTTGCCCGCCGCGTCCTCGGTCGCGTTGCTGATCTTGTCATCCATGCCCATGACGATCCTCCAGTCCGAAGCGTCGCTACGCAGCAGCAATACCCCGAGATCCCGCCAACCAACCCACCCCGCCCAGCCCCCACCCCGCCCAGCCCTCACCCCGCCCAGCCCCGCCCGCGATCTTGCACTTTCGGCCCACAGCGCGGGCGGAATGCCCATTGCGTCCGGGCGCAAAGTGCAAGATCGCGAGCTGCGACAGCGGGTCAGCGGGTTGGGCGGAAGCGGCGGAGGCGGAGGCTGTTGGCCACCACGAAGACCGAGGAGAGGGCCATCGTGGCGCCGGCGATCATCGGGTTGAGCAGCCCGGCGGCGGCCAGCGGCAGGGCCGCCACGTTATAGCCGAACGCCCATACCAGGTTGCCCCGGATGGTGCCCAGCGTGCGCCGGGCGAGCCGGATGGCGTCGACGGCGGCCGTCAGGTCGTCCCGCACGAGCGTCAGGTCGGACGCCTCGATCGCCACGTCGGTGCCGGTGCCCATGGCCAGCCCCAGGTCGGCCCGGGCGAGCGCCGCCGCGTCGTTGACCCCGTCGCCGACCATGGCGACCGTCCGCCCCTCGGCCTGGAGCCGCGCCACGACGTCGACCTTGTCGGCCGGCAACACCTCGGCGATCACCTCGGTGATGCCGACCTCGGCGGCCACCGCCCGGGCGACCGTGGCGTTGTCGCCGGTCAGCAGCACCGGGCGCAGCCCGAGGTCGCGCAGCCGGGCCACGGCGTCCCGGCTGGTGGGCTTGACCACGTCGGCGACCGCGAGGACGCCCCGGGCCTGCCCGTCCCAGCCGGCGAGGACCGCCGTCCGGCCGGCGGCCTCCGCGTCGGTCGCCGCCCGTTCCACCCCCGGCGGTACGACGAGTCCCCGCTCGCGCAGCAGCCGGAGCCGGCCGACGAGCACCTCGCGGCCCTCCACGGCGCCGCTGACGCCGAGCCCTTCGACGTTGGCGAAGCCGGTGACGGGCGGCAGGGCACCTACCTCGGCGGCGCCGGTGGCCACCGCGCGGGCGATCGGGTGCTCGGACGCGGCCTCCAGCGCCCCGGCAACCCGGAGCAGCTCGTCGGCGTCGGTGCCCTCGTCGGGCAGCACGTCCACCAGCGTCATCCGACCGGTGGTCACCGTGCCGGTCTTGTCGAGCACGACGGTGTCGACGCGCCGGGTGTTCTCCAGCGCCTCGGGCCCCTTGATGAGCACGCCGAGCTGGGCGCCGCGGCCGGTGCCGACCAGCAGGGCGGTCGGGGTGGCCAGCCCGAGCGCGCAGGGGCAGGCGATGATCAGGACGGCGACGGCGGCGGTGAACGCAGCGGTCGGCCCGGCGCCGGTGCCGAGCCACCAGCCGAGGGTGCCGACGGCCAGCGCGATCACGATCGGGACGAAGACGCCGGAGATCCGGTCGGCGAGCCGCTGCACGGCCGCCTTGCCGCTCTGCGCCTCCTCGACCAGCCGGGCCATCTGGGCCAGTTGGGTGTCGGCGCCGACCCGGGTCGCGGTGACCACCAGGCGGCCGCCCGCGTTGACCGTCGCGCCGACCACGGCGTCGCCGGGCCGGACCTCGACCGGGACGGACTCCCCGGTGAGCATGCTCGCGTCGACCGCCGACGTGCCCTCGTCGACCACGCCGTCGGTGGCGATCTTCTCGCCGGGCCGCACCACGAACCGGTCCCCGACGGCGAGTTGGTCCACCGGGATGCGGGTCTCGACCCCGGCGCGGAGCACGGCGACGTCGCGGGCGCCGAGTTCGAGCAGGGCCCGCAGCGCCGCGCCGGCGGTGCGCTTCGACCGGGCCTCGAAGTACCGGCCGGCGAGGATGAACACGGTCACCCCGGCGGCGGCCTCCAGGTAGATGTTGCCGGCGCCGTCGGAGCGGGTGATGTCGAACCGGAACGGGTGCGTCATGCCGGGCATCCCGGCGTCGCCGAGGAACAGCGCCCAGAGGGACCAGCCGAACGCGGCGAGGGTGCCGACCGAAACCAGGGTGTCCATGGTCGCCGCGCCGTGCCGCAGGTTGATCAGCGCGGCCCGGTGGAACGGCAGGCCGCCCCAGACCACGACCGGGGCGGCCAGGGTCAGCGACAGCCACTGCCAGTAGTCGAACTGCCAGGCCGGCACCATGGCCAACAGGATCACCGGCACGCTCAGCGCGACGGACGCCCACAGACGCGTACGCAGCCCGCGGAGCTCGTCCACCGGCTCGGCCGGGGCGGGTGCGCCGGCCGGGTTGGGCGGGGGCGGCAGCTCGGCCGTGTAGCCGGTCTTCTGCACGGTGGCGATCAGGTCGTCGGGCGTGACGTCGTCGGCGTACCGGACGGTGGCCTTCTCGGTCGCGTAGTTGACCGTGGCCGACACGCCCTCCATCCGGTTCAGCTTCTTCTCGATGCGGGCGGCGCAGGATGCGCAGGTCATCCCACCGATGGCAAGCTCGATCTGGTTCGGGGCGGTCGGCAGCGGAGTGCTGCGGGTGCTGGTCATCGGGAGTCCCGTCAGTCGTGCCCGTGGCCTGGCTCGCCGTGCTCGGCGGCGCCGGTCGGGGCGGGTGCGTTCGGGGTCGGTGTGGGGCCACCCGTCGGTGCGGGGCCACCCGTCGGTGCGGTCGCGGCGCCGGCCAGCACGGTGAACTCCGCCGTGTGCACCACGCCGCCGTGCTTGAAGTCGAGGTAGAGCCGGTAGGCGCCGGCGGACGGCACCTCGGCGAAGAACGTCACCGCGGGGCCGGGCCGGGTCCGCCCGTCGCCGGGCGCGCCGTCGGGGTGCACGTGCAGGTACGCGAGGTCGCCCTGGCGCAGGGCGACCAGGTGGCCGTACGCGCCGAGGTAGGGCTCCAGGTCGGTGACCGGGGTGCCGTCGCGGCTGACCGTCAGGGTGAGCTCGGCGGTGCGGCCGGGCTGCGGGCTGCCCGCGAGGGTGACGGTGTAGCCGTCGACCGTGGCGTTGGTCGCGGGCGGCGGCAGCGGCCGGTCGGTGAGCGCACCGGGCACGGTGACGTCGACGCCGAGGGTCAGCGGCCCCCCGCCGGTGGGGGTGAAGTCGGCGAAGGCCCGCCACACGCCGGGTCCGCCGAAGGGGGCGGCCACCCGCCAGGTGCCGTCCGACCCCAGCTCGGGGTGCACGTGCCGGAAGCCGGAGAGGTCCCGGCGCGCCACGATGAGGTGCATGCGCTTGTCGTGCGCCACGTCGTACGCGGTGACGGGGCCGCCGTCGGGGCCGGTGATCCGGAAGGCGAACTCGCCGGCCGGGGCGATGACCGGCACGAGGGTGTAGCCGCGGTCGGAGACGAGCAGGCCGCCGGGGAGGCGCCCGGAGGCGCCCGCCTCGGTGCCGTGCCCGGCGTCACCGGCACCGCCGTGCTCGGTCTCAGCCGTGGTGTCGTCGTGGCGGGATTCGGCGGTGGGGGTGACGGGGCCGGCCACGTGACCGACCCCGTACGCCGCGCCGAACACCGCCGCGAGACCGAGCGCGAATCCGCTCAGCTTCATCGCGGTGTTCATCCTGGTGTCTCCGATCCCGGTCAGGCGTCGACGAGTTCGTAGCCGGCCTCGTCGACGGCCGCCCGCACGGACGTGACGTCCAGCGGGGTCTCGCTGTCGACGGTGACCTGCCCGCTCGCCAACTCGACCCGCACATCCCGGACACCTGGGATCGCACCGACCTCGGCGCTGACCGCGCTCACGCAGTGTCCGCAGGTCATGCCCTGCACCTGGTATGTCGTGGTGACCATCCGACCGCTCCTTCCCGTCGCCTCAACCATACCCCCCAGGGGTAATCCGAGGACGGATTCCTGCCCTGACACGTACCTGTACCGGGTAGGGGTATCCGGCACGGATAGGACCGTACCATACCCCCGGGGGGTAGGCTATCCTTGTCCGCATGACCGCACCCACTCCCATCCGCGGGTACACCGCCAGCAAGGACCAGCTGCTCGCGCGGCTCCGTCGCGTGGAGGGGCAGGTCCGCGGCGTCGAGAAAATGGTCGACGACGACCGTTACTGCATCGACGTGCTCACCCAGATCTCCGCGATCCAGGCCGCCCTGGACAAGGTCGCGCTCGGCCTGCTCGACGGGCACGCCCGGCACTGCATGCACGAGGGCGCCGCCGAGGGCCGCGCCGACGAGATGGCCACCGAGATGATGGCCGCCGTCGGTCGCCTCATGAAGCGCGGCTGATCCGCCCCGCCGCCGACCGCCGACCGCCGAGAGGACGGACCGGGCCACGGGCGGCTGTCCGACCTGCCCGGCGACTCGTGGACGGCCCCAGTGCCGGGTCCGGCCCGCCGGGGTCCGGACCCGCCGTCGCCAACGGCCGGCGGGTCCGGAGCGCTCGGCGTCAGAGCCGGTCGAGGATCTCCCGCATCGTGGCGATCTCCGCCTGCTGGGCGGCGACGACCTGCTGGGCCAGTGCCTTCGCCGCCGGGTCGCCGCCATCGGCGATCTCGTCCCGCGCCATCGCGACCGCGCCCTCGTGGTGCGCGATCATCATGGTCAGGAACTGCCGGTCGAACGCACGGCCGGAGGCCGCCTCCAGCCCACGCAGTTCCGCCTCGGCCATCATCCCGGGCATGCCGTGGTCCAGGTGCGACATCTCGGGCCCGGCGGAGGGGAGGGGCCGGCCCCAGGCTGCCAGCCACCCGGTCATCGCGGCGATCTCCGGCGCCTGGGCGGCCTTGATCTGCCCGGCGAGCCGGGCAATCTCCGGGTCCTCGGCGCGGGTCGCGGCAAGCTCCGCCATCTCCACCGCCTGCCGGTGGTGCGGGATCATCATCTGGGCGAACGCCACGTCCGCGTCATTGAACGCGGCGCCGCCCGGGACGCCGCCCGGCACGGAGGACGAGCCGTGTCCCATGCCGGGCGAGTGGTCCCCGCCGCCGCAGGCGGCCAGGGTGACAGCGGTGGTGACGACGACGCCGGCCAGAGCGGCTCGGCGCACGACGGTACGAGTGATCACGGTTCAGCCTTTCGGTTTCGGTGTACGCGGCAGGACGGAGACGCGAACCGGGAGCCCGGTCCGCGTCGGGCTGTCCTACCTGCGCAGCACCGCGACCGTGGCGAGGCGGAGACCGATCGGCGCCGGCGGGGCCCGGGGGGTCCGGACGGCCCGGCCGACCCGGCGTGCCAGCTCACCGATACCGGCGGCCCCCGCCAGCAGCCGCGCCACGACCAGCAGGGACACCGCCAGCGCACCGAGCACGGCGAGGCAGACGCTCCAGCCGGGCAACTCCCCGTGCCCGGTCCCGCCGGAGGGCAGCAGCAGCCGTGCGGCCGAGGCCGCCACGTCGAGGTCTGCGGGCTCGTCGAGAGCCCCGGGCCGCGGGGCGGGCGCCGGCACGGCGGGGTCGTGGTCGACGGCCGGGGTATGGGCGGAAGCCGTGCCCGACGGTCGCGTCATCGGCGCGCTGTGGCGAGTCACCGAGAGGTCCCAGCCGACCGAGGCCGGGCCGAACGCGGAAGCGGGAGCCGGCCCGACCGTGCCGTGCGGGGGTGCGGCGGTGGTGGCGTGGGCACCGTGCCCGAGAGTGTGCATGGCGGCCAACCCGAACAGCGTGCCGACCAACAGCAGCAACCGGGCCCACCGCCCGGGCGTCACCGTCGCCGCCGTCCTGCGCACACCTCGACGCTAACCTGTCGGCCGGGCCGGGGCCCCGGACCCCCGGTGGCCGGGGCGCGCCGGCTCCCGCGGACCGAGGCGTACCCGCCGCAGCAGCTGGGCGTTGAGCGCCACGACGATGGTGGAGGCGGACATCAGCACCGCGGCGAGCGCGGGGCTCAGCGCCACACCCGCCCAGGCCAGCGCTCCGGCCGCCAGCGGCAGCGCGACCACGTTGTAGCCCGCCGCCCAGGCCAGGTTCTGAAGCATCTTGCGGTAGGAGGCGTGGGAGAGTCGGATCACCGCGGTGACACCGCGGGGGTCGGAGGAGGCGAGCACCACGGCGGCCGACTCGATCGCGACGTCGGTGCCGGCGCCGATCGCGATGCCGACATCGGCCCGGGCCAGCGCCGGCGCGTCGTTCACGCCGTCCCCGACCATCGCCACGCTCAGCCCTCGCTGCTGCAACTCGGTCACCTTGCCGTCCTTCTGCGCGGGCAGCACCTCGGCGAAGACCTCGTCGCCGGGGCGGAAGCCGAGGTCGGCGGCGACCGCCTCGGCGACCGGCCGGGCGTCGCCGGTGATCATGGCGATGGTCCGGACGCCCTGGGCGCGCAGCTCGGCGATCGCCTCCCGCGCCTCGGGGCGTACCTCGTCGGTCAGGGCGAACGAGCCGAGCACGGTCTCCGGCAACCGCACCAGGTGCAGTACCGCCGCACCCCGGCCAGACCAGCGGTCCACCGCCGGTGCCAGGTCGTCGGGGAGCTGGACGCGTAGTTCGCGCAGGAGCCCGGGCCCACCCACCGCGTACTCCGTACCGTCGATGCCGGCCTGGACCCCACGCCCGGGCAGCGACCGGAACCCACCGACCCGGACCACGCCGGCGCGGTCACCGGCCGCCGCCACGATGGCCCGGGCCAGCGGATGCTCACTGTCCGACTCCACCGCGGCGGCGAGCCGAAGCAGCTCGTCGCGGTCAACGCCCGGGACGACGGCCAGGTCCGTGACCACGTGCTCGCCCCGGGTCAGCGTTCCGGTCTTGTCGAAGAGCACCGCGTCGACGGTCCGCATCCGCTCCAGCGCCAGCCGGTCCTTCACCAGGATCCCGGACCGCGCGGCGAGCGCGGTGGAGAGGGCGATCACCAACGGGATCGCCAGGCCGAGCGCGTGCGGACAGGCGATCACCAGGACCGTCACGGCCCGGACGACCGCCTCGTCGACGCGTCCGAGCAGCGCCCAGACCAGCACGGTGATCACGGCGGTGGCCGTGGCGACGTAGAAGAGCGCGGCGGCGAACCGGTCGGCGAGGGCCTGCGCACGTCCGCGGGACTGCTGTGCCTCGGCGACCATCCGCTGGATGCCGGCGAGCGTGGTCTGCTCGCCGACCGCCTCGACCTGGACCCGCAACGCCGAGTCGGTGGCCACCGTGCCCGCCACCACCCGGTCCCCGACCGACCGGAGCACCGGCCGGGACTCGCCGGTGACCATCGACTCGTCCAGCTCGGCGCCGCCGTCCACCACCCGTCCGTCCGCCGGTACCCGGCCGCCCGGCCGGACCAGCACCACGTCGCCCACCCGCAGCTCCGCGACCGGGACCCGCTCGACGGCGTCGTCCGCCGTCACCCGCTCGGCCTGGTCCGGCAGGAGCGCGGCGAGCGCGGCGAGGGCGCCCCGTGCCTGACCGATGGCCCGCATCTCCTGCCAGTGCCCGAGCAGCATGATGGTGACGAGTGCGGCCAGCTCCCACCAGAAGTCCAGGTCGAAGGTGCCCGCGGTAGTCGCGAGCGACGCCACGTAGGCGACGCTGATCGCCATCGCGACCAGCAGCATCATGCCCGGCGCCCGGTTTCGCACCTCGCGTACGGCGCCGACCAGGAACGGCCAGCCGCCCCACCAGAACACCACCGAACCCAACACCGGCCCGACCCAGGACCGACCGGGGAACTCGAGCCGGTAGCCGAACCAGTCCATCACCATGTGGCTGGTGACCACCACCGGCACGCTGAGCAGCAGGCAGAGCCAGAACCTCCGCCGGAACATCTCGGGATCGTGCCCCGCGTGCTTGTCGTACCCGGCATGGCCGGGGTGCCCGTCCTGCCCCGGCCGGCCGCCGGACCGGGACGAATCGTGATCTTGCTCAGTCTGCGGGTGCCCGCGCATCCCTCCACCATGCCTGCTCGGCCGCGCGGCGGGGTGCTTTGTCCGCCACGCCTCGCCGACGCCGCCTGCGCGAACCGGCGGCGAGGAGCCCGGCTGGTTAGCATTCCGACGATGGCTCTCCGGAACCCGCGTCCCCCGACCCGAGACCGCCGTCGGGCGGCGGCGCCGTCCACCGCGCGCGGCCGCGTCCGCCCGGGCGCCCCGGTCACCGTACGCGGCCGAGCAGCCACTCTTCGCCGGTCCACGGCACCCGCTCCGAGTCTCGTTCGGCGGCGCTGAACCGATCGCCCCGCCGACACGTACCCCGCCTCGGATTCGTTGGGAGACTCGCATTGGGCGCCGACCACACTCGTCCCGCACCGTCCACCCCGCCACGGGTGCGACGGATCCTCGTCGCGACGGTGGTCCCGCTCGTCCTCGCCACCGTGGTCGCCACCCTGCTGCTCTGGCCGTGGAACGCGTCGGAGCCGGCGGGCGGCTCCGACGTGCCGAGGTACCACGGCACGGTCACCCGGGTCGTCTCCGAGCCGTGCCCGCCCGCGCCGGAGGGCGCACCGGGGACGGGTGCACCCGGCGTGTGCGGCACGGTCGGCGTGCGGGTGGAGGACGGCCCGGCGGCGGGTCAGCAGGTCGAGGCCCCGATCCCGGACGGTCCGGGCGCGCCGACCGTGACGGTCGGCGACGAGATCATCCTGGTCGAGTTGACCGATCCGGCCGACCCGTCGGCGAGCAGCTGGAACATCGCCGAGCACCAGCGCGGCAAGCCGCTGATGTGGCTGGCCGTCGTCTTCGCCGCCGCGATCGTCGCGTTCGGGCGGTGGCGGGGCGTGGCCGCCCTCGCCGGCCTGGCCGCGAGCTTCGCCATCCTGCTCAGCTTCGTCCTGCCCGGGATCAGCGCCGGCCGCCCGCCCCTGCTGGTCGCCGTGGTCGGCGCCGCGCTGATCATGTTCGTGGTGCTGTACCTGACGCACGGAGTCACGGCCCAGACCTCGGTGGCGGTGCTCGGCACGCTGGGCAGCCTGGTGCTCACCGGGGTGCTCGGCACCATCGCCACCGCGGCCACCCACCTGACCGGCTTCGGCAGCGAGGACGCCACCACCCTGTCGATGTTCCAGGCGGACGTCGACCTGCACGGCCTCCTGCTCGCCGGCATCATCATCGGCTCGCTGGGCGTGCTCGACGACGTCACCGTCACCCAGGCGGCGACGGTCACCGAGTTGGCGCACGCCAACCCGGGGCTGTCCCGGCTCCAGCTCTACCGCGCGGCGACCCGGGTCGGCCGCGCGCACATCGCGTCGACGGTGAACACGATCGTGCTGGCGTACGCGGGCGCCTCGCTGCCACTGCTGCTTCTGCTGACCGCCGACTCGCGCGGGGCTGCCCAGATCCTCACCAGCGAGTTCCTGGCCCAGGAGATCGTACGCAGCGCGGTTGCCACGCTCGGCCTCATCGCCGCCGTCCCGCTGACCACCGCGCTGGCGGCACTGGTGACCACGGCCGGTCGCGGCGGCGCGGCGGACCGTGACGCAACCCCGACCGCACCAACGCACCCGGCTCCGACCGCCCGGCCGGAGCCGGACCGGGCGGAGGCGCTGGAGGCCCTGAGCGCCGGCCGGCACGGTCGGGCGCTCGACCCGGACCCACCCCTCGCCGCCCACCCGGGGCGGCCCGAACCGGACAGGAGAACGGACAGCGCATGGTGACACTCCGCAGCGTGACCGCGCGGGTGGGGCGAGCTGACGACCTCGTCACTGATCACCCAGCGCAATGCCGAAATGACGCTTTTAGTAGGCATCAGGACGTAGATCCCCACGAGGACTCTCGGGTAACCTCGCTGCCGGTCACCGATGAAGGCGCGCAGTGGCGCGTGCGGTGCCACCGCCCAATCGCCACCCGGCGAACCGGGAACCCAGGTACCCGGGGTGAATCCGCGCGAGCGGTAGGGGCCACTTCCGCCCCGAACCCGTCAGCTAACCCGGTCGGCGGTCGACGGAAGGGAACACTGTGACGGCACCCCTACGCCGCTGGTTGACGCCTGTGGCGGCCGTGTTGGCCGCGCTGGCCGTGCTCGCCGGGCCCGCCCCGGCGTCGGCCGCGCCGAACCCCTCCACCCCCTCGGGGCACGAGGAGGACGCCGAGCCCCAGCTCCTCACCGACGTGATCGAGCTGACCAACCGGAAATACACGGCGGCCAAGGCGACGCTGGAGAAGTCCAAGAAGCGTCAGGTGGAGCTCGCCCTCGAGGTGAAGCGCGCCCAGGACGAGCTGGACGCGCTGGCCCCGCAGGTCAGCGAGATCGCCGCCCAGTCCTACCGGACGGGGCGTATCGGCGCGATGGCGATGCTCCTGGAGAGCAACAGCCCCGACTCCTTCGTGCAGCGGGCGACCGGGCTGGACGAGCTCAACCTGGTCAACTCGCAGAAACTGGCCGAGGTCAACGCGGTGAAGAGCCGCGCCGAGCTGGCCAAGCTCGCCATCGACGCGGAGGTCCGCGAGCAGCAGAAGCAGGCCGCCATCATGGCCAAGCAGAAGCGTGACGCGGACAAGGCGCTGGCCCTCGTCGGCGGAAAGGGCTTCACCGGTGGTCTGGTCTCGGCCACCTCGCCCGTCGCCCGGGTCGCCCCCGGCCGGGACGCGGACGGCGACTGGAAGCCCGAATCCTGCAGCGAGAACGACCCGACCACCTCGGGGTGCATCACCCCGCGCACGCTCCACGCGTACAAGGAGGTCAAGCGGGCCGGCTTCAACCGGTTCGTCGGCTGCTACCGCTCCGGCGGGCCGTGGGAGCACCCGAAGGGTCGGGCGTGTGACTGGTCGCTGCAGAAGAGCGGCTTCGCGCCGTGGCACAACAACGACACCCGCATGTACGGCAACAACCTCGCCGCGTTCCTGATTCGCAACGCCGACCGGCTCGGCATCTACTACGTGATCTGGAACAGGCAGATCTGGTTCCCGGCGACCGGCTGGAAGTCGTACAGCGGGCCGTCGAACCACACCGACCACGTCCACATGTCGCTCCTGTAGCGACGACGGGCACGAAGAAGGGGCCGCTCCGCGTCGCGGAGCGGCCCCTTCTTCGTACGTCCGGAGGGCTGGGTCAGGCGGCGGCGCGTGCCGTGCCGGCCGGGACGGCGGCGACCTCGCGCACCTCGCCGGCCGCCAGCCGGTAGGACATGCCGACCACCGCGCACCGCCCGGCGGCCACCTCGGCGGCCAACACCGGGGAGTTGTCGAGCAGCGCCTCGACGGTCTGCGCGATGTGGATGTCGACGATGCCGTTGATGTCGTCCACCCCGGCCGCCTCGGCCCGGCGAAGGCTGGGCACGACGGCGTCGACCACCGCGCCCAGGTGCCCCGGCGGAGTCGAGCCGGTGGCGACCGAGTCCCGGGCGGCCTGGACCGCTCCGCAGGAGTCGTGCCCGAGCACCACCACCAGCGGCGTGCCCAGGACGGTGACCGCGTACTCGACGCTGCCCAGCACCTCGGGCCCGGTGGTGTGGCCGGCGGTGCGGACCACGAAGAGGTCCCCGAGCCCCCGGTCAAAGATGATCTCAGCGGCGAGCCGGGAGTCGGCGCACCCGACGATCACCGCGAACGGGTGCTGCGCAGAAGCGACGGCGGCCCGCCGGCCGGCGTCCTGATTCGGATGGTACGGGGCGCCGGTGACGAACCGCTGGTTGCCCGCCCGCAGCTCGGCCAGCGCCTGCTCCGGATCGAGCGTCGGCGCCTCCGACGTGGCGGGCGTGCGCTGTGTCCCGGGTGCTCCGGCTGCGCTCATTCCGATACCTCGACTCCCACGCGACGGGCCTGGTGACCCCCGGCCGCGGGCGGACGCGGGCTGTGCTCAACGGTCACACCGAGCGCAAGATACGTCAAGGGATACGTGATTTGCATATCAGGTGTTGGCCCTGCGCGACGCTCGGCCCGGCCGCCCCGCATCCCCGGGGTCGAGCGAGCGGCGGGAACCGGACCCGGGTCATACGATGGCGGCCATGGCGACGACCGCGGGCGGATACGGGGGCACCCGGAACTGGACGTTCCTCACCAACCACGGGCACGTGCTGCTCGCCATCGCGCGGAACCCGACCGCCCGCCTACGCGACGTCGCCGACGAGGTGGGTGTCACCGAGCGCGCCGCCCAGGCGATCGTCGCCGACCTGGAGGCCGGTGGCTACCTCGTGCGCACCCGGGTGGGCCGGCGCAACGAGTACACGCTCAACCCGGCCGGCCGGTTCCGCCACCCCGCCGAGGCGGACCGGCAGGTGGGTGCCCTGCTGGCCCTGTTCACCGAAGAACCCGCCCCCGACGCGAGCTGAGCCCGGCGTCCTCCGACGTCCCGCCATCCACATCCGCCGCTGCGTCACCCCGTCCGGCGGCCTCCCGTCACCGCACCACCGGCCCGGCGGCGGTAGTCTGCTGACGTGCGTGAGAGCAGGCGGCTGGTCGGTGACACGGGCACCCCTCGCGCCGGGCGGGGCGTCCGGGCGGTCCTCTGTGGAGCGCTGGCCGTCCTTCTCGGACCCGCGCTCGTCCCGCCCACCCCCGCACTGGCCGCGCCGACCTGCGGCCCGGCCGGCGTCGCGGCGCCGACCGAGACATCCTGGGCCCTGCGGCGCCTGGAGCCGTCCTCCGCCTGGCGGATCTCCCGGGGCGCCGGCGTGACCGTTGCCGTGATCGACTCCGGCGTCTCGGCCATCCACCCGACACTGAAGGGCCAGGTGCGCGAGGGCCGCGACTTCAACGGGCTGCCGGCCAGGCAGGGCCAGTGCGACGAGGCGGGGCACGGCACGATCGTGGCCGGCATCATCGCCGGTAGGGACGGCACCGGCGCGCCGTTCTCCGGCATCGCCCCGGACGCCCGCATCCTGCCGATCCGGGTGCTGCCCGACGCGGAGACCCGGCAGGACGAGGGCCTCCCCGGCCAGATCGCCGAGGCGATCGTGTGGGCGGTCGACCACGGCGCCGACGTGATCAACCTGTCCCTCGTGACGCTGCACCGGCCCGAGCTCGCCTCCGCCGTCGACTACGCGCTGGGCAAGCGGGTCGTCCTCGTCGCCGCCGCGGGCAACCGGCGCGAGCAGCGACCGGACCAGCCCGCCTACCCGGCGCGCTATCCCGGTGTGATCGCGGTCGCGGGCATGGACGAGGAGGGCGGGCACGTCGACAGCTCGGTCAGCGGCGACTACGTCGACATCGCCGCCCCCGGGCTCAACATCGTCGGACCCGCCCCGGGTGGGTCGGGCTACCTCAACATGGAAGCCGGCGGCACGAGCTTCGCGGCAGCGTACGTCTCCGGGGTGGTCGCGCTGATCCGCGCGGCACATCCCGACCTCACGCCCGAGCAGGTGGCGGAGCGGCTGACCCGGACGGCCGACAACCCGCCGGAGGGCCACAACGCCGAGATCGGCTACGGCATGGTCAACCCGTACCGGGCGGTGGCGACCCTGCTCGGCACGCGGAAGGACCCGCCGCCGGCGGCGATGGCCGCGCCCGCGCCACGACAGGACCCGCTCGGCTGGCAGCGTACGGCGGCCGTCTGGGTGGCGGCCGTGGGCGCGCTGCTCGCGGCGGTGCTGCTGGCGGTCAAGCCGATCCTGGACCGGGGGCGCCGACGCGGCTGGCGCCCGGGCCGTCGACCCTCCGAGGTGGACCTGTCTGCCACCGGCTGACGGCTCACGCCCGCCGACCGGCCAGGGCGATGACCCGTCGAGCACCGGCTCCGACAGGCTCACTCCAACGGGCTCAGTCGGCGGACGCGGCCCACGAATCACCGGCGAGACGCGCAGGCGCCGCCCGACCCGTGGTCGAGCGGCGCCCCTCTCGTCAGTGGATCAGCGCAGGATGCCGGGCGCGCCGTCGCCGTCCGCGCCCCACACGTCCTCGTCCTCCTCCAGCCAGGTGTTGCGGGCCGACTCCTCCTCGCCGTAGCCGGCGCCGCCCGCGCCGCCCATGCCGGCGATCCCCGCGCCTCGGGCACCCGCGCCCCGGAGCCCGGCGGCGCCGGCCTTGCCGCCGCCACCCTTGCCGGCGGCGCCCCCACCGGCCATGCCACCCATGCCGGGCATGCCACCGGCCCCGAGTTTGCCGCCGCCGAGCCGACCGCCACCACCACGACCCGCACCGGCCGCGCCGCCGCCCATCATCGGGGGCATGCCGGGGCTGACCGCGCGGCCCAGGGCTCCGCCACCCGGGATCATCCCGGCGCCGGCCCCACCGCTGAGGCCACCGCCGCCACCGAGGCCACCACCACTGGCGCCGAGCCCGGTGCCACCGGAACCGAAGCCCGATCCGAGACCCGGAGCGGTCGCCGTGCCACCCCCGGCGCCGGCCAGGCCGGTGCCGTAGTCGTCGGGAATCCCGCCGGTGCCCGGGTAGCCGCCGCCGGTCGTGGTGTCGGGGTAGTCGTTGGACAACTCCGGATGGGCGCCGGAACCGATGCCCGGCTTGCCGGTCTCAGGCATCCCGTCCAGCTTCGCCGTCGACACGTCGCCGATCCCACCGGTCTTCGCGTTGCCGCCGATGTCCGGAACCGAGCCGATGCCCTTGCCGCGATCACCGGTGTCGAGGTTCGGCACGTCGGAGTCGTAGGTGTCCGCGCTGTCCGGCCGAGTGGTGGGGGTCTCCATCACCCGGTCGCGGTAGTCCGCGTTGACCTGGTCGTAGACCTTCCGGGCCTCGCCCTCCTGGTCGGAGAACCAGCCGGTCACCCAGTCGGTGAGCTTGCCGACCTGCTCGGCGGGCCAACTGCCCAGGAGGTCGGCCTTGACCTTGGCCTCGAACATGCCGACGCCCAGGGTGATCTCACCGTTGCGAGCCGCCAGCACGTCGCCGACGCAGGCTGCCGGAATCGGCATCGCGTTCTGCGCCGTCTCCAGGTTCCGGGCCGCCGTCTCCAGCGTGGTCACGATGCCGACCCGGCCCCGGCCCGGGCTGTTGATGTCGTCCTGAAGGTTGCCGGCCTGCTTGGCGAGGCCCTCGACGTGCGTCTTGAACGCCTCGTACGCCGGACCCTTCCAGACCGCGCCGAGGTCCTTGACGTTCTTCTCGAGGCTCTCCTTGACCTCGCCGATGTTCTTGACCAGCTCCTTCCAGCCCAGTGCGGCGCTGGCGATGTGGTCCGGTCGGCCCGCCACGAGAACTTCGCGGGCCATCTGCTCCCAGCTCTTGTCGCCCATCTCCCCGTTCCCCCGCTCTAGTGGTCGCCGCTCGCGGCCTTGGCGAACGCCTCCTGCATCTGCTGCGCCGTCATGGCGTTGGCGCCCTCGGCGTCCTCGTACTTCCGCTTGACCTCTCGCAGGGCGTCCGCCGCGTTGTAGAGGGTCTCCGAGAGGTTGCGCAGCCCGGTCTCGGTGCCGGTGTAGAGCTCGGCGTGCCGCTGGGCCAGCTGGGTCGCGTACTGGAAGCCGCCCAGCGGGCTCTCGCCCGCCACGGCCTGGTCACCACCGAGCTTGTCCTTGATCTCGATCATGTCGTAGGAGAGCCGGTGGAGGTATTCGGCGTGGGACTCCAGCCAGGTGATGGCGGAGTCGAGGTTGCCCGCGTCCCACTCGGTACGCACACCCTGCTCGCCCTCGCCGGCCACCAGGCCACTCGGGGTCTTCGCCTGGTCCACGCCGACCCGGTCCCAGCCCATGCCCCGGATGTCGCCGGCGAACGGCAGCGTCGGGTTGATCGGCATGTGGATCGGGGTCCGTACCTCGATCCGGTCGTTCTCGTCGCTCATTGCTGTCCTCCCCTGGCGCGGCTTAACGGTCTGGTCACTGGCCCGGCTGCGGACCCGGAGGCGATGCGCCCGGCGCGCCGGAGGGCGGGCCGGACTGCGGCGGCGGCCCGTAGGGCGGCGCGGTCACCGGAGGCCCCGCCGGCGGATAGGACTGCGGTGGACCGAATCCGGCGGGTGGCGCCGGCGGGTACGGCGGGTGGGTCGCCGGCGGGTACGCCTGGTGGTGAGGCGCCGGCGACGGATGGCCGCCCGGCGGCGGGTAGGCGCCCGGCGCGGGGCCGCCAGCGGGCGGATAGCCACCCGGCGGGGGGTACACGCCCGGCGGCGGGTAGCCGCCCGGTCGGGTGCCGGCCGGTCCGGCCCCGGCGCGGCGCCGGGCCCGGCGGTTCACCACCACGAGGATCACGATGACGGCCACGGCCACCAGCACCGCGAGCAGGCAGAACACGATCTGGAGGCCGGCACCCTCGGCAAGTCCGACGGACACGGCGGGCCCGTCGTCGCCGTCCTTCTCGCCGCCGGCCGACGCGCCCGGTGCGGGCGACCCGGCGGCGGACGCGAGCAGCGGGTTCGCGTCGACGGCCGGCACGGACCGGGTGAGCGCCGCGAGCACGTCGATCGAGCCGAAGCCGAAGTCGGCGTCCCGACCCTTGGGTCCGCGGTCCTTCGCGGTGCTGATCAGTCGGTTGACGACGTTCGCGGCGTCCAGATCCGGATAGCGGGAGCGGACCAGCGCGGCGACGCCGGCGACGATGGCGGACGCGCTGCTGGTGCCGTCGGAGACGAGGTAGCCGTTCGGGGACGCGCCGGGCGGGGCCGGCGCGATGATGCGCTCGCCGGGCGCGGAGAGGACCATCTCCGGGCCGGTCACGGTCTCGCTCCAGAGCCCGCCGGAGCGGGTGGCCCCACCGACCGCGATCACCCCGGGAATGGCCGCCGGCTCCGGGATCTTCGGGTAGCCGCTGTCCGAGTTGCCCGACGACGCAACCACCACCACGTTCTTGCTCAGCGCGTAGCGGACCGCGTCGGTGGTCGCCGGGTCGGCGACGTGCTTGCCGAACGACATGTTGATCACGTCGGCGCCGTGGTCGACGGCCCAGCGGATGGCCGCGCCGGAATCCCAGCTGCGGGCGTCTTCGGCGCCGAGGCCGACCGGCAGGATCTTCGCCTCGGGCGCGATGCCCAGCGCGTGCATGTCACCACCGCCCCGACCGGCGATGATGCCGGCCATGCCGGTGCCGTGTCCCTCCTTCGTGTCGGGGTCCGTCCGCCCGTCGGCGGCCACCCCCGCACCGAAGCCCCGCCCGGGCAGCACCTGTCCCTTCAGGTCGGGGTGCGCGCCGTGGACGCCGGTGTCGACCACGGCGACCACGACCCCCCGCCCCTTGGTCAGCCGGTGCGCCTCGGGGATCTTGAGAGCGTCGAGGTGCCACTGGAGGCCGCGTACGGTGTCCGCCCGCGCCGGGGCCGGTGCCGCCATCGGGGCGACCCCGGCGGCGGCGAACAGTGTGAACACGGCGATGGCCGTCCGAATGACCGGTCGGCGCCGCTTCCGGGCAGGCATGGCTCTCCCCCAGGGCCGGTGTTGGCTCGTAACGCACCGCGGCTCCGGCCCGGTCGAACCGGACCGGAGCCGCGCAGGCGACTGGTCAGCTGCTCCAGACCTTGGAGTTGCTCATCTCGGTGCTGACGTAGTTCTCGCGAGCGATGCCGACCGCGCCACCGATGTCGTTCAGGATCTTGTTGATGTCCCGGACGGCGGTGTCCCACTGAGCCTGGTGCTGCTCGTAGGCGACCCGGTCCTCACCCTCCCACTGGAGCTTGGACAGCATCTGGCGGAGCGTGTCCAGCTTCTCGTCGATGGTCCGGGAGATGGCCAGCATCTGCTGGTTGCTGCTCTCGAGGACCGCGTAGTCAACCTTGATCGTCACGACTTCCTCCTCTGCTCCTGACGGCGGATCACGGGTTGAGGGCAGAGTGGAACTTGTCCAGCATCTGCTGCTGCTCTTCGTCGTTGACCTGGTGCGTCGTACCCGACTTGTCGAGCAGGTCGGCGATGTTGTCCATCGCCGTCAGCAACTTGGCGGTGTCCTCGTTCCAGCGCTGCATGAGCGACTGGAAGCCGGTGGACGCCTGGCCCTTCCACGCGATGGCCAGATCGTCGACCACGTTCCACAGCTTCTTCAGCTCGCCGTCGACCTCGCTGCGCGTGGACCGCACGTCACTCGCGGCGGTATGCAGAGTCGCAGCTTCGACCTCGAACGCCATGCTTCACACCCTTCCGTCATGTAGTGGCGGCGGATCTGCCGCGCCCTCCCCCGCGGCAAGGCGAATCACCCCACCGACGGACACTCCTATGAAGAACCGTAGCGGACCGGGACCAGCGCGCGCAGCCCTGGCCCCGATGCCGATCGATGGATCACAGTAGAGCAGGCCGTGACATCCAGGGCGTACCCGGTCAGGTCGGTAATCCGACCGGAGGCCCTCGGCCGTCAGGCCGGCTCGGACCAGGCGGTCTGGATCAACTGCTGACCGTCGCGCCGGCGCACCAGCGTGCCCCGTCCCGGCGGCTGCGGGCTGGGTCGCAGCGCGCCGAAGACGGCGCCCTCCTCCCGGTTGCCGGACATCAGCAGACCCGGGCTGTCGAGCTCACGCAGGCGTTGCAGCACCGGCTCGTAGAGGGCCCGGGCCACACCACCCACCCGACGGGTGATGATCAGGTGCAGCCCGATGTCCCGGGCCTGCGGCAACAGCTCGTGCAGGGCACTGAGCGGGTTGCTGCCGCCGGACGCCACCAGGTCGTAGTCGTCGACCAGGATGTAGAGGTCCGGCCCCTTCCACCAGCTGCGGTCACGCAGCTGCGCGGTCGTGACGTCCGGGCCCGGGAGCCGGTTGGACAGCGCGCTGCGGATCGACGCCAGGCCCTGCGCGAACACCTGGTTGGACGGCGCGTAGTCGAGCAGGTGGTCACCCTCCACCGCGCCGAGCAGACCCCGCCGGTAGTCCGCGATCACCAGCCGAGCCTGCGCCGGCGTGTAGCGCTCGGTGATCCCGCGGGCGATCAGCCGCAGCAGGTTCGTCTTGCCGCACTCGGCGTCGCCGAACACCGTCAGGTGCGGCTCGTTGGCCAGGTCGAGATAGACCGGGGCCAGCGCCGACTCGTTGACACCGATCGGCAGGCCGGGCGCCGAGCGGTCGATGATCCGGGCCAGCTCGTGCACCGGCAGCCGGCGCGGCAGCAGCCGCACCTTCGGCGCCGGACGGCCCGGCCAGTTCTCCGCCACGTGCCGGGCCAGCGCCGCCGACGCCTCGCTCAGGTCGTCAACGTCCCGCCGCCCGTCGATCCGCGAAACCGCCGCGAGGAAGTGCAGCTTCTCGCGGGTGAGACCGCGGCCCGGCGAGCCGACCGGGACGTTCTGCGCGGCCCGGCGGTCGATCTCCGACTCGGCCGCGTCGCCGAGCCGCAGCTCCAGCTTCGTGCCGAGCAGGTCCCGCATGTTGATGCGGATCTCCGCCCACCGCACCGCCGTGATCACCACGTGCACGCCGAAACCCAGCCCGCGGTTGGCCAGGTTGGTGATGGTCTGCTCCAGCTCCTCGTACTCCTGGCGCAGCGTGTTCCAACCGTCCACCACCAGGAAGACGTCGCCGAACGGGTCGTCCGCGAACTCGCCGGCGGCGCGCCGCCGGCGGTAGCTCGCCACCGAGTCGATGCCGTGCTGGGCGAAGCGGGCCTCCCGGTCGTCCAGCACGGCCACCACCTCGGCCACCGTGCGGCGGACCGCCTCGGTGTCCCGCCGGCCGGCCACACCGGACATGTGCGGCAGCCCCTCCAGGCTGCGCAGCGCGCCGCCACCGAAGTCGAGGCAGAAGAACTGCGCCTCGCGCGGGGTGTGGGTGAGCGCGAGCGAGGCCAGCAGCGACCGCAGCAGGGTGCTCTTGCCGCTCAGCGAGGCGCCGACGATCACCACGTTGCCGCCCGCGCCCGCCAGGTCCACCATCATCGGGTCGCGCCGCTGCTCGTACGGGCGGTCGACGACACCGACCGGCACGGCCAGCCGACCCCGGCCTGCCCAGTTGGCGGTGCAGAGGCCGAAGCTCGGGTGCACGGCCAGCTGCGGCAGCAGCTCCCCCAGCCCCGGCGGCTCGGCCAGCGGCGGCAACCAGACCTGGTGCGCGGGACGACCCTGGCTCTTGAGCCGGTCGATGAGGACGTCGAGCATCGCCACGGCCTTGCCGTCGGCCGGCTGCTCCGGCTCCGGCGCGGTCTCCACGGGCAGCTGGGGCGTCCGCACCGGAACGAAGTCCACACCGTAGGGCACGATCCGCCGCTGCACCAGCGCCTGCGAGCGGGACACCTGCTGCCCCGGCGCCCGGTACGGCCCGGAGACGTACGCCGCCCGGAACCGCAGCATCGTGCTGGTGTCGGTCTTCAGGTAGCCGTGCCCCGGCGCGCTCGGCAGCTCGTACGCGTCCGGCACGCCGAGGACGATCCGGCTCTCGACCGCGGAGAACGTCCGCAGACCGATCCGGTACGACAGGTGGGTGTCCAGACCGCGCAGCTTGCCCTCCTCCAGCCGTTGGCTGGCCAGGAGCAGGTGCACGCCGAGCGACCGGCCCAGCCGGCCGATCATCACGAAGAGGTCGATGAAGTCCGGCTTCGCGGCGAGCAGCTCGCTGAACTCGTCGCAGATGATGAGCAGGCTGGGCATGGGCTCCAACGGCTCACCACCGGCCCGGGCCTTCTCGTACTCGTAGCGGGAGACGTAGTTGCCCGCCGCCCGCAGGACCTCCTGGCGCCGGTTCATCTCACCGGCCAGGGCGTCCCGCATGCGGTCGACCAGCGGCAGCTCGTCGGCCAGGTTCGTGATCACCGCGCTGGTGTGCGGCAGCGCCTCCAACGAGGCGAACGTCGCGCCACCCTTGAAGTCGACGAGAACGAAGTTGAGCTCCTCCGAGGAGTGGGTGACCGCCAGCGCGGCGACCACCGTGCGGAGCAGCTCGCTCTTGCCGGAGCCGGTCGCGCCGATCACCAGGCCGTGCGGGCCCATGCCCTCGTGCGCGGACTCCTTGAAGTCCAGCTCGACCACGTTGCCGTCCGGTCCCACGCCGAGCGGGATGCGCAGCCGGTCCCGGTGGCTGCGGGGCCGCCAGGTCTGCTGCACGTCCACCATGGCGGCGTCACCGACACCGAGCAGGTCGGGCAGCTCCATGCTGCGGGCCAGCGGCTCCTCGGAGGTGGTCTGCTGCTGCGAGAGCCGGTACGGGGCGATCTGCCGGGCCAGCCCCTCGGCGGCGGCGACGCTCAGCCGGTCCGGCCGGCCGAGACGGGACGTGGAGGCCCCGCGCACCAGCTCCAGGTTGGAGCCGTCGCCGGCGTCCAGGCAGAGCAGCCAGCGGCCGGCGTCCCGGGGAACGGTGCCGGAGAGGTCGATGATGGTGGCGCCGAGCAGGCCCGGGCCCATCAGCTGGCAGGTCGGCGAGACCTCACCGCCGTCGAGCACCACCACCAGGTGCGGTGCGGTCGTCAGCGGCTTCGCCTCCGGCGCGAACCGCGGCCGCCCGGCCAACTCGTCGGCGAGCGACTCCTCCGCCTCGGCCAGGCTCGCGAAGACGAGCCGGCGGGCGCCGGCGGCGTCGGTCCGCCCGGCGTGGTGCGCGTGCGGCAGCCACTTCACCCAGTTCCAGGTGTGTTGCCGGTCCGGCGCCGCGACCACGGCGATCACCAGGTCGTCCGGAGCGTGGAAGGTGGCGAGCTGCCCGAGGGCGGCCCGGGCGAGGTCGAGCACCGGCTCCCGGTCGCCGCGCAGCACGACCCGACTGAACGCGCGGACGGACAGGGCGGTGGGCAGGTCGGGCACGGTGGAGTGGGCGCGGACGAACCGGCGCAGCGCGATGGCGCTCATCGGCTCAAGGTCCTCGACCGGCTTGGTCTCCGGCGGCACGATCTCCACGGCCAGCCGCTGCGGGCCGAGGGCGATCCGGGTCTCGCCGAAGTCGTCCTCGGTGATCCGTCGCTCCCACAGCCGACGGGACGCGGCGATCGACCAGAGCGCGTCCGGCTCGGGGTGGCGCCACGCCATCGCCGCACGCTGCTGCTCCGCCGCGCGGCGGGTGCGCTTGCGCATCTGCGCGAGGTAGCGCATGTAGTCGCGGCGGTCGGCGTTCAGCTCCGCCTTGTCGTTGCCGCCGTTGCTCAGCGAACCGAGCGCCATTCCCAACATCGAGACGCCGAAGAGCCCACCGGCGATGTACGTCATCGTGCTGCCGCCACGGCCGGCGTAGAGGAACGCCATGGCGCCCACACCGCAGAACATCGGCAGGATCATCAGCAGCTGACCCATGCCCCGGGGCGTCGGTTCGGGCAGCTCGGGCGGGGACTCCAGCAGCACCTCGCCACGTGGTAACGCCGGCCCCGGCTGACGCGGCAGCCGGCGGAACACCACCGTGCTCACGCTGTCTCCTCCCCAGAAGCTGCGCTGACGAAGCTCCACGACGGGTCGGAACTCGTCGGGTGGGCATCGTATGTGGCTGCCATCGTAGGTAATCTCCCGTGGGCGTCGCGGACCCGCAGGGGCGACGTTCCCGGCCGGTGATCGTTCCAGAGCGCGAGGAGGCCTCAGTGGCGACGAAGACGGCAACCGGCGGCCTGAGTCGGATCACCATCGTGGCACCCCGCACCCGGATGGACCTCGCGCTGCCGTCCGATGTGCCCCTCGCCGACCTGCTGCCGACCCTGCTGCGCTACGCCGGGGAGGACCTGGCCGACGAGGGCGTACGCCACGGCGGCTGGAGCCTCGCCCGGCTCGGCGGGCAGCCGCTCGACGGTGGGCGTACGGTCGCGCAGCTCGGCGTCCGCGACGGCGAGGTCCTCTACTTCAACCCGCGGGCGGCGGCCGCGCCCGAGGTCGTCTTCGACGACGTGGTGGACGCCGTCGCGACCGCCACCAACCAGCGGCCCGGCGCGTGGCAGGTCGGCACCACGCGGTCCTTCGCGGTGCTGTTCGCGGCGGCGGCGCTCGGCGCCGGCGCGGTGGCCGCGCTCTTCGCCGGGCCGCCGCAGCTGCCCGGCGCGCTGGCGGCCCTCCTCGTCGCGGTGGCGCTGCTGGTCAGCGCCGCGGTGCTGTCCCGCGCCGCGGGCGACAGCCGGACCGGCGCGGTGCTGGCCACGGTCGGCCTCGGCTACGCGGCGGTCGGTGGCCTGCTGCTCCTCGCCGGCGACCGGGGGCTCACCGAGCTGGCCAGCCCGCACGTCCTGATCGCCGCGACCGCGGTGGTGCTCTTCGCGGCGGTGGCGGCGCTCGCCGTCGGCGACCGGCTGCCGCTGTTCTTCGGCGCGGTCGCGGTCGGCGTGGCGACCGGGCTCGGCGCCGTGCTGTGCCTGGCCTTCGGCATCAGCGCCACGGCCGCCGCGGCGGTCGTGGCCGCGATCGCCTTCGCCGCGGTCCCGGCGCTGCCGATGGCCGCGTACCGCCTGGCGCGGCTGCCCGTCCCGTCCATCCCGACCGGCCCGGACGACCTCAAGACGGACAGCGAATCGGTGGACGGCCGGCGCGTCCTGCAGCTCAGCGAGCGTGCCGACGAGTTCCTCACCGGTCTGCTGTGGACGGTGTCACTGGTGGTGCTGGGCGCGCAGGTCCTGCTGGCCCTCAACGGCCGGCTGCCGGCGGTGCTGCTCTGCCTGGCGCTGGCCCTGCTGTCGCTGCTGCGGGCCCGGCCGTTCCTCGGCCGCTCGCAGCGGACGCCCGTGCTCCTCACCGGGACCGTTGGTCTCGGCCTGACCGCGGCCGCCACCTTCGCCCACGGCGGGACGCCGATGCGACTCGGCGTGATCGTGGGCGGCCTGGTGCTGGCCGCCGTGGTCAGCCTGATCTACGGCCTGACCGTGGCCGGCAAGCACATCTCGCCGGTCTGGGGGCGGCTGCTGGACATCGCGGAGATCCTGCTGATCGTCGCGCTGGTGCCGCTCGCGGTGTGGGTGCTCGGCCTCTACGGCTGGATCGTCAACCTGCGGCCCTGACCGGCCCGTCCCCGCCCAGCGGCGCCGCCGCCGGGGTGGCCGCCCACACGCCCGGCCCATGCTGGCCGTCCAGCGGGCGGCCGGGCGTGCCGCACCGGCGCGCGACGTCCCGGACGACCTTCACCAGCGCCTCCACGTGGTTGTCCATCGCGGCGACCCGCAGCAGCGGGGCGGCGGGACGGCCGCCGGGCGGGACGGTCACCGCGACCGTGTGCGAGGGCGCCGACGTGGTGGTCACCGCGTCCACGAGAGTTCCGAGCGGCGCCTCCGGCCGCGCCCGCAGGGTCAGGCAGCGGTGCGTCCAGCCGCCGCCCCGCAGGCCGGTCCAGATCTCCGCGGGCGGGTCCGGCGTCAGGTCCAGGCCCGCCGCCGAGACCACCGCGGCACGCAACTCGTCGCGGCCCAGCGCCCGGTGCGGCAGCCCGGCGGCGTTCAGCGCCTTGCCGAGCCGGCCCACGCCCGCCGCGAGGGTGCGGTGCACACCGGCCATCCCCCCGCCGCGCGCCACCGTCTCCGTCCGGGCGTCCCGCACCGAGAGCCGCAGCGCCACCCAGACCGTACGGTGCGCCGCCGGCGGGGACCCCGGCGCCGGGTACCAGACCATGGTGTGCGAGACCACCTGCGCGCAGGTCACCGGCCCGTTGAACTCGCTGAGCACCCGCACCGCCCGGTCCACCGAGGCGGACTCCACCGAACCGGCCGGGGCGCCCGAGCGGCCGTACAGGGCGACGGCGGCGAACCAGCCGTGGTCGTCCTGGCCGATGCCGAGACGGGTGCCCCGGTCGGTCAGCTCGATGATGGACAGTTCGGGGGCGAGCGACGCCAACCGGGGCTCGCTCCCGCCACCGCCGGCGAGGGCGGCCCGGGCCCGCTCCCGGCGCTCGCGCAGCCGGCGGCGCAACAGCAGGTCCTCGTACCACCACCGGCCGCCGCGCCGGGCGAACGCGGCGAGCAGGACGACCAGCGTCACCGCACCGACCGCGCCGACCACCCAGGCCGGGCCACCCAGCGCGGCCCAGACGGCGACCGCGCAGAGTTCCACGAGGACGAGCTGACCGACCACGAGCGGGCCGACCCGGCCACGTCTGCGCCGGACGGGGGCCGCGACCGGCCGGCCCGGCGCACCGGACGGATCCGTGGCCGTACGCGTGGGTGGCGCCTGAACCTGCGTCATGGGTGACTGTCCCTCCTGCACGGTGCGGCTTCCCGCCACGTCGGTACGCTGCCGGTCGCGGGCGCGGGCCCGACGATCCACCGACGGCCCCTTATCGTAGGGAAGCCCGCGACAGGAGCCGGACCTGATCGTCGCGGATCCACCCCGCCGGAGGTAAGTCATGCGGACCCGCCGCGATCAGGTGCAGGCGTACCGCTTCGTCACCCGCCGCATCGTCTCGGCGCTGCTGTCGGGTGACCCGGAGACCAGCAACCTGCCGATGCGACGCCTCGGCATGGCGGTCGTCGGCAGCGTCATCGCCGCCGCCGTGGTGCTCGGCGGCGCCGGCGCGTACGGGCAGTTCACCGGCAACACCGCCCCGCTGGAGCCGGACACGCTGGTGATCGAGCGGGAGACCGGAGCGACGTACGTCTTCGTCGACGGCCAGCTCTACCCGACGCTCAACTACGCGTCGGCCCGGCTCGCGCTGGACAAGGCCGACCCCGAGGTCCGGACGATGTCACAGGCCTCGATCCGGGAGCGGCCACGTGGTCGCACCATCGGCATCGTCGGCGCCCCCGACGCCCTGCCCGACCGCAAGTCGCTCGCCGGGCTGCCCTGGTCGGTCTGCGACGTGCCCGACCCGGCCGACCCGCGCCGGACGAGCACCCGTCTGGTGATCGACCGTCCGCTGCCCGGCGGCACCCCGCTGGGCGACCGGGCCGTGCTGGTCACCGTCGACGGCCAGCGCCACCTGCTCACCGGCGACGCCCGCCTGCAACTGGTCGGCGACAACCGGGCGGCCGCGCTGCGGATGGCGAACGCTCCCCTGCTCACGGTCGGCCAGCAACTGCTCAACGCGGTGCCCGCCGGTCCGGCCCTGCGGGAGCCGGCGCTTCCGGGGATGAACGAGGCGAGCCCGGTGTCGGTCGCCGGCCAGGCGGGCCGGGTCGGCCAGGTCTACCGGGCCGCCGGCCAGCACTACGTGCTGACCCGGGAGGGCCTGGCCTCGATCGGCGAGGTCAGCGCGCTGCTGCTGCTGCGCGAGGGCGGCGACGTCACCGACATCACGCCGGACCAGGCCGGGCAGGTCCTCACCGATCAGCGGGTGGACACCGGGATGCCGCGGGCGCTGCCCACTCTCTACCCGGTGCGCGAGGGTCAGACGGTGCTCTGCGCGACCTACCGGGCGGGCGCGGGGGGCGGTCCGCCGGTGACCACCATCGAGGTGTTCGACCGGGCTCCGACCGAGCTGAGCGGGGCCGGTTCCGGTCCGCTGCCGGTCCGGCAGAGCGCGCGCGACGCCGTACGCACGGCCGAGCAGGTGCTGCTCCCCGGTGGCAAGGGGGTGCTGGTCCAGGCCGCCCCGGGCTCCGGCGAGAGCGGCACCGGGGCGGCCGGCACCACCGTCTACCTGATCAGCGCCCAGGGCATCCGCTACCCGCTCGGCACCCGCTCGGGGGACGCGCGGGCCGCGCTGGGCTACGGCGGGGTCACGCCGCTCGCCGTGCCCGGGTCCCTGCTCGCCCTCGTCCCCGCCGGGCCCACTCTGGAGCGTGCCGACGCGTTCGCGGTCTTCGAGCCGAACCTGCCGGCCTCCGCGCCGGCGCCGGTGGAGCCACCTCCGGCGTCACCGAGCAACTCGCCGTCGCCCGGCGGCAGCGGTGCGCCGAGCAGCCCGTCGGGCACCGAGGGCTCGACGCCGGAATCGCCGGACGCCGGTGAGACGTCGTCCGGCACGTCGTCGGAGGGCTGAGTCGGCCCGCGGACGGCGGGTCGCCCAGGTCGCTGCCGTCGACTAACCTGAAAGCGGCCAACGGTTGTCGATTACCACCACGGGGATGTTGCCATGACCGGGCGCACGGAAGTCGATCTGCTGTCCCTTGAGGACTTCCAATCGCGGTTGGCCGACCGGCTGACCCAGGCCGAGTCGGTGTTGCGCAAGCTCAACACCGAGATGCAGTGCAGCCCTCCGGCGTTGGGCTCGTTCCACGACGCGACCAGCAACGCCCGCCGTTACTCGGAGATCCACCAGTCCTACGCGGATCAGGCCGAGCGGCTGCGGCAGGCGATCACGGCGGCACAGAAGGCCACCAGCACGATCCTCGCCAACTACCGCACCGCCGAGGCGCGCAACGCCGCCAGCGCGGCCGACATCGCGGCGGCGCTCAACGGGGTCGACGAGGCGCTGAAGCCGGAGGAGGGGCGGCGTGTCTGAATACACCCAGCGCTACGAGGGTTCGAGCCACCAGGAGCTCTACGACGCCGTGATGGCCGGCAGCCCGGAGCAGATCGACGGGGTTGCCGCCCAGTGGTCGTCGGCCAAGGGCATCCTCGACGGCCTCGGTCGCGACCTCGCGAGCGATCTGGAGAAGCTCGCCAACACCTGGACGGGCTCGGCCGGGCAGGAGTTCCAGCGGCGCCTGACGCTGGTCGTCGACTATGCGGGCACCCTCGGCGAGGGCACGGCCGACGTGACGCAGGCCCTCACCATGATGGCGGGCCAGCTGCGCACCGCGCAGAAGCAGGCGGAGAGCCCGGAGGAGACCGACGACCACGACAAGGCCGTCTCCGGCGCGGTGAAGGGCTCCGTCTTCGGTCTGCCGGGTGCCGTGGTCGGCGGTCTGATGGGCCACCAGCAGGACAAGGAAGAGCAGGAGAAGGCCCACCAGCGCATGGTCAACGTGGTGGCCGAGCTGGCCGCCGGCTACGACCTGTCCGCCTACGGTCGGGTCGTCACGCCCCCGCCGCCGCACCCCGACACCCCGGGCACCGTCGACGACGGCCGGGCGACCACGCGTGGCGGCCCGCACTCCACCACGCCGGGCTCCATCCCGGGCAGCAGCGGCCTCGACCCCCACACGGGTGGTGCGACGGTGGTGACGCCGGACCGGGTCGCCGCCGGACCGGACGGCGGCCGCGGTGGCGCGACCGACCCGACCGGCCCCACCGGAACGACCCCCGGCACCGGCCACGTCGACCCCGACGGCGGCACCTCGCTCTCCGGGGCCGACCCGCTCACGGGTGGTGGGCTGGTGCCGGGCACCGGCCAGGGCGGGCTCGGGCTCACCGGTCCGGGCACCGGAGCCGCGAGTGCCGGCTCGGGCGCGGGGCTGCTCATCGGCGCGGCCGGTGGCACGGCGGCCGGCGGCCTGCTCGGCACCGGCGCCCTGGCCAGCTCCGCGGGCAGCTCCTCCACTCCTACCGTCCGCCCGACCGGTGGTGTCGGCACGGAGACCCGGGCCGCCACCGGCGTGGGGCGGAGCATGGACGGGCGACGTGCCGAGGGCGGCGACCGGGCGGCAGCGTCGTCCCGGGGCCGGGGCGCCGGGGTGAACCGGCCGGGAGTGCTCGGCGGGCGCGGCGGCCAGCACGACGACGACGAGAACGACGAGCGTCTGACCTGGCTGACCGAGGACGAGATGGTCTGGCAGGACGGCCGGGCGGCCCCACCTCCGGTGCTCGGCAGCGGCGACTGAGCGCGCCGGCCGCACCGGAGCGTCCGGCCCGCGGCCCACGTCGACCGGCGGTGGCCCACCCGATGATGCGGGTGGGCCACCGCCGTTTCGCGTCCCGCTCCCTCACCCGGCACCGGCCCGGACGCCGCCGAGGGTCCACAGTGCATGGTGTGGCCCTGGTCACGTTCCCGATACGGTCCGCGCCGCTGCAACCTCGCAGAACGGGCGATAGGTTGGGGATGTGCTGCCCGTAGCGTCCGCCCCGTCCGTCTGGCGGGCCACGCTGCGCTCCGTGCGCGAGATGACCCGTCTGGCGGTGACCGCGCTGGCGCTGGCCGTCGGTCTGGCCGGTGCCGCCACGGTGCCCGGCGCGCCGTTGCCGGCCCCGGTCGCCGAGCTGCGGCCGAGCGCCGTGAGCAGCCACGCCGACGCGCTGCGGTCGGAGACCGCGACGGCCGTCGAGCGCGCCGCCGAGGCGACCACCCCCACGCACCGCCCGATCCGGCACCTCGCCACCGCCCCGTCCGGCGCCGTGGTCGACGCCTCGGGCGCCGCTCCCGTCCCCGATCCGGGGCGGAGCACCACGGGCCGACGCGGCCCCCCGCTGGCCTGATCCGGCGGTCCTCCGAGAGCCGACCCAGGTCGGCCGCACCGGACCGGCCGTCCGCAGCCCGCCCACTCACGGCCGCGATTCGCGCGTCCACCGTCGGTGAGGTCGGCGCCGTTCCGGTGTCGGCCCGCACCGAGCGGCACGCCGCACCGGCCAGGGCCCCTGTCGTCCACTCCCGACATCCTGACCGCGAGGTGCAGATGATGCAGACCGTCCTCTC
The DNA here is from genome assembly GCF_900091425.1 of Micromonospora krabiensis. Taxonomy (GTDB): domain Bacteria; phylum Actinomycetota; class Actinomycetes; order Mycobacteriales; family Micromonosporaceae; genus Micromonospora; species Micromonospora krabiensis. The sequence goes on from NZ_LT598496.1 coordinate 4,298,477, forward strand.
CGCCGTCCTGCCCGACGTGCCCCGGGCCGCCGTGATCTGGCTGAGCCTGCTCGCCGTGGTGGTCGTCACCATCGCCGCGCTGCTGCTGCGACCGGGACGGCTCGGCAGCGACGCCGGCGCCCGGATCAGGCGCGCCGCCATGCCGAGCCAGCTCGAGTTCGCCGAGGAGGAGCGGGAACGGACCCGCTACGCGCAGGAGGTCGCGGTCGCCGCGGAGCGGGCCACCGCCACCGCACAGCGCCGCCGGACGGAGTGGCTGGCGGCGCAGGAGGAGGCCGAGACGGCCTGGCGGGTGTACGAGGCCGCCGAGGCGGACGTACGCCGCCTGGCCGCCGCCGCGGCGATGCCGCTGCCGACCAGCGGCCGAAGCCCGGCCGAGTACGCCGAGCGCGAGCGGTACCTGCACCGGGCCGCGCTGGACGCGTACTGGCGGCGTGAGCTGTCGGTGGAGCAGCTCAGTGACGTCTTCGCGCACCGGGGCGGCTGGGATCCACGGCGGCACCCGGTGGAGCAGGAGCTGTTCCTTCGGCGGGCGGTACGCGACAACCTGTTCGCCCGCCAGCAGGCCGCCCGCGAGCGGGAGCAGGCCGCGTGGCGCTCCGCCGAGCTGGCCGTGGCGTCGGCCCGCAGCCTGCGGGAGGAGGCGTTCGCGGCGACCGGCCGTCGGGTCGAGGAGTCGTCGGGCGTGCTGCCGCTGGGCGAGATCGCCCGGCCGGTGGAGCAGCCGACCCGGGAGAACCCGACGGTGGCGCGCGGCCGGGCGGCCGTGCTCGCACACTGACCGGGCGGCTCGGCGGCGGGCCGCGGTCGCCCGCCTGGGTTAGCGTGACCCCATGTCCCGGGAGGCGTGGATCCTCGTCGTGCTCGGCGGCGTCGTGGTGGTGGCGACGCTCGTCGGTGCCGTGCTGCTGGCGGTGCGGGTGGTCCGCGCCCGGCGCCTGCTCACCTCGCTCGGCGCCGGCGGCAAGGTGGCCTTCTACGGCGCCTTGATCTACACGATCTTCCCCGTCGACCTGCTGCCCGATCCGATCTACCTCGACGACATGGGTGTCCTGGCCGGCGCGTTGATCTACCTCACCCGGCTCGCCCACCGGCACCGCGCGACCACCCGGCGGCTCCCCGACCAGCCGGACGCCCCGCCCGGTGCCGGTCGCACCCGCCGCCCCGTGCCATGATCCGCCGGACGGACGACGGAGGACGCGATGCCGGGCAACTGGGACGTACGTGACGAACGGGTCGTGAAGTTCTGCCGGGAGCGGCGGCTGGCGACCCTCACCACGCTGCGGCCGGACGGTACCCCGCACGTGGTGCCCGTCGGGGTGACCCTCGACCCGGAGGCGGGGCTGGCTCGCGTCATCACCTCCGGCACCTCCCGCAAGGCCCGCCAGGTGGCCGCAGCCGGTCCCGCGGGCGCCCCGGTGGCCGTCTGTCAGGTCGACGGACGGCACTGGCTCACCATCGAGGGGCGCGCGGTCGTCCGGTCGGACCGGGCGGCCGTGGCCGAGGCGGAGCACCGGTACGCCCAGCGCTACCGCACCCCGCGCCCCAACCCGGACCGGGTCGTCATCGAGATCAGCGTCACCCGGCTGTTGGGCAGCCTGTGAGGTCCCGCGCCACCTGAGCGGGCCGTCCCGATCCGGGACGCGAACGGCCCGTAGGGGGCCGGAATCGGGCCGCCGAGCGCCGGAATGCCGGCGGCACCAGGGCCGTTACATCCCCGGTACGCCCCGTGACGCAGCAGCGCTCGCGGGTCGTTCGCTGGATGAGCCGAGCGCCTTTCCTGGTGCACCGCGCCTCCGCCGGAGGCGCCGACCCCCCGAATGGAGCCCGACCCATGAATCCGATCCTGCACAAGAGTGGTCTCTCCGTCGCCGGTCTGCTGGTCGCCGGCGGGTGCGTGCTGGGCCCGACGGTGGCCGCGCAGGCCGCCCCGGTCCAGACCGGCCCGGTGCCGTCCACCCAGACCGACAAGGGCGCCAAGCACGACCCGCGGGCCGAGCGGAGCCTCGGCGTCGACTACCAGGCGCAGCCGAACTTCTACTACTGCGGTCCGGCCGCGACCCGGATGGCGCTCTCCGCGCAGGGCAAGATGCTCTCCCAGGACGACGTCGCCGCGCTGCTCGGGACCACCGAGGCCGGCACCCCGTCGGCCCTGGACACCACCCGGGTGCTCAACGAGCTGACCGGCGGCCGGTACAAGACCACCGAGATCCGTGACTCGATGGCCAAGCCGGAGCAGGTCGCGCAGCTGCGTACCGACGTGCTGAACGCGGTGGACGCCGGTCGCCCGGTGGTGGCCAACATCAAGGGCACCGCCGTGGACACCGACGGCAACCCGCACTCGTACGAGGGCGGCCACTACGTGACCCTGATCGGCTACCGCGACGGCGGGGACACCATCCAGATCGCCGACCCGGCCAACCCGGCCAACGGTGAGTACTGGATGCCCCTGGCCAAGGTGGCCAACTGGATCGCCGAGCGCGGCTACTCCGCCTGACGTAGTCGCCTCACCGGGCCGGGCTCCCTCTCCGGGGGTGCCCGGCCCGTCTGCCGTTACGGGCCCGCTCGGCCCGGCGGCGTACGGTCGCCCGCCGCGCCGAGCGAGGGTCCCGGCCGGTTCCGTCGGCGGAGATGTTCCGCAGGCCCGCCCGGTGGAGCCGGCGGTGCACGGGCGGGCGGATCGCCGCCTCACCCGCGCCGGCCGCGGTCCGCACCAGCCGGTTGGCCTCGTCCGCCTCGTAGCCGGTGGCCCGGATCAGGTCGCTGGACGCGGCCCGCAGATCGGTGACCAGGGCGTCGCCGAACGCCCGCAGACCGTGCCCCCACGCGCGGCCGGCGAGGTCGGCCGCCTCCAGCGTGATCGCCTTCGTCTCGTTGAACTTCGTGTCCTTGCGACAGTCGATGTGCAGCGCCCGGACCGCCGCACCGAGCCGGTTCATGGCGGCGGGCAGCTCCTCGGGGATGGGTTCGCCGTACTGGATGGCGGTCGACGACCACCGGGCCAGCAACCGGACGCCGAGCGCGAACCGCTCCAGGTGGGTCACGCCCCGCGCGTACCGGTGGAACTGCGCCCGGCGGTGCCAGCGGGCCGGCGCCAGCGTGACCACCTCGTCGGCGCCGCTGAGCGCCTCGTTCAGCCGGCCGATGTCCGCCTCCAGGCCGCGCAGCCGTTCCAGCGCCGCGATCGCCCGCTGGGCGTCCCGCGCCCGCAGGGAGGCCGCGACCTCCTCCAACTGGTGGGTGACGATCTCGAAGATCGGTGCGGCCGCCCGGTCCAGCACCCGGATCGGGTTCACCGGCACCAGCAGCGCGACGACCAGCAGGCCGATCCCGCTGCCCACGATCGCGTCGAGGATCCGGGGCACCTCCAGCCCGCGGTCCATCGGGGCGAGCGTGGAGATCAGCACGGCCGTACCGCCCGCCTGACCGACCAGCGCCCCGCCCCGGCCCGCCACCAGCAGCGCGGTGGCGATCGCGAGGCCGACCACCATCCCGGTCTGCCAGGGCCCGGTTCCCAGGGCGAAGCGCAGCAGGTCACCGATGATGATGCCGAGTCCGACCCCGGCGAGCAGTTCGAAGGTACGCCGTGCCCGTTGGCCGATGGCGCTGGCGATGGTGGCCACGGCGGCGGCGGGGGCGAAGACGTGGGCGCCGGGGCCGAGCAGATGCTGGGCGAGCAGCGCGGCGAGTGCCGCGGCCAGCCCCGACTGCACCGCGATCACGAGGGTGATCTCCAGTTGACGCAGCCGTATCTTGCCCGCCTCGCCGCCCCGGTGCCGGGCCAGCGCCACGCGCGCACCGCCCCGCTCGGTCATGGCGCCGAACGGTGACCGCGCGGGCGCGGCGGCGGGACGGTCGTCGGCCATGGCGGCGGTTACCCCGCCCCCGGCCGGTGAATCGTCGCCCGTGCCGGGCGGTTCGTGCCGGGCACGCCGGAGGGCGAAGGCCCCCCGCACGGGGCCCGGACAGCTTCGACAGAACTCCCGGGCCACCGGCGTGCGGTGGCCCGGGAGGTCCCGCCGTCAGCGCACCTGGTCGCCCTCGCCGGTACGCGACTGCGCGCGGTCGATGCCCTTGTCGATCTGGTCCTTGTACTTCCCACCGGTGCGCCGGTTGGCCATGTCGCCCGCCTTCCGCACCGCCTGGTCGACCTGCTTCTCGTGCTTGTTGGCGAAGTCCTTTGCCTTGTCCATGAAGTCGCGCACGGCGTCCTCCTCGAGTCGGCTGAACCGGGGGCGTTCCCGCCGGCCGGAGACCACAAACCGGTCCTGCTCCGATCAGGCGGCGAGGTGGCGGGCGAACCAGTCGGTGGCGTCGTCGGCGACCTGCTCCAGGGTGCCGGGTTCCTCGAAGAGGTGGGTCGCCCCGGGCACCACGCGCAGCTCGACCTGCCCGGGCAGGTCGTCGCGCGCCTGTTCGTTGAGGGTGATCACCTGCTCGTCCAGACCGCCGACCAGCAGCAGCGTCGGCGCGCGTACGGCGGCGAGCGCGGCACCGGCCAGGTCCGGTCGACCGCCCCGAGACACCACGGCGCGCACCTGCTCGGGCCGGGCCGACGCGCTGACCAGGGCCGCGGCGGCACCGGTGCTGGCACCGAAGAGGCCGATCGGGAGCTGCCGCGTGGACGGCTCGGCCCCCAGCCAGTCGACGATGCCGGACAGCCGGTCGGCGAGGAAGGGGATGTCGAAGCGGAGTTCGGCGGTGCGCGAGTCCAACACGTCCTCGGCCGGGGTGAGCAGGTCCACCAGCACGGTGCCGAGGGCCTGCCCGTTGAGCACCCGGGCGACCGCCGTGTTGCGGGGACTGTGCCGGGAGCTGCCGCTGCCGTGCGCGAACAGCACCACTCCGACCGGATCGGCGGGGAGGACCAGATCGGCCACGAGCCGCACCTGACCGACCGGGATCGTCACCTCGCTGGTCCGTACGTCCATGTCCGTGGCCTCCCACCCGGCCGGCCCGGTTGCCGGCCGGGTGTCGATTACCCCACCCGGGCACCGTCACGCGTGCGCTGTCCGGACCGGCACCGAGCCGGGCGGGGCGTGCGGGCCGGGCGTTTGTCGGTGGGCGGGTCGGGTAGGCGACGAGGGACCGCAGACCGTGTCGGCGCCTCTGGCGCCCCGAACGGATCGCGAGGATCACCATGGCCCAGCAGCGGCAGACGTCCCGGCAGCAGCAGGCATCCCGGCAGCAGCAGGCATCCCGGCAGCAGCAGAGGTCCGAGGAGGAGGGTCGGCTCCGGTCGGCCGAGCGCAACAAGGACTGGGCGGACAACGCCGCGCACGCGCGTACCGCCGACGATCCCCGGGCGGTGGCACCGAAGGACGCCACGGGTCACCCGTCGACCGGTGAGCGCTTCACCTGAGTGACGCGTCCGACGGCCGGGGCAGGGACCTCCCGCCCCGGCCGCGTACGTCGGCGGGCCCGTTCACTGCTCGTTCTGCGGCAGCCGGAGCAGCGGGCCCCGGCCGGGTGGCTGCTCCGGCGCCGGCCCGGAGGGGTGCGCGGGTGGCACCGGCACGGTCACCGGCTCGTCGCAGGTGACCCGGATCGTCTCGCCGTGGTGCCGCAGCTCCACCACGTCGTCCTGATCGGCGTGGCGCAGCGCGTACGTCGTCTGGTGCGGCCGGACGTCCACCCGCAGCCGCCGCCCACGCCACTGGAGGGAGAACTCCAGGCGGCTGAGCCGGCTGGACAGCCGAGGCGAGAACGACAGCGTGCCGTCGTGGTCCCGCAGGCCGCCGAACCCGGCGACCAGCGCGATCCAGGCGCCGGCCAGGGAGGCCATGTGCACCCCGTCGCGGGTGTTCTCGTTCAGGTCGTGCAGGTCCATGAGGGCGGCCTCGCGCAGGTAGCTGTGCCCCAGCTCCGGGTGGCCGACCTCGCAGGCGAGCACCGCCTGGGTGCAGGCCGACAGCGAGGAGTCGCGTACGGTGCGGCGCTCGTAGTAGAGGAAGTTGCGCAGCTTCTCCGCGTCGGTGAACGCGTCGCCCCGCCAGTGCATGGCGAGCACCAGGTCGGCCTGCTTGACGACCTGCTTGCGGTACAGGTCGAAGTACGGGTAGTGCAGCAGCAGCGGGTACTTCTCCGGTGGGGTGTGCAGGAAGTCCCACTCCTGGAGCCGGGTGAACCCCTCCACCTGCTGGTGGACGTCGATCTCCTCGTCGTACGGGACGGACATGGACATCGCCGCGTCCCGCCAGCCCGCCGCCTCCTCGTCGGTGACGCCGAGGTGGAGCGCCTCGTCGCGGTAGCGCCCCACCACCTCGGCGGCGGTGAGGAGGTTCCGCTGAGCCATGAGGTTGGTGTAGATGTTGTCGTTCTTGACCGCCGTGTACTCGTCCGGACCGGTGACCCCGTCGATGTGGAAGACGCCGTGCCGGTCGTGGTGGCCGAGCGACCGCCACAGCCGGGCCGTCTCGACCAGCAACTCCAGCCCGATCTCCCGCTCCAACTGCTCGTCGCCGGTGGCGAGGACGTAGCGGCGCAGCGCGTCGGCGACGTCCGCCGCGATGTGGAACGCCGCCGTGCCCGCCGGCCAGTAGCCGGACGACTCGGGGCCCTCGATCGTCCGCCACGGGAACGCCGCGCCCTCCAGGTTCAGCGTCTCGGCCCGCTCCCGGGCCTGCTCCAGGGTGGCGTGCCGCCAGTAGAGCGCGTTGCGTACCGCGTCCGGCTGGGTGTACGTGAGCACCGGCAGCACGAACATCTCGGTGTCCCAGAACGCGTGCCCGTCGTACCCGGGCCCGGTGAGGCCCTTCGCGGAGATCGGCCGGCGTTCGGCGCGGGCACCGGCCTGGAGCACGTGGAACAGCCCGAACCGGACGGCCTGCTGGACCTCCGGGTCACCCTCGACCCGCACGTCGGCCGCGTCCCAGAACTCGTCGAGGTAGCCGCGCTGCTCGCGGCAGAGCCCGTCCCAGCCGTCGAGCCGGGCGGCGGCGAGCGCCGCGCCGACCTGGTCCCGCAGGGCCGGCAGGGAGCGACGGCTGGACCAGCCGTACGTCAGGTATTTGATCACCCGCAGCTTCTCGCCCGGCTTGAGGACACAGCCGACGGTGGTGCGGACCCAGTCCTCGTAGCCCTCGGACTCGACGGTGACGTGCTCCGGCCCGCGCACCTCGTGGTCCATCGCGGCGGCCACCCGCAGCCCGGAGACCTTGGTCCGGTGGATCAGCAGCCCACCGTCGTCGGTGGTCAGCTCCTCCTCGGCCTGCAGCGGCGATTCGAGCACCGCCGCCACCCGCGGGTCGCGGCTCTGCGCGGGCAGCGACTCGTTGGCCACCAGCTCCGACTGGACGATCAGCCGCAGCGGGCCGTCGACCGCCTCCACCTCGTAGTTGATCGCCGCCACCGCGCGCTGGGTGAACGACACCAGTCGGGTGCTGCGGACCTTGACCTCCCGGCCGGCCGGCGAACGCCAGTGCAGCTCCCGGTGCAGGGTGCCGGCGCGCATGTCGAGGATCCGCTCGTGGGACAGCAGCTCGCCGTAGCGGACGTCCAGCGGCTCGTCGTCCACCATCAGACGGATCAGCTTGCCGTTGGTCACGTTGACGATGGTCTGGCCGGACTCGGGGAAGCCGTACCCGGCCTCGGCGTAGGGCAGCGGGCGCAGCTCGTAGAACGAGTTCAGGTAGGTGCCCGGCAGGCCGTGCGGCTCACCCTCGTCGAGATTGCCGCGCAGGCCCACGTGCCCGTTGGAGAGCGCGAAGACGGACTCGGACTGCGCCAGCACGTCGGTGTCCAGCCGGGTCTCCCGTACGTGCCACGGCTCGACGGGATAGGCCCGTTCCCTGATCATGCGCCGTGCCCCTCGTCGAGCAGGTCGGCGAGGTCGGTGACCACCACGTCGGCGCCGTGGGTGAGCAGCTCGTCCGCCTGTCCCACCCGGTCGACCCCGACCACGTAGCCGAAGCGCCCGGCCCGACCAGCCTCGACCCCCGACAGCGCGTCCTCGAAGACCGCCGCCTGGGCCGGGTCGACGCCGAGCAACCGCGCACCGGTCAGGAAGGTGTCCGGGTAGGGCTTGCCGCGCAGCTGGTCGGCGCGGGCGACCAGCCCGTCCACCCGGACCTCCAGCAGCGACTCCAGCCCGGCGGCGGCGACCACCTCCCGACCGTTGGCGCTCGCCGTCACCACGGCGCGGCGCAGCCCGGCGGCGGCGACCGCCTTCAGGTACGCCACCGAGCCCGGATAGACATCGACGCCCTGGGTGCGCAGGCGCTCCAGCAGCAGCACATTCTTGCGGTTGCCGATGCCGTTCACCGTCTCCGCGTCGGGCGGGTCGTCCGGGTGCCCCTCGGGCAGCACGATCCCCCGGGAGGCGAGGAACGTGCGGACCCCGTCGGCGCGCGGCCGACCGTCGACGTACCGGTTGTAGTCGGGGCCGGGGTCGAACGGCCGGTAGGGCTCGCCGGAGGCCGCGGCACGCTGCCGCAGGTACGCGTCGAACGTCTCCGTCCACGCGGCGTTGTGCACGCGGGCGGTCTGCGTCAGCACGCCGTCCAGGTCGAAGAGGCAGGCGGTCACGTGAGCAGGTAGGCCCAGCACGGTACGAATCTATCCACCCGATCGGGCGGACAAACCCTTTTCCGCCCGGCCGGGCTCACTGGGGACGCAACGTCCAGATCACCGTCATCGCCGACGTCGGCGTGCCGTCGTCGGTCGAAATCTCCACCTCGACCGGGAACTCCGGCCGCCGGCCCGCCGCCAACTCGGCGGCAACCTCCGCCGGCGTGCGGCCCAACCGGGCCGTCGCGCGCACCGCCCCGAGGGCCAGTTTGTGGTACGCGATGTCGGCCCGGACGGCCAACGGCACCGCGCGGTCGAGCAGGTGCCCGAAGGCGGCCAGCACGACGGCTCCGGACGCCGTCTCACCGAGGGTGAACATGGCGCCGGCGTGGGGGCCGCCGACGTGGTTGTGGGTGGCCGGGGAGTCGGGCAGCCGGACGACCGCCCGGACCCCACCCTCGGCCTCCGGGGCGATCTCGACGAACTCGAAGCCGAGCGTACGGGCGAACGGAACGGCTTCGAGCATTCCGGCCGCCACCTGGCGAGAGTCGATGGACATGCCGTGACGCTACTCGCCGGTAATTTGCCTGGACAAGGGGTGTGTGACGACCGCCTGACAGCGGACCGGGGCGGCCGCCCGTCAACTCGGGACGGGCGGCCGGTCGCGCTCGGGTCGGGTCAGAGGTTGGCGATGGTCCGGAGGATCTCCGCGTAGAAGTTGCCGTCGATGCTGCGGAACAGCGCGAAGTCCTGCCCCGGGTCGCCGAAGAACGGACGCAGCGTCCAGGCGAGCTGGGTGCCGACGAAACCGAAGAGCAGGATCCAGATGTAGAGCAGGGTCATGCTGGTCGGTCGCTGACCCGGGTCGTCGTGCCGGTTCGGCGGCGTGGCCCAGGGGCGCTGCCCGGCCGGGTAGCCGCCCCGGTACGGGCCGGTCACGTGCGCGCCCACCAGTGCCGGCACGTGCTGCGCGGGCACCGGGGCCGCGACCGCGGCGGCGGGAGCCGGTGCGGTCGCGTCAGCGGTGGCGGGAGCCGGTGCGGTCGCGTCAGCGGTGGCGGCGGCCGGAGTGGCCGGGGCCGCTCCCGCCGCGACCGGGGCGGCGCCGTTCGCGGTCGCGCCGACCGGCACGGCCGCCGGTTCGGCCGCCGGCACCGTGCTCGCCGCCGGCGCGGCCACGGCCGCCGGGGCCACGGTAGCCGGGGCGGCGGACGACGTCGCCGGGGAGAGCAGGCCGTGCTGGTTGAGCACCTGCATGCCACCGGTGAGGAAGCGCAGCCCGACGATCGCCGAGAGGGTCAGGATCGCCACGTTCAGCAGCTTGAAGAAGCCGTAGTCGGGTGCGGTGATCAGGAAGAAGAGGCTGATCGGGGCGAACGCCACGGCCAGCATCGCGGTGACCGTGATCGCGACCATGACCAGCGCCAGCGACTGGCGTACCGAGAGACGGGCTCCGAAGACCAGGTTGAACAGGTAGAGCGTGGGCAGGCAGATCGCCAACGTGATGAGGAAGAGCAGCGGAAGCTTGATCGCGGAGGTCAGTGCCATGAGGACGCTGTGGAACGCGCCCAGCACCGCGCCGTAGCAGGCCAGCGCGATCGCCGAACTGGTCAGCATGCGGACGGTGAGCGCGTTCAGGTCGCGCTCCGCCACGATCTGCTGCCAGATGCCTTCCCGGTCACGCAGGATGCGCTCGATGACGAGCGGGTTGGAGCGGTCACCCGACACGGGCGCACCCTCTTTCGTCAGATCTCGATGAATGTCGCGCCACGGTAGGACACCGGGCGGATCAGCGCCACCCCACGTCGATGCGGTCGCCGCGCTCGTCGAAGAAGTGCAGCGCGTCCATGCGTACCCGCACGGAGAGCGCATGCCCGGCGGCGACGGCCGGGTACGGGGCGAGCCGTACGGCCAGCTCGGCCGGGCGCCGGTGGTGTCGGCCGGGGTCGGGCAACACGCTGGTCCGTACGCCGGTCGCCTCCGGCTCCGGCGCGTCCACCGGGCGGCCGGTCAACCGCTGCATCACCTGGCCGAAGCGGCGCAGCCCGCGCTGGCCGGTGTCCAGCGGGTCGGCCCGGCTGCCCATCTCGTCCACCACGACGGCCGTCGCGCCGATGTCGAGGAACGCGAGCGACTCGTGACCGTGGTGTTCCAGGTAGCGGATCCGGCCGTGCAGCACGTCGCCGGGGCTGTCCGGGCTGACCGGGGTGAGCGCCTCGGCCCGCATGCCGACCACGATCCGCTCGCCGTGGTAGTGCGCGACCGCCCGGCTGCGAATGTCGTCCCAGGGCAGGTAGAGCGCCTGCTCGCCGAGGGTGAGCGTCACGTACCGGTCGAGGTGGACGTAGACCGACGCCTCCAGCAGGTTCATCCGGGGGCTGCCGAGGAACGCGGCCACGTAGAGCGTCGCCGGTCGGCCGTACACCTGGGTGGGGGTACCCACGTCCTGGAGCACGCCCTTGCGCATGATCGCGACCCGGTCGGCCATGGTGAGCGCCTCGGCCTGGTCGTGGGTGACGTAGATGGTGGTGACGCCCAGCTCGCGGGTCAGGCCGGAGATCTCGGCGCGCAGCTCGGCGCGCAGGCCGCTGTCCAGGTTGGAGAGGGGCTCGTCCATCAGGAAGAGCCCGGGCCGGCGGACGATCGCCCGGCCCATCGCCACCCGCTGGCGCTGCCCGCCGGAGAGCTGGCTGGGCCGGCGGGCCAGCACGTCTCCGATGCCCAAGGCGCTGGCCACGTCACTGACCCGTTCCCCGCGCGGCGTCGGCTCCACCCCGGCCAGCCGCAGCGGGAAGGCGATGTTGTCGCCGACGGTCATGTGCGGGTAGAGCGCGAAGTCCTGGAAGACCATGGCGATCTTCCGGTCGCGCGGGGGCAGGTCGTTGGCCAGCTCGCCGTCGAGCAGGACGGCGCCGTGGGTCGGGTCCTCCAGCCCGGCGACCATCCGCAGCACGGTCGACTTGCCGCACCCGGAGGGGCCGAGCAGCACCATGAACTCGCCGTCGGTGACGTCGAGGTTGATGGTGTCGACGGCGACCGTGCCGTCCCTGAAGACCTTGGTGACATCCTTGAGCGCGACGGTGGTCACCGTCACCTCCCCCAGCTCGTCGGGCCGAACCCCCGAATGACTGTGACCAAGGTCATGGCGCCAGCACATCGGGTAAACGTGCCATGTTCGGGCAGTGACGAGTCTGTTACCCGCCATCGAGCGGTGGCTATGCCGACGACAGGGCCCGCCAGCAGCCCGGGAGGACGGTCAGCAGCCGGGACGCGGCGGTGGACGCTCGCCGAGGAAGACCTGTCGGACCACCCGCTCGGCCGCGTGCCCGTCGTCCAGCCCGCAGAAGCGGGCCCGGAACTGTTCGCGCGTCTTCGCGGCCGCGTCCGACCGGTACTCGCCGGAGCGGAACAGGTCGAGCAGGTCGTGGAACGTCATCGCCACCGCGCCGGGCGGCTCCCGGGTCACGTCGAAGTAGACGCCCCGGGCCAGCCGGTACGCCTCCCAGTCGGGCGTGTACAGGACGATGGGCCGGTCCAGCACGGCGTAGTCGAACATCGCCGACGAGTAGTCGGTGACCAGTGCGTCCGCGACCAGGTAGAGGTCCTCCACCCGCTGGAGGGAGCTGACGTCGAGGATCCGCTCCCGTTCCAGCGTCGGGCCGGGGCGACGGTCCCGGTCGTGGAAGTAGTGGCTGCGCATCAGCAGCCGGCCGGTGGGGCCGAGCGCGTCGAGGAACAGCTCCGGGTCGAACGGCGGCCGGTAGTTGCGCAGGTGCTCGCGGTGCGTCGGCGCGTACAGGACCACCTTCTCGGCGAGGCCGATGCCGAGGTCGGCGCGCAGCCGCAGCACCTCCTCGGTCGTCGCGGTGACCAGCCGGTCGTTGCGCGGGTAGCCGACCTCCAGCGTGGTGTACGTGGCCGGGTAGGCGCGGTCCCACATCTGGGTGGAGAAGCTGTTCGAGCTGATGCTGTAGTCCCAGCGGTCCACCCGCCGCAGCAGGCCACCGAAGTCCATCCGCCCCGCGCCGATCGGGTAGCGCTGCTGGTCGAGCCCCATCACCTTGACCGGTGTGCCGTGGTGCGTCTGCACGTGGACGGTGCCGGGGCGTTTGCGGACGAAGTCCGGGAAGTTCACGTTGTTGATCAGCCAGCGCGCCCGGGCGAGCACCCGGTAGTAGGCGGGCGTGCCGGCTACGACGTACTCGACGCCGGGTGGGACCGCGGCCACCCGGTCCCGCCGGACGATCCACACCCCACGGATCTGCGGCGCCAACCGGCGGGCGGCCTCGTGGATGGCGGCGGGGTTGCAGGAGTAGCCCCGGTACCAGTACGCCGCGTAGACGGCGAGCGACGGGTCCACCGGGCGGCGCAGCTCGGCCCGGTAGTACTCGCGGAGCAGCACGTCCCGGGCCCGGCGTACGTTGCGGCGGGCCACCGGCGTGACCCGGCGTCGGGCGATCCGCGCCGAGCGCCGCGCCGTGTCCCGGGCGCGGTTGGCGGCGCGCAGCGCGCTGAACGTACGCCATTTGCCGGTGGCCACCAGGCGGTGCTTGAGCCCCTCCACCCCGTCGGGCGCGGGGTAGCCGCCGGGCGGCAGCCAGCGGGCGTAATCGGCGGTGATCTGTGCGAAGAACGCGGGCCGCAGCTCCGGGGCGATCCGCTGGCCGTTGCCGAGCACGGTGAGGTAGTGCCAGATCATCCGCTCGAAGACCGCCGGGCGCAGCTCGTCGACCGCCGGGCCCCAGTCGTCCATGAGGTGGAACACCCGGTGCCACTGCGGGAACACCTCGAAGTGCCGGTCCCCCCGCGTGCGCGTGATCGCGCCGGCCCGGCGCTGCCGGTAGTTGACGCACACCCGGTCCAGGACGCCGATCCGCTTTGCGGCCATCAGGGCCGGATAGCTGAACGACACGTCCTCGTACCAGCCGGGGGCGAAGCGAAGCCCGAGGTCGACCAGGAACTGCCGGCGGACCACCCGGTTCCAGGCGGTGTGCAGCAGGCGCATCACCTCGGGCCGGTCACGGAGCCGGAAGGTGCCCTCGCCCGGGGGCGTCGGGAACACCTCGCGCATGGCGCTGCGGGTCGCGGTGTCGTTCCAGTGCACCCGGACGTGGTCGACGAGCAGCACGTCGGGTCGCGTGGTCCGCAACCGCTCCGCCACCTCGGGCAGGCAGTCGGGGGCCAGCCAGTCGTCGGCGTCGACGAACCAGACGTACTCCCCGGTGGCCCGGTCCAGCCCGATGTTGCGGGCCGGACCGAGCCCCACGTTCTCCGTCAGCCGGACCGCCTGGACCCGCTGGTCACGCGCCGCGTACTCGGTGATGATCTCGCCGCTGCCGTCCGGCGAGCAGTCGTCGACGGCGATCACCTCGAGGTCGTCGACGGGCTGACCGAGGATCGAGTCCAGGCACTCGCGCAGGTAGCCCTGCACGCGGTAGGCCGGTACGACGAAGCTGATCAAGGTCATCCGGCCGTCCCTCCGTCAGCCCGGCGCGCCGCCTCCCGTCCGCGCCGGCACCGCCGAGGCCCGCGCCGTGCGGGCCGGCAGGACGACCCAGGCCAGGACGACGCTCGCCAGGAAAACCACGAGAAGGTACGAACCGAGTGTAGCCATACCGATAGCCGCGAACCCGACGATTGCCGCCAGCGCCAGCAGCAGCGACCGCCCCTCCCAGCCCAGCGTGGCGGCGTGCAGCGGCGGCGCCACCTGCCGCTTCTCCAGCCGCGCCGTCAGGTCGTAGTGGTGCACGGTGAGCAGCAGGACGTACCCGAAGATCAACCACGGCGGGACGTCCCCGATCACCCCTACGGCGATCGCGAAGAGATACTCGGCGGCCCGCAGCGCGGCCGGCACCAACCAGTCGAGCGGCCCGTTGTGCGCCGCGCCGGCGCCCACACCACCGACCAGCAGCACCAGCAGCGCGACCGGCACCAGCCACCGCAGGCCGGCCACGTCGCCGTCCCCGGACAGGGCGACCAGCGCCAGGGCCAGCAGCACCGCCGGGCCGAGCGCCGCCACCACCGCCAGGGTCAGCGGCCCCACCGGTCGGACCACCGGCAGCCGGGTGGCGAGCGGACCGTCGTCGCGATGCAGGGTGGCATCGACCGTGTCCAGCACCGGCACCCACATCCAGCGCGCCCGCAGCGTACGCAGCGCACCCGTGTAGAGGAACGCGAGCGTGCCCCACACCAGCACCGCCACGAGGCTGACCAGCGGGTTGAACAACGCCACGGTCAGCGCGACCAGCGCCCACCGCTCGCCGATCGGAAACACCACCGTCCGCTTCAGCCAGTACGACAACGAGCCGGTGTCGGCCTGCACCCGGGTCGACGCGGCGTTCAGCCGATCACCGATGCCCCCACCCCCGGTACCCACCGCGCGGGGCCGACGGGCGGCCTCGTCGTGCAGGACGCCGTACCAGGTGTCGGTCATGTGCCGGACGGTCTGGAGCGTCATCGCGGCGATCGCCAGCGCCCAGCCGTAACGGTGACCCGCCTGGGTCGCGCCGTAGCCGAGACCGGCGTAGACCACGTACTCCTTCGCCCGGTCGGCCATCGTGTCCAGCCAGCCACCCCAGGCCGAGAAGTGCCGCGTGTAGCGCGCCAACTGGCCGTCCACGCAGTCCAGCACGAACCCGAGGTAGAGCAGGACGGCGCCGGCGACCCAGGCGACCCGGGAGCCGCCGAACGCGAAGAGCGCCGCCGCGGCCACCGCGAAGACGATCGAGATGACGGTGACGGTGCTCGGGCCGAGCCCCAACCGCGCCGCCACCCGCACCAGGTACGGCGACCAGGTGCTCACGAAGTAGGTGGAGAAGAAGTCGTCCCGCTCCTTCACCGCGAGACGCAGCTCGGCGCGGTCCTCGTCGACGGCGGCCACCGCCGTCTCCGCCGCCGTCAGCTCGGCCTGGTCGGCGACCCGGTGGGCGACGAGCAGACGTACGCGCTGCGCGAAGACCAGGGTGCCGAGCAGGGTGAGACCGGCGAAGAGCTGGTCCACGGCGGACCCGGTCGGCGCCGCCCGACCCGGCCCGGCGGTGCCGGCGGCCACCGCGCGGGCGGCGGCGGCGAGCGCGGGCAGGTCGGCCGCGCCGACCCGGAACGCGCCGCCGAAGACCCCGGTGGCCTCGTTGTCGAGCGTGCCGGGAGGGCCCGCGTCGACCACCTGGCCGCGCTCCTCGCGCACCGCCGTGCGGCCGGGGGCCGGCGGGTCGGTGAGCACCAGCGCCACCGTCGGCCCGACCGGGCTGGTCGCCAGATGCCGGAGTACGGCGGTGTGCGCGACCAGGTCACCGCCGGTCACCAGCACCGGGCCGGTGGCGGTGTCGGCCAGGGCGGCCAGCTCGTCCAGGTCGGCGGCGAAGCGGACGTCGTCCGCGCCGGCCCGGCGGCACTGCGCCGCGAGCCGGTCGGCGAGGGGCTCTCCGTCACGGGTGGGCAGGCCCGCCGCGGCGGCGCCGCCGGCGAGCACGATCGCGAGGGTCACCGCGGAACCGCGCCGTGGTACGCGTCGAGCGCCTCGGCGATGCTGCCGTCGAGGGTCAATCGGCCCCCGTCCAGGAACAGCCCCCGACGGCAGAACCGCGTCAGGTCCTTCTCGTTGTGTGACACCAGCACCAGTGTGCGCCCCTCCCCGAGCAGACGATCAATCGTCGCGTAGCACTTCTTGCGGAACTCCGCGTCTCCCACCGCGGTCACCTCGTCCATCAGCAGGATCGGATGCGGCAGGTGGGAGATGATCGCGAAGCCGAGCCGGACCTTCATCCCGGACGAGTAGTGCCGCACCGAGGTGTCGATGGCCCGCTCCACCTGTTCGCCGGCGAACGAGACGATGTCGTCGAAGTGCCGCTTCAGGTAACCCGACGACAGCCCGTGCAGCCCGCCCACGAGGTAAAGGTTCTCCCGACCGGTCAGGTCGTTGGAGAAGCCGGCCGACAGCTCCAGCAGTGGCGCCACGTCCCCGCGGACCCGGATGCTCCCCTCGTCGGGGATGAGCACGCCGGCGATCAGACGCAGCAGTGTGCTCTTGCCGGTGCCGTTGCGGCCGATCACGCCGACGGTCTCCCCCGGCCGCACCGCGAACGACACGTCCCGCAGCGGCCAGAACTGCCCGGACGGCGCGTTGCGCCCGCCCCGGTGGATGAACATCTCCCGCAGCCGCAGCTGCCGGCGCCGGTTGCGGACGAACCGGATGCCCAGCCCCTCCGCCTCGATGATCGGCTCGGCCATCTCAGAGTTCCTTGAGCACGGCGGGTTCGAGCCGACGGAACGACCACCAGCCGACGACCAGCACCAGCACGCTGCCCGCGACGGTGGTGGCGAGCAGCCGGGCGTCCGGGAACTCGTCCGGGTACCAGATCGAGTGGTGTAGCTGGAAGATGCCGACCAGCGGGTTCAGCTCGTACCCCACCTTCAGCCACCCGGGCAGGTGGGACTCCCGGACCAGGCTCAGCGGATAGATGATCGGGGTGGCGTAGAAGAGCACCCGGATGATCAGGCGCATGAACCGCTCGACGTCGCGCATCAGCACGTTGAGGGCGGAGAGCAGCAGGGCCAACCCGATCAGCAGCACGCCCTGGACGGCCACCGCCAGCGGCAGCGCGAACAGCGACCAGCCGAGGTGGACCCGGCCGTGGGCGGCGTACACCAGCGCGACGGCGAGCAGGATCGGCAGGCCGGCCGCGTACTCGGCGAACCGGCCGGTGACCCGACCGATCGGGAAGACCTGCCGCGGCACGTTCATCGTGGTGATCAGCCGCGACTGCCCGGTCAGCGCGTTCGTCGCCTCGCTCAACGCCGAACTGGCCCACATCCAGGCGAAGATCCCGGTGATGAGGAACAGCGGGTACGAGTCGGCCGCGTCACCCAGGTGCCGGCCGGTGTCCCGGGAGTAGAGGACGCCGAAGACGAACCAGTAGATCGCACCCATGCCGAGCGGCTCGATCAGTGACCAGAAGTAGCCGAGCACCGACTGCTGGTACTTCACCGCGAGATCGCGCTTGACCAGGATGCGCAGGGAGTTGCGGTGCGACCACAACGCCGTGACGCCAGAGGTCACCGCCGCCTCCCGCCTTCGAAACGGACGACAGGTTAGCAGTCGGTGAACGATTACCCCGCAGTGGGCGCGCTCAGCACTCGATCACGTTGACGGCCAGACCGCCGCGTGCCGTCTCCTTGTACTTGACCTTCATGTCCGCGCCGGTCTCCCGCATGGTCTTGATGACCTTGTCGAGCGAGACGGCGTGCACCCCGTCACCGCGCAGCGCGAGCCGGGCGGCCGTGATCGCCTTGATGCTAGCCACCGCGTTCCGCTCGATGCAGGGGATCTGCACGAGGCCCCCGACCGGGTCACACGTCAGGCCGAGGTTGTGCTCCATGCCGATCTCGGCCGCGTTCTCCACCTGCTCCGGGGTGCCGCCCAGCGCCTCGGCCAGCCCGGCCGCGGCCATCGAGCACGCCGACCCCACCTCGCCCTGGCAGCCGACCTCCGCGCCGGAGATCGACGCGTTCTCCTTGAACAGCACCCCGATCGCGCCGGCCGCCAGCAGGAACCGGACCACGCCCTCCTCCGAGGCGTCCGGCACGAACCGCGTGTAGTAGTGCAGCACCGCCGGGATGATCCCGGCCGCGCCGTTCGTCGGCGCGGTGACCACCCGGCCGCCGGCCGCGTTCTCCTCGTTGACCGCCAACGCGAACAACGTCACCCAGTCCATCGCCCGCAGCGGGTCGGTCGACCCGGCGTCCGCCTCCAGGCTGCGCCGCAGCTCCGCGGCGCGGCGCCGCACCTTCAGCCCACCGGGGAGTACGCCGTCCCGCTCGCAGCCCCGATCCACGCACTCGCGCATCACCCGCCAAATCTCCAGCAGGCCCGTACGCACCTCGGCCTCGCTGCGCCAGGACAGCTCGTTGGCGAGCATCACCTCGCTGATCGACAGCCCGGTGGCGGTGGTGGTCTCCAGCAGCTGCGCCCCGGTCAGGAACGGGTGGCGCACGGCGGTGGTGTCCGGGGTGATCCGGTCCGCGCCGGCCGCCGCCTCGTCCACCACGAACCCGCCGCCCACCGAGTAGTACGTGCGGGCGCGCAGCTCCGCGCCGCTCTCGTCGTACGCGGCGAAGGTCATCCCGTTCGGGTGGTACGGCAGCGAGCGACGGCGGTGCAGCACCAGGTCACGGTCCGGGTCGAAGTCGATCTCGTGGGCGTCGAGCAGACCGATCCGACGCTCGGCGCGGATCCGGGCCACCCGGTCGGCGACCGTGTCCGTGTCTACCGTCTCCGGCGCCTCACCGACCAGCCCCAGCAGCACGGCCCGGTCGCTGCCGTGGCCGTGCCCGGTCGCGCCGAGGGACCCGAACAGCTCGGCCTGTACGCGCGCGGTGCTGACGAGCAGCCCGTCGGCCTTGAGCCCCGTGACGAACGTCCGGGCGGCCCGCATCGGCCCCACGGTGTGCGAGCTGGACGGCCCGATACCGACACTGAACAGGTCGAAAACGCTGATCATGACTGCACTCCCTCACCGTCGTCCCCGTGGTGCGGGTCCGGGCCGGGCCGTGGTTGCCCGGGTCCGGGCGACCGGTCGGGCGCCCGGGGTGTGGGTGCCCGACCGGCGAGCCTACCCGCCCAGGTCACGCCCCGCCCGGCGGTACGCCCACGCCGGCGCCCCGCCGCGCTCTACCCCGCCGAGCCCTCGGATCGCACTGCATCGTGGTTGTAGTGGCCTCCGCCCCCCGGTGAGGCCACTACAACCATGTTCTTCGTGATCTCGCCAGGTGCGAGGCGGCCCGGTGTCGGGTGGACGGCCGACGGGTGACGGGTCCGAGCGCCGGGCCCGGGTGGCAGGTCGGGTGGCGGGCGCGGGTGGCGGTTCCCGCATGGCCGGGCGCTCCGGGCGCGTCGTCGTGAAGACCGGGGCGGGCGTTGTCGTGGGTCGGCCCGGGTAAGCACCTACGGGTGCACGGGCCACCAATCGTCCTCCGGACCGAGGGCGAGGTGGTCGCCCGTTCCTACCGTGGATGTCAGAGCGGCGTCACCGCCGCAGAGTGGGAGTACGACGATGAGTCGCAAACTGGTCCGGCCCCGCCAGGGGCGCATGCTCGCCGGTGTCTGCGCCGGCCTGGCCCAGCGGTTCGGCATGTCCGCCGGCACGGTCCGGCTGCTGTTCCTGCTGTCGCTGCTGCTGCCCGGCACCCAGGTGATCGTCTACCTGATCCTCTGGATCCTCATGCCCAACGAGGACCGCTACCTGGCCACCACCCGCCACTAACCGCGCCCGCGCGGCCATCCTGGCGGGGGTGGCAACAACATCCCTGAAGTTGTCTCCTCCACCCGCCTCCGAAGCAACAGCATCTACGAAGTTGCGCGGATCATGACCGCCACGCCGCCGGTACCCACGAGTCTGGCGGGGCGAGCGCCAGCAGGCGCGACCCTAACCCACCGGACCCAGATCCGGCGAGGAACCGGACCGGCACGGTCCTTGCCGGCTCGCGTGCAGACCGGCGCTGCCCGGGACCCGGGGCGGCTCGGCGCGTTACCGCGGAACGCCCGCCCCCGGAACAGGTGGGGGCGGGCGTTCTTCCGTGCCGGTCAGGGGGCGACGTACGTGATGGTCACCTTCTCGTAGCCGAGGGAGCCGAGCAGCCCTTCGAGCATCTTGCGGGTGTTCTCCTCGGCGCGGGTGCCGAGCCCGCTGTCCCGGGCGGCGGCGGTGATCCGCTCCTCGGCGAGCCGGTAGACCTCCTGCTGCCGGTTGGGATCGCTGGCGAAGACGTCGCCCAGCCGGTTGAGCAGGCCACGCTTCTCGGCGAAGACGTAGCTCTTCTCCAGGTCCAGGTTGGTCTCGCCGAGCTGCGGTGCAGGCAGTTTGATCTCCACCGACTTGCCGTCGGCCGACTCGACCACGGCGCCCTCGGAGATCTTCGCGAAGTCCACATAGGCCTCGACACTGCCGGCGCCGACGAACAGGGTGCGCTCGTTGAGCAGGAACTCGGGCACGTACTTGCGGTCGGTCTGGAGGTCGACCACGACCTGGAAGTTGCCCTCGGCCGCCACGTAGCGGCTCAGGTCCTGGATCGACTTGAGCAGCGTCGGCTGGCTGCGGTCGGTCTGCTGCTCGGCGAACGGGTTGCGGAAGCTGGGCCAGAGCCCGCTGGTCTGCACGCCGAGCAGCACGACCACGGCGAGCGCCGCCGCGCCGAGCACCCAGAGCAGGCCGCGGGCGGGACCCGAACCGGGCCGGGCGCCCGTCTCGGGAGGCGCCGTCGCCGACCCGGGAGGCGCCGTTGTCGGCTCGGGCGCGGCGTCGGAGCGGGTCTTGAGTGTGTCGCCGGTCGGGTAACCCGGGAACTCCCTGGTGGGCTCGGTGCTGTCACCGTCGCGGGCCATCGCCCTCACCGTCCTCGTCAGACAAAGCCGTCTGAGAATGACGGTACGTCCGCCGTACGACATGCGCGCGGCGAGCCGACGCATTCGGCATCATCGCAGCTCAGGCGGGGTCGACGCACGCTCAGGCGAAGGCGCTGATCCCGGTGAGGCGCTGCCCGATCACCAGCTGGTGGATCTCCGAGGTGCCCTCGTAGGTGAGCACGCTCTCCAGGTTGTTGGCGTGCCGCATGACCGGGTACTCGCCGGAGATCCCGTTCGCGCCGAGGATGGTCCGGCACTGCCGGGCGATGGCCAGCGCCTCGCGGACGTTGTTGAGCTTTCCGACGCTGACCTGCTCGGGGCGCAGCCGCCCCGCGTCGGCGAGCCGGCCGAGGTGAAGCGCCAACAGGTAGCCCTTCTGGAGCTCCACGGCCATGTCGGCGAGCTTGGCCTGGGTGAGCTGGAAGCCGGCCAGCGGGCGGCCGAACTGGGTGCGGGTGCCCGCGTACGCCAAGGTGGTCTCCAGGCAGTCCCGGGCGGCGCCGAGCGCACCCCAGACGATGCCGTGTCGCGCCTCGGTGAGGCAGCTCAGCGGCGCCTTTAGCCCGACCGCCTCGGGCAGCCGCGCGTCGGCCGGCAGCCGGACGTCGTCCAGCACCACCTCGCCGGTGAGGGACGCCCGCAGCGACATCTTGTGCCGGATCTCCCGGGCCGTGACACCGGGCGTGTCCATCGGTACGGCGAACCCGCATACGCCGTCCTCGGTGCGCGCCCAGATCACCCCGACGTCGGCGATCGGGGCGTTGGTGATCCACATCTTGCCGCCGGTGAGCACCCAGTCGTCGCCGTCGCGGCGCGCCCGGGCGGCCATCGACGCGGGATCGGAGCCGTGGTCCGGCTCGGTGAGGCCGAAGCAGCCGATCGCCTCGCCGGTGGCCATGGAGGGCAGCCAGCGCTGCTTCTGCTCCTCGCTGCCGTAGCGCCAGATGGCGTACATGGCCAGCGAACCCTGCACCGACACCAGCGAGCGGACACCCGAGTCGCCCGCCTCCAACTCCAGGCAGGCCAGCCCGTACGCGACGGCCGACGCGCCGGCACAGCCGTAGCCGGTCAGGTGCATGCCGAGCAGGCCGAGCTTGCCGAACTCCCGGGCCAGCTCGCGGGCGGGCACCTGGCCGTCCTCGTACCAGCCGGCGACGTGGGGGCGGACCCGGTCGTCGATCACCTGTCGCACGACCGAGCGGATCTGCCGCTCCTCCTCGTCGAGCGAGGAGTCCAGGTCGAGCAGGTCGAGCGGGGCGGTGGGGCGCTGGCTCATGGCAGCCACCCTAACGAAGGCTCAGCGCGCGACGCGACCGCGCGTCACTCCACGGCCTCGGAGAGCACGAGCACCCGGGCGTGGATCTGGTTGCGCTGCTGGAGTGCCGCGCGCAGCGCCCGGTGCAGGCCGTCCTCCAGGTAGAGACCGCCGTTCCACTGCACGACGTGCGGGAACAGGTCACCGTAGAACGTGGAGTCCTCGGCGAGGAGCTTGTCCAGGGCCAACTCACGCTTGGTGGTGATCAGCTGATCCAGGCGCAGCGGTCGCGGCGGGATCTCCGCCCACTGCTTGAGCGTCAGGTTGTGCTCCGGGTAGGGACGCCCGTCCCGGACCGCTCTGAAGATCACGACGGCACGCTCCCCTCCCCGTGGCCGGGCCGACCGACGGCGCCGTGCCGGGTCGCGGCGTGGCACCGCGGGACGCGGCACCGATGACCGTGCCAGCCTAGCCGCCCGTCACACACCACGTTCCGCTCCCCGATGTCAGTTTCGTTACCTCCCGCCCGATCCTCGACCGGGCGAATGCGACATCCCGCTCAGCTCCACCGCCCTCGCCGGATCACCTCGTCGTCCGGCCGGCGTCCGCGGCGCAGCGACGGTGACCGATGGTCCCGCGCGCGGTAACCCACCGTCACCGCGCCGATGGGCGCGTACTCCTCCGGCACCCCGAACGCGTCCCGGTAGCTCGCCAGGCGCTGCGGCGGGATGCCGAAGAAACAGGCGCCCAGCCCCTCGTCCACGGCGGTCAGCAGCATCAGCAGGGCGGCGAAGCCGGTGTCCACGTACCAGTAGGGCACCGGCCAGCGTTCCGTCGCGCGGTCCGCCCAGCCCTTGTCCGGCTCGGCGTACCGGTCCAGGTAGGCCGACCGGTTCGCGTGCGGCACGATGATCAGCGGCGCCCGCCGCATCCCGGCCAGCCAGCGCTCCCGCCCGCCGCCCTCCGGCGTGGCCGCCGTCCAGAAGCGTTCCCGGTCGGCCGCGTCCTCCAGAACGAGGAAACCCCAGCCCTGCGCGAACCCGGCGGACGGCGCCCGGACGGCGTGGTCCAGCAGGCGCTGCACCACGTCGGGCGGGACGGGCCGATCCGGGTCGTAGTTGCGCACCATCCGTCGCCGCCGGACCACCTCGGCGAACTCCATGCCACTCCCCCCGGATCGCCGGCCGGTCAGGCGCCCGGCCGGACACCCCAGACGCCGCGCCAGGTGGCGCCCGGCTTCAGCGTGATGACGTCCTTGCCGGAGCGGAACGCGTCGGGCGGGCAGGTCATCGGCTCGACCGCGACCGAGCGACGGTGCCGCGCACCGGTGAGCGAGTCACCGGTGAAGACCTGCCACCAGCCGAACTCCCCGTCGGCCCAGAGGGTCACACCGGTCGACCCGTCCGGCGCGGCCAGGCTGACCGACGACCCGCCGTCGGCGTCCCGGATCACCTCGCCGAAGGTCAGGTCGAGCGTGGCGTTGCCGATCCGGCGCGGGCTGGTCCAGTCGTACTCGGTGCCGGCCACCTCGGTCGCCGCGACCGGCAGCAGCCGCGAGTCGACCACCATCCGGGTCCGGGTCGGCAGCCGCATCGCCAGGTCGTCGACCGGCACACCGGGCAGTTGGAGGTACGGGTGGACGGCGAACCCGAACGGCGCCGGCTCGCCGCTGACGTTGCGCACCTCGTGCTCGGCGCGCAGCCCGTCCGGTCCGACGCCCCACCGGCTCACCAACCGCAGCGCCCACGGGTAGCCCGGCTGGGGCGGCAGGTCGTAGCCGACGGTCACCGCGTCGGTCGACTGCTCCAGCAGCTCCCAGGGCACCCAGTTGACCAGCCCGTGGATGGCCACGTGCCGCTGCGGCTCGGTCAGCGGCAGGTGGTGCGTCCGCTCGCCGAACGTGTAGCGCCCGTCGCGGATCCGGTTGGGCCACGGTGCCAGGACCTGGCCCGCGCAGCCGGGGCAGAGCTCGTCCTCGGCGTACCCGTCGACGTAGTCCACGCCGTCGTGCCGGTACGTCCGCAGGCCGCCGCCCACCTCGACGATGACGGCCTCGTGGCCGGCGGCGGAGATCGTCCACTGAGTGCCCGAGGGCGGACGCTGGTCAGGGGTGTGCATGTCGGCGACCCTAACCAATCAGTCCCGGTCGCCGCTCGACGACGTGGCCGCCCGGTAGCGCAGCAGGGCCGGGAAGGCGACGGCGAGCACCACCACCAGCACGGCCGAGGCGACACCGCCGGCGATCCAGGCGACGCCACCGCCGAACCCGGCGGCCATCGCCCCGGCGCGCAGGTCACCGAGGCGCGGGCCGCCGGCGACCACCACCGTGTTGACGCCCTGTAGCCGGCCGCGCATCCGGTCCGGCGCGTAGACCAGCAGCATGGACTGCCGCAGCACCGCGCTGACCAGGTCCGCCGCGCCGGCCACACCGAGCAGCAGGACCATCAGCCAGAGTTGGTGCGCGAACCCGGCCGCCGCGATGGCCAGCCCCCAGGCGACCACCGCGACCACCAGCCCGAGGCCCTGCCGGCGCAGCCGGCTGATCCAGCCGGAGGTGAGGCCGCCGAGCATCGAGCCGATGGCGATGGCGCTGAACAGCCAGCCGACCGAACCGCCACCGCCGAACCGGTCGTGCGCGATCTCCGGGAAGAGCGCCCGGGGCATGGCCAGGATCATGGCGATCAGGTCGACGGCGAACGACAGCAGCAGCACCGGGGTGGTGGCCAGGTAGCGGAACCCGTCGATGACGCTGGCCAGGCCCGCGCGGGCCGGACTGCCGTCACCGTCGGGGCTGGGCTCGGGCGGCAGCGCCGGGAGCCGCAGCGCGGCCCACACCATGGCCGTGAAGAGCAGCGCGTCCGCCCCGTACGCGATGGGGAGCGCGACCTGGGGGTCGTCCCAGATGGAGAGGATCAGCCCGGCGGCGAGCGGGCCGACGACGGAGGCGGCGGTGAACGTCGTGTAGTTGAGCGTGCTCGCCGCCGGCACCAGCTCGTCGGGCACCAGCCGGGGCAGCATCGCGCTGCGGGCCGGCGAGCTGATCGCGAACGCCACGGACTGCACCGCCACCAGGACGAGCAGCAGCACCGGGCTGCCGACCCGGAACACCGCCTGCAGCAGCAGGCCGAGCGTGGACGCCCAGAGCAGTGCGGAGCCGCCGAGGAGCACCAGCCGCCGGTCCCGCACGTCGGCCACCGCGCCGCCCCACAGCCCGAAGACCAGCAGCGGTACGAACCCGGCGACGCCCAGCAGGCCGACCCAGAACGAGTCGTGGGTCAGCGCGTACATCTCCACGGGCACGGCCACCGCGGTGAACTGGAAGCCGAACATCGCGATGCCGTTGCCGAGCCAGAGCCGCCGGTACGCGGGCACCCCGAGCGGCCGCAGGTCGATCGCCCAGCGGCGCGCACCGCGCGCCCGGGCCTGCTGCACACCGGTCACGGTGCCAGCCGTTCGACGGTCCAGGCGGCTCCGGCGGTCCAGGCGGCCCCGCCGGTCCGGCGGAACAGCAGCCGGTCGTGCAGCCGGCCGGCCCGGCCCTGCCAGAACTCCACCGAGTCGGGGCGGACCCGCAGGCCGCCCCAGTGCGCGGGCGCGGGGATCGGCGTGCCCTCGGGGAACCGCTCGGCGGCCGCCCGGTAGCGCTCCTCCAGGCTGGCCCGGTCCGGGATCACCTGCGACTGGGGGCTCGCCCAGGCGCCCAGCTGCGAGGCGCGCGGCCGGGTCGCGAAGTAGTCCTCCGTCTCGGCGCGGTCCACCGGCTCCACGGAACCGGCGACGACCACCTGGCGCTGCATCGGAAACCACGGGAAGACCAGGCTGGCGTACGGGTTGGCCGCCGCCTCGGTGCCCTTGCGCGAGGCGTGGTTGGTGTAGAAGACGAAGCCGTCCGGGCCGTACCCCTTCAGCAGCACCGTCCGGGCGCTCGGCCGGCCCGTGGTGTCGGCGGTGCCGACGACCATCGCGTTCGGCTCGGGCAGCCCGAAGGCCACCGCGTCGGCGAACCAGCGGGCGAACTGGGTGTGCCAGTCGCCGGCCAGGTCGGCCTCGGAAAGGCCCACGTCCGCGGCGTACTCGTTACGCATCACGGCCGGGGCGGGTGTGTCGCCCGTCACGTTCCCACTCCTTCTCGCCGGGCCGCCGCACAGCCGGAGGCGCTGGCCAGCCCGCAGTCTCCAGTCTTGCCCAGCCGCCGGGCGGATGCGCGCCGGGGGATGTCGCGTGCGGCACAGTCGCCGCGGGTCGCGCGGTCGGTACTGAGCAGGCAAGATGTTGCGAACCGAGGGAGACCGACCACACCCAGGAGAGCGAGATGGCCGATTTCAAGCCCGGGCTGGAGGGCGTCGTAGCCTTCGAGACCGAGATCGCCGAACCCGACCGCGAGGGTGGTGCGCTGCGCTATCGCGGGGTCGACATCGAGGACCTGATCGGCCAGGTCTCCTTCGGGAACGTGTGGGCCCTGCTGGTCGACGGCCGGTTCGGGCCGGGCCTGCCGCCGGCCGAGCCGTTCCCGGTGCCGGTGCACTCCGGTGACATCCGGGTCGACGTGCAGTCGGCGGTCGCGATGCTCGCCCCGTACTGGGGTCTCAGCCAGCTCCTCGACATCTCCGACGAGCAGGCCCGCGAGGACCTGGCCCGGGTGTCGGTGACCGCGCTGTCCTTCGTCGCCCAGTCCGCCCGCGGCCTGGGCCTGCCGGCGGTGCCGCAGAAGGAGATCGACAAGGCGCAGACCATCGTCGAGCGCTTCATGAAGCGCTGGCGCGGTGAGCCCGACCCGCGGCACGTCAAGGCCGTCGACGCGTACTTCATCTCGGCCGCCGAGCACGGCCTGAACGCCTCCACGTTCACCGCCCGGATCGTCGCCTCCACCGGCGCGGACGCCGCGGCCTGCATCTCCTCCGGCATCGGCGCCCTGTCCGGCCCGCTGCACGGCGGCGCCCCGTCGCGGGTGCTGAGCATGCTGGAGGCGGTCGAGCGCAGCGGCGACGCGGAGGGCTACGTCAAGGGTGTCCTCGACCGGGGTGAGCGGCTGATGGGCTTCGGCCACCGGGTCTACCGCGCTGAGGATCCACGCGCCCGCGTGCTCCGGCGCACCGCCAAGGAGCTGGGCGCGCCGCGTTTCGAGATCGCCGAGGCGCTGGAGAAGGCGGCCCTGGCCGAGTTGCAGGCCCGCCGCCCGGACCGGGTGCTGGCCACCAACGTCGAGTTCTGGTCGGCCGTGGTGCTCGACTTCGCCGAGGTGCCCGCGCACATGTTCACCTCGATGTTCACCTGCGCCCGGATGGGCGGCTGGAGCGCGCACATCCTGGAGCAGAAGAAGCTCCAGCGGCTGGTGCGCCCGTCCGCCCGCTACGTCGGCCACAGCCCCCGCAAGCCGCAGGAGGTCGAGGGCTGGGACGCCATCCCGCACGGCGTCTGACCCGCGTACGTCGAGAGGCCCCGTCCGTCGCGGACGGGGCCTCTCGTGCGTCCGGACCCCGACGGGCTGTGGCGTACGCCTCAGTAGCAAGGGTCGGGACCAGCCGCCGGACGAACAGCGGGGGATGGGAGGATGAAAACTCGGCAGTGCCGCCGGACCGTGCTCGGATCCCGGCCGCCGCGCGTCCTCACGCTCGCCGCCGGTCCGCGCTCGCCAGCTCACCGGGCTCCCGGCCCATGCGGAAGGATCTTGAAGACCGTGGCTGACGCACCGACCATCCGGATTCCCGACGAGATCAAGCCCGCCGACGGACGGTTCGGCTGCGGGCCGTCCAAGGTCCGTCCGGCGGCCGTGTCCGCCCTCGCCGACGTGGCGACCAGCTACCTGGGCACCTCCCACCGGCAGAAGACGGTCCGCGACCAGGTCGCCCGCCTGCGGCGCGGCATCGCCGAGTTCTTCGACCTGCCCGAGGGCTACGAGGTGGTGCTCGGCAACGGCGGCACCACCGCCTTCTGGGAGGTCGCGACGTTCGGCCTGATCCGCGACCGGGCCCAGTTCGCGAGCTTCGGCGAGTTCGGCGCGAAGTTCGCCAAGTCCGTCAAGGACGCGCCGTTCCTCGGCGAGCCGACGATCCGCAAGTCGGAGGCCGGCAGCGCCCCGACGCTGGTCGCCGAGGCCGGGGTGGACGTCTACGCCACCCCGCACAACGAGACCTCCACCGGCGTGGCCGTGCCGATCTCCCGGGTGGCGGGCGCCGACGAGGGTTCGCTGCTGCTGGTCGACGCGACCTCCGGTGCCGGCGGGCTGGACGTCAACGTCGGCGAGACCGACGTCTACTACTTCGCCCCGCAGAAGTGCTTCGGCTCCGACGGCGGCCTCTGGCTGGCCCTGATGTCGCCGGCGGCGCTGGAGCGGGCCACCGAGATCAAGGCGTCCGGCCGCTACATCCCGGCCTTCCTCGACCTGGTCACCGCGATCGACAACTCGCGGCTGGAGCAGACCTACAACACCCCGGCGCTGGCGACCATCTTCCTGGCCGCCGAACAGACCGACTGGATGAACGCGCAGGGCGGGCTGGCCTGGGCGGCCAAGCGGACGGCCGAGAGCGCCGCGATCGTGTACGGCTGGGCGGAGCGCTCAGCGGTCGCCACCCCGTACGTCGCCGACCCGGCGCTGCGGTCCAACGTGGTCGCCACCATCGACTTCGCCGACGGGGTGGACGCCTCCGCGATCGCCAAGGCGCTGCGCGCCAACGGCATCGTCGACACGGAGCCCTACCGGAAGCTCGGTCGCAACCAGCTGCGGGTCGCGCTCTTCCCGGCCGTCGAGCCGTCTGACGTGGAGGCGCTGACCGCGTCCATCGACTACGTCGTCGAGCGGCTCTAGGGCGTGACGGTGGGTGGCCGCGGCCCGGCGCTTCGGCCACCCACCGTGATCATCGTCGCTGCTCATCCGCGACATGCGGGCGTGGCGTCTCCCACCTGAGGACAGATCAGCGTACGGTGGTCCGAGAAGCCCGGGTGGCCGACCCGTGGCAGGTGGCCAGCGAAGCGGGACGGAGGCAACGCTATGCGCCCAGTACGCTTCGTCGCCCTCTCCGAGGACGGCCAGGCCCTGGTGCTCGCCGACGAGGTGGGGCGACTGCTCGCCCTGCCGATCGACGAGCGCATCGCCACCGCGCTGCACGCCGAGCCGGGCGCCCCGCCGCTCACGGTCGCACCGACCACCGCCGACCCCGCTCCCTCACTGTCCCCACGGGACATCCAGGCCCGGATCCGCTCGGGTGAGTCCGCCGAGGACGTGGCCCGCATCGCCGGGGTCCCGGTCGACCGGGTGCTGCGCTACGCCGGCCCGGTGCTCCAGGAGCGGGCGATGCTCGCCCAGCACGCCCGCCGCACCCGACTCAAGGGCGCGGAGAAGCCGACCCCGCTCGCCGAGGTGGTCAACGGCCGGCTGGCCCAGCACGGCATCGACACCGAGAAGATCTCGTGGGACGCCTACCGACGCGACGACGGCACCTGGCGGATCATCGCCACCTGGCCGTCCGGCAAGGCCACCGCGCAGGCGATCTGGGATCTCGACAAGACCCGTCAGTCGGTCGCCCCGCACGACGACATGGCGCAGTACCTGTGCGCCGAGCGGCCCACACCGATCCTCGGCCAGGAGCCGGCTCCGGAGCGGGGCGGGCACGCGCTGCCCGGCCCGTCGCGCGGCGAGCCGAGCCGGGGCGGGCACGGGCTGCCCGGTCCCGCCGAGCATCGACCCGGTCGTGACCCGATCCGTGCCGGGCGGGACGCCCTGCTCGCGTCCCTCGACCGGCCGCTCGGCAGCACCTCGGGTCGGGGTCTCGAGCCGCGCACTCCGGCCGCGCTGGCCGGGTCCGACGCGCCCCGGCAGCGGCCGGTTGGTGGCGGCGCCGCGGCGCTGCTCGGCGGCGGCCCCGGGTCCGCGTTCGACGACGACTCCGACGCGCCGAAGGAGGTGCCGGCCGTGCCGTCGCTGGCGGTGCTCCGGCCGCGCCGCACCGGTGCGGCGGCCGCCGCTGCCGGCGGGGAGTCCACGGACGCCGCCGGCAAGCCCCGCAAGCGGCTGCCGAGCTGGGACGACGTGCTCTTCGGCAGTGGTCCGGCGGCCCGCGAGTCCTCCTGACCCGCGCCGGTCCACCGGGGCAGGTCAGATCGGCCAGGCGGCGAGCCGGTCGTAGCGGGGCCGGGGGCCGAGGTGGCTGCGCATGAGCAGCAGTTCGGTCGCCGGCCATTCCGGCCCTTCGTAGCCGTCCAGGGTGGTGCGGTCGGCCTCGACGTCGGCCCGGTCCACGCGGTCGCCGGGGCGGGCCACGGTCAGGTGCGCGCGGAAGGGCTTGTCGTCGTGCGGTAGCCGATTGGCCCGCAGGCGGGAGCGGATCAGCCGGGCGAGGACGCTCAGCGCGTCGGCCTCACCGCGTACGTCCACCCAGAGCACCGTGAACCGACCGCGACCGAACCGACCGCCGCCGCCCAGGCGCAGCCGGGGCGAGGCGGGGCGGCCCTCACGGAACCACTGGGCGGCGAGCCCGAGCGCGCTCTCCACCTCGACCAGCTTCGCCTCCTCGACCTCGCCGAGGAAGGCGAGGGTGAGGTGCAGGTGTTCGGGGTCGGCGAGCCGGACGTTGGTGCCCGCGCGGGACGCGGCGCCGACGCGGAGCCGGTCGATCTGGGCGGTCAGGTCGGCGACGGCGTCGGCCGGTGGGTAGACCGCCGCGAAGAGCCTCAACCGCGGCCCTCGCCGGCCCGGCCGAAGTGGTCGGCCACTCGCTCAGTGCCCCGTGCCGTCGGAGCCCCGGCCGCGCCGTTCGGCCCGGCCGCTCGGGCGTCCCGCCCGGGCGGCCGGCAGGGTCAGGCCGGCGGCGTGCAGCACGCCTTCCACGCGGACGCGTTCGATCTCCTGGTCGACGCCGTCCAGCTCGCCCA
Organism: Micromonospora krabiensis; assembly: GCF_900091425.1. GTDB lineage: Bacteria > Actinomycetota > Actinomycetes > Mycobacteriales > Micromonosporaceae > Micromonospora > Micromonospora krabiensis. The sequence continues at coordinate 4,329,508 of NZ_LT598496.1, forward strand.
GGTGTTCGGTGATGTTCAGGGCCCGGCAGGCGAGCCGCAGCCGGTCGTCGTACGCCTGGAGGACCGCACCGTGCCACACCATCGGCCGGCCGGCGCCGCCGAGCCGCTGGCTGCCCAGCCGGCGCAGGTCGGCGGCGAGTTGTTCGAGTGGCCGCCGGTCCTCCCGGTCGAACTCGGAGAGGTCGATGTCCCTGGTCAGGGCGTCGGCTTCGATGGCCCGGTCGAGTCGGGCGATGGTGCGCCGTTCCCGGCGGCGGTCCCGCCATTCGGTGTAGCCGCAGACGACCCGGTCGAGGATCTCGTCGGCGCAGAAGATCAGGGCGAAGAGCGCGGGCAGGCTGGCCACGGCGAGGAACGCCAGGGCCAGCAGCAGTGCGCGTCCGACACCCACGCATCGACGCTAAGCCCCATCCTCCGCCTCCGCCACCGGATTGGCGGCATCCGCGCCATCCGCTCAACCGGACGGATCCACCGGGGCCGAGCGGACGGCGCGTGCCGTCATTCCGTCGAGGTCACGTAGAAGCGGGGCATCGGCAGCACCCGGAACCGGAGCCGGGCCCCGGCGCGGCGCAGCTGCCAGGTCAGCGCGAGCAGGGCGGTGGCCAGCGAGATCAGGCCGCCGATCCAGATGCTGGCGCCGGCGCCGAAGTGCTCCGCCACCCAGCCGATCAGCGGCGCGCCGACCGGGTTGGTGCCCAGGAACACCAGCACCCACAGGGCCATCACCCGTCCCCGGAAGGCCGCGTCCACGCCGAGTTGGACGCGCTGGTTGGCGGCCTGGGCGAAGAAGACCATGAAGAAGCCGGTCGGCACGAGCAGCGCGACCACCGCCCAGTACGTCGGGGCGAGACCGACCAGGGTGCCGAAGCTTGCGCACCCGACGGCGGCGCCCAGCACCAGCCACACGGACGGGCGGCTGCGGCGCCCCGTGCCGCTCAGCGCGCCCACCAGCGCACCGCAGGCGAGCGCGGTGCTGAACAGGCCGAACGAGGCGGCCCCGGTGTTGAACACGGTCTTGGCCAGCGCCGCCAGGGTGAGCTGGAAGTTGAACAGCGACATGCCGATGACGGACATGACGACCATCGGCAGCAGCAGGTCGGATCGGCGCCAGACGTACCGCAGTCCGTCGATCACCCGGGCCGAGTCGCGCTCGTCACGGGGCGGCAGGGCGGCCCGGTGCAGCTCGGACGTCCGCATCCGGACGACGTTGACCAGCGGGGCGATCGAGCTGAGCGCGGTGAAGAGGAAGACCGGGCCGACGTCGAAGGCGGCGATGGCGAGGCCGGCGACGGCCGGGCCGACGATCCGCGCGGAGTTGAACACGGCCGCGTTGAGCGAGAGGGCGTTCGGCAGCAGGGACACGCCCACCAGCTCGGAGACGAACGCCTGCCGGACGGGGGTCTCCACGGCGTTGGCGACGCCGAGCAGCGCGGCGAACGCGAACACGTGCCAGAGCTGCACCAGGTCGGTGAGGACCAGCATGCTCATGCCGAGCGCCAGCACCGTCCAGAAGGTGTTGGCGACGAAGAGCAGCACCCGCTTGTCGTACCGGTCGGCGAGTCGGCCGGAGAGCAGGGTGAGCAACAGCACCGGCGTGAACTGGAGCGCGGTGACCACGCCGAGTGCGGTGGCCGAGTTGTCTGAGAGCTCGAGGACGAGCCAGTCCTGGGCGATGAACATCATCCAGACACCGACCAGCTTGATCAGTTGCCCGGACGCGAAGAGGCGGTAGTTGCGGACCTGTAGGGACTGGAACATCGTGCTCAGCTTCGCCTGCACTCTTGGTGCGCCTCCTCGGGTCGTACGCGTCATCGACGACGGACGGCGCGGACCCGGTGGCGCGGGTGCGTGAGTCAGGCGCGAGCCAACTGCTGGAGGATCTCCGCGGCCCTCCGCAGGGTCTCCCGGTCCGCCTCGGGGAGCTCGGCCAGCCGGGAGGCCAGCCACTCGTTGCGGGCGCGCTCGAACTGGTCGAGCACCGCCCGTCCCCCCTCGGTCGGCGCGAGGATGACCTGTCGGCCGTCGGTCGGGTGGGGGGTCCGCTGCACGAGGCCACGGTCCTCCAACTTCGCGACGATCTTGGTCATCGTCGGCGGTTGGACCCGTTCGACGTCGGCCAGCTCCCGTGGTGTCAGCGCGCCGGCCAGCTTGAGGCTGGTCAGCGCCGAGAGCTGGGTGACCGTCAGGTCGCCCATCGGCCGGGCCTGTCGGACCCGCCGGTTGAGCCGGGTGATCGCATCACGCAGCTGGGGTGCCAGCTGCGCCGGTGGCACGCGTTTCGCCGTCACCGTCCGCTCCGTCACGATAGTTAGCTTAACTAATGAGCCTGGCTAACGACATGCGATATGACCCGGCTCACGGGAACCTTTCGACCTGCGCCGGGCCGGGACCCGTAAGGAGCCCCGGCCCGGCGCGCGGCTTTCACAGCACCACGGACTCGATCGGCCCGCGCAGGAAGTACACGACGAAGAGCGCGGCCACCCCGTACAGCAGGGGGTGGACCTCCCGGGCCTTGCCCCGGGCCACCTTCATCAGCACGAACGTGATGACCCCCGCCCCGATTCCGTTCGAGATCGAGTAGGTGAACGGCATCAGAACGATCGTGAGGAACGCCGGAATGGCGATCTCGTAGTCCGCCCAGTCGATCGTCCGCACCGCGGTCATCATCAGGAAGCCGACCACCACCAGCGCCGTCGACGCCGCCTCGAACGGCACCACCACGACCAGCGGGGCCAGGAACATCGCCAGCAGGAACAGGGCGCCGGTGACCAGGTTGGCCACACCGGTCCGGGCGCCCTCCGCGACACCGGCGGCGCTCTCGATGTACGACGTGTTGCTCGACGTGCTCGCCGCGCCACCGGCCGCCGCGGCGATCGAGTCGACCAGCAGGATCTCCTTCGCCCGCGGCGGGGTGCCCCGCTCGTCGAGCATGCCGCCCTCCTGGCCGACCGCGACCATGGTCCCCATCGTGTCGAAGAAGTCCGTGATGAGCAGCGTGAACACGAACATCAGGACGACCAGCCAGCCGGCCCGGCTCCACGAGTCGAGCACGTTGAAGTTGCCGAGCAGCGACAGGTCCGGCACGTCCACCACGGTCTTCGGCAACTCCGGCACGTTCAGCGACCAGCCCTTGGGGTTGGGCTGCCCGTTGACCACGGACGGGCCGACGTTGGCGATCGCCTCCACGATGATCGCCAGCACGGTCGACCCGAGGATGCCGATCAGGATCGCGCCCCGGACCCGGCGTACGACGAGCACCAGGGTCACCAGCAGCCCCACCACGAACACCAGCAGCGGCCAACTGGACAGCCGCCCGCCGATGCCCAGCCCGACCGGCACGGTCGTGTTAGCCACGTCGGGGATGCGCCGGACGAACCCGGCGTCGACCAGGCCGATGATCGTCAGAAAGAGGCCGATGCCGACGCCGATCGCCGTCTTCAGCTGGGTGGGCACCGAGCGGAACACCGCCGTACGCAGACCGGTCAGCACCAGCACCGCGATGATCACGCCCTCGATCACCACGAGACCCATGGCGTCCGCCCAGGTCATCTCCGGGGCGATCTCGTACGCCACCAGCGCGTTCACGCCGAGGCCGGCGGCCAGCGCCAGCGGGAACCGGCCGACCACACCCATCAGGATGGTCACCACACCGGCGACCAGGGCGGTCGCCGCGGCGATCGCCGGGATCGGGAGGGTCTTGCCGTCACCGTCGACGGCGCTGCCGAGGATGAGCGGGTTCAGCACCACGATGTACGCCATCGTGAAGAAGGTGGCCAGGCCACCACGCACCTCGCGGCTCAACGTCGAACCACGGGCGGAGATCTCGAAGAACCGGTCGAATCCGTTGCGGGGGTGGGCGGGGTCGGGGGGTGTGCCGTTCTCCGGCGGCGCTACTGCCATCAGCGTCCTCGCAGGTGATCTTCGGGGATGACGCGCGCATCGTCCCAGATCAGTGGCCAGCGGGGAAAGTTGATCGCGTACGCTTGCCGCGTGCCGAAGGAGCAGCCGCGGCCCGAGCCGCTCGACCCGCCCATGGTGCCGTTCGCGCTCGCCGGAATGGCGGCCTGGGCGGTCGTCGGGCTGGTGCTGCTCGTCTTCTTCCGCGACTGGTTGACCGAGCACGATCACCGCAACTGGCTGTGGATCTGCCTCGCCGGGTTCCTCTGGGGATTCCCGGGCCTCGCCGTGATGATGCGACACGACGCCAACCGTCGCCGCCGCCGCGCGGCCGCCAGCCGCTGACCGTCACCGGCCCGGCGGCGCCGGTCGATCAGGGGTGGCCGTACGGCTCCGCGGGCTCCGCCGCCTCCACCGACCCGGGCGCCCGGCTGACCGAGACGGCCTCCACGGCGCTGTCGTCGTAGACCGTGGGCATCTCCTCGACCGAGGTGTCGGGCGCCTCGATGAGGGTCTCGGAGTGCGCGCCGCAGCCGTGGTCGACGCTCACCACGCGGCCGTCGTCGGGGGCGTAGAAGTTGCCGCACGCGCCGAAGGCCTGCCGCAGCGAGCCGGCCAGGGGCAGGTAGAAGCCGCAGGTGCCGCAGCGGGCCGCCGCCGGGGCCGCCGTGGAGATCGGGGCGGACGGGCCGTGGTCACCGTCGTACCACCGCTGGGCCGCCTCGGAGCGACCCTCGCGGGAGAGCACCCGAGCCCGGCCCAGGCCCAGTTCCCACGCCGTCTCCTCGACCGCCGGGTCGTCGGAGAGCAGGTAGCCCGGGGCGAGCCGCTCGTCGTCCGCCGGGGTGGGCAGCAGGTCGCCGGGGCCCAGGTCGCCCGGCTTGAGCCGCTCCTGCCAGGGCAGCCAGCCCGGGGCGAGCAGCGCGTCGGTGCCGGGCAGCAGGACCGTCTCGCAGATGGTCGCGGTGCGGCTGCGGGGCACCCGGGTCACCGTGACCCCCCAGCGCCAGCCCCGGTAGCCGGCGAGCTTGCACTCGAAGTAGTGCGTGACGAGGCGTTCGCCCTCGGCGACGGCCTGCAGGTGCTCGCCGACGTCGTCGGGATCCACCTCGGTGATGCCGGCACGCGCCACGTCGACGGCGGCGGCGAGGATCTGGTCGAGGCGGGCGGCACGGGCGGAGGCGGGCCTGGTCACCGGACCATTGTTCCCCATCCGTACGCCCGACTGACAGGGACTCCCCGACCACGTTCTCGGCAACTGGTGCGGCATGCCTCGATCAGATGGGCGAGGATGGTGCACATGCCGCAGTCCTCCCGCGCCGGGCGGTCCGCCCTCGGGCGTACCGTCGGCACCGGCATCCGTGCCGTTCGCCTGCTGTTCCGCGGTTCGGTGGGCAGTGGACGCTGGGTGACGCGCAAGGCCGGACGGGCCCGGGCCCGCGGTGCCGGCGGCGAGGTCGGCATGGTCCGCCTCTTCGACCTGCACGCGCTCTCCTGCGCCGGTGACACCCTGATCGCCATCGGTCTGGCCGGCACGATCTTCTTCAACGTGCCGCTGGGCGAGGCGCGCAGCAAGGTCGCGCTCTACCTGCTGGTGACCATGGTCCCGTTCGCCATGCTCGCCCCGGTGGTCGGGCCGCTGCTCGACCACTTCCGGCACGGCCGCCGCTACGCGCTCGCCGCCACCATGCTGGGCCGCGCGTTCCTGGCCTGGCTCATCTCCGACCACATCCACGGCTTCGGGCTCTATCCGGCGGCGTTCGGGGTGCTGGCGCTCTCCCGCGCGTACGGGGTGGCCCGCTCGGCCGCCGTGCCGCGCCTGCTGCCGGAAGGGCTGGGCCTGTCCCAGGTGGGTGCCCGCGCCAGCGTCTACGGCACGGTCGCGGGCGCACTGGTCGCCCCGATCGGCCTGGCCGCGTTCTGGTTCGGGCCGCAGTGGCCGCTCCGGGTCGCCTCGGTGATCTTCCTGGTCGGCATGGTGATCTCACTGCGGCTGCCGCCGAGGGCGGACTCGGAGCCACCGGAGCGGGTGCCGCGACCGCTGCGGGCACTGGGTCGGCGCTCCGGCGACCGACCGCTGGGCCGGGGCCGGCCCGCGGGTCGGCTGGTGATCGCCACGCTGATCGGCTCGGCCACCCTCCGCGCGGTCTACGGCTTCCTGCTGCTCTTCCTCGCCTTCGCGATCAAGAAGGGCGACCTGACCACCGTCGTGTTCGGCCGGGAGTTGAGTGACGAGGCCGCGCTGGGCCTGGTGGGCGCCGCCCTCGCGGTGGGCACCTTCCTGGCCACGGCCGTCGGCACCCGCCTGCAGATCCATCGACCCACCGCCATCCAGTCCAGCAGCATGATCATCGTGGCGGGCGTCGCGGTACTCGCCGTGCTCAAGTTCTCGCTGCCCATGGTGGCCCTGTTCTGCCTGGTCACGGCCCTGCTCAGCGGCATCGCCAAGCTCGCCGTGGACGCGTCGATCCAGGAACGCATCCCGGAGCGGCTGCGGGCCAGTTCGTTCGCCCACTCGGAGACCGTGCTGATGCTCGCCTTCGTGGCCGGCGGCGGGCTGGGGCTGGTCCCCTTCCCCGGTCGCGTCGGCATCGCGGTCGCCGCCGGCGTGGGTGTGCTCGCCGCCGTCCGGGGCGTGCTGGTCGCCGCGCGCCTGCGCGGCGAGCGCCTGGCCGGTCGCCCGCTCGGTGACGACGAGTTGACCGAGACGGGCGACGACCCGACGCCCACGTCGCCCGCGCCGGGCCGGTTCGGTGACCCGACCCCGACCTCCCCCGCCCCGGCGGCCAACGGCGCGGCCGGCCACGACCCCGATCTCGCCCCGCCCGGCTACCACATCTACCGCCCGTCCTCGGCGGTCGGCGGCGGCAGCGACGACGATGCCCGCCAGGAACCACGCGGACCACGCCCGTGACGGGACTGCTCGTGGTGACCGCGGTGCCCGCCGAGGCGGACGCGGTCCGGGCCGGCGTCGCCGATCCCACGGTCACCGTGGCACCGGTGGGGGTGGGCCCAGCCGTCGCCGGTGCGGCGACCGCCCGGCTGCTGGCCCTGGCCGAGGCGGCCGGCCGCCCGTACCGCGCGGTGGTCAGCGCCGGCGTCGCCGGCGGCTTCACCGACCACGTCGCGGTCGGCGGCACCGTGCTGGGCACCGCGAGCATCGCCGCCGACCTGGGCGCCGAGTCCCCGGAGGGCTTCATCCCGATCGACGACCTCGGCATGCCACCCGCGCTGCTGGGCACCGGCAGCACGGTCACCGCCGACCCGGAGCTGCTGGCCGCGCTGCGCGCCACGCTGCCGACCGCCACCGTCGGGCCGGTGCTGACGGTCACCACCGTGACCGGCACCGCCGCCAGCACGGAGGCGTTGCGCCGCCGTCACCCCGAGGCCGTGGCCGAGGCCATGGAGGGGTACGGCGTGGCCGTCGCCGCCGCCCAGGCCGGTCTGCCCTTCGCCGAGCTGCGCACCATCTCCAACCCCGTCGGCCCGCGCGACCGCGACGCCTGGCGGCTCCGCGAGGCGCTGGCCGCCCTGACCGAGGCCGCCCCCGCCCTGCGCTGACCTGCCCTACCGCGCCCGCCCTCCGCCCTCCCCGCTCCCTTCGCGCCCGTGGTCTCAGCGCCTCCGGACCAGCCTCAGTGCCCACGCTCGGCCCGGTTCCAGGTCGAAGCCGCAAGCCAGCGGCAGGTCCGTCCCACCGTCGTCGGCGATCGCGTAGGCGGTGCGGATCCCGTCGGCTCGCATCCCGTCGAGCAGCGCCTCGACCAGGCGACGCCCGATGCCGAGCCGGCGGTACTGGAAGGTCACGAGTATTCCGTCGAGCACCGTCTCCCGTTCCGTCTCGCTGCCCTGCTCGTAGGCCAGGTAGGTGTTGCGCTCATGCGCCCGTGGCTCGCGGACCTCCCAGACGTCCAGATGGGCCGGGTACCGCCGTCCCGCGTCGTCGCGCAGGTCGTCGTGCGGCACCGGCGTCACCGGAGAGAGCGGCGGTATCGGGGACGGCGTTGGTTCGGCGTCCGCGGTGGGGGCGTCCGGCACTCCTATCACGAGCGAGCCGCCCGCGGCTCGCACCAGCCGCTCCACGGTGGCCAGCTTCGGGTAGCGGGCCCTACCGGATTCGATGCGCGCGACCGTTGCCTGCGGGACACCCGCCCGGTCGGCCAGTTCGCGCTGGCTCAGATCCGCCCCGCGCCGCAGGGCACGCAGCACTCCACCCACGTCAAGCGGCTCCGCCGGCTCCTTCACGAGGACCATGCTCGCGCCCTCGCCAGCCGTCATCAACAGCCCGCCGGAACCTGTGGACAACCCTGTGGATAACGGGGGTCGGTCGGTGGAGGCGAGCGGATGGAGGGTTCTGCGGACGCTTTAGAGCTGAGTCATTCGTGTCATCAGCGGGATCGCGTGCCCGGCCAGCGCCTCGGGCCGGGCGCGCGATCGGCTGCGGGAGATCGTCACCCTGGGCAGGCGAAGATCCAGTCGAGGCCGTGGATCCGGTGGATGGTGTCGACGTCGGCGCTGGTCGGGCGACGCAGCGACAGCCGCGCGGTCCGCAACTCGTCGGCGTGACCCGTGCCCGGATGATGCCCGACGGAAGGAGGACGCCCCCGGGACGGCCGCCGGCTGAATCGTCTACGACATCAGCTCCAAAGGACGCCGACAACCCAGGTGTTGTCCAGGCCGGTGCGGGTTGGTCGTCCGTCACAAGGGGGCCCGCCCCGGGCGGGTCGGGAACGGGCGGGGCTACGGTGGGGGTGTGGCGCTCTCCCTCGCGATCTCGCCCTGCCCCAACGACACGTTCGTCTTCGACGCGCTGGTTCACGGGCGGGTGCCCGGGGCGCCGCCGGTCGAGGTGACGTACGCCGACGTCGACGTCACCAACACGGCGGCCGAGCGCGGCGCGTTCGACCTGGTGAAGGTGAGCTTCGCGGCGCTCCCGTGGCTGCTCGACAAGTACCACCTGCTGCCGTGCGGCGGCGCGCTCGGGCGCGGCTGCGGGCCGCTGGTGCTGACCCGGGGCGACCGCACCGACCTGTCCGGCGCGACCGTGGCGGTGCCCGGCGACCGGACCACGGCGTACCTGCTGTTCCGGCTGTGGGCGGCCGGTCAGTCACCGGCGCGCATCGAGGTCGTGCCGTTCCACGAGATCATGCCGGGCGTGGCCACCGGCCGGTACGACGCGGGCCTCGTCATTCACGAGGCCCGCTTCACGTACCACCGGCACGGGCTGACCGCCCTCGTCGACCTGGGTGAGTGGTGGGAGGCCGACACCGGCCTGCCCATTCCGCTCGGCGCGATCCTGGCCCGGCGCGGCGCGGTCGACCCGGAGGCCGCAGCCGGGTGGATCCGGGAATCCGTCCGGCAGGCCTGGGCCGACCCGGCCGCCAGCCGCGACTACGTGCTCGCGCACGCCCAGGAGATGGAGCTCGACGTCGTCGACCGGCACATCGGTCTCTACGTGAACGAGTTCACCGCCGACCTGGGCGACGCGGGTTTCGCCGCCGTGGACGCGCTGCTCGGCCGGGCCGCCGACGCCGGGCTGGTGCCTCAGACCTCCAGCTCGCGCGCCACCGCGTGGACCAGCTGAGCGATCTTCTGCGCCGTCTTCTTGTCCGGGAAGCGCCCCCGCCGCAGGTCCGGCTGGACCTTCGCCTCCAACACCTTGATCATGTCCTCGACCAGGCCGTGCAGCTCCTCCGCCGGGCGGCGGCGCAGCTCGGCCACCGACGGCGGCGCCTCCAGCAGCTTGACCCCCATGGCCTGCGCGCCGCGACGGCTGTCCACCACGCTGAAATCGACCCGCTGACCACCCTTGAGGTCGGTGACACCCGCCGGTAGCGCGGCCTTCGGAAGGAACACGTCGCCACCCTCGTCACTGGTGACGAACCCGTATCCCTTGGTCGCGTCGTACCACTTCACTCGACCCGTAGGCACCTGAGAACCCCTGCTTCGCTTGAGACGTCTACTGCTCCAAGGCTAGCTGGATCATGCCGTCGAGCGCCGCCGGGAATTCGGTGAGATCATTCAGCACCACCGCGGCACCGGCCGTCCGCAGCTCGTCCGCCGAGCAGGGCCCGGTGGTCACCCCGATGCCGGGCACCTCCGCCGTCGCCGCCGCCACCATGTCGGCCACGTGGTCGCCGACGTAGTGGGTCGCCCCGAAGCTGCGCAGCGCGGTGCCCTTCTGCTCCGCGAAGAGGTCCCCGGCCAGCTCGTCGACGACCAGGCCCAGGTGATCCAGGTGCAGCCGGGCCAGCCGGCCCAGCTTCGAGGTGACCACCAGCACACGCCCGCCACGGCCCCGGATCGCGTCGATCGCCTCCCGGGCACCGGGCAGCGGAACGGTGGGGGTGATCGCGTACGCGGGATAGAGCTCACGGAAGGTGTGCACGGCCGACTCGACCTGCTCCGGCGGGAACCACCGGGCGATCTCCGTGCGCAGCGGAGGACCCAGCCGCGACACCGCCAGATCGGCGTCCACCGGCACGCCGGTCCGCGCGCTGAGCGCCCGGTAGGCGGCGGCGACACCGGGTCGCGAGTCGACCAGGGTCATGTCGAGGTCGAAGCCGACCGTCAGAGGGGACATGCGGGACAACCTACCCGGACCGGGGTGGCCGACCAGCCGGACGTCCGAGGGGCGGGGAGGCCCCCCGCCGGGCTAGCGTGGAACGACGATGACCACCTCACTCGCCGACCACCTGCGGTCGCTGCCCGACGAGTCGCTGGCCGCCCTCCTCCAGCTGCGGCCGGACCTCGTCGTACCCGTGCCGGCCGACATCTCCGCGCTCGCCATCCGGGCCCAGTCCCGGGTCTCGGTGGCCCGGGCCCTGGACGGGCTGGACCAGTTCACCCTCCAGATCCTCGACGCCGCCCGGCTCACCCGCGACCCGGGCGACGGCACCACCTCCACCGACGCCGTGCTGGCCCTGGCGACCTCCGGCCCGAAGCCGCCCGCGCCGACCAGCGTCCGGGGCGCGGTCAACCGGCTGCGCGCGCTCTTTTTGCTGTACGGCCCGGAGAGTGCCCTCACGGTCGTGCCGAGCGTCGACGAGGTGTCCGCGTACCCGGCGGGGCTGGGCCGACCGGCGGCGGAGCTGGACCCGCGGACGGCGGCGCTCTGCGCGGACCCGGCGAAGCTGCGGCGGACGCTGCTGGCCGCGCCGCCCTCCGCCCGGGCGATCCTGGACCGGCTCGCCGCCGGACCGCCCGTCGGCAGCGTCCCCCCGGGCGCCCTCCAGGCCCCGCCGCTCGGGGCGGAGGACGCGGTGCCGCCGGACCCGACGAACGGTGGCGCACCGACCGGGTCACCGGTGCGCTGGCTGGTCGACAACCGCCTGCTGGTGCCCGTCTCCAACGGCAAGTCCGGCTCGACCGGCACCGTGGAGCTGCCCCGGGAGATCGGGCTGCTGCTGCGCCGCGACAGCGGTCCGCTCGGCCCGCTGCGGACCAGCCCGCCGGCCGTCGCCGCCACGCCGCGCGAGGCGAAGGCCGTCGACTCCGCCGGGGCCGGGCAGACCATGGAGGTAGTACGCCACACGGAGACGCTGCTCGACCAGCTCGCCGCCGAACCGGCGCCGGTGCTCCGGTCGGGCGGGATCGGCGTACGCGACCTGCGGCGCCTGGCCCGCGCCGGTGGCCTGGACGAGCCGACGGCGGCGCTGCTGCTGGAGGTGGCGTACGCGGCCGGGCTGACCGGTGAGCTGGAGCTGCCCGGGGCCACCACGACCCGCTACGGGGCCGATCAGCAGGTGCTGCCGACGGCCGGCTACGAGGTGTGGCGGGCCGCCTCCCTCGCGCAGCGGTGGGAGCAGTTGGCCCGGGCGTGGCTGACCATGAGCCGGCAGGTGGGGCTGGTCGGGCAGCGCGACGACCGGGACCGGCCGATCACCGTCCTGTCGCCCGAGGCCGAACGGGCCGGGGCGCCGGCCGCCCGACGGGCCGTGCTGGGGGTGCTCGCCGACCTGGAGCCGGCCACCGCGCCCACCCCGGACGAGGTGCTGGAGCTGCTCGACTGGCGGGCGCCCCGCCGCAGCCGGGGGCGGGAGACGGCGCATCGGGAGGTGCTGGCCGAGGCCGCCCAGCTGGGCGTGACCGGGTTGGGGGCGCTCACGTCGTACGGGCGGCTGCTGCTCGCCGACGTCACCGAGGCGGACGACCGCTCCGACGACCCGTTGGGGGTGCACGCGGAGGCGGACAGCGAGGAGCCGTCCACCGCGGTACGCGCGCTGGACGCGCTGCTGCCCGCCCCCGTCGACCACTTCCTCGTGCAGGCCGACCTGACCGTGGTGGTGCCCGGCCCACCCGACCCGATCCTCGCCGCCGAGCTGGACGCGGTGGCCGAGCCGGAGTCGGCCGGCGGAGCCAGCGTGCACCGGGTGACCACGGCGAGCGTGCGCCGGGCCCTGGACGCCGGCTACACGGCGGACGACCTGCACGCACTGTTCCGGCGACGGTCCCGCACCCCCGTGCCGCAGTCGCTCACGTACCTGGTGGACGACGTGGCGCGCAAGCACGGTGGGCTGCGGGCGGGGTCCGCCGGGGCGTACCTGCGCAGCGACGACGAGGCGCTGCTGACCGAGGTGTTCGCGGACCGGCGGCTGGAGTCGCTGTCGCTGCGCCGGCTGGCGCCGACGGTGCTGGTCACCCCGTACCAGGTGGGGCGGCTGCTGGGGGCGTTGCGCGACGCCGGTTACGCGCCCGTGCCGGAGGACGCGAGCGGCGCGGCGGTGCTGTCGCGGCCGAAGACCCGGCGGGCGCCGGCCCGGGTGTCGGTGGCCACCCGCACGTTGGATCCGCTGTCCGCGCAGAAGCTGCCGATGCCGCGCCTGCTCGGGGTCGTGGAGCAGATCCGGCGCGGCGAGGCGGCGGCGCGGGCGGCCCGACGCGCTCCCGCGGTGGTCCGCGCCGGCGCCCGGGGTGCGACCGGTCCGGCCCCCGTGCAGGGGCACTCGGACGCCCTCGCGGTGCTCCAGCAGGCCGTACGGGACAAGGCGCTGGTCTGGGTCGGCTATGTCGACGCTCACGGGGCGACCGCGTCCCGGCTGGTCAAACCGGTGTCGATCGGCGCCGGCTACCTGCGGGCGGAGGACGAGCGGACGGAGATGCTGCACACGTTCGCCCTGCACCGGATCACCGCCGCGGTCCTCGCCGACTGACGGGCCGCGCCACCACCGGGCTGACCGCCGGCCGGGCCGCCGGGGAGAGCGGCCCGGCCCTCAGCGGCGGCTGCGGCGGACGGTGCCGACGACCGAGATGATCAGCAGGAGGGCGAAGCCGGTGCCGGCCGCCTCGCCGATCGAGTTGACGAAGCCCTGCCGGAGCACCAGCCAGCCCCACAGGAACCAGCCGAGGAGGGCGGTCCCGGCGACCGCGTACGCGACGACGGTCGCCGTCGACACCCGGTCGGCCGTGGTCTGCGCGGTCGCTGCCTGCTCGTGCTCGGGGACCACCTCACGGTCGACCGTCATCGTCAGCCTCCCCGTCCGGTACGCCGCCAGATGTCCAGCGTGGCACCGTTGCGGCCGAAGTGACAGGGGAGAAAACCCGGACACCCCGCCCCCGGCCCGCTCAGGTGCCGGGGCGCCGACCGATGAGGACGACGCGGCTGCCGACCTTGCCCAACTCCCAGTAGCGGACGGCGTCGGCGTGCAGCAGGTTGACGCAGCCGTGCGAGCCGATCGACATGTTGTGCAGGTACGTGGTGGTCTCGTGGAAGCCCATGCCCTGGGTGAAGTGCTGCCAGTAGGGCAGCCACACCTCGTACGGGTCGGACCACTCCTTGATGTTCCGGAAGTTGATCGTGAACGTGCCGGCGGGTGTGCGGTAGCCGGCCATGCCGGTGCGGGTCACGGTGGGCTTGACGAGCACCTTGCCGTCGCGCATGACCCAGGTGGTCTGCCGGGTCAGGTCGATGCAGAAGGTGGTGCCGGAGCCGGCCCTGCAGCGGCTGGTGTCGGTGGTGGCGAGCCGCTTCGCCACGTCGTACGTGGTGGGTCCGGCGCGACCCTGGGCCGGGCGGATGTCGTACCTCTTCTGGAACTTCTTGATCGCGGCGCAGTCGGCGGGCGACTGCTTGCCGTCGACGGTGACCGCCCCGAAGCCGCCCAGCTGGGCCAGGTAGGTCTCGACGGCGCGCTGCTGCTCACCCTGGGGGCAGCCGGCCGGGCTGGTGCTGGTGGTGGGTTTCGGCGTGGTGCGGCTCGGCGTCGGCTTCGGCTTGGCCGGTGTCGGCGTGGCCGTCCGGCTCGGGGTCGCCCTGGGCGGCGTCGTCGCGGGGCGGTCAGGCTGGTCGGAGCCAGGCGCCGCGCTCGCCCCCGATCCCTGTGCCGTCGCTCCGGCCGGGGCGGCTCCCCCGCCACCACTCCCGCCGGTCGACGGGTCGAGCGCGCACGCGCCGGCGCCGACCAGCGTGACCACCACCAGGGCGACCAGCCGGGAAACGGGTCGAAGACGCCACATGTGCCCTCCCCAGGACAGTCGTCCATAACGTAGACGTTGGGAAGTGCCGGTTCGGTTGCACGCGGTGCGCGTTTTTCTTCGGGCAACTCGCGCCGTGCAACACTGGATGGTCGGCCTGCGGTCGGTCTCGCCCCCGTTGTGGGTAACCGGCCGGCGGCAACCCCGAGGAGAGGACGCTGGCGTGAGCGGTGGACCACTGATCGTCCAGTCCGACAAGACCCTGCTGCTGGAGATCGACCACCCCGACGCGCAGGCCTGCCGGATGGCCATCGCGCCGTTCGCCGAGTTGGAGCGCTCGCCGGAGCACGTGCACACGTACCGGCTGACCCCGCTCGGGCTGTGGAACGCGCGCGCGGCCGGGCACGACGCCGAGGGCGTGGTGGACGCGCTGATCAAGTACAGCCGCTACCCGGTGCCGCACGCGCTGCTGGTCGACGTGGCCGAGACGATGGACCGCTACGGCCGGCTCCAGCTCGCCAACGACCCGGTGCACGGCCTGGTGCTGCGGGCGCTGGACCGGGTGGTGCTGGTCGAGGTCGCCAAGAGCAAGAAGCTCGCCGGCATGCTCGGCGCGAAGATCGACGACGACACCATCGCGGTGCACCCGTCCGAGCGGGGGCGGCTCAAGCAGGCGCTGCTGAAGTTGGGCTGGCCGGCGGAGGACCTGGCCGGTTACGTCGACGGCGAGGCGCACCCCATCGAGCTGGCCGAGGCCGGTAAGGACGGGCGTAAGCCGTGGACGCTGCGGTCGTACCAGCGGGAGGCCGTCGAGGCGTTCTGGGCCGGCGGGTCCGGTGTGGTGGTGCTGCCCTGCGGCGCGGGCAAGACCCTGGTGGGCGCGGCGGCGATGGCCGAGGCGAAGGCCACCACGCTGATCCTGGTCACCAACACGGTGGCGGGGCGGCAGTGGAAGCGGGAGCTGATCGCGCGGACGTCGCTGACCGAGGACGAGATCGGTGAGTACTCGGGCGAGCGCAAGGAGATCCGCCCGGTCACCATCGCCACGTACCAGGTGCTCACCTCGCGGCGCGGTGGCGCCTTCACCCACCTCGACCTGTTCGGCGCCCGCGACTGGGGCCTGGTCGTCTACGACGAGGTGCACCTGCTGCCCGCGCCGATCTTCCGCTTCACGGCGGACCTCCAGGCCCGCCGCCGGCTGGGCCTCACCGCGACGCTGGTACGCGAGGACGGCCGCGAGGGTGACGTGTTCAGCCTGATCGGCCCGAAGCGGTACGACGCGCCGTGGAAGGACATCGAGTCGCAGGGCTGGATCGCCCCGGCCCAGTGCACCGAGGTGCGGGTGACGCTGACCGACGCGGAGCGCATGTCGTACGCGACGGCGGAGGCGGAGGAGCGCTACCGGATGGCGGCGACCGCCCGGACGAAGCTGCCCGTGGTGAAGGCCCTCGTGGACCGGCACCCGGACGAGCAGACGCTGGTGATCGGCGCGTACATCGACCAGCTGCACCAGCTCGGCGAATACCTGGACGCGCCCATCGTGCAGGGCTCGACGACGAACAAGGAGCGGGAGCGGTTGTTCGACGCGTTCCGCTCCGGTGAGCTGCGCACGCTGGTCATCTCGAAGGTCGGCAACTTCTCCATCGACCTGCCCGAGGCGGCCGTGGCCATCCAGGTGTCCGGCACGTTCGGGTCGCGGCAGGAGGAGGCGCAGCGGCTGGGCCGGGTGCTCCGCCCGAAGGCCGACGGCCGGCAGGCGCACTTCTACACGGTGGTGTCCCGGGACACGATCGACACCGAGTACGCCGCGCACCGGCAGCGCTTCCTGGCCGAGCAGGGGTACGCGTACACGATCGTGGACGCCGACGACGTCCTCGGCCCGTCCCTGCCGTCCTTCGACTGAGCACGGTGGGTCGCCCCGGCCGGGGCGACCCACCGTGCTCAGGACCGGATCAGGAGAAGTCGACCAGGAAGTAGTAGCTGGTCGGGTCGGACCACACCCCGTCGGCCGTACGCCCGCGCACCCTCATGGTGTGCGAACTGGTCGAGGTGGGCGTGTAGGTGACGGTGGCGACCCCGGCGGCGTTCGCCGCCACCGTCGTCGGCTCCCCGTTGTCAATCGTGTACTCGAACTCCACCACGCCCGGGCTGCCGTGGGTGAAGGTGAAGTCGCCCGGTTCGCCGACGCCACCGGACCACTGGCTCTCCGGGTAGGTGGTCGACGACACCCGTGGTGCGGTGCCGACCAGGAACGGGTAGTCCGTCTGCGGCGTGTATTCGCCCGCCTCGGTGCGACCCCGTACCGAGAAGACGTTCGCGCCGTTGCGGTCCATCGTCACCGAGATGTCGGTGACCAGCGACTCGGGCGTCTTCGGCACGCTCTGCCAGGCGCCGCCGTTGAGCTGGTACTCGAAGGTCGTCACCTCGTCGATCTCGGTGTAGACACCGAACCTGCCGACCGCGCCGATACCGCCACGCGGCGTGTACTCGTCGTACGCGCTGCTGACGTTCACGCGTGGATCGCGTACCCGGAAGTAGTACCGCCGTTCGGCGCTGGCCGTGCCGTCCGCCGCCCGGCTGGTGACCGTGAGCAGAGTGTTGCCGGCGTGTACGGGCGCGATCTCGATGGTCGCCTTGCCGTCCGGTCCGGCGGCCACCACCTGCTCCTCGCCGCTGTACTCCAGCACGTAGCGGTACTCCGCCACGTCGGAGCGGCCCGGATTGAAGGTGAACCGACCCGGCTGGCCGGGCTGGCCGCCCTCGCCGTTCTCCGGGTATTCGCTGGACGTCACCACCGGGGCGTCGCTGACGTCGAACGTGTAGGTCCGCGTCGGCGAGAACGATCCGTCCAGGAAGCGCGTCCGTACCGTCAGCGTGTTGCGGCCGGAGTGCTCGGGGGTGATCGTCGCCCGCCCCCAGCTGTACTCCGGGTCGACAGTCTGCTCGGCGCCGTCGTTGAGCCGGTAGACGTAGGCGTCCACGTCCGGCATCGCCGTGTCGAAGTTGAACTCGCCGGGGATGCCCACACCGCCCCACGCGCCGTACTCGTAGTAGGTGCTGGAGTAGACGGTCGGCTTGGTGTCGATGACGTGCCCGCGTGCTGGTCCGGCTCAGCGCCCGCGTGGAGCCGGGCGGGGTGACTGTGTCGGCCGCGGACCAGCAGGGCGTACGTCACTGGGTCTTCTGCGACCGGCGACCACCCGGCGGCGGCCGATGCGCCCTACCCACCGACCACACCGTGCCCTGCTCGCGGCGCGCTCTCTCTCGGAAATGACCAAGAGGTTTGCGTCACCGATCAGCACTCCGGTGACGCAAACCTCTTGATCAACACGGTGAAGCAGCCCCGAGAAATCAGCTGGCGCGGAACGCCACCCAGGCGTCGCTCATCCGGTCGGCCTGGCCGGCGGTGAACATGTTCATGCAGGAGTCCTGCGTGTAGTCCATGAAGTTGTGGATCGGGTCCAGGCCCGGCGCGGAGCAGGTGTCGGCGCCCACCGGGCAGTCGAACTGCGGCGTCGCCTCGCGCGGGGTGTCCTCGACGAAGTCACCGGACGCGGAGCAGCCGTGCGCGAAGGTGTGCTCCAGCATCAGCCAGTGCCCCACCTCGTGCGTCAGCGTGTCACCGAGGGCGTACTTGCCGGCCGTGCCGCCCGGCATCGACTCGTCGAGCATCACCACGCCGTCGATGTAGTCGCGGCCGTTGTTGTAGCCCTTCGGGAAGTACGCCCAGCCGAGCAGCCCGCCGCCGATGTTCGCCGCGTACACGTTGAGGGTGCGGGCGTCGCCGGTGTAGAGCGCCTTCTTCATGTCCCGCTCGTTCTTGCCCGGCACCACGGTGTACCAGGCGCTGTTCACCGTCCACGTGGTGTCGACCAGCGAGAAGCGGAACGGGGTGTCGGAGGCGTCCGCCGCCGTACGCCCCGCGAACGAGTCGTTGAGCACCGTCATCTGGGCCGCGATCAGGGTCTCCCACCGAGCGGTCTCCGCCGCGCTCAGCGGGTGGTCGGAGATCATGTGGAAGACCGTGGGGATGGTGACGCTGCCGTTGGGCAGGCGCGGCGAATCCTTGATGACGCCGTACGCGTTCGCCTCGTTCTTCGAGTAAAGCTCCGGCTCCTGGGCGGTGGCGCCCTCGGCGAGCCGGGCCGCGCCGTGCGCGTCGGCGCCCGGCTCGCACACCGCCGCGCCCGGCGAGACGGTCACGGGTGCCGCCGCGACCGCGCCGGAGACGCCACCGGACGCGAGGAACGTCGCGGCGGAGGCGGTGAGAACTGCCAGTCGGAAGATCGGTCTCCTGTGCATCGGTGCACCTTTCAGGGATGGACGCGGTGCTGATCTCGACGCGGGGTGGCCATGACCGGACGTCAATGGCGTCGTCTCCCCGGTATCAGAACACGCCGACCACGGAGACAAAAGGCCTGCTCAAAGGGCTGATTCCGATGTAACGAAAGGCGGCCGGAAAGCGCTTCTTAACGGCTCTCGGACGCGGCGAGTTCGGCGAGGAACGCCGCGATCGCCGGGCGGAGTGGTCCCGCACCCCGGCTCCGGGTCACCGCGAAGATCCGCCGCTCGGTCACCGGGTCGACGAGCGGCTCGACGTGCACGGTCGGCGGCACGGTGCGCAGTGCCATCCCCGGCACGAGGGCCGCGCCGAGGCCCGCGCCGACGAGGTCGAGCGTCAACGCGAAGTCGACGGCCCGGTGCCGGATGTCCGGCTCGAACCCGGCGAGACGGCAGGCGTGCAGAGTGGACCGGAGGCACGGGGTGCCCTCGGCGCTGGCCACCCACCGCGCGTCGCGCAGGTCGCCGAGCCGGCCCGACCGGCGGCCCCAGCCGACCGGCGTGATCAGGTGCATCGGGTCGTTGGCGACCGGGTGTCGGTCCAGGTCGGACGGGAGCGGCGTCGGAACGTGGTCGTACTCCTGGAGCAGGATGACGTCGAGCGTGCCCGAGCGCAGGTCGAGCCGGCTCTGCTGGTCCTCCGCCTCGACGACGCGCACGTCCAGGTCCGGGTGCCGGGCGATCGCGCGTGCGGCGGCCGGCGCGACCAGGACGCCTGCCGCCGAGGGGAACGCACCCACGCGTACGACGCCGCTGACGTCGCGCCGCAACGCGGCGAGCCCTGCCTGGGCCTGCTCGACCGCGTTGATGATCTGCTTCGCGTGCTCCGCGAGGACGTAGCCGGCCGGGGTGAGCACGACCCCCCGGCCGGACCGTTCGACCAGTTCGCAGCCGGCCTCGCGGGCGAGTTGCCCGAGCTGTTGGGAGACCGCGGACGGGGTGACGTGCAGGGACGCGGCCGCGGCGGTGATCCCACCGCGCAGGGCCACCTCGTACAGCACCCGGAGCCGTCGGACGTCGAGATCCATGAAGCGAGGCTACAGGGAGGCTTAAGAAGTGTGAACTTGTGCTAACAGGTGACGGCCCGCAGGGTTGATCACATGAGAATGTCCCACCGACTCCAGGCCGTCCTGGTCGCCGCCATCTGGGGTGTGAACTTCGTGGTGGTCGAGGTCGGCCTGCGGGACCTGCCACCGCTGGTCCTGACCGCGCTGCGGTTCGTCGTCGTCGCCGTACCGCTGGTGTTCTTCGTGCCCCGGCCGACCGCCCGCGCGCGCTACGTCATCGCGTACGGCCTGGTCCTGGGGGTGCTGAAGTTCGGGGTGCTGTTCAGCGCGATGGCCCTGGGCATGGGCGCCGGCCTCGCCTCCCTGGTGCTCCAGGCGCAGGCTCTGGCGTCGGTGGTGCTCGCCGCGCTGCTGCTGCGGGAGCGCCCCGCCAGGCGGCAGATCGCCGGCGTGCTGGTCGGTTCGGCCGGCATCGGCGTGCTCGCGGCCTCCGGCGGTGGCCACACCACCGCGATCGGCTTCGCGCTCACCCTCTTCGCCGCCGCCAGCTGGGCCGTCGCCAACATCGTGGTACGCGCCAGCGGCGAAACCCGGCCGATCTCCCTGCTCGTCTGGTCCAGCCTGGTGCCGCCGCTGCCGCTGTTCGGCCTGGCGGCCGTCGTCGACGGCCCACAGGTGGTGCTCGACTCGCTGCTCGGCCTCTCCTGGCAAGCCCTCGCCGCGATCGGGTACGTCGCCTACGTCTCGACCCTGGTCGGGTTCGGCCTCTGGAACCACCTCATCGGCCGCTACTCGGTCGCCCGGATCGCGCCGTTCAGCCTGCTCGTTCCCGTCTTCGGGCTCACCGCGTCGTGGCTCTTCCTCGGCGAGCGGATGACCGGCGCCGAGGCGGTGGCCGCCCTGATCGTGCTCGTCGGCCTCGCACTCGTGATCGGCGGCGTCCGCCCGCCGCGCCCCACGGCGCCCGATCCGGCGGCGAGTCCATCGTCGGTCGCGGCGCCGAGCGGCGTGACCGACGCCGTCCGAACCGGAAAGTAGTCGCTCGCGAGGCCATCGGGCCAGGGCCGGCGGGGTTGACAGGTATGCGGCGGCCGCGCCCCAGACGAGGGCGCGGTCACTGCCGGGATGACTGATGCCGGCCGAGCATCTGACAGCCGAGGCTCCCGCTGCCGGGCATCGCCGGCCGGAGCCGCGTCCGCACCGGCGCCCGCCGGGAATCAGCCGAGGTTTACCTAGCTGCGAGACGTTTCGCCGGCCACGTAGACACCCTTGCCCTGGTGACCTTCGATCAGCCCCTCGGCCTGCAGGATCAGCAACGCCGACCGGACTGGCTCCGCGGACACCCCGTAGTGCGTGGACATCTCACGCAGCGAAGGCAGCTTGAAGCCCGGGCCGTACTCGCCCGAAGCGATCTTGTCACGGATGTCCTGTGCGATGCGTTGGCGCTCTGGAATTCGGGGCATGGCAACTCCTGGTAGGCCCCAAGATCCTCCCACGCCCGCCCTTCAGCAGCCAAGACTTCGCGTGCTTAGCATTGCCAGTCTCTGGCACCTTGCATGCTTTGCATTATAAGTTGGCTCCGGAAGCTCGGCACTGGATCGCCTGGTAGGCAGCCGGCCCTCCCGGTTGGGCCTCCACCTTCGCTGGCACGGTTGACGTCCCCCGTCGGCTGTGCCAGCACCCCAAAGCCCAACTGAAGCACGCCTGCCGTGGCCCGCAGAACGAGCGGTGAGGCTGGAGATGGCAGCCGACGGCGGGCGGCGCGTGTACCACCAGATGCGAAGGGCGGCCCACTGTGCGCAATCTGATCCGTCGGCCGGTGAAGCGGCGCGCCGAACCACCTCCACCCACAAGAGCGAACGAAACTACGCCGCTGCGCCCCTGGCAGATCCGGGACCGCTGCTTTCCGGTCACCCGCCGGGGCCTCGATCCGGTCGAAATCCGCGCGTTCCTGCACCAGGTTGCCGACGAACTCACCGTCGCACAGACCGCGCTGGTCGCGGTACAGGAGGAGAACGTACGCATCAAGGATGCCCTGCGGGCCTGGCAGAGCGCGCAGTTCGCGCAGCGTCACTACCGATGACCGGGCGATGGGTGATCCACCTGCCCATCAGTGCGCCGGACCTGGTGCGAGCACGGATCTTCGCGCGGACCGCGGCGCGGGTGCTGGTGCGGTTGAGCGCACGGGTGGAGCCGGGCGGGGTGACCGTGTCGGCGGAGGACGAACAGGGCGTACGCCACTGGGTCTTCTGTGACCGTCCACTGCCCGGCGGCGGCCGGTGTGCGTTGCCCGCCGAGCACGAGTCGGCGTGCGCGCACCGGCCGTGGCGACCGCAACCGGGACCTTACAGATAGATGGCTGTCAGGGGCGCAGCGGTGAGGAGCCCGTTACCGCATCGAAAAGGGTCGGCAACACCCACGCGACAGGCCGTCGTGACGATCTTTCCCGGCAGCGCCATTTCGGCGCCGGGGCGGTGCCCACGGCCCGCCCACTGGCAAGACGGGAGCTCTCATGCGCAACGGATCCCCGGCCACGACGACGACCTCCACCGCCGACGACTCTCGATCCGGTGTCAGCCGCCGCACCCTGCTCGGCGGCAGCGCCGCCGCGGCCGGCGCGACGGTGGCCGGCCTGGTCGCCGCACAGCCGGCGGCGGCCCATGCCCCCTCCGACGACCTGCTCAAGCACCTGCCGAAGGTCGGCCAGATCCCGCGCCGGTCGCGGATCGTCGACTACGAGATCGGCGAGTTGATCGTGCTGCTGCGCGCCCGGAAGCTGACCTCCGTCGAGGTGACGAAGGCCTACCTGGACCGGATCGCGCGGCTCAACGGGCCGTTCGAGGTCTACGGCGACAACGGCGGCTACAACGCGTTCGTCCGCGTCGACCGGGACGGCGCGCTCGCCCAGGCCGCGGCGGCCGACAAGCTGCTCCACAAGGGCGGAAAGGCGCCGCTGCTGTGCGGCATCCCCTTCGGCATCAAGGACTCCGTCGCCGTCAAGGGGCTGGAGGCCAAGAACGGCACCCACGCGTACGACGGGAACCTAGCCCACCGCGACGCCACTGTCGTGGCGCGGCTGCGCGCCCAGGGCGCGGTGATCATCGGCCACACCATCGCGTCGGCCTTCTCCGGTTCCATCTCCGGCACGTTCGCCGGCAACGCCTGGAACCCGCGTTTCATCCCCGGTGGGTCCAGCCAGGGCTCCGGCGTCGCCACCTCGGCGCGGCTGGCGGCGGCCACGATCGGTGAGGAGACCGGCGGTTCGATCATCATGCCGTCGGCGGCGAACGGCGCGAGCGCGATCAAGCCCTCGCTGGGCCTGGTCTCGACCGCCGGGGTCATGCCGCTCTCCCCCGGGTACGACGTGCTCGGCCCCATCGCCCGGTCGGTACGCGACGCCTCGCTGGTGCTCGCCGCGATCCTCGGGCCCGACCCGGCGCCCGACCCGTTGACCCTCTCCGCCCCCAACCCGTTCCCGGCCCTGCCGCTGGCGGCGCGCGGCGGTCGACGGCCCCTCGCCGGCACGACCATCGGTATCCCGCAGACCGACTGGATGACCCAGGGTGGCACCGGCGTGCCGCCCGCCGACACGTACGACGCCGACTACCGGGCCGCGTTCGACCGGTTCAAGGCCGAGCTGGTCGCCCTCGGCGCGCACGTCAAGGAGTTCCCCGGCCTGGACGTCACCGTCGCCGCCAACGACCCCTACTTCCGCACCAGCGAACGCCTGCCCCTGCCCGACGGCAGCGTGGTGTCCCCCGCGACCGCGGTGCTCAGCCCCAACCGGTACGAGATCCGCTACTGGCAGGCCGTCCAAGCGTTCGCCGAGTCGCACCCGGCGAACGCCGCCGCGCTGACCCGGCAGTTCGGCAACCTCGCCCAAGCGGCGGCCACCGCCGGCGCGATCCCCGCCGCCGTACGCGACGAGGGCGAACGCCGCCGCCGCACGTTGCAGGCCAACTACCAGCGGGCGCTGGACGAGGCCGGCGTCGACTTCATGCTGGTGCTGCCCATCGGCGCGCAGATCGGCCCGCGCGTCGGCGGCACCCAGCTGCGCAACTACCGCAGCTTCTATCAGCTGCCGAACGCGCTCACCTGGCCCATGGTGACGTTCCCCATCGGGTACGACCGCACCGAGGGCCTGCCCATCAACGCCGCCTTCTGGGGTCCCCGCTTCTCGGAGCCGGAGCTGATCCAGGCCGCCCTGGACTACCAGGACCGGCACCCGCAGCACCACCGGGCCGCACCGCCCGATCCGGTGTTCCCGCCGGCGCCGCAGGCCCGGCGCGCGGCGCCCGTCGAGGAGATCGTGCCGCCCGAGCTGTCCAACGACCCGCTGGTAGCCGAGGGGGCCTGGTCATGAGCGAGCCGTACCTGACGGTGGAGTGGCAGCCGCTGCTCAACGCCGGTTTTCCGCTGCGCGACCCGCATGACGAGCCGACACCCGTGTTGACCGTCGAGTGGGGACCGAAGCTCGGCACGAGCTGGTACGCGTACGACGACGAGGACGCCGAGGAGCCCGGCCGGCACTGAACCGACGCCGACCGTCGGCTGTCAGATGTCAGCCGACGGCCGGCGCGGGCGGCCGGCGTCAGGTCCAGAGGGCGGCGACGGCTTCGGCGTGGGCCGCGCCGACGGCCCGGCCCGCCCGGGCGGACGGCCCCCGGGTCGCGGGCGACAGCGCGTTGGTGCCGAACGCGTCAACGGACGCCTGGTCGGCGCTGATCACGACCACGGCGGCGGGCGCGAGGGCGGCGATCTCGTCGTCCAGGTCGCCCCACGGCTGCGGCGCGCCCTCCAGGGACGGCTGGATGACGAGCACCCGCTCCGCGCCGGCGGCCAGGTCGGCGTTGGTCATCGAGCGCACCCCGCCGTCCACGTAGCGCCGGCCGTCGATCGCCACCGGCGGCCAGACGCCGGGCACCGCGCAGCTCGCGGCCACCGCGTCGACCAGGGACGCCCCGGACTCCCGCGTGAAGACGACGACCTCGCCGGTCTCCGCGTCGACCGCCGGCAGGCGTACGTCCCGGTCGGGCCACCGCTTCACCCGGAGCCGGGCGTCGATCGCGGCGAGCCGGACGGCCGGGTCGACGGTCCGCGCGGCGAGCGCCAGCGAGCCCAGCCGGCGGCGCGCCTCCTGCGGGTCGGATGCCCCGGCGAGCACGGCTCCGTACTCGGTGAACAGCTTCTCCGTGTCGACGTCGACCTCCATCTCGGTGGTCTCCGGGTCGAGTTGGACCTGGTACAGGTCGTCGAGCGGAACACCACTGGTCACCTGCGCGGCGACCGTCGAGCCGGCGGAGGTGCCCACGACAAGGTCGGCGGCGATGACCCGCTCGGCGAGCGCCGGATCGGCGTCGGCGAGGCCCCGCAGGACGCCGAGTTCCCAGGCGATTCCGGCGACGCCACCACCGGCCAGCACGAGTGCGTTCGTCATGATCCGACCCTTCCACAGCCCCCGGACACCAGGACGGCCGTTCCGTGTGACGCGCGCCTCCCGGGCGTCCCCGTCGACCAGGCGCCCCGCCCACGCTGGGCCTCGACGCGCTCGGCCGGCGCTTGATCCACTCCATATCTGTGAAGTTGCGGTGTCCGAGGCGCTCGGATACCGCCATATCTGGGAAACGGTGTGGATCAAGCGCGGCGCGGGCCCCAGTGGCCCGGGACGGCACCTGCCCGGGACCGACGGATCGGTCCCGGGCCGGCGTTCACCCGAACTGGTTACCTGATCAGCTTCCAGGGGCCGTTCTGGTCGCCCGGCTCCTGGCCGCGCGTCCACCACTTCGCCTCGTAGACGTGGCCCTTGAAGGTCACCCGGTCACCGGAGTTGTAGACCCGGGTGGCCGTCCACGCCGCCGGGCTGTTGTCCGGCGGGGTCGGGGCGATCTCCTCCCAGGGGCCGTTGCGGTCACCCGGCTTCTGGTTGCGGGTGTACCACTGGGCGCGCCACTTCCTGCCGTCGTACATCGCGAAGTCGCCGGTGTTGAAGATCCGCGACGGCGTCCAGACCGCGGTGCCGTCCTCGGTCATGGCGATCTCCTGCCACGAACCGTTGGCGTCGGCGCCCGGCTTCTGGTTCTTCGTGTACCAGGAGGCCCGGAAGACGCGGCCCTGGTAGGTCACCCGGTCGCCGTCGTTGTAGACCGTCGACGCGCTCCACTCGGCCGGCAGGTTCACCGTCAGGGTGGCGGTGGCCTGGACGGCGGTGAGGTGCTCGTCGCCCGAGTACGACGCGGTCAGCGGGTGCTGGCCGCCCGCGAGACCCACCGGGAGGGTGAACGACGCGACGCCGTCGGTGACGGCGGCCGAACCACGGACGGTCGTGCCCTCGCGCAGCTCCACCGTGCCGGTGACCGGCGTGCTGCCGGCCGCGACCTTCACGGTCACCGTCGCCGCGGTGCCCCAGGTGGTGGGGGCGGCGGTGACGGTCACCGTCGGGACCTGCTTCGCGGTGCGGAACACCGCCGGCTGGGCCACCGCCTCACCGCCGTCGGCGCTGCGGGCGGAGACGATCCAGCCGTACGAGGTGCCCGGCAGCAGCTTGTCCCAGGTCACCGTGGCGACGCCGTTCGCGGCCAGCTCGTCGGTGCCGATCGTGCCGGACGGCACGTAGGCGGCGAGCGAGTCGGTCGAGAACGAGGTCTTGCGGGTGGTGAGGTCCACCGGGAGGGTCAGGTTGTCCTCCGCGCCGTTGTAGCGCGGCTTGGGCTGGCTGCCGTCCTGGCGGATGTCGTACTCGGTCGCGCCGAAGTTCTTGAGGAACGGCGAGTACGTGTCGATGTGCATCTCGGCCCGGTCCACGTCGAACTGGAGCAGGCGCAGGAAGCTCGCGCCGAACTGCAGCCGGTCGGTGGCCTTGTGGTCCGGGGTGCCGTCACCGTTGACGTCGATGGTGCCGTCCGGCGCGACCTGCCTGGGCCACAGCTCCCCGGCGGTCACCGTGTAGAACTGGTAGTCCGCCAGCAGCTCCACCACGTCGTGGCTGACCGTGACGCCGACCTTCGACTTCAGGTTGGTGCCCACGCCGTGCTCGTGACCGGCGAGGACCAGGAAGACGTTCGGGTTGGTCTGGACGACCTGCTTGAACAGCGGCGAGCCGTCCGGCGCGGAGAACTCCGCCCCACGGCCGTCGGGGTTGGCCGACGGCTTCAGGTAGTCGTGGGAGAGCAGGATCCCGTTGCGGTCCTTGTACCGCTTGAAGATCGAGTCGGCCCACTTGGCCTCCGCCGGCGTGACACCGTACGACAGGCCGACCGCCACGAAGTCCAGCCCGCCGGCCGAGAAGAGCAGGTAGTTGTTCTGGTTGTCCCGGCCCGGCGTGACGGATCCGTCGGCGTTGGTCACCTCGTCCCACGCGTGGTATTCGGTGCCCTTCGGCCAGGACTTCGCCGCCCCGTAGTACCGGTCGGCGCTGAAGGTGCGGCTGAACCGCGAGGTCGGGCCCGTCTCGGCACCCAGTTGGTCGTCGTGGTTACCCGCGATGACCTGGTTGACGACGCCGTTGTCGTCGAGGATCTTCTGGAAACCGGAGGCGGCCGCCAGCTCCCGCTCGACCTGCTCGTGCAGACCCGGCCGCTTGAGCGTGCCGTCCGGGTTCTTCGCCAGCGGGTCGTAGTAGTCGTTCTCGATGATGTCGCCGGTGTGCGCCGCGTACGCGATCTTGCGGCTGTCGGAGTTGTCGGCGATCCACTGCATCTGGTCGCGGTACGCGGCCGACCAGATCGCCTGCTCCTCGGCGGTCTCGACGTCCGAGGGCTCGACCTTGCCGTCCCAGTCGTCGTACGTGCCGCCGGCCGCACCCTCGGTGATGTACTGGGTGTCGGTGAAGTGGGCCAGCGAGAAGTCGTACGAGTTCGGGTCCTCGAAGCGGTCCTTGTCGTTCTGGGCCGTCGAGTCGCGCGGCGACAGGTCGTCGGCGAACGGGTCCTCACCGGTGACCAGCACGTGGACGACACCGTTGTCCCGGTAGCCGGCCTCCACGGTCGCGGTCAGCACCGTGTCCTGCTCGGCGTGGCCGCGGGCGCTGGTCAGCACGACCCACTTCTTCGTGCCCGGGTTCCACACCCGCAGCGCCACGATGCGCGCCGGGTCGATGGTGCCCGACCAGCGCAGCGTCGGCTCCTGCTTGGTCGCCCCCAGCGGCAGGTCGTACCGCTGGAAGACCACGTCCCGGCTGGACGGCGTGCCGATCGTCGCGCCGTCGAGCGGGCGCAGCGAGGACACGTCCACGGTCTTGTCGTGCGCGACGTCGAGCGTGGTCGGCACGTCGGCCGCCTCCCCCTGGTAGCCGCCGGTCGGCAGGACCACGTCCGCCTTGGTGAAGGTGGCGGTCAGCGCGACGCCGTCCGCGCCGGGGATCCGGGCGGTGAGGTCGGCCGAGAGCGGGTCGGTGCCCTTGACCGTCGAGGTGAGCTCGGTCGGGACGTCCGGGATGCTCGCGCTGCTGAAGCGCACCTCACGGACGGCGGTGTTGCCGAGCGTGTCGGTCACCGCCACCGCGAGCGTGTGCTCGCCGGCCGGCAGGCCGTGGCCGATCTGGTCGCCCTGCTTGACGGCCACGCCGTCCAGGGTGATGGTCGGCGTGCCGGCCAGCCCACTCGCGTCCTTGATCTTGACGTTGAGCGCGACGGTCGAGGTCAGCCGCTGCCCGGCTGCCGGGACGCTGCTCTCGATCTCCGGGGCGGTGTTGTCGCTGGTGAAACGCCGCGTCGAGGTCTTGTCACCGACGACCGCCTTGATGGTGTGGGCGCCGTCCGCGATCGACGTGGTGTCGACGTCCGCCCGCTTGCCCAGCGCCGGCAGCGCCGCGCCGTCCTGCGCGGTGACGTCGAACAGGATCGTCTTGGTCAGCACGCCGTTGTAGCTGCTGCCGCAGGTGCCGTCACCGATGAACGTGGTCACCTGCGAGCCCACCGGGTAGGTGGACGAGCCGATGCTGACCGCAGTCTGCGCGATCGACCGGGTCAGCTGGGTCGCCTTCCCGCCGACCGGCAGCAGCTGGAAGTCCCGCAGCGTGAAGTCGTCGAAGTTGTCGCAGCCGCCCGGCTTGGCGCTGCCCCGGTCGTTGCCGGCCACGAACTCCACCGCGTTGACGCCCGGCGTCAGCCACTCGTTCGGGAAGGTGAGGTCGACGACCTCCTTCTCCCAGATGCCGAGGTCCAGCGGGATGCCGTTGACCAGCACCTTGTTGTCGTAGCCGCCGTCGCTGCCGTTGCCACCGACGAACACCGTCAGGTGCGCGTCACCCCCGCTGGCGAGGGTGTCGACGGTACGCGTCGTCGGCGCGCCCTCGATGGTGAAGTGCAGCTCGGCCTCCTTGTTGGGCCCGCACGTGCCGTCGCCCAGCGCCAGCGACGCGGCGGTGGTCTCCGCCTTCGTCACGGTCGTGCCGCTGGTGGTGACGAGGTACGTGGTGCCGGCCGTCACGGTGCCCGGCGTGCTCAGGGTGAGGCTGGTCGCGGCCCGGGTGAGCCTGAAGTCGTCGTGGTTGGCGCAGGTCGCGCCGCTCACGGTGCCGTTGTAGTCACCGGTCTTCACCTCGACCACGTTGTCGCCGAGGCGCAGGAACCGGGCCGGGATCGGCAGCGTGACCGCCTCCGCTCCGGTGGCTCCGTAGTCGCCGCCCAGGTCGACCCGGTGGCCGTTGACCAGCGCGTAGTTGTGGTAGCGCGCCTCGACCGAGTTGCCGGCCTCGACCGTGAGCCCGAGCGTGGCGGTGCCGCCGGCCAGCGTCTCCGCGTTCCCGGCCGGCTTGTCGTCGACGGCCAGCGACTCGACCCGGTCGGTGCTGCCGCCGGGCAGCGCGGCGATCACCGGCTGCGTGCCGCGTACGCGGGCACCGTCACCGGGGGTCACCGCCGCCGCGCCCGCCGGGGCGTTGTTGACGTCCACCGTCACGGACGCCTCCGCGCCCGACAGGGTCGTGGCGCTGACGGTGTGCGTACCGTTGCCGAGCCTGGTGGTGTCGAGGTCCGTACGCAGGCCGGCCGTGCTGCCCGGCTCGCCGGAGATGACGAAGGTGAGGTCCTGGTTGAGCAGCTTCGACGAGCTGCCGCAGGTGCCGTCACCGAAGTTGTAGCTGAACAGGTTCTGCTCGCCGTCGGCGACCACGCCGAGCAGGCTGAGGCTGATGCTGCTCAGCGCGTAGTCGTCGTAGTTGGGGCAGCGGCCGCCCTCACCGTTCGGCAACTCCTCGTAGCCGACGGCGGCCTTGTTGGTCGAGTCGACCCAGTTGGCCCCGGTGTGCACGGTCACGGTGTTGACCCCGGCGTGCAGCCAGTCGCCCGGGAAGTCGAGGGTGCCGACCTGCCCGCCCGGGACGTCCGGGAAGTAGACCCGGTCCGCCTCGGCCGTGCGGCCGTTGACGGTGACGTAGTTGTGGTAGCGGGCCTCGGTGCCGTTGCCGCCCATCTCGAACGCGAAGTGGGCGGTGCCGGCGGTCTTCTCGGCGCTGATCCGGGTGCCGTCGACCGCCAGGGTCGTCACCGAGTCGTTCTCCGTCACGGGCTCCACGAGGACAGGAACCATGCCCTCGAGGTTCTGCCCGTCGGTGAGGTTGATCAGCGGCACGTTGCCACTGGTCGGCACCGCCTGCGCCCCCGCCGTCGTGGGGGCGATCCCGGCCGCCGATCCGGCGACGAGGACGAGGGCGGTCGCGGCCAGGAGGCCGCGTGTTCGTTTCCTGCGCGCACGTGCGTCGTGCGTCATGGCGAGGTCTCTCCTTCATCGGTGGGACAGACCGCAGCGCTGCGGTCACGCCGACGACCGGCACGGTGGTGCCGACGGCGGCGAGCAGGGGTGGGCCGGCAGGCCGGGTGTCAGGACGACGGACAGGTGCGCGCCGCCCTCCGACGGCGGGACCGGCGCAGCAGCAGCGCGACGACCGGGACGAGCAGCACTCCGCCGACGACCGCGGCGATCTGCGCGGCGGCGCGGCGACCGAGGTGCGGCTCACTCGCCGGCGGGGCGTCACCGAGCACCCAGTCCTGCGTCCGGTGGTCGGGCCCGTACACCGCGCGCTGCCCGTCCGGGCCGGTCGCCAGCGCCCGGTAGGCGGGGTCCAGGTCGGTGAGCAGCCGGAGGTCGAGGCGAGCGACACCGACCGGTCCCGGGCAGGTGTAGTCGACGGTCACGCCGGACCTAGCGAGGTCGCTCGGTGGCGCGACGGTGCCCGCGCAGGCCCGGCCGCCGCTCGTGACCGTCATCTGCCGCAGCACGTACCCCGCGAACTGCGTCGACGGCCCGAGCACCGTCGCGTCCGAGGGCTCGAAGAAGACCGCCCCGTCGAGCGTGACGCGGTCGGCCGGCAGCAGCCCGAGGTGTACGCCGAGCAGGGTCAGGTCGTCGAGGCCGCCGGCCCGCCAGCGGACGTGCACGACCTCGGGACGGGCCGCGTCGGCGGCGACGGCCACGGTCTGCGGGTCACCGAACGGGTGCGCCCCGGCCGGGGTGGCCGGGGCGAGCAGGGTCAGGGTGAACGCCACCGACGCGAGGAGGCTCGCCGCGCCACGGCGGGGCGAACGTTCGGGTGTGGACACAGCCGACGCTCCGGTCTACGGGTGCGAGGGCACGCCGGAGGGCGCGACCGGTCAAGCACCCTGCCGTCTCTGGGCGAACGTGCCAGCCGAGCCGGATGAGGAGCGAGCGCTGTGGGGGTGAACAGTTAGGTGATCACCGGTGGCTCAGAGGACGCGGGTGGCCCGCTCGGCGGCGGCCAGCGCGTCCCGGCGTGACTGGTCCAGATTGGTGGCCAGCACCACGGACGCCCCGGCGGACAGCGGTGTGAGCAGCCATTTCAGCGGCTGCTCGTGCTCGGCCACGTCGACCAGGAGCCGGTCACCGGCCCGCAGCCCCCACCTGGCGGCCAACTCGCGGGCGAGGCCACCCCACTGGCCGTACGTGGTGCCGTCGGGGCTGGCCGCGTCGGTCGCCCGGACGGATGCGTGGTCGGGCGCGGCGTCGCCGTGCCGCAGCACCTCCGCGGACCAGTCCAGCCACCCGACCGGCACGTCGGTCAGCGCGCCCGGCCCGGTGCCGACCAGGTAGCGGTGCGTCCCCTCCGGCACGTCCTCCAGCCAGTCGTCCAGCCGCTCCGGCGTCACGAACACCGCGTCGTACGGCAGGTCCCCGCCCGGTTCGAGCACCGGCAGGCCGGCGGTCGCCCGCGGCCGGAACGACACCGCGAGCCCGAGCGACCAGGCGCCCAGCAGCACCGCGGCGGTACGCCAGTGCGGCGGCAGCAGCACCGCCACCCGGTCACCCGGAGCGAGCCGGCAGCCGTCCCGCAGCAGGGCCGCGCCGCGCGCCGCCCAGTGGCCGAGCTGCCGCGCGGTCAGGTCGACGCGCTCGCCGGTGGCGTCGTCGAGCCAGGTGAGCAGTGGCAACTCGGTCTCCTCGACGCCGTCGCGAAGCGTCGAGACCGCACCTGTCGCGCCCATCGATAACCCCCCTCCCGGAGGACCCACCCTATCGGCCGTCTCGACATGGCCGAAGCACTCGACTTTGGTCGCTCCCGGGGTAGGCCGATGGCGGTTTCCACGGACCAGGCGGATGCGTGACGCTCACGGCATCGACCAGGAGGTGACCGTGTCCGTCGAGCCCACCACGTCGCCGAGGAGTCCCGTACCGCAGCGGATGAGCCGGGCCCGACGGCTGGCCCCCGTCCTGGCGCTCCTGCTTCTCGCACCCTGGGCGGCCGAGTGCTCCTGGGGTGGGTTCACCGCGCTCGGCTCGTTGGCCGTCGTGTTCGTCCTGGCCCCGCTGTACGGCGGGGCGGCGGTGCTGGTCCGGGAGACCGCACGGCGGACCGGCGGCGGCTGGCCGTCGATCATTCTGCTCGCGGCCGCCTTCGGCTGGTACATGGCGGGGCTGGTCGACCAGTCGCTGTTCAACCCGGACTTCCTCAGTGACACCGAGTACGCGGAGCTGAGCGAGGCGGCTGCCGATACCCGGGTGCCCGGGTTGGGGTTCAGCGCCGAGCAGGCGGTGGACTTCGTCGGCAACCACATCGCGCTGACCATCTGCGCCCCGATCGCGATCGTCGAGTCGCTGGTCGGCCCGGCCCGCCGCCGGCAACCCTGGCTGGGCCGGTGGGGGTTGCTGGTGGTGGGGCTGTTGCTGCTGCTGGGCAGCCTGATGATCTTCACCGACGACGAGTCGGGCCGACAGGGCTTCCTCCTCGGACCGGCGCAGTTCGCCGGAACGGTGCTGGTGATCGCCGCCCTCGTCGCGGTGGCCCTGCTCCCCCGGTGGCGTCGGGGCACGACCACCCGCCTCACGGCAGCCCATCCCACCGTCGGCCGGCTCGACGCCCCCGCCCCGACACCGGACCGCACGGCGCCACCGCCGGTCCTGGTCGCCGCGGTGGTGCTGGCCGCGTCCCTGGGCGCCGCACCGCTCAGCGGATGGGTCCGGGTGGCCGTGCAGCTGACGGCAGCCGCCGTCGTCGGGACGCTGATCGTGGCCTGGTCGCGGCGGAGGGGTTGGGGGCAGCGGCACGTCCTCGCCGCATGGTCCGCGGTGCTGGTCAACGCAGCCGCCTTCGCCTATCTGGTCCCCAGCTACGCCCCGGCCGGCCCCACGGAGGCGCTGGTCGGCGACCTGACCGTCACGGCGGTCACCGTCACGCTGCTCACCGCCGCGGTGCTCCGCCTCCGTCACCCCTGAGGCGTCGCTGGGCGCGTGAACCGGTCCACCCGGGAGCGCGAACCGTCGTGCGCGGCCGTCGACCAGCCTGCCGGCCTTTCCCCGTCGTTCACGTCCGCGCAAGCTGCCGCTCCCCCATCGGTGCCAGCCTCCGACCGGGCACGACCAGACGGAGGACGTCCTTGACAGTGAGAAGAACCCTCACCGCGCTCACCGCGGCCGGCGTCGCGGCCGCGAGCCTGACCGGCGCCACCTCGGCGTCGGCCGGTGGGCACCACCACCCGGGCAAGCCGCTCGCCTTCGACCGGGTCGCCACCTACCCGGTCTTCCAGAACCGGCCGGCCGGTGAGGACCCCGCGTCCCCGACCGTCGCCGAGATCTCGACCGTCACCCCCGACGGCCGCACCCTGATCTACACGGACGCGCTGGGACGCCGCATCGGCTTCCTCGACATCTCCCGCGCCGACAAGCCCCGCGGCCTCGGCACCCTCTCGCTCGCGCAGCTCGGTGACGCCGAGGACGAGCCGACGTCGGTCAGCGTGGTCGGGAAGTACGTGCTGGTGGTCGTCAACACCAGCCGCAGCTACACCGAGCCGTCCGGCCGGCTGGACGTCATCGAGCTGGCCACCCGCAAGCGTGTCGCGAGCTTCGACCTGGGCGGCCAGCCCGACTCGATCGCGATTAGCAAGGACCAGCGGTACGCGGCCATCGCCATCGAGAACGAGCGCGACGAGGAGGCCACTCCGCCCGGTGGCGACGAGGGCGATCTGCCCCAGCTCCCCGCCGGCTTCGTGCAGATCGTCGACCTGACCGGCAGGTCGCCGGCCAACTGGCGGCTGCGGCCGGTGCCGCTGACCGCCGCCGACGGCACCGCGCTGCCCGCGCTGGTCGCGGCCGGGATCACCGAGCCGACCGACCCGGAGCCGGAGTACGTCTCGATCAACGGCCGCAACCAGCTCGCGGTCACCCTCCAGGAGAACAACGGCATCGCCCTGGTCGACCTGCCCACCGGTCGGATCACGAAGGTGTTCGGCGCCGGCACCGCCACGGTCAGCGGGATCGACACCAAGAAGGACGGGGTCATCGACCTCACCGGCTCGATCACCGACGTGCCGCGTGAGCCGGACGCGGTGGCCTGGGTCGACGACCGGTACCTGGCCACGGCCAACGAGGGCGACTGGCGGGGCGGCAGCCGTGGCTGGTCGGTCTTCGACAGCCGCACCGGCGCCGTCGCCTGGGACGCCGGCAACACCTTCGAGCGGCTCGCCGTCACGTACGGGCTGCACAACGAGGACCGGGCCGCCAAGAAGGGCACCGAGCCGGAGGGCGTCGCCGTCGCCGAGTACGACGGGGTCCGCTACGGCTTCGTCGGCTCGGAGCGCAGCAACTTCGTGGCCGTGTACGACCTCAGCAACCCGACCCGGCCGGTCTTCCGGCAGGTGCTGCCCTCCACGAACGGGCCGGAAGGGCTGCTGCCCATCCCGTCCCGGGGTCTGATCGCCATCTCCAGCGAGGAGGACGACGCCTCGGTCAACGTCCGGGCCTCCGTCTCCCTCTACCAGCTGGGCAGGGGCACGCCGGCCTTCCCGACCGTGGTGTCCGCGAACGACGGGCAGGGCACGCCGATCGGGTGGGGTGCGCTGGGCGCGCTGAGCGCGGTGCCGGGCAAGCCGGACCAGCTGTACAGCGTCACCGACGCCGCGTACAGCTCCACGCGGATCCTCACCATCGACGCCGAGCGGACCCCGGCAGTCGTCACCGGTGCCCTGCCGGTCCGCGACGCGGCCGGCCAGCCGGTCGGTTACGACGCCGAGGGCGTCTTCGCCCGCCCGCAGGGCGGCTTCTGGCTGGCCGTCGAGGGCGCCAAGGGCCCGGAGAACAAGCTGGTCCGCCTCGATGCGGCCGGGGTGACGAAGCAGGTCGTGCCGCTGCCGGCGGACGTGGCCGGCGGGCTCGCCAAGCAGGGCCTGGAGGGCGTCACCGCGACCACCGACCGGAGCGGCCGGGAGATCGTGTGGGTGGCCGTGCAGCGTGAGGTCGCCACCGACCCGGCCGGTGTCGTCCGGCTCGGCCGGTACGACGTGCAGGCGGGCACCTGGAGCTGGTACGGCTACCAGTTGGGCAGCACCAGCGTGCCCGGCGACTGGATCGGCCTGTCCGAGATCACCGTGGTCGGCGACCGGCTCGCGGTCATCGAGCGGGACAAGCTGAACGGCCCGAACGCGGCCCTCAAGCGGGTCTACACCGTGCCGATGCCGAGCACCGCCGCGACTGCCGGCCCGCTGCGGATCCTGCCGAAGACTCTCGCGGTCGACGTGTTGCCCGCGCTGCGCGAGACGAACGGCTGGACGCAGGAGAAGCTGGAGGGCCTGACCGTGGCCGGCAACGGCCAGGTGTACGCCATCACCGACAACGACGCCGTCCAGGACGCCACCGGCGAGACGGTGTTCCTGCGGCTCGGCACCGCCCGGAAGGTCTTCGGCCGAGGCTGACCCGACCGTCGTCGATCATGCAGTTGTGGTGCCTCGCGAAAAGGGCAGACCAGCCTCGATCCGGCACCACAACTGCATGATCGCGGGGCGTGGGAGGACTTCAGCCGTCGGGTAGCGCGGGGCCGCCGTCGAGGATCGGGGCGAGCAGGTCGCCCGACGCCTCCACCCGCCGCAACACCTCGCCAGCCGTGTACGGCTTCGTCGCCGGCCGCCTCCCGGCCGCGCCCGCCGCCACCTCGTCCCAGGTCAGCGGTGTGGACACGGACGGCACCGGCTGGGCCCGCAGCGAGTACGGCGCCACCGTGGTCTTGGCCGCGTTGTTCTGGCTCCAGTCGATGAACACCTTGCCGGGGCGCAGGTTCTTCGCCATCTTCGACACGACCAGCTTCGGGTGCGCCCGCTCCAACTCCTGGGCGATCCGCCGGGCGTACGCGGACACGTCGTCGGAGGAGCGTGAGCCGTCGACCGGGCAACAGAGCTGCATGCCCTTCTTGCCGGAGGTCTTCGGGTAGCTGTCGATGCCGTCCTCGGCGAGTCGGTCGCGCATCAGCAGCGCCACCTGGCAGCACTGCTTGAGTGCCGCGGGCGCGCCCGGGTCCAGGTCGACGACCATCATGTCCGGATGCTCGCCCACCTTCCACTGCGGCGTGTGCAGCTCCAACGCGGCCAGGTTGGCCAGCCACACCAGAGTGGGCAGGTCGTCGCAGACCACGTAGTCGATGGTCTCCCGCCCCTTGCTCGACCCGGGGGCGGGCAGCGTCTCGGTGCGTACCCAGTCGGGGGTCGCGGCGGGCTTGTTCTTCTCGAAGAACGAGTTGCCGTCCACCCCGTTGGGGAAGCGGATGCGGGTCAGCGGCCGGTCCCGCAGGTGCGGCAGGAGCACCGGGGCGATCCGCGTGTAGTAGTCGATCACCTCGCCCTTGGTGAACCCGGCGGCGGGATACAGCACCTTGTCGAGGTTGGACACCTCCAGCGGACGCCCCTCGACGTCCACCCGGAGCCGGTCAGCCGGCATCGTCGACCTCCTCGGGCGGCTTGTCCGGTCGCAGCCGGAGCACCCGGGGGAACCGTAACCGCCCGTCGGGGGTGCGCTGGCCGTACTTCACCTCCACCACGACCTGGGGCCTTACCCAGATCGCGCCCCGGGCATCCTCGCGCGGCACGTCACCGGCGAACGGCGAGTCCGGTGCCCGCAG
This sequence comes from Micromonospora krabiensis, assembly GCF_900091425.1. GTDB lineage: Bacteria > Actinomycetota > Actinomycetes > Mycobacteriales > Micromonosporaceae > Micromonospora > Micromonospora krabiensis. The sequence goes on from NZ_LT598496.1 coordinate 4,366,498, forward strand.
CGGCTCCAGCTCGGCGAGGAGCTGCCGTTCGACGGCGGCGCCGATCCCGCCACCGACGCGGCCCCGGAAGGTGAGCCGGCCGTCCGGGCGGGGCACCCCGACCAGCAGGCCGCCGAGCCGGCGGGCGCCCGGCCGCCAGCCGCCGACGACGAAGTCGCCGGTGATCTCCAGCTTGACCTTCACCCAGTCCGGCGAGCGGACGCCCGGCCGGTAGACCGACCCGAGCCGTTTCGCCATCACCCCCTCCAGGCCGTGCTCGCCGGCCGCCTGGTAGGTGGCCTGCCCGTCAGGGAAGGTGGGCGGGACCGCCCAGCGCGCGCCGCCCAGGCCCAGGCCGTCGAGGGCCTCCCGGCGACGCTCGTACGGCCAGCCGGTCAGGCTCTCACCGTCGAGCCGGAGCAGGTCGAAGATCATGTACGTCACGGGCATGACCGCCGCGAGCCGGGCCGCCTTGTTCCGGTCCCGGACGTGCATGCGCTCGGCCAGCGCGGTGAACGACGGCTGCCCGTCGGTGAACAGGACCACCTCACCGTCGAGCAGCGCGTCACCGACCTGGGTGCGCAGGGTGGCCAGTTCCGGGTAGGCGGCGGTGATCTCGACGCCGGAGCGCGCGTACAGCTGCTGCCGGCCGCCGGAGATGTCGGCGAGCGCCCGGACCCCGTCCCACTTGAACTCGTACGCCCAGCCGGCACCCGCCGGGAGCTGCCCGGTCATCGCGAGCATCGGCTTCAGGGGTGCGCCGGGCACCTCCTGACTGTAGTTCGCCGCCGAAGTCCTCGCGCAGGCTTCGATCATTTGCGATCCTGGGCTTTACCGGGGAGAGGAGCCGGCATGCGTGCCATCTGGAAGGGAGCGGTCTCGTTCGGGCTGGTCTCGATCGCGGTCAAGCTCTACTCCGCCACGGAGGAGAAGGACATCCGGTTCCACCAGGTCCACCGGGAGGACGGCGGCCGGATCCGCTACAAGCGCACCTGCTCGATCTGTGGCGAGGAGGTGACCTACGACGACATCGCCAAGGGCTACGACATCGGCGGCGGCGAGATGGTCATCCTCACCGACGAGGACTTCGCGGAGCTGCCGTTGAGCACCTCGCACGCGATCGACGTGCTGGAGTTCGTCCCGGCCGAGCAGGTCGACCCGATCCTCTATAACAAGGCGTACTTCCTGGAGCCGGAGGGCTCGGCCACCAAGCCGTACGTGCTGCTGCGGGACGCGCTGCTCGACTCCGAGCGGGTCGCGATCGTCAAGGTGGCCCTGCGTCAGCGGGAGCAGCTCGCCACCCTGCGGGTCCGTGAGGGTGTGCTGCTGCTCAACACGATGCTCTGGCCGGACGAGGTGCGTACCCCCGACTTCGGTTTCCTGGACGAGGACCTGAAGGTCCGTCCCCCGGAGCTGGCGATGGCCAGCTCGCTGATCGACTCGATGACCGGCGAGTTCGAGCCGGACGCGTTCACCGACGACTACCGGGCCGCGTTGCAGGAGGTCATCGACGCGAAGGTGGAGGGGCGGGAGGTGGTCCAGCCGGAGGAGGTCGAGGAGGCTCCGGCGGCGGCGGTGGACCTGATGGCCGCGCTGAAGGCGTCGGTGGACCGGGCCCGGGCCGCTCGCGGCGAGCAGCCGGCCCGCGGCGGCGGGGCCGAGCCCACGCCGATCTCGTCGGCCCGCTCGGCGCAGAAGGCCGCCGCGCAGAAGAAGGCGACCAAGGCCCCGGCCAAGAAGGCCGCCGAGAAGAAGGCCGCGCCGAAGAAGGCGGCGGCCAAGAAGACCACCGCGAAGAAGACCGGCGAGGCCGCGAAGAAGACCACCAAGAAGACGGCCCCGAAGAAGACCGCCTGACCTCTCCCGGCCTTGCCTTGACGTCGGCGGCAAGGTCTAGCGTCGACTCGACGCCACCGGCGAGGGGAGGTCCGATGCTGATCGGTGAGCTGGCGGAACGCGCCGGCACCAGCACCCGGGCGCTGCGCTACTACGAGACGCACGGGCTGGTCCGCCCGGCCCGCTCAGCGAACGGCTACCGCGTCTACGACGAGGCCGAGCTGCACGTCGTACGCGAGATCCGCTCCCTGCTCGCGGTCGGGTTCGGGCTGGACGACATCCGCCCGTTCGTGGCCTGCCTCCGCGCCGGCAACGCCTCCGGCCACGTGTGCCCGGACTCGGTGGCGGTGCTGCGCCGCAAGCTCGCCGAGGTCGACGCGGGCATCGCGCGGCTGCACACGGTCCGGCAGGAACTGCGGGACCAACTCGCCCACGCCAGGAAACAGCGGGAGGAAACATGCCTGAGGTTGCGCACGCCGCCCTCGTCACCGTGACCGACGACTCCTTCGACAGCACCGTGCTGGCCGCCGACCGTCCCGTGGTGGTCGACGTCTGGGCCGAATGGTGCCCGCCCTGCCACGCCATCTCCCGCAGCCTCGCCGAGTTGGCCGAGGAGTTCGCCGGACGGCTGACCATCGCCACGCTCGACTCCGACGAGAACCCGGCCACCACCCGCCGCTACCAGGTCATGTCGCTGCCGACCCTGCTGGTGTTCCGCCACGGCGAGCTGGTCGGGTCGCTGGTCGGCGCGCGGCCGAAGAACCACCTGCGCCAGGCGCTGGAACGCCACCTCGAGGAGTGAACCGGCGCGCCGTCGCCCCCGTTGGGTACGCTCCGCCGGCCGCCCACCCTCCGGAGGAGACCCGTGCCGTACACCCCTGACCTGGACCGGTTGCTGACGCCCGGCGCGCGCTTCGCCGACGAGCACCGCGGGTACGTCATTGAGGCGCACGCGGTGGACGACATCGTCCTGCCGACCGGCCAGGTGGTGGGCTGCGACCCGCTCGTCTGCCCGGAGAGCGACCCATTCACGGTGACCGTGCCGCCGGGCCGGCACCGGGCCCGCGCCTGGGTGGCGGTGGTCCTCGCCGACGGCGCCGAGGTGGACCGCCGGGTGGCGGCACTGGAGCTGGTGGTGGTGGACGACGAACCGACGGTCCGCTGGGAGCCGGCCCTCGTCGGCGACCAGGACCCGGCCCGGCTGGGCGCGGACGACTACTTCGGCTACGGGGTGGACGCCGGCACCGGCACGTTGGCAGACGTGGCGGCGCTGCGGGTGCTGGAGGACTGGGACTACGAGCGGGTCGAGGAGGTCTTCATCCCGGCCACGATCCCGGCGGAGCCGGTGCCCGGACTGATCACCGCGGTCCTGGACGAGACCACCGGCGCGAACGTCGTCACGGTCAGCTCGGGCTGGGGTGACGGCTGCTACGGGACCTGGATCGGGCGGGCCGCCGACGGGCGGGTGACCTCGTTCGTGACCGATTTCATGGTGGTCCCGGACGACCCCGCGCCGCGCTGACGCCCCCGTTCCGCAGCCTGATACGTGATCGTCACCGATCCGGGGAGGGCACGGTGGGCGTCCGGGCAGGTACCGTGTGCGTCGACTTTCTCCCCCGGCACCCGTGCCGGCCACACCTTCGCAGCAGGGAGTCGACGCCGTGAGCGAGCGTACGCAGAACCGGACCAAGTCGGAGCGGCGGCTGGCCGCCCAGCTTGCCGAACAGAAGGCCGCCGAGGCGAAGCGCCGCCGGCAGGCCTGGATCGGCGGGCTCGCCGGCGTGGCCGTGGTGGCCGTGCTGATCACCGTCTTCGTGATCGTCGCCCAGGGGAACGACGACGACGCGGCCCCGCAGGCCGGCGCGAGCCCGTCGGCGTCCGCCGGGCTGGACGAGCAGCCCACCGCGCCGCCCGCCCCGCAGCTGCCGGAGGGCGCCGACCCGGCCCTGGCCACCCGGCCGGAGGTCAAGGCGGGCACGGGTGACCTGACCAAGCTCACCGTCACCCCGCTGATCAAGGGCACCGGCCCGGCGGTGAAGTCCGGCCAGACGATCACCACGAACTACGTGGGCGTGTTCTACAAGGACGGCAAGGAGTTCGACGCGTCCTGGAACAGCGGCCAGCCGGCCAGCTTCCCGATCGGCGTCGGCCAGGTCATCAAGGGTTGGGACCAGGGGCTCGTCGGCGTCACCGTCGGCAGCCGGGTCCAGCTCGACATCCCGGCCGACCTGGCCTACGGCAACGACGGTGCGGGCGGCCGACCGGCCGGCCCGCTGCGCTTCGTGGTGGACGTGCTCGCCGCGCAGTAGTCCCGGGTGGGGGCCCGGCGCTCGGCCGGGCCCTTCACCTGCCGGCGGTGCGGTTGACGACAGAGGGCTTCCAACCCGTCACACACCCCCGATAGGTTCGTGGACGGCGGAGCCGGACGACGCGGACGCGGAGGTGCACGTGACGGCACTGGACAGCCTCGGGCGGACCGCCCGCATGTTGTGGACGCACTACGAGCCCGTGCACGCCGTCACCTACTTCCACCCCCGGGCCCGGGCCGCCTACGAGGCGGTCGGCCTGCGCGGCTACTGGCGGGGCTACTTCGCCGGCCGGGCCGCCCCGCTCGGCGAGACCGGGGCGGCCCCGGTGATCGCCGCCTTCTTCACCTTCGCGCCGCCGATGGTCACGCGGGCCCTGCCGGCGGTCTGGCGGCTGGCCACCCCGCAGGAGGCGCTGCGGGCCCGGCTCACCGGCGCCGTGCAGGCGCTGGCCGAGTTGACCTACGAGCTGCCCGAGAAGCACCTGGTCGAGGCGGCCGACCTGCTGGAGGCGGCCGCCGGAGCGGCCGAGACGGCCGGGCGGGTGCTCGGCGCGGCCAACGCCGCGCTGCCCGCCGGCGAATACCCGCTGGCCCGGCTCTGGCAGGCCGCCACCACGCTCCGGGAGCACCGGGGCGACGGGCACATCGCCGCCCTGGTCGCCGCCGATCTCGACCCGGTCGAGACCCTCGCCTGGCGCGTCGCGGTCGACATCCCGGCGCAGCACCTGCTGGGCCGGGGCTGGCTGGAGGACCAGTGGGCCGACGCCCGCGACCGGCTGCGCGCCCGGGGCTGGCTCGACCGGGACGGCGCCCCCACCGAGCGGGGCCGGGCGGAGTTCCAGGCGATCGAGGACGCCACCGACGCGGCGGCGGCGCGGCCGTGGCGGGCGCTGGGGGCGGACCGGGCCGACCAGCTGCGCGACCTGCTCGACCCGATCGCCCGGGCGGCGCACACCGTGATCCCGGTGGACAGCCCGATCGGCCTGCCCGCGCCGGGCGCCTGACGCCCGTTCCCCGGTGGGGCAGGATGGGCACGTGGTGGATGCGGTGATCTTCGACCTGGACGGCGTGATCGTGGACTCCGAGCCGGTGTGGGAGGAGGTCCGGCGGGCCTACGTGGCAGCGCACGGCGGAGCGTGGCAGCCGGACACCCAGCGCCGGCTGATGGGGATGAGCACGGGTGAGTGGGCGCGCTACCTGAGCGACGAGCTGGGCGTCGACCGTGGTGCCGACCAGGTGGCCCGGGAGGTCGTCGACGAGATGGCGCGGCGCTACGCGGCGCGCGTACCGGTGATCGACGACGCCGACCAGGTGGTGCGCCGGTTGGCGGCGCGGTGGCCGCTGGGGCTGGCCAGCTCGTCGCCGACGCGGTTGATCGCGGCCACGCTGGCCGCGACGGACCTCACCGACGTGTTCGGCGCGACCCTCTCGACCGAGGAGACGGCGCGGGGCAAGCCGGCCCCGGACGTCTACCTCACCGTGGCGGAGCGGCTGGGCGTCGACCCGGCGCGCTGCGCCGCGGTGGAGGACTCGTCCAACGGCGTACGCTCGGCGGCCGCCGCGGGGATGCGCGTGGTGGCGGTCCCGCACGGGTCGTATCCCCTGGATCCGGACGCGGCGTCGCTGGCCGCGGTGACCCTCGGGTCGATCCACGAGCTGACCGTGGAGACCGTCGCCGCGCTCGGCTGAGCCGTCCGTCCCCCGGCCTCCCCGATCGCCCGGTTACCGCCCGTCCGTCCGGCTGCCCGAATCCGGGGCCGCCCTCTCCTGCATGGGCCTGGACGGGCCGGGTACCGCAGCCGGGCGGCGCCCCACGCCGCCCGAGCCGCGGGAGTGAGGAGACGGTCATGAAGGCGATCGTGTACGAGCGCACCGGCGACCCGTCGGTGCTCCAGCTGGTCGATCGGCCCGTGCCGGAGCCGGGTCGCGGCGAGGTCCTCGTGCGGATGGCGGTTTCCGGGGTGAACCCGACGGATGTGAAGTCTCGCCAGCAGGGCCCGATGCCGGCCGACTGGCAGATCCCCGACCAGGACGGCGCGGGAGTCGTCGAGGCCGTCGGCGAGGGCGTCGACCAGGAGTTGCTCGGCGAACGGGTGTGGATCTGGGACGCCGCCTGGCAGCGGCCGTGGGGCACGAGCGCCGAGTACACGGTGGTGCCGGTCCGGCAGGCGGTGCGCCTGGGCGACGCCTCGTTCGACCTGGGCGCGTGCCTCGGTGTCCCGTTCCGCACCGCGCACCGCTGTCTGACCGCCGGCGAGTTCATGCCGGACGCGCTGCACGCCGGCGCGTTGACCGACCACACCGTGCTGGTCCAGGGCGGGGCGGGGGCGGTCGGCAACGCCGCGATCCAGCTCGCCCGGTGGGGCGAGGCCACCGTCATCGCCACGGTGAGCAGCGCGGAAAAGGCCCAGCTCGCGGCGGCGGCCGGCGCCTCCCACGTGATCAACTATCGGGAGCAGGACGTCGTCGAGGAGGTCCGCAAGATCGCGCCCGACGGGGTGCACGCCGTCGTGGAGGTCGCCGCGGCGACGAACATGGACGTCGACGCGCAGGTGATGCACGAGGCCGGGACGGTCTCCATCTACGCCTCCGACGCCGGGGACCAGATGAACGTGCCGACCATGCCGCTGATGCTCTCGAACGCCCGCCTGCAGTTCGTGATGCTCTTCCGGACACCGAAGGCGGCCAAGGCGCAGGCGGTCCACGACATCGCCGCGGCGGCCGCGCAGGGTGGGATCCGGGTGGGCGAGGACGCCGGGCTGCCGCTGCACCGCCACCCGCTCTCCGCTGCCGCGCAGGCGCACCAGGCGGTGGAGAACTCGACGGTCGGCCGGGTGTTGATCACCACGAGCGACCAGTGAGGCCACCGGGGCTGAGCTGCGAAGATTCGCGTCCCACGCGGGGGATTTCCCGGTCATCGGGACGTAGGCGAACAACTCTCGCAATAATGGCTTTGCGGGTCGCCCCGCATGGAACGGGCGGCCCCGGCGCGGTGCGAACGCCGGGGCCGCCCCTGGGGAGGAAGGTCTGTCGGGAGTTTCCCTACCCGTACAGGCGTCCACCCGCGGAAGAACGTTACGGGCCGGCCAGCTCCTTGACGGTCAGTTCGCCCTCCGCGTACCGCGAACGGACGACCTTCTTGTCGAACTTGCCGACGCTCGTCTTGGGGACGGCGTCGATGAAGGCCCAGCGCTCGGGCAACTGCCAGCGGGCCACCGACGTCGACAGGAAGTCGCGCAGCTCCTCCGCCGTGACCGTGGCGCCCTCACGGACCACCACCGTCGCCAGCGGCCGCTCGTCCCAGCGCTCGTCCGGCACCCCGACCACGCACGCCTCCAGCACCGCCGGGTGCCCCATCAGGGCGTTCTCCAGCTCCACCGACGAGATCCACTCACCGCCGGACTTGATGACGTCCTTCGCCCGGTCAGTCAGCGTGATGTAGCCGTCCGGGGACAACATCCCCACGTCCCCGGTGCGCAGCCAGCCGTCGCGGAACTTCTCCTCGTCCGGTGTCCCGTCACCCACGTACCGCGCGGTCACCCACGGGCCGCGGACCTCCAACTCGCCCACGGACGTCCCGTCGGCGGGCAGCGGCTCACCCGCCGGACCGACGATCCGCGCCTGGACACCGGCCGGGATGCGGCCCTGCGTGTAGCGGTAGCGCCAGGCCTCCTCGCCGGTCACCCCGGCCGGCGGACGGGAGACCGAGCCCAGCGGGGACATCTCCGTCATGCCCCAGGCGTGGATGACCCGGATGTCGTGCCGGTCCGCGAACGCGTGCATAAGCGCCGGTGGGCAGGCGGACCCGCCCACGATGACCTCCGTGAGCGACGAGGTGTCGACGTCGTGGTTGTCCAGGTAGGCCAGCAGGTCGGTCCAGATGGTCGGCACCGCGCCGGCCAGGGTCGGGCGCTCGGCGGCGATCATCTCGGCGATCGGCGCGGCCTGGAGGAACCGGTCCGGCATGATCAGCGAGGCGCCGGAGAGGAACGCGGCGAACGGCAGCCCCCAGGACATCGCGTGGAACATCGGCACGATGGCCAGCTCCCGGTCGGTCGGTGCGAGACCGAAGCCCTCCGGCATGCAGACCTGGAGCGAGTGCAGGTAGATGGAGCGGTGCGAGTAGGCCACACCCTTCGGGTTGCCGGTCGTGCCGGACGTGTAGCAGAGCGCCGCGGCGTCGCGCTCGTCCACCTCCGGCCAGTCGTACGTGTCGGGGCGACCGGCTAGCAGCGCGTCCCACGTGTGCACGGTGATCCGGTCACCGGCCGCCTCCACCAGCGGGGCCGGGTCGCCGCCGCCGACCACCACCACGTGCCGCACCGTGGTCATCTGGCCGATGGCCCGGGCCAGCAGCGGGATCAACGTCGTGTCGACCAGCACCACCCGGTCCTCGGCGTGGTTGGCGATGTAGGCGACCTGGTCGGGGAAGAGGCGCAGGTTGAGGGTGTGCAGCACCGCGCCCATGCTCGGCACGGCGAAGTAGGCCACCAGGTGCTCGTTGTTGTTCCACATGAAGGTGGCGACCCGTTCGTCGCCGGTCACGCCGCACTCGGCGCGCAAGCCGTGGGCGAGCCGGGCGGCGTCCCGACCGACCTCGGCGTACGTCATCCGGCGGGGCTCGGCGCCGGTCCACGTGACCACCTCGGCGGTGCCGTGCACGGTGGCGCCGTGTTCGAGGATCCGGGCGACCTGGAGGGGGGCGTCCATCATCGTGCTACGCATGGGTCACAAGTTAGTGTCGCCGGTCACATGTTGGGAACCCCGGAAAGCCGCCCGGCCCCCGCCGCGCCTCGTAAATTGTCCGGGTGAGCATCTCCTGGGCGGACTCGTACGTCGGGCAGCTTCGCGCGCTCGCCGGGGACCGGACGCTGATGTTCGTCGGCGCCCGCGCCGTGGTGCGGGACAACGCGGGCCGCATCCTGCTGATCCGGCGCTCCGACAACGGCCAGTGGGCGATGCCGGCGGGCGCGATGGAGCTCGGCGAGTCGATCGCCGACTGCGCGGTACGTGAGGTCCGCGAGGAGACCGGGCTGCGGGCACTGCGGGTGAGCGCGTTCGCCCTCTACACCGGCCCGGACCGCACCCACACCAACATGTACGGCCACACGTACCAGATCTTCACCACGGCGTTCCGCGTCGAGGAGTGGGACGGCGCCCTGGCCCGGATGACCGACGAGACCACCGACGCCGGGTTCTTCGACCGGGACCGGCTGCCGGCGCCGCTCTCGACGTCGGTGCCGGAGACCCTGGCCGACCTGGACGTCTTCGAACAGACGAACCGGCTGATCCTCAAGTAGCCGGGGCCACCCGAGGACCAGCCGGTCCCGAGGGTCAGACGGTCGGGTCCGTCGGCTCCTGCGCCTGCTGCACGTAGCGGAACCAGACGTCGGCGTCGGCCTGGTCGTCACGCCACTGGGCGCTGGAAGTGGTCACGGTGCCGTGGACGGTGAACGCCTCGTCCGCCGCGCCGCCCGCGGCCACCATGGGGATGGTGACGCTGGCCGTCGCGCCGGCGTCCAGCGAGCCCGCCGTGCAGACCAGCGGGTTGCCGGTCAGGTCGCACTGCCAGTCGGTGGTGCCGGTCGGCGGCGCCGCGTCGAGGGTCACCCCGGCCGGCCGCTCGACCGTGAGCCGCAGATCCTCGGCAGGACCGCTGCCGCTGTTGCGGACGGTGAAGGTGGGCGAGATCGCCCCGCCGGTGGTCGGCACCTCGACCTCCGGCCAGACGCCGGTGTCCAGGCCCGGCAACAGGCCCAGGTCCGGCAGGTACGCGTACGTGCTGGTCGCCGTGTCCGTGTTGTTGGTCCGGGTGACCTCCCGGGCGCTGGTGGACGCGGTCGCGGTCAGGTCGGTGACCGTGCCGGCCGCGCCCGTGGGCAGGACGAGGTACATGCGGAGTGGCTCGGCCGAGGCCCCGGGCGCTACCGGGCCGTAGATGTGGGTGCAGACGAAGGTGGTGTAGTCGCACGCCCAGCTGGGGTCCCCGGCGATCCGGCTGCCGGCCGGCGCCTTCACCGCCACGGTGAGGTCCTCGACGGTCGCCGCACCGATGTTGTCAACGGTGACGTCCAGGCGCACCCGTGCGCCGTCGGCCATGATCATCGCGTCGGTGGTGGTGAGCTCGAGCCGGAGGTCGGGTCGGGGCGCCGGGGCAGCCGCGGCGGGTGCGGCCGGCAGCAGCGCGGCCGAGGCGGTGAGGGTGAGGAGGGTGAGTCCGGTACGCAGTACGCGGTCGGAGGTCATGACGTCCCTTGTTTGCAGGGAGCCGCGCCGCGGCGTCGACCGCGGCGCGGCACGGGCCGGACGCCCCCGTCGACGCCGGCCGGGAGCCGCCCGGGGGCGGCTCCCTACAAAGGACGTTGACCGGCCTCGCCCCGTCACATCGTCGGTCGGCGCGTCAGATCATCGTCTGGGACTTCGCCTCCATCTCGGCGGCGGCCTCCTCCTTCGACTCCCGGGTCAGCGGCTTGCCGCCCGGCGCGGCGGCCTCGCCGCCCAGCGGGTCGGCGCCGCCCTTCGCGCCCTCCGGCCCGGTGCCGCGCAGCTGCGCGTTCGGCATCACGAGCGTGACCAGCACGGCGGCGATGGCGATCAGCCCCGCGGTCAGGAACACCTGGTGCAGGCCCTCCACGAATGCGCCCTGGATGGCGGCCCGGACCGGCCCGGGCAGGGCCATGATGGTCGCCGGGTCGTTGATCGAGATGTTCGCGCCGCCGCTCGCGTTGACGGCGGCCTGCTGCGCCGGCGGCAGCTGGGCGATCGCCGACGGCAGCCGCTGGCCCAGTTCGGTGGCGAGCCGCGCGGAGAGCACCGTGCCGAGGATCGCCACGCCGAACGAGCCGCCCAGCGACCGGAAGAACGTCGCCGACGAGGTGCCGGCGCCGAGGTCGCGCACCGAGACGGCGTTCTGCACGGCGAGGATCAGCGACTGCATGCAGAGACCCAGCCCGACGCCGATCACCACCATGTAGCCGAACGCCGTCCAGAGCGAGCTGTCCACGTGCAGCCGGGTGAAGAGGAACATGCCGGCGAGCAGCACCGCCGAGCCGGCGACCGGGAACCACTTGTACCGACCGATCCGGCTCATCGCCCGGCCGGTGAGGATCGACGTGATGATGATGCCCGCCATCATCGGCAGCATCAGCAGACCGCTGCGGGTCGGCGAGGCGCCCTTCACGATCTGCAGGTACAGCGGAATGAAGATGATCGAGCCGAACATGACCAGACCGAGCACGAAGCCGGCCAGGTTGGCCAGCGAGAACGTGCGGTTGCGGAACAGCCGTAGCGGCAGGATCGGCTCGGCGACGCGGGACTCCTGGAGCAGGAACAGGACGCCGAGCACCACACCGGCGGCGAAGAGCCCGAGGATCACGCCGGACGTCCAGGCGTACTCGTTGCCGCCCCAGCTCAGCGCCAGCAGCAGCGAGCTCACCCCGGCCACCAGCAGGCCCGCGCCGACCCAGTCGATCGCGTGCTCCCGCCGCTCGAACGGGATCAGCCGCATGACGTGGTAGCAGACCACGATCGCCAGGATCGCCAGCGGCACGTTGATGTAGAAGATCCAGCGCCAGTTCGTCTCGGCGAAGTACCCGCCGACCAGCGGACCGGCCACCGAGGAGATGCCGAAGACCGCGCCGAACAGGCCCTGGTAGCGGCCGCGTTCACGCGGTGAGACCACGTCGGAGATGATCGTGAACGCCAGCGTCATCAGGCCACCGGCGCCCAGACCCTGGATCCCGCGGGTGAGGATCAGCTGGGTCATGTTCTGCGACAACCCGGCCAGCAGCGAACCCACCAGGAACGTGCCGATCGAGAACAGGAAGACCGGACGGCGCCCGTACAGGTCGGCCATCTTCCCGTACAGGGGCGTCGACGCGGTGGACGCCAGCAGGTACGCGGTCACCACCCACGAGTAGTGGTTGATCCCGCCCAGCTCGCCGACGATGGTCGGCAGGGCCGTACCCACGATGGTCTGGTCCAGGGCCGCCAGCAGCATGCCGGTCATCAGACCGATCATGAGCAGGCGGATCTGACGGCTGTTCAGCCTCGGCGCGGCGTGAGCTTCCGTGGTCATCACGCCCTCTTTCCCACCGCACGAGGAACATGCCCCGACCGGCGGAACTCGCCCGGTCGATCACGAGGTTGGCGGCCGGACTCCGACCGCCAACCCCATCCGCTCAGTGCCGGCCCTCGGCGAACTCCTCGACGATCTTGGCGCAGAAGGCCGGAAGGTCGTCCGGCTTCCGGCTGCTGACCAGGCCGTTGTCGGTCACGCACTGCTCGTCGACCCACGTCGCGCCCGCGTTGGTCAGGTCGGTGCGCAGGCTCGGCCAGGACGTGATCCGGCGACCCCGCACCACGTCCGCCTCGATCAACGTCCACGGCCCGTGGCAGATCACCCCGACCGGCTTCCCGGCGTCGAAGAACGCGCGGACGAAGCGGACCGCGTCCGCGTCGGTGCGCAGGAAGTCGGGATTCGCCACGCCACCGGGCAGCACCAGCGCGTCGTACGCCGCGGCGTCCGCCTCGGCCGTCGTCACGTCCACGTCGTACGGCTTGGACGGGTCGAGGTGGTTGAAGGCGCGGATCGTGCCGGGCTTCGGCGAGACCAGCTCGACCCTGGCGCCGGCCTTCTCCACCGCCTCGCGGGGCTGCACGTACTCGACCTCCTCCACCCCGTCGGCGGCCAGGAAGGCGATCCGCTTGCCCTGAAGTGTCGTCTCTGCCATCTCGATGCATCTCCTCTCCGGGGTACGTCCGGTTCCTTCCCGGACCACCCCGGGCGAAACCGGGCAGCCGGTGACGGCCGCCACGGGACGGCCCGGCATCGACGGCGGTCAGGTTTGACCCCAACGGCCGGGGGGATGCGGGGAGGCATGGCAGGAGCAGCAGCGGAACAGCGCCGGCTCGCCACGGTCGTGGACAGTTGGCGGGGCCGGCCGGTCCTGGTGATCGGCGACGCGATGCTCGACGACTGGCGGTTCGCGGAGTCCGACCGGCTCTGTCGGGAGGCGCCCGCGCCCGTCCTCACCCTCCGCCGGCGGATCTCCGCGGCGGGCGGCGCGGCCAACACGGCGGTGAACGTCGCCGCGCTCGGCGGGCTGGCCGTGCTGGTCGCCCCGGTCGGCGCCGACGTGGCCGGCGACGAACTGCACGACTGCCTGGACCGGGCGGGTGTCTGGGACCGTACGGTCAACCAGCCCGGCCGACCCACACCGGTGAAGCGGCGGATGCTGGCCGGTAACCAGATCCTGCTCCGCGAGGACTCCGGTGAACCGGAGGACGCGCTCGACCCGGACGGGGTGAACAACCTGCTCACCGCGCTGAGCTGTGCGACCGAGGAGCTGCGTGCCGCGGCCGGTGGCGAGGCACCGACCCTGGTGGTCTGCGACTACGGCCTCGGTGCGCTGCCCGCGCCGGTGCGTTCCTGGCTGGTCGCCAACCGGGAGCGGTACGCGACGGTGGCGCTCGACGCGCACGACCTCGCCGACTGGCGGGGCCTCGCCCCGACCGTGGTGACCCCGAGCTTCGCCGAGGCGACCCGCCTGCTGGCGCGGGCCGCCGGTGCCACGCCCCGGCCCGGCGGCACGGAGCTGCACCTAGCCCACCCGGACGTGGACCCGGCCGACGGGCCGTCCGAGCTGACCGTCGGCGCCGCACCCGGCGCCGCCCGGGCGCTCCGCACCGACGGGACGCCGACCAACGGCGCGGCGGCCAGCGACAAGGCAGGCGACCGCCGCTCGCGGGCGGGTGGCGACGACGCGGCGTCCGGCCACGATCGGGTCGCTCCGCCCGACGGCGGCACCGCGCCACCGGGGCCGGTCGCGCCCGCGGAACGCTTCGTGCCCACCGGCGAGCCGATCCCGGGCGAGGACCGGGTGGCGATGACCGGCGACGGGTTGAGCGTGACCGGCACCGGCGTGACGGTGAACGCCGAGGCCGGCGAGGGCGTGGACCGGGCCGTGCTGGCCGAGTCGCGCCTCGCCGAGCTGCGCGAGCACACCGGGGCGGACGTGGTGGCGGTGACCCTGGACACCGACGGCGCGGTGGTCGGCGGCGCGGACGGCGAGCCCCGACGCAGCCACAGCACACCGGTGCCGGCCAGCCACGCGGTCGGGGCGGGGGACGCGTACCTGGCGGCGATGACGCTGGCGCTGGCCGCCGACGCGCCGCTGCCGACCGCCGCGCAGCTCGCCCAGCTCGCCGCGACGATCACGGTCTCCGACACCGGCACCTGCGTGTGCCGGCGGGAGGACCTGCTGGCCGCCTTGGAGGTCCCGGTGCCCGACGGCGGCAGCCCGCCCGTCATCGGGGTGGACGAGCTGGCCACGGTCGTCGACGCGCACCGACGCGACGGGCGGACGGTGGTCTTCACCAACGGCTGCTTCGACGTGCTGCACCGGGGCCACGTGCGCTACCTGGAGCAGGCCCGTACGCTCGGCGACCTGCTGGTGGTCGCGGTCAACTCGGACGGCAGCATCCGCCGGCTAAAGGGCCCGGACCGCCCGGTCAACCCGGTGGAGGACCGGGCGGAGCTGCTGGCCGCGCTCTCCTGTGTGGACCACGTGGTGGTCTTCGAGGAGGACTCCCCGGCGGCCCTGATCGAGACCCTCCGCCCGGACGTGTACGTCAAGGGCGGCGACTACCCGCCGGAGATGGTCCCGGAGGCCCCGCTCGTCCGTCGCCTGGGCGGCCAGGTCCGCACCCTCGGGTACGTGCCGGACCGGTCCACCTCGCGGATCATCGAGCGGATCCGGACGCACAGCCAGGAGCGGGAGAACGACCTGACCACGAAGCCGTCGTGAACCGGCCGCTCGATCCGGGTGCCCCGGAGCAGTTCCGCGCCGACCGGCTGGTCGACGTGCTGATCCCGACCCGCAACCGCCCCGCCGAGCTGGCGGTCACCCTCTCCGGGCTGGCCGCCCAGGAGGGCGTACCCGGCTTCGGGGTGGTGGTCAGCGACCAGTCCGACGGGGACGCGGCGTTCCGCCACCCGGCCGCCGCCACCATGGTCCGGACGCTGCGGCACCGCGGGCATCCGGTGCTGCTCACCCGCCACCTGCCTCGGCGTGGGCTGGCCGAGCACCGCGCGTCCCTGCTGGCCGCGTCGGCCGCCCGGTACGTGCTCTGCCTCGACGACGACGTCTGGCTGGAGCCGGGCACGCTACGCCGCCTGGTGACCGCCCTGACCGAGCTGGGCTGCGGGTTCGTGGGCAACGCCGTACACGGGCTGTCCTACCTGGACGACGTTCGGCCGGAGACGCACGGGCACTACGAGGAGTGGATCGGCCGGCCCGAACCGGAGCGGGTCCGGCCGGGCACGCCGGAGTGGGACCGGGCACGCATCCACCCGGCCGCGAACCTGCTGCACATCACCGAGAAGCTGGCCCTGCCGCCGGGCGCCTGGCGGGCGTACAAGGTGTCGTGGATCGGCGGCTGCGTGCTGTACGACCGGGCGAAGCTGGTCGACTCGGGCGGCTTCGACTTCTGGCGTCGGGTGCAGGAGAAGCACCAGGGCGAGGACGTCGCCGCCCAACTCGCCGTGCTCGCCCGCCACGGCGGCGCGGGTGTGCTGCCCAGCGGGGCCTACCACCTGGAGTCGCCGACCACGGTCACCGACCGCGAGGTGGAGGCGTGGGAGGTCGTGCTCGCCGACGAGGACGCCACCCAACCGGCCTGAGGTCCCCGATCGAGGCGGGTCCGTGGCCGTCCGGTCAGGGCGCGCCGGGCTCGGGTCGGAGCAGTTCCCGGGCGGCCTCCACGACCTCGGCCACCGGTACGTCCGTGACGAACGAGTCGCGGTGCGGGCACTCCCCGTCGCCCGGCCGGTGCGGGTAGATGCCGGGAGTGCAGTCCACCCCGCAGACCGGGCAGTGCACGGTCCACGAGGCGATCGGGCGGTGCCGGCCGCGCAGCGGGTTCGCCACGTTGATGAGGTTGCCGACCCAGAAGATGCCGACGGTGGCGGCGCCGACGGCTGCGGCGAGGTGCAGCGGCCCGGTGTCGTTGGAGATCACCAAGCGGGTTCCGGCGTAGCAACCGGCCAGGCCGCCGAGGCTGAGCGTGCCGACCTGCGGGCGGACCGGGACACCCGCCGCCGCGACCACCCGGGCCACCACCTCCTGCTCGGCGGGCGTGCCGGTGACCAGCACCTCGTACCCGTCGGCGACCAGCTCGCGCGCGACCTCGCCGAAGCGTTCGGCGGGCCAACGCCGACGGGTGTCGGTGGCTCCGGGGTGCAGCGCGACCCGGGGCCGGCTCTCCGGGCCCAGCACGTCGGCCGCCTCGGCCCGATCCGCGTCGGTGACCGTCAGCGCCGGCATGATCGTGGTGGCCGGCGCACCGAGCAGCGCGGCGACCTCCAGGTAGCGCATCACCTCGTGCTGGTAGTAGACGTACCGGAGCCAGCGGTCCAGCGGCGGCGCCCCCTCGGCGCGCAGCCCGGCGGTGACCCGGGCGCCGAGCGCGGCGACGAACGGGTTGGAGTTGGCGCCGCCGCCGTGCACCTGCACGGCCACGTCGAAGCGTTCCCGGCGGGCCGCCGCCAGGAAGTCGTCCATCGACCCGGGCGTCTCGTCCGGCTCCGGGGCGCGGATGCCGTCCGCCGGAGGCACCACGAGCACCCGGTCCACCGGGCCGGGCCGGTCGCGCCACAGCTTCGCGTGCCACGGCGCGCCGAGCAGCACGATCTCCGCCTGGGGGTACGCGGCCCGCAGCGCGTCCAGCGCCGGCAGCACGAAGATGAAGTCCCCCAACGCGTTGGCGCGCAGCACGGCGATCCGCTCGACGTCGGGCACGCGCTCGGCGACCGGGCCGAGCAGGGACGGGGCGACCACGCGTCCCGCTACGGCCGGTCGATCTCGCCGGACGTGGTGTCCGGGTGGTGCAGCTCCCGGTCCGCGGCCGGGTCGACCGGCATCGGCGTACCACCGGCGAGGCCTCCGGTGCGCGGCCCGGAGCGGCCGACGGTGATGGTGCGCGGCGTCGGCCGGGCGGCGCGCGGCAACCGTACGCGCAGCAGGCCGTGGTCCATCACGGCGTCGATGGCGTCCGGGTCCACCCGGGTCGGCAGGTCCACCCGGTACTCGAAGCCGCGCGTCTCGAAGCCGCCGGGGATGCCCTGGTCGGCGTTGACCTCGGCCTCGGACCGGGCCCGGACGCAGAGCTCCTGGTCGTCCACCTCGACGGCCACCTCCTCCGGCGCGACACCCGGCAGTCGGACGATGACCTCCCAGCCGTCGGAGACCTCGCTGACCTCCACGTCCGGCTGGCTCGTGCGGGAGCCGACCAGCCGGCGCAGCTCGGCGCGCAGCGACTGCAGCTCGCCCATCGGGTCCCAACCCTGCTGCCGGCCCCGCCAGCCCCGGCCGAACCCGCCGCCCTGCTCGCTCATGCCCACGCCTCTCCACTGGTCGGGTCCGGCCTCGTCGGGTGGGGCGGTACCCCCGCCTCCGGTCGGCAAACCTTCCGCTGGCCGCGCCCGCCTAGGCTGGCGGTGCGCGGACCACGGCGTGGTGGTCCCACCCAACGATCAAACGCGGCCGGGAGGCTCACGTGACGGTGGAGATCACGTCGGAAGCGGAACTGCGCGAGCTGCTGGGCACGCCCAACGTCCGCGCCGCCAACAAGGACCGCCCCCGGCTGCACGAACGGGATCGTGACTGGCTCGCCGCGTCGCCGTTCTGCCTGGTGGCCACCGCGGGGGCGGACGGCAGCTGCGACGTGTCGCCGAAGGGGGACCCGCCCGGGTTCGCCCTGGTGCTCGACGACCGGACGATCGCGGTGCCCGAGCGGCCCGGCAACCGGCGGGCGGACGGCTACCGCAACATCCTCGCCAACCCGCACGTCGGGCTGCTGTTCATGATCCCCGGCCGGACCGACACGCTGCGGATCAACGGGCGGGCCCGGCTGGTCCGGGACGCGCCCTGGTTCGACGACATGGTCGTCAAGGGCCACCGGCCGATTCTCGCGGTGGTGGTGGAGATCGAGCAGATCTTCTACCACTGCGCGAAGGCGTTTCTCCGCTCGGAACTGTGGCGGCCGGAGACCTGGCAGCCGGACGTGCTGCCCTCCCGGGCCCGCCTGATCAAGGAGGTGGAGGCCCCGACCGAGAGCCTCGCCGACCTGGAGCGCCACTACGGCCCCAGCTACGTCAACACCATCTACACCTGACCACCCGCCCCTACCGCCCCCCGCCACCGGCCCCGCCGCCGGCCCCCGCCACCGGCCCCTGCCGCCGGCGATCTTGCATTTTCGGCCCTCCGTGGGGGTGATTTGTGCTGCTATGCCGGGCGGAAAGTGCAAGATCGCGGAGGACCGGCGGGGGCGGGCGGTTGCTAAAGGTAGCTTTCTAAAGATAGCTTTAGCGTATGACGCTGCCCCGGATGAAGCTGACAGATCCGAAGGCGCTGCGCGGCTACGCGCACCCACTCCGGATGGCCCTGCTCGGGCTGCTCCGCCAGCAGGGCCCGATGACCGCCACCCGAGCCGCCGAGCAGCTCGGTGAGAGCGTCGCGAGCTGTTCGTTCCACCTCCGTCAGCTCGCCAAGTACGGGCTCGCCGAGCGGGCGCCCGGCGCCGACGCCCGGGAGCGGCCGTGGCGAGCCACGGCGCGTGCCACCTCCTGGGACGACGACTCGGACGACCCGCAGGTCCGAGCGGCAACCGACGAGCTGAACGCGGCCCAGCTCGCCCTCTACACCCGACAGGCCGAGGAGTTCCTCGCCCGGCGGATCGACGAGCCGACGGAGTGGCGGGCGGTCACCGGCTTCAGCGACCAGTCGCTCTACGTCACGGCGGAGGAGCTGGCCGAGTTGACGGGCCGCATCGACGCCCTGCTCGCCGAGTACGACGACCGCATCACCGACCCGTCCCGACGGCCGGACGGGTTCCGCCGGGTCAGCCTCATCCAACTCGCGGTGCTCTCCGCGTCGCCGGGCGGCGGCCCGGCGCCCGCGGCGTCCGCCAATCCCGTCGAGGCCACCCCCGCGGCCGAGCCGGACGCCGCCCGATGAGCGCCGATCCCGGCGCGACGCCGCTCGCCGTCAGCGCCACCCCGCCCACCGGCACCCCGCCCGCCCCGGCCGAACCCGGGCCGCCCACCACGCCTCACCCACCTCGCGGCCCGGCCGACCCCAGCCCGACCACGCCTCGCGGCCCGGCCAGCCCCGACCGGACCGACGCGCCGGCCGACGGTGTCGCGATCGACGAGACGGCCGGCGCAGACGTCGGGCACCGCCGACTGCCCCGGCTGTTACGGGAGCGGACATTCCGCCGGTACTGGTCGGCGCAGACCGTCTCGTACTTCGGCGACGAGGTGTCCACACTGGCCCTGCCACTGCTGGCCGTGCTCGTCACCGACGCCGGGCCGGCGCAGATGGGCTACCTGACCGCCGCGCTGCTCGCGCCGAACCTCTTCTTCTCGCTGCTCGCCGGGGCGTGGGTGGACCGGCTCCCGCACAAGCGGCGGATCATGATCCTCAGCGACCTCGGCCGCGCGGTGCTATTGGCCACCATCCCCGCGGCCTACCTGCTGGACCTGCTCACCCTGACCCAGCTCTACACGGTGGCGTTCGCGATGGGCACCCTCGCCGTGCTCTTCGAGGTGGCCCGCGGCCCGCTCTTCGTATCGGTGGTGCGGCGCCAGGACTACGTCGAGGCGAACACTCTGCTCAACGGCAGTCGGGCCATGTCCTTCGTCGCCGGGCCCAGCATCGGCGGCCTCCTGGTGCAGCTGCTCTCCGCGCCGATCGCCCTGGTCACCGACGCGCTGTCGTACGTCTGGTCCGCGTACTTCCTCGGACGGATCCGGCCGACGGAGCCGCCGCCCGCCCGCGGACGCGGCCTGGGGATCGCCGAGGGGCTCCGGTTCATCGTCCGGACGCCGATGATGCGTGCGACCGTGCTCGGCACCACCACGCTCAACCTGTTCAACTTCATGTTCTCCGCACTCTTCGTGCTCTACGCCACCCGGGACCTGCACCTCTCACCCGGCCTGCTCGGTGCGGTGCTCGGTGCCGGTGCGATCGGTGGCCTCTTCGGCGCGGCGATAACCGGTCGGCTCACCCGCCGGTTGGGCATCGGACCGACGATGGTGGCCGGGTTCGTGCTCTTCCCGGCGCCGCTGTTGCTCGTACCGCTGGCCGGCGGGCCCAAGCCGGTGGTGCTCGGGATGCTCTTCGCCGCCGAGTTCCTCTGCGCGGTCGGCGTGATGCTGCTCGACATCGTGACCAACTCGGTCCAGACCGCGCTCACCCCCGGATCGCTGCTGGCCCGGACCAGCGGCGTGCGGCGCACCATCAACTACGGCATCCGGCCGATCGGCGCGCTGGCGGGTGGCGCGCTGGGCGCCGCCATCGGCGTACGCGAAGCGCTCTGGATCGCGACGGCGGGGGCGTTGACCGGCGCGCTCTGGGTGTTCTTCTCACCGGCCCGCCGCCTGCGTGACCTGCCGGAAGCCGCCGACGGGTGACCGGCACCACCACCGTCGTCGGTGCCGGTGCCCGGCTGGCCCGCTACGGCTGGTCGGCCGGGTCGGTCCCGAACAGCTCCCGGCAGGCGTCCAGCCCGTCGAGGCTCACCTGTGGACGGTCTCCGGCCAGCCAGTCCTGCCGGGTCAGGCGCAGCCGCTGCGAGACCCGCACCTCGGTCCCGACCGCGTCCCGGCTGATGCCGTCCGGCCGGTAGCCCAGGGCCCGGGAGACCGCCAGCGGCGCCGGGTTGTCGGCGAACGACTCACTGACGGCGTGTTCGGCGCCGAGGCCCGCGAAGGCGAGGTGCAGCATCCCCGCCCGCATCTCCCGCCCGATGCCCCGCCCCTGGTGATCCAGGCCCAGCCAGGACGCGCTGCGCACCTCCCGCAGCACGGCGAAGTCCCGCCCACGCACCTGCTGCACGCCCACCGGCCGACCGCCCTCGAACACGGCCAACTCCAACGTCCACTGCTGCGGTGTCCACAACCCGCGGTCCCGCCAGTGCCGCTGCACGACGCCGCGCGCCAGGTCGCGGGGTGGCAGATCCGTCCACGGGGTGAGGAACGGCCGCTCGTCCGGCGGGTGGACGCCCCGGGCCGCCAGGTCGGCGAGCGCCGCCAACTCGTCGTCCGTGGGGAGCCGCAGCTCCAGGCGTTCGGTGCGGACGCGAAGGCCCAGCAGGGGCCAGTGCTCGACGATCACGGGCCATTCTGTCGACGCCGGGCCGCCCGCCGCACCCGGATTTCGCCGCGCGCCCGGCCGCCCTCACCGGGTTCAACGGACAGCGGATCGGGCATGCCCACCCGACTGCGCGATTCCCCGGGAGACAACGATGCGCGGCTCGGCACTTCGCCCCCGTGAGGACGCAATTGAGGCACGGGTGACCATCGAACGACCGGTCGCGGACGTCTTCCGCTTCTACCGGGACTGCCAGAAGCTGGCAACACCCCTCGGCGGGCTGGGGCGGGCCGCGCTGGCCCTGGTCGGAAAACCACCCGCCGCCGAGGTGGCCGCGACCCTGCGGAGGCTCAAGCAGATCCTGGAGACGGGCCAGGTGACCGACACCGAACACGCGGTCACCGGCAAGTTCGACCGTCGACCTCGCCGACCCGCTACCGTGCCGGGGTGATCGACGACGTCTGGCTGGCGGACACCCGTACGTCGTACGACACGGTGGCGGTCAGCTACGCCGCCCAGGTGCGCGACGCGCTCGCCGACGAGCCGTACCTGTCCGGCAGCCTGGCCCTCTTCGCCGACCTGGTCCGGCGCGCGGGCGGCGGGCCCGTGGCGGACGTGGGCTGCGGGCCCGGGCACGTCACCGCCCACCTTCGTACGCTCGGCGTCGACGCCTTCGGCATCGACCTGTCGCCGGCGATGGTCGACCTGGCCCGGCGCAACCACCCCGACCTGCGGTTCACGGTGGGTTCGATGACGGACCTGGACCTGGCCGACTCCTCGGTCACCGGCCTGCTCGCCTGGTGGTCGCTGATCCACGTACCGGACGACACGGTGCCCCGGGTCCTCGGCCACTTCCGCCGCGCGCTGCACCCCGGCGGACCACTGCTGATCGGCTTCCACACCGGTGACGGGACGCGGTTGAAGACGTCCGGCTACGGCGGCCACGCGATGCACGTCCACGTGCACCGCCGTCCGCCGGAACGGATGGTGGGTTGGCTGCGCGACGCCGGCTTCACCGTCGAGACGCAGATGCTGATCGACCTGGACGAACGCGTCCCCGGAGCACTGCTCTTCGCGCGCCGCCAACGGTAGGAGGCGGGTGGCGGTAAGCGGAACCGGGCCGGGCCGCACGGCGTCGGACCCTCCATGTGGAACAGAGGAGCCCGAACGTTGGCCGTCGCACTCCTACTCACCGGCTGTGTGGTCCAGTCGACCCCGACGGCCGCACCGACGGCCCCGCCGTCCGCGCAGCCGGCCGAGCCCGGCTCCCACGACTGCGGCACGCTCCTCCTCCGCCAGGGCCAGACAGTGCCCACCGACGCGCTGCGCTGCGTCGTCGAGGCCGCCGACAACCGACAGCAGGCCCGCCTCGTCGTCACCCAGCCCACCACCGAGGGCGACCCCATCACCACCACCTACGCGGTTCTCGGCGACGGACGGGTGGAGGTGACCACCGACGCCCGGGCCGACCGGTTCGGCTCCGGACGTGTGGAGCGGCAGACCTGCACCGGACCGAGCATCGAAGACGGCAGCCGGTTGAGCTTCGCCACCTGCGTCTCAGGTGCACCGGTGTGAGTCGGCGTCCAGATCGACGGCGACGGTGGCGTCACTGGCCGAAGTGGCCACGGCATGGAACGGGTTGGTCAGCACGTCGGCCGAGTCGCACGACCGGCCGGGCCGTGACTCCTCGACGCGTACCGTCAACCGCCCGTCCCGCACCGAGATCTCGTCGATCCGGACGGAGTAACCGCCGCTGGGTCTGGTGCCGAGCACGTAGAACACAACCATCTCGGTGGTCCAGTCGACGGCTGGCGGTGCGGGCGGCTGCCCCTCCTTGGCCATCAACCCCCGCCAGCGCTGCTCCCACTCGGGCTGCGTCCGCACCACGAACAGTCCTGCCACGTGATTGCCGGCGTCGTGGTCATCCGCCAACGCACGGAAGCCAACGGGCTCGCCGGCCCCGCCATCGGACCCCGTGCACCCCGCCATCAAGATGACCATCACCACGGCTGCGCCCAGCAGTCGTCGCATGCCCCACCCCCGGACTGTCGGGCCTCATCGTCGGGCGTGCTCCGGCGTCCGCGCATCGACCGCTCAGCCAACTCCGACGGGAATCGAACCGTCAACCTACGCATTACGAGATCAGAATGGGCCGACCCAACGAGCTGCCCAGATCACGCGGTCTGTTCTCCAGCGCGTGCTTTTCTTTGGTGTTCGCGGATGTTTCGCAGCGTCTTCAGCGCCTTCTTGGCAGCGGTACTGACGTGCCCGCCGGTTCGCACCGTGGCGTGGTCCTCGACGGCGAGGCGCGTCAGCAGTTGCTCGGCGCGTTCGTCGCCGGTGGCGCCGAGCGCTCGTGCTGCCCAAAACCGCACTTCGGGATCGTCGTGTGCGGTCGCCTGGATCAGACGGTCGAAGGTTTTGCTTGCGGGGCGCGCCAGCGCGGCCGACAGGTAGCCGGCACGTACGGGCCGACGGGGCGACTCCAGCGCAGCCCACAGGTGCTCCATCGCCTCGTCGTCACCGACCTCGGCCAGCGCGTAGGCGGCAGCTGCTCGGACGTGCTCGGCTGGGTCGTCGAGCACCTGCGCGAGAGGCGTGACCGCGGTGGGATCACGTATCTCTCCCAGAGCCTCACAGGCGCTCTCGCGGGTGAGAGCATCCGGGTGGCTAAGCAGGTCGATCAACAGCGGGGCGGCCGCCTGAAGGCGCAGGACCCCGCAGCCGGCCGCCGCCCACCTCTGGCATCCGTACTCCTCGTCGGCAAGCGCGGCGAGGAGCGCTTCGGCCAGCGACTCGTCACCGAAGAACGCCAGGAAGTTCAACGCGCGGGAGTAGATCTCGGGGTCGAAGTCGGGGTACCCGGTCACGATCTCCCTGAGGACCTGCTTCGCGGCCACATCCCCTTTTTCGGCTCCGGTCACGAGCGCACGCAGTGCCTCCAGCCGAACCTCAGGGTCAGGGTCAGTCAGCTCACGGAATTCGTTACGCACAGGAGACAACCTAGATCCGCCAGCCAGCCCGTGAAGCCCCTCGCGGCGCTTGACGAGGCGGGCCCGGCGCGGGATGCGGACCGGCACAGCCGGCGGCGCTGTTGTCGACCTCGGGAAACGGCGAAGCCCAGGTCGTTGACCTGGGCTTCCATACCGAGCCGCCTGACGGAATCGAACCGTCGACCTACGCGTTACGAGATCAAGTTGGCGACCTGTGCCTACCTGGGCTCGACTGGCCTGACGTGCGGAAAGGCCTCTCGGCACCTTTCGGCGTCGGTGGTCGCGGTCCGACCTTTTAAGGACCGAATGAGGACTGCTGCTGCCGAGGAGCGGCCCGACCTCCTGATCCGTAGATTCCCAAGAGCATGTCTCGTTAATTTCAGCCTGGTTCGCATCCCGCTGGCCAACACTCATCCGCCGACCTGGCTCGTCCCGCCGCGTCCGATGCGGTTCGCAGGAGTGGCTCCCACCCGGTGGCTCCCAGAAATCCGGCCGCATCGGCCTGCCGTTTGTCCAGCGTGGCTAGGGTCTGAGTCATGGGATGGGTCATCGGGGTTGGAGTACTGCTTGCGCTCGTGGCATTTGCCCTAGGCCGCGCGAGGGACGCAAGCCTGGCGAAGCGCATTGGTCAGGAACTGCGCGAGCACGGCGACAGCGACCGATAGACCATCGCTTTGCAAAGATCAAGACTGCTGTCGGAGGTTGTCAGTTGCTGCAGCTGACCTGCTCGGCCCGTCCGCCTTGGGCCTGCCTATGTCGGCGCTAGTCAACGGGCTTGGCTGTACGAATGGCTGTACGTCGCTGGCCCGTCCCGCGGTCTCTGCACGCGCCTGCGGGGGTCGGCCGGCCTTCTGGAGACTGGAAGCGGACGGCTAATACGGCAGCCGCCGTTCGGGATCATGGCTGGAGTTCGAGGTTGAGGCGTCGGGTGTAGTGGGCTTGTCGGGCTCGGGCTTGATGCTGGCGCCGCCACTGTGACCAGCGCAGACGGTGGGCGAGGTTGCTGAGCGGGTGGATGATGCAGGCGTTGATCAGGCGGCGGACCTCGTTGACCGTGAGCTTGATCAGTCCGGTGTCGGCAGGCTCGTCGTCGGTGGCGTCGGCGGCGCAGATCGCCAGGACGGCGAGGGCGGCCAGGGCGAGGGTGGTGAACCGGTGCCAGGAGTCCCAGCGGCGGACCTGGTGCTGGTCGAGGCCGACCTGACCCTTGGCGGCTTGGAAGCTTTCCTCGACCGTCCACCGGATGCCCGCGACCCGCACGAGTTGGGCCAGGGTGGCCGGTTGTGGGGTCCAGCAGCGGTAGAAGGCCAGCTCACCGGTGGTGGTGTTGCGGCGGATCAGGAGGCTGTGGTTGCCACCGTCGTCGGGGTCGGCGTCGGTGGTGACCTCATCCAGCCAGGCCCAGTCGTAGAAGCGGGGCCCTTTCGACCCGGCTCCCGCGCTGCGGCGCTGCCACGCTGGGGCCGGTAGTTCGGCGGCGATGCGGTCGGCGCGGATCTTGACCTTGCCGCCGTCGAGGGGCACCAGGTGGCTGCGGGACACGGCCAGGACATAGCCCAGCTGGTGTTGGCGCAGGTGGGCGCGGAAGACGCTGCTGTTGCCGTAGGCCTCGTCGGCGGCCGCCCACCCGGCGGGGACGCCGGCGTCGAGGGCCCCGGTGATCATCTCGGCGGCCAGCTCGGACTTCGTGGCGAAGGCGACCCCGTCGGGGACTCCGGCGGCCTGGCAGCGGTCCCGGTCATCGGTCCAGGACACCGGCAGGTAGACCCTGCGGTCGATCAGCGTGTGCCCGTGCCGGCTGGCGTAGCCGCAGAACACCCCTACCTGGGCGTTCTCAATCCTGCCGGCGGTGCCCGTGTACTGGCGTTGCACCCCGACCGTGTGCACGCCCTTCTTCAGGTCTCCGGTCTCGTCAACGACCAGCACCGCGTCCGGGTCACCGAACCGGTCGACGATCACCGTCCGCACGTCGTCGCGGACGGCGTCGGCGTCCCACACCGCCCGATACAACAACCTCTGCATCGCATCCGGCCGGGCGTGTCCGGCCTGCTCCGCCAACTGCCAGCACGTCTTGACCTCGATATCGGCCAGCAGCCCCGTCACAAACGCCGCCGCCGACCGCCGCGGCTCGACCCGCCCGAACCGTCCCGCGAACGCATCGCACACCCCGGCCAGGACCTGCCGCCACCGGGCAGGGTTTACGCTGTGGCACGCGGCCACCGCCAAATCTGAAGTTATGTCCACAGCAGACAGACGATCACGCGGTGGCCGCACCTCGCCTACCGGCCCCACCAGCGACATCTCAAACGGCGGCTGCCGTACTAAGCCCGGATCCGTAGCCTCGATGCGAGGCCGGTCCACGGATGGGGCAACGACTGGCATGAGTGACGGGTAACATCCCCACGTTTTGGTTTGCAGCGGGGAGGAAGACCTACATGCGATGGAAGCTACCGGCCGGCGTCCTAATGGCGCTGGCCTTCTTGGTTCCGTCGGCGCCGGCGATGGCGCAAATTGAACCGCGCGTGCTGAACGAGGCGTGCCAGACGGTCGAGCGCAAGGTGTACCAGGACATCCGTGAGCTTGTCACCATTGACCTGGACACCGCCACCAATACAGAGGTGCGCGTGTTGGCCAACCAGATCCTGGCCGCGGCGAAGGCCGACTCGTTGCCCGTTCTGCCCGACGCCATTCAGGAGCGCCTGGACGGCACCGCAGATGATCTGCGCGCCTTCCTCAAGACGGACCTGCAGAACAGCTGGTCAACTGCTCTGCGGGCCACAGTGGTCCGGACGTTGACCGGTGCCGGCACCAACGTGAAGGCGGCCGCCCAGAAGGCTCTCGACGAGGGGACCATCGACGGCTACCTGGCTTACCTGAACGACGGCATGTACGCCGCACGTGCGCTTGACTGTGCGGCTCAGCCCACACCGACGGCAACGACTCAGCCGACATCGACGCCGAGCGCCACGCCCAGCGCCACGACGACCGTTGTACCGACCCCTGCCTCCTCCACCAGCCTCGGTGCTCCCGGCGGCGAGGGCGGTGGGCTGCCCGTGACCGGTGACAACACCGCGGCCGTGGCCAGCATCGGCGGCGCGCTCCTGCTCCTCGGCGGCGCTGGCTACCTGATCGGACGCCGACGCCGTTCCCGCTTCGTCGCATAGCCCGCTCGCCGCGCCCGGCTCGATGCTCCGTCGGGTCGGGCGCGATCGGCGCTGCACTCGGCTCGGTTCGTCGCGGCCCGAAGGCGTGCTGCCAGCGTCGAAAGCAAGCCGCAACGTATGTGGGCCGATGGGCCGGCGACAATGCCCGTACCACTGAGGCATCGTGACAATGCCGGAAACTCTTTGGAGCGCCTCTCGTGTCACGGCGGAGGACGGAACTCGCGATGCCAGTACCAGGACAACCCGACGCCGACGAACCCCGACGGTCTTAGGATTCAGTGGCTCTCCACGGCTGTGCTGCGGAAGGCTTAGCTCGCGCTAGCGGATCTCCTCGTCGGGCAGTCGTAGACCGTCCAGCCTCCCCGGACGGGGACAAGGTGGAGCGCCCTACCGGACGAACGACCTTGGCCCCGTCCGGGGAGGCTGGTAGCCCTCGTGGTGCCCGGCGAGGTGATCCGCGCGGCATCTGCCTGGGTGCAGCGGCTCACCGCGTCCGGCCTTGCTCCGGCAACGGTCCGGTACGCGCACCGGGGGCTGTCGCTGGTCCTGGCGCACGCCGTGCGGACGGTCGCATGTCCCGTAATCCGGCAAAGGGCGTGCGGCTGCCTCGGGTGGTCAAGGAGGAACCGGTGTTCCTCGACCACGACCAGGTGGCGAGGCTCGCGGAAGCGTGCGGGCGATACGGGTTGCCGGTCCAGTTCCTCGCCTACACCGGGCTGCGCTGGGGTGAAGCGTCGGCGTTGAGGGTGTCTCGGTTGGATCTGCTGCGGCGTCGAATGACCGTGGCGGTCGCCTTCGCAGAGGTCAGCGGGGAGCTGGTGGAAGGCACGCCGAAGAATCACCCGGCGCCGGTCAGTACCCATCCCGCGCTTCCTCGTTGACGAGCTGGCCGCGCACGTCGACGGGAAACGCCGGGACGGCCTGGTGTTCACCGCCCCGAACGGCGGGCCGCTTTGCAACACCAACTTCCGCTCGCGGGTCTTCGCACCGGCTGCGGCGTCGGTTGGGCTGGCCGGGCTGACTCCGCACGACCTGCGGCACACGGCGGCAAGTTTGGCCGTAGCGGCGGGAGCCAACGTCAAGGCGGTGCAGCGGATGCTCGGGCACGCCTCGGCGTCGATGACGCTGGACGTGTATGCGGGCCTGTTCGGTGACGACCTGGACGCGGTCGCCAACCGGCTGGACGAGGCGGTCGCGGCGCGGGACAAGGACTATCTAAGGACTCGGCCTGCCAGCGGCGACGTGATCGACCTCGGGAAACGGCGAAGCCCAGGTCTGTGACCTGGGCTTCCATACCGAGCCGCCTGACGGAATCGAACCGTCGACCTACGCATTACGAGTGCGTCGCTCTAGCCGACTGAGCTAAGGCGGCAACGATCGTCAAGTGTACGGCACGCCCCCGCGCCCGCCGAACCGGATACCCCCGCCTCGGCGAGCGGTCGGGGTGGACATCCGGCGCGTTCCGGTCGTTCCTCGGACAGCGTTCGCGGCAGGGCGGTACTACGCTGCGGCGGGTGACCGACGATCACCACCCCTCCGGGAACGGCGACCCACACGCGGACGACCACTCCGACGGCCCGGCCAGCGAGCCGGTCGGCGAGCGGGCCGCCCGCCGACCGCGGAGCATCGATCCGCTGGAGCTGGGCTTCACGCCCCGCAAGCCGGTGCCGTGGCTCGCGCCGCTCCTGCTGATCAGCACCGGCCTGCGTACGCTGCTGGCGATGCTCTTCGGGGCGTACCTCGACAAGCGGGAGCTGCAGAACTCCCTGGACGCCCGGATCGAGCGGCAGATCGGACCCGACGGTGGGCTCTGGCTGGACTACGTGGCCGACCTGGGGGACGGCTTCAACGCCACCTACTCGGTGGCGTACCTGCTGGCGCAGCCGGAGCTAGAGGTCGACGGGCATCGCCTGCCCCGCGCGCAGACCCTGGTGATGGGCGGGGACCAGGTCTATCCGTCGGCGGCCTACGAGGCGTACGAGGACCGGTGCAAAGGCCCCTACCAGGCTGCCCTGCCGGTGGCTCCGCCCGAGCGGCCGACCCTGTTCGCGGTTCCGGGCAACCACGACTGGTACGACGGCCTGACCGCCTTCCTGCGGCTCTTCGTCCGCTCCCGGGACCGCCACTTCGGTGGATGGGCCACCGGCCAGTCCCGCTCGTACTTCGCGGTGGAGCTGCCCGCGGACTGGTGGCTGCTCGGCCTGGACGACCAGTCCGGCTCGTACCTGGACGACCCGCAGCTCGCCTACTTCGACACCGTGGCGCAGCGGCTGGGACCGCACAGCCGGGTGATCCTGGCGGTTCCGGCGCCGACGTGGGTCAAGGCCGTCGACCACCCCACGGCGTACGACTCGATCGACTACTTCATCCGTACGATCATCTCGCCCACCGGCGCGCAGGTCCGGCTGCTGGTCTCCGGCGACCTGCACCACTACGCCCGGTACGCGGACAACGATCGGCAGCTCGTCACGTGCGGCGGCGGCGGCGCCTACCTGTACCCGACGCACAAGCTGCCGGAGCGGATCGAGGTGCCCCCGAAGGACACCCTCGCCCGGCGGTCCAGCCGCACCCGCCCGTACGACCTGAAGGCCCGCTACCCGGAGGCGGCGCGCTCCCGGCGGTACGGCTGGGGCATCTTCCCCCGGCTGCCGCTGCGCAACCCGGGCTTCACGACCCTGCTCGGCACCCTGCACACGCTGCTGATGCTGGCGATGGCCGGCGTGGCGGCGAACCGGGTGGGCACCACCGAGCAGCGACTGTTCAGCGTGCCACTGGTGCTGATGCTGGTGGTCACGCTGCTCGGCGCCGCCTTCTTCGCCAAGCCGCCCAGCGCCGGCGGCAAGCGCCACGCCCGGCACTGGATTCTCGGCGTCGCGCACGGTCTCGCTCACGTGGGGCTGGGCGCGGCCGGCACGTGGGCGTGGCTGCACCTGCCGTTCTACGACTGGCCGTGGCCGCTGCCGGTGGCCGCCGCCGCCGTGCTGTACGGGCCGGTCAGCGGGCTGGTGGCCAGCCAGTTGGTGGCGGCGTACCTGCTGGTGGCCGGCGCGTTCGGGGTGAACCTCAACGAACTCTTCGCCGGTCAGGGCATCGAGGACTCGAAGTCGTTCCTCCGGATGCGGATCGATCCCGACGGCACGTTGACCATCTATCCCGTGGCGGTCGACCGGGTGGCCCGCGACTGGCAACTCAACCCGGACCAGACCTCCACCGCCAGTTGGCTGACCCCGAGGTCGGCCCTGACCCCCCGTCTGGCCGAACCCCCCATAACCCTGACCTGACTGCGCGCGCCCTCACCGCCCTGCGGGGCACCCGTTGATCATGAAGTCATTGCCGCGACACGCCGATGTGGACGGCAACAACTTCATGATCGACGGGTCGACGGCGGGGGGGTTAGTAACTCGGCAGCCGGCGGCAGCACCCCAAAAGGGTGTAAGCCGGGCGGCTTACGTATCAGGGGTTGTAGTGCTGGTCGTGGGCTTGGCGGGGGGCGCAGACGGAGGCGCGGGAGCAGGAGCAGCGGGAGCCGTCCGCCCCAGCCGGACGGTGACCGAGTCGCGGGGGACGCTGTGGCCCACCACCCGGCCGTCACCCTCGGGCGTCGTCACCCGGCTGCCGCCCGCCGGGGCCGACTCCTGGAACCGCTGGTAGAGCGGGTGTGGTCATTTGCTCGGAAGCATCACATATCTTATATTTATCGTCATGACTCCGGTGACCCGGACCATCAAGAGCACCGCCCGCCGCCGCGCAATGAAGGCAGCCTCCCCCGGCACCACCGCACGGCGTGCCGTGCTCTACCTACGCATGAGCATGGACCTGACCGGCGAGGGTGCTGGACTGGATCGTCAGGAGCAGGCATGCAGGGCGCTGGCCCTGGCTCGCGGGTGGGAGGTGGTCGCGGTCATCGATGACACCATCTCGGCCACAACCACCCGCCTGGCCGCGCGTCCGGGTTGGCGGCGAGTCGCCCAGATGATCGAGGATGGCGAGGCCGACCTGATCGTTGCCTGGCACCTGGACCGGGTGACCCGTTCCATGAAGGATCTGGAGTCCCTCATCGATCTGGCGATCGACAAGGGCATCGGGTTGGCCACCGCGACCGGGGACATTGACCTGACGACCGACGTGGGTCGGATGGTCGCCCGCATCCTGGCAGCCGTTGCCTCGGCAGAGACCGAGCGCAAGGCTGAGCGGCAGATCCTCACCAACGACCAGCGGGTGCAGGAGGGTCGACCGCAGTGGATCAGGCGACCCTTCGGGTACAACCCCGACGGCACCCTGCGCGAGGACGAGGCGGCGGCCGTCAAGAAGGCGTACCACGACGTGCTCGATGGAAAGCCGCTGTCTGCCATCGCCCGAGAGTGGAACGAGGCAGGGTTCACCACGTCGGCCCCGAACCCGGAGACCGTCCGCACCCGGTCACCGCGGACGCGGAACTACAGCCCCACGGGGAGATGGAA
Source organism: Micromonospora krabiensis (assembly GCF_900091425.1). Taxonomy (GTDB): domain Bacteria; phylum Actinomycetota; class Actinomycetes; order Mycobacteriales; family Micromonosporaceae; genus Micromonospora; species Micromonospora krabiensis. The sequence continues at coordinate 4,398,391 of NZ_LT598496.1, forward strand.
CAACGTGGCTGTTCGGTTTCTGTTGCGCAACCCCCGCAACATCGCCAAGTCGACCCTGTACGGGGAGGTGATGGGTGAGGGGAAGTGGTCCCCGATCGTGGATGAGCCGACCTGGCGGGCCGTAGATCGTCGTCTGGCCGACCGAGAGCGGCCCGACTCGAACTGGGGGAAGCTGGCCAACCTACTGTCCGGCATTGCAAGTTGCTCCGTCTGCGAGGCACCGATGGGTGCGACCCGGCGACCGACGGCGGAAGAGAGCATCTACGTCTGCAAGGGCAGGGGGGACCGGCCCGAGCTGGGCCGTGGGCACTGCTCCATCGGTATCGAGTTCGCCGATAGGTCGGTGGTGCGCCGGCTGGTGCAACGGCTGGAGATTACCGGCCGGGTTGCGTTCAAGCCGCAGCCGCCAGTCGTCGACGTCGCGCCCATGATGCAGCGAGAAGCCGAGATCAGCCAGTTGATGGCAGAGCTGGTCGAGGACCGCACCGCCGGACTGATCGATCGCGCCGCACTGGTCACAGGCACCGCAAAGCTACGGGTCGAACTGGCGGAGATCCAGGCCGAGCTGGCGAAGGCTGGCGGGCATGGTTCGGCCAAGGTGATCGACATCGAGGCTGCCTACGACGAGTTCGACGCGATGGACCTCGGTGAGCAGCGCGCGGTACTGCGGGATGCCTTCGATGCGATAGTGATGCGACCGAGAGGCAGGGGAAGGCCGAAGAGTGGCGAGCCGACCTGGAAGGCCGATCTGATCGAGGTCACGTTCTCACAGGCTTGGTCGTAGGCCTCGCGGGAGCTCGTGGAGCGCCTGGACGGCGTCGGAGAATCACAGAACTGAACAGGCTGCCGAGCCGTGGTAGGGGCTGATGGCGGTCGCTCAGCTGGTCCCCGAGTCGTAGGCACGGCGGGAACCGCAGACGTCGGACAGGGAACAGCGCTTGGTCTCCCCACCGGAGATCTGCCGGACGGTGACGGTTTCGCTCGGCGGATGCCGGGACACGACTTTCCCCAGGCCATCGGGAGTCTCGACTCGCTGACCTGGAGACGGATAATCGCTACTGTCAGCGTATAGGGGATGTTCGTACTTCAGGCAGCACATCAACCGGCCGCACGCCCCGGAGATGCGCAGCGGGTTGAGCGGCAGATCCTGGTCCTTGGCCATCCGGATGGTCACCGGCTCGAAGTCGGTGAGGAACGTCGCGCAGCACAGGTCGCGGCCGCACGACCCGATGCCGCCCTGAACCCGGGCCGAGTCACGCGCGGAGAGCTGACGCAGCTCGACCCGGCAGTGCAGGGTCGCGCCGAGGTCGCGGACCAGCGAGCGGAAGTCCACCCGGTGGGGGGCGGTGAAGTAGACGGTGGTGCGCTCGCCGCCCTCGCCGGAGCCGAGCACGTGGTCGACGGCCACCACCTTCATCGGCAGGCCGTGCGCCCGGATCAGCCGCTTCGCGGCCACCTTCGCCTCGGCCTTGCGCCGGCGCAGCGCCTCGTCGCGGCGCAGATCGTCCTCGCCGGCCAGCCCGACCAGCTTGGGGAAGCCGTCGGTGTCCTCGCCGACCCACTGGGCCGCCCAGACGCACTCGGCCACCTCGGGCCCGTCGTCCGTGGGCACGAGCACCTTGTCGCCGACCTGCGGGGTCAGCTCGCCCGGATCGAGGTAGTAGAGGCGCCCGTACCGGTTGAAGCTGACCGCGCAGAGCATGCCCATCTCCCCACCCTACGACGGACCGGCGGACGGCGGCGGGCGGGGCGTCGCCGGACGACTACACCGTGCAGCCATCCACGATGGTCGACTTGACCGACCCGCCGCCCCACCCGTCGTGCCGTTGGCCCTCGCCCGGACGGCTGAATCCGCGCCGGCACGGGCGACAAACGACCGGCGGAGGCGTTGAGTGGAGGCAGACCTGCGGGGGGTGCAGGGGGAAGGCCACGGCGTCGCCGCCGGTGCCCGGTCGACCGGGCGCCCGAGCGCGACGCCGTGGGCTGTTCGGGGTCAGCCGGCGAGCCGACGCGCAGCCCGGGGGCCGACCGGCCGGAACGGCACCGCGCCTACCAGCCGACCCGGGTCGGTGCGTCGTAGCGGACCCGCCCGGCCACCGGCGGTCGCCACGTCGACTCGACAAGGCTCGGCCCCCACTCGCGCAGCAGGGTCTCGGCCCCGTCGTAGGCGACGCAGAGCACCGCCAGCACCCGGACCGCGACCTCGGCCGCCTCGGCCACCCCCGGCCCGGCGGGACCCGACCGGGCGGCCGACCCGGTAACCATCGAGGTGGCGGCGACCACCGCCACCGCCTCGGCGGAGCGGAGCACGTCGGCGAGCGCACGGGCCAGGGCGAGACGGCTGCCCTCCACCCAGTCGGCGAGCGCGTCGGCGTAGCCGGCGGTCGACTCGAGTCGCCCGACCAGGCTGTCCGGGCCCTCGTCCAGGTGGTGCAGCAGCGCGGCGCGCGACTGCCCGTACGCCTCGGCCGCCGGCCCCGACCACAGCACCGCGTCGGTCAGCGTCGCCGACACGTCGTCGTAGCCCCGCACCAGGCGGCGCACCCCGTGGCCGGCGTCGGCCAGCGGGGCGGGTCGCAGGTCGAGGAAGGCCCGCACCGCCTCGCCGGGGAGCACCTGCATGCGGCGCAACAGCGGCCACACCGGGTGGGCGTCCGGCGCGCCGGCGGCGAGCAGCGTGTCGACCCGGCCCAGCAGGTCGAGGCCGGGCTCGGCGAGCCGGTCGAGGGTGTCCATCACGCCTCCCCGGTCAACCGCAGCCGGGCGGCGCGGTCGGTGTCGATGTACCCGTCGGCGGCCTCGCGGACGGCGGCTGCGGCGGCGCTGAGCCGGCCGGCGGCGGCACTGGCCTCGCGGGCCCGGTTGTCGGTGGCGGCCGTCCACTGCCGGTGCAGGGCACGGCCGATCTCACCGGGGCGGCCGGGCGCGTCGACGCCGAAGGCGGCCTGCCCGGGGTCGCCGGCCGTGACGGTGTGGGACAGCGTGGTGAGCACGGCGCTCGCCTGGTCGAGGCGGGCGGCGAGGGCGCGCAGGGTGTCCATGTCAGGCTCCCGCCAGCGGTCGGTAGGCGGTGAACGTCTCCTTGTGCAGCTTCTCCCGGGCCCACTCGGCGGCGTCGGCCGCGGCGCTGACCGCCGCCTGCACCGAACCGGCCACGTCACGGGGGTTGCGGGCGTGCAGCGGACCGAGGAAGCGGACGTCGGTGATCCGCCCGCTGGCGGTCACGACGACCTCGACCAGGCCGTCCGGCGACCGCACCGTGACCTCCACCGTCGACACCGCCTGGTCGAACTCGGCCTGGAGGGACTCGATGCGGCGGTAGCGCCGCACCGCCTCCTCGATCCAGGCCTCGTCGATCTCCCCCCGTGGCATCGGCAGACTCCTCCCGGACTGGCGTCACTGAGCGTGTCGTTGCCGTCACCACGGCAGCCTCCGGACCGTACCGCACGGGAATCGGGACTGTCGATGCCTGTGGACGGGCGGTCCGCCGGGCGGGACGGTCCGGAGACTGCCGTGGTGTGGCGCGCCGCCGTCGGCCGGGAGACCGGTCAGCCGCGCCAGAGGGCGAGCATCATCGCCTCGACGGCGATCCGGGGCTTCACGTTCGCCTCGATCGCGGCGCGGCACTCCAGCACCGCCTCCAGCCGGCGCAGCGCACCCTCGGCGTCCCACTTCTGGGCACCCGCCTCGGCCATCGCGGCGGTGTCGGTGTGCACCGGCGCGACCGGGGCACGCAGCGCCATGGTGAGCGCGTCCCGATAGAAGCCGGCGAGGTCGACCAGCGCCCGGTCCAGCGCGTCCCGCTGGGCGCGGGTGGCCCGCGACTTCTGCCGCTTCTCCAGGTCCTTGAGCTGCCCGGCGGCCCCGCGGATGGCACCGGCGGCGCCCCGGCCGGTGCCGCCCGCGCCGAGGGCCGTCTCCAGCGCGGCACGCTCGGTGGCGTCGGTCTCCGCGACCGACGCCTCGGCCTCCGCCTCGGCGGCCTGGATCAACGCGGACGCCGCGTCGAACGCCGCACCGACCCCGGTCAGCCGGCGGGGCACCGCGAGCACGGCCTCCCGCCGCGCGCGGGCCTCCGGGTCGCGGGCCAGCCGGCGGGCGCGTCCGACGTGCCCCTGGGCGGCGGCGGCCGCCCACCGTGCCAGGTCGGGCGCCACGCCGTCGCGGCGGATCAGCACCTCGGCCACCGCGGTGGCCGGCGGCTGCCGCAGCGGTACGACCCGACAGCGCGACCGGATCGTCACCGACACGTCGTCCGGGTGGGTGGACGGGGCGCAGAGCAGGAAGACCGTACGCGGTGGCGGCTCCTCGATCGCCTTGAGCAGCGCGTTGCCGGCTGCCTCGGTGAGCCGGTCCGCGTCCTCGATGACCACCACCTGCCAGCGCCCGCCGGACGGGGTGCTGGCGGCGCGGAGGACCAGCGCGCGCATCTCGCCGACGCCGATGGAGAGCCCCTCCGGCACCACCAGCCGGACGTCGGCGTGGGTGCCGGCCATCGTGGTGTGGCAGCCGGGGCACTCGCCGCAGCCCGTGCCGTACGCGCACTGGAGGGCCGCCGCGAACGCCCGCGCCGCCACCGACCGTCCCGAGCCGGGCGGCCCGGTGAAGATCCAGGCGTGGGTCATGCCGGCGCCCGGGCCGGGTGCGCCCCCGGCCTGGTCGGTGCCGTCCACGCCGGCCGGAACGAGCGCGGGCGTACGGTCGGCGGCGGCGTGCCGGAGCACGGCCGCGGCCGCCTCGGCGGCCCGGCGCAGCGTGGCGACCGCGTCGTCCTGCCCGACCAGGTCGGCGAAGACGTCCGGCATCAGGTGCGCTGCTCCATCGTCACCAGCTCCGCGTCGGATAACTCCGGTTGCACCGAGGTGTCCGGTCCCTGCGCCGGCCGCGGGTGCACGATGCCGCCCGGGCTGCCGAGCATCTCGTCCACCCGGCGGGCGACCTGCCCGGCGATCTCCTCGGCCGGACGGGAGGCGTCGAGCACCAGGTAGCGCTTCGGGTCGTTGGCGGCCAGGTCGAGGAAGGCGTAGCGGACGCGCTCGTGGAAGGCGACCGACTCGGCCTCCAGCCGGTCCGGGCCCTCGGTGCGCGCCGCCACCCGGGACAGGCCGGTGTGCGGCTCGACGTCGAGCAGCACCACCAGGTCCGGCTTGAGCCCACCGGTGGCCCAGGAGGAGAGCCAGGAGACCTCGTCGACCGGGAGCGTACGGCCGGCGCCCTGGTAGGCCAGGGAGGAGTCGACGTAGCGGTCGCTGATCACCACGGCGCCCCGGACGAGCGCGGGGCGGACCACGGTGGCCACGTGGTGGGCGCGGTCGGCCGCGTAGAGCAACGCCTCGGCGCGTGGCGACGGGGCCTCGGTGCCGGCGGTCTCCAGCACCAGCGACCGGATCCGCTGGCCGATCCCGGTGGCGCCCGGCTCGCGGGTCACCACCACGTCCCGGCCCTGGCCGCCCAGCCGCTCGGCGAGCGCGGCGAGCTGGGTGGACTTGCCCGCGCCCTCGCCGCCCTCGAAGACCACGAAGAGCCCGTTGGAGACGAACGGCTCGGCGGGCATCAGCGGGCGACCCCGGATCGAGCCCCACAGGTCGGCGAGGACCGGCACGCCCTTCTTGTCGTCCATCTGGCCGAACGCGCTGATCCCGGCGAAGATGCCGGCCGCGCCCGCGGCGAGCAGCAGCAGCCGGGTGGACGAGATGGAGACGCCGAGGTCGGCGATCTCCAGCTTGCGGGAACCGCCGACGCCGGCGAGGAGGCTGCTCAGCGCGATGGCGAGGATCAGCACCAGCCGCGTGCCGATCTGCACCACGGCGAAGACCCGGCCGCGGACCTCGTCCGCGATCTCGCCGCCGAGCAGCGTGGTGCCGGCCAGGAAGGCCATGCCGGCGCCCGCGCCGACCAGGACCGCGCCGACGATCGCCATGGACAGGTGGATGGCGAAGGCCAGCGTCATCACGGCCGCGCTGGCCAGGACGATGCTCATGCCGAACCAGCGCCGGCGGGACATCTCCTTGACGATCATCGGGCCGAGCCCGATGCCGGCCGCCAGGCCGATGAAGATCGAGCCGAAGAGCAGGAAGAAGGCGGCGTCACCGGCGCCGAGCGAGTTGGCGAAGAACCGGGCGGTGCCGATCACGATGCCGCCGCCGGCGAACGCGCCGAAGATGCCCAGCACCAGGCCACGGACCAGCGGGGTCTGCGAGATGAACCGCCAGCCCTCGGCGAACTGCCGGGTCATGCTCTGCTCGGTGCGCTCCTGCCCGCTCGCCCGGGTATGGCTTATCTCCTTGATGCCGAACGCCACCACGATGGCGGTGGCCAGCCGGGAGAACGCGTTGAACCAGAGCGCCAGCTGCGCCGGCTCCGCCCAGCCGGGAACCTCCCCGCCGGTGGTCGCGCGGACGCTGCGGTCGAGCACCGCGATGGCGACCGCGGCGAGGACCGGGGTCAGGCCGTACGTGGTGATGAGGGTGAGCTGGTTGGCGGTCTCCAGCCGGGCCCGCGGGATCAGGTTGGGGACCGCGGCCTCCTTGGCCGGGATCCACAGCAGGGTGATCGACTCGATGAGGAACGTCGCGATCGCGGCCCAGGTGACCACCAGGGCGCCGCTGGCGCCGCTGAGGGCGTAGAGCGGGATCGAGGCGAAGAGCACGAAGCGCAGCAGGTCGCAGATGACCATCGTCCAGCGCCGGTCGAACCGGTCGGCGAGGACGCCGGCGATCGGGCCGAGCACCAGCGCCGGCAGCAGCCGGACCGCGATCAGGCCGCCGAAGGCGGCACCCTTCGCCGTGCTGCCCTGCACCTGGGCGGCGGCGAAGACGGAGGTCGCGAGCAGACCCAGCCAGTCGCCGAAGGACGCGGCCCCGAGCACGATCCAGAGCCGGCGGAACGGACGGATGCGCAGCACGGACCGGATCGCGCCGAAGCCCGACCGGTCGGTCTGCGTGCCGGCAGCCTGGCCACCGCCAGCACCGGAGGAGCCGGCGCCACCGATCTGCCCCGCGGCACTGCCGAGCGGGGCCGCGGTGCTGCCGACCTGACCGGCGGACTCGGTGGACTGAGCGGACTCGGCGCGCGGGGCGGCGGCATCCCCGGCCTGGGTGGGCTCGGCGGGCTGGGCGGCCTCGGGCGACACGCCGGGCTGGCCGCCTGTTGGCGACACGCCGGACGACTCGCCGTACTTCTCGCTTTCGATGGCCGTACCTCCACGTGCCGGCCCATCGCTGGGCATCCCCGGTGCAACACTCTAGACCCGGTGGGGAGCCACCCACCCGTGACATTCTCCTGCTCGTCGAGCCTAGGCCGCCGGGACCATTCACCGCACCCAGGCAGACGCGAGGGTATTTCGCATTGACCGCCGGACAGTTAGCGTGCACACGTGGCCACCGAAAGCGACAAACTTCGCGAGCGCCTGGATAGGGCGACAGCCCACCTCGACCCGCCGTACGCGGTCGTCGACCTGACCGCCTTCGACGCCAACGCAGCCGCGCTGGCCGAGCGCGCCGCCGGGAAACCGCTCCGGCTCGCCAGCAAGTCCGTCCGCAGCCGTGAACTGATCAGCCGAGCTCTCGGGCGACCCGGCTGGCACGGCGTGATGGCCTTCACCCTGCCCGAGGCGATCTGGCTGGTCCGGGCCGGGGTCAGCGACGACGTGCTGGTGGCGTACCCCACCGCCGACCGGGGGGCCCTCGCCGAACTGGCCGCCGATCCGGCCCTCGCCGCGGCGGTCACCCTGATGATCGACGGCACCGACCAACTCGACCTGGCCGACGCCGTACGCGCCCCCGACCAGCGTCCCGAGCTGCGGGTCTGCCTCGACCTGGACGCGTCGTGGCGCCCACTCGGCGGTCGGGTGCACGTCGGGGTGCGCCGCTCACCCGTGCACAGTGCGCGGGCGGCCGGCGCGCTGGCCGCCGCCGTCGCCGGCCGGCCGGGCTACCGACTGGTGGGCCTGATGGCGTACGAGGCACAGATCGCCGGCCTCGGCGACGCGCCACCCGGGCGTACGGGCCGGGCCCTCGGGCAGGCGATCCGGCTCGCCCAGCGCGGTTCGTACCGTGAGCTGGTGGCCCGCCGGGGCGCGGCGGTGGCCGCCGTGCGGGAGCACGCCGACCTGGAGTTCGTCAACGGCGGCGGCACCGGCAGCGTGGCCGCGACCAGCGCCGATCCCGCGGTCACCGAGGTCACCGCGGGGTCGGGCCTGTACGGTCCCACGCTGTTCGACGCGTACCGCGCGTGGCAGCCCACCCCGGCCGCGTACTTCGCCTGCTCGGTGGTCCGCCGGCCGACGCCCGACCTGGCGACCGTGCTCGGCGGCGGCTGGATCGCCTCCGGCCCCGCCGCGGCGAGCCGGCTGCCCCGGCCGGTCCTACCGGCCGGGCTCACCCTGCTCGGCGCCGAGGGCGCAGGTGAGGTGCAGACACCGCTGGCCGGCGCGGCGGCGGCGACGCTGCGCGTCGGTGACCGGGTGTGGTTCCGGCACGCGAAGGCCGGCGAGCTCTGCGAACACGTGAACGACCTGCACCTCGTCGATGGCGAGACGGTCGTGGCGACCGTGCCCACCTACCGGGGCGAGGGGCACGCCTTCCTCTGACCCGGCCCCGGGCCGCACCCCCGGGGCCGTCCGCTTCCGCACCGCTGCCCGCCGCACCGCGGGCCTTCACCTCGCCCGGCGCACCCCGGGCGCTTCTCTTCGCCCGCCGCACCGCGGGCCTTCACCTCGCCCGGCGCACCCCGGGTCTGCCGCTGTCGCGCCGCCTCCAGTTCGCCGCCCCACTCGGCGTGGCGGCAGCCCTGACGACGGGTCAACCGACCTGCGTCGCGTCGGCCGGGGCGTCCACCTGGCGGTGGAGGTAGTCCCGGATCAACGCCTTGGCCTCGACCAGCACCCGGTCGTCGCCGTCCTGCTTGCGGCGGAACGCCAGCTTGATCAGCGCGTCCGCCACCTCGACCGCGATTTCCAGATGGAAACGCAGCTCGGGCACGTCCGTCAGCCCGAACCGTTCGGTGAGCACGCGGGCCAACTGGTCCGCGATCACCCCGTTGTTGTCCCGCTGCTCGTCGAGCAGGTGCAGGTCGACCACGTCGCCGAAGTGGAGGGTACGGAATCCGGGGACCGTGCGGTGCATCGTGATGTACTCGTCGATGCCCGCGTCGACGCCGTCCCACCAGTGGGTCAGGTCGTCCGAGGCGAACCGCTCGTCGAGCCGCTGGAGGTAGGACTCCATCGTGCGCAGGGTCAGCGCCTGCACGATCGCCCGCTTGTCCGGAAAGAACTGGTAGACCGACCCGATGGCCACCTCGGCACGCTCGGCGAGCAAGGTCGTGGTCAGCCCCTCGTACCCCACCTCGTCGACGAGTTCGGCACAGGCGTCCAGCATTCGCTGGACCCGCGCGACACTTCGACCCTGCACCGGTACGCGGCGCAGCGGCCCGGTCGTGGCGGCTGGTGTGGACACTTCGGTGCCACCCCCCTTCGACAGATGAACATATCTCCACGTCACGAGTTCGTGACTATCGGTACAACGAGCGGGACTCAGTTGCGGTATTTACCAGCGACAACGTTCCTGATATGAAGTCAGTTCATATTCATATCGAGGGAGAGCCATGGTCGGCACCGCACCTCCCACCGTCCAGTGGTCGAACTGGGCCGGCAACCAGCGTGGCACCGCCACCACCATCCTCCGCCCCACGTCCACCGCCGAGGTCGCCGAGGCGGTGCGTGCGGCCGGCGCCGACGGCTCCCGGATCCGGGTCGCCGGCAGTGGGCACTCCTTCACCGCGATCGCTCTTGCGGACGACCGGCGGATGGAGCTGACCGCGCTGGACATCGGCGTACGGGTGGACACCGAGCGTCGACTGGTCACCGTACCGGCCGGGATGACCCTGCGCGCGCTCAACGACCTGCTCGTGGGTCACGGTCTCGCCCTGCCCAACCTCGGCGACATCGACGCGCAGACAATCGCCGGCGCGATCTCCACCGGCACCCACGGCACCGGCGCGGCGTACGGCTGCCTGGCCACCTTCGTCGAGGCGCTCACCCTGGTCACCGGCACCGGCGACGTGCTGCACTGCTCCGCCGACGAGCACCCCGACGTGTTCGCCGCCGCGCGGGTCTCCCTCGGGGCGCTCGGCGTGCTGGTCGACGTGACGCTGCGCTGCGTGGACGCGTTCGTCCTACACGCGCACGAGCGCCCCGCCCCGCTGGACGCGGTGCTCGCCGAACTCCCCGAACTGATCGAGGCGCACGACCACCTGGAGTTCTACTGGTTCCCGTACACGGCTCGGGTGCAGGTCAAGGCCAACGACCGGGTGCCGACCCACGACCGGCCGCTGTCCCGCCTGCGCGGCTGGCTCGACGACGAGTTCCTGTCCAACACCGTCTTCGCGGGCGCCTGCCGTCTCGGCCGGGCCGTGCCCGCCCTCGCCCCGCACATCAGCGCGGTCTCCGCGCGCGCCCTCACCGAACGCCGCTACACCGGCCGCTCCGACCAGGTCTTCTGCACCCCGCGCCGGGTCCGCTTCGTGGAGATGGAGTACGGGCTGCCGCGCGAAGCCCTCGGCGAGGCGCTGGGCGCGCTGCGGCGCATCGTCGACGAACTGCCGTTCAAGGTGCTCTTCCCCGTGGAGGTACGGTTCACCGCCGCCGACGACATCTGGCTGTCGCACGGCTACGGCCGCGACTCCGCGTACATCGCCGTCCACCAGTACGTCGGCATGCCGTACGAGCCGTATTTCCGGGCGTTCGAGCAGGTGGCCGCCGGTCTGGGTGGCCGGCCGCACTGGGGCAAGCTGCACTGGCGCGACGCGGTGACCCTCGCCCCCGCCTACCCCCGCTGGGCGGACTTCCTCGCCGTCCGCGACCGCCTCGACCCCCAACGGGTCTTCACGAACCCCCACCAGACCCACGTCCTCGGCGCCTGAGCACCCCAACCCACAATCTTGGAAGAAAGAGGCCCCTCAAGGGGCCACGGACTTCCAAGATCGGTCAGGCAGTGCCGGGCCAACCGGCGGCGCGGAGCGCGGCCCGGAGTTGGGCGAGCACCTCGTCGGGACGGCTTCGCACCGCCCACGCGGGAAATCGGAGCACCCGGTCACCGTCGACCCAGAGGTCGTTCTCCCGACGCATGTCCGCCCACGCCGCACGCGGATCGAAGTGCTGGGCGCCGTCGATCTCGACGTGCACCCGCCACTGTTCGAAGTAGGCGTCCAGGTAACGGCGTCGCCCGGTGGCGTCGTAGCGCACCTTCTGCCGGCTAGGCTCGGGCAGGCCGGCTCGACGGACCAGACGGAGGAAGTCGAGCTCGCTGAGCGAGTGGGAACCCCCGGCCGCGTCGGTCGCTGTCTGGAGGATCAGATTCCGGCGGCGGGCGCGTGGCATGTGCTCGAGGGCTCGGTGCACCTCGTCGCCCCCGACCAGGCGCTGCTGGAAACCGGCCGCCACGATCGCGCACGCCTCGTCGTCGGTGGCCGCCCACTGCGCCGCGTCGACGATCGACCGGGCGGGCATCGTCCGGGGGGGTTGCCCGATCGTGAGCACGTCCTCCGGCGGTAGGCGTGCCGTCCGGTGGGCCACCACCCCCTGCGGCAGCGGCGCCCGCCGACAGGTCTCCGGGAGCAGGAGGTGAATGACGCGGGTGGAGAAGCCCCGCAGCCCTCCGGCCTGCGCCGCGGTCAGCCCGCCGAGCAGCGCGAGCGGCCCGGCGGCCAGCACCGCCGCCCAGCGCAGTTGCCCGTAACCTACGGGCCCACTGTGGGTGACGAACACCCCGCGATGGATTCGGCGCCACCGGCCGCTCGCCACCCGGTGCCGCACCGACTTGCGGGACAGGTGCCGGAGAGCCTGCTCGAAGCTGATCACCTCTTCCTGACGGAAGAGCAGCCAGGTCAGTTCGTCGGCATCATCGCCCGGCAGCGACCGGCGCAGAGCCGCCAGAGACGCCCCACCATTACTCACACCCCGACCTTGCCAACAAGGACCACCGCACCGCCGCCCCTGTGGACAACCCGTAGATCTTGGAAGCCTGACGCCCCTCCAGGGGCCTCAATCCACCAAGATCCGTGGAAGCCGAGTCTTACTCCGACGTCGTCGTGGCCTTGCGAGGGGCGGCCTTCTTGGCCGGGGTGGCCTTGGCCGTCGTGGTCTTCTTCGCCACGGTGGACTTGGCGGCCGCCGCGGTCTTCTTGGTCGCCGTCGTCTTCTTGGCGGCCGTCGTCTTCTTGGCCGGGGCCTTCTTCGCCGCCGCCTTCTTGCGGGGCGCCGGGCCCTTCGCCCGCTTCTCGGCGAGCATCTCGGACGCCTCTTCGAGGGTCAGCGCCTCCGGGGTCTGCCCCCGCCGCAGCGACGCGTTGGTCTCGCCGTCCGTCACGTACGGCCCGAACCGGCCGTCCTTGATCACCAGTGGCTTCTCGGTCGCCGGGTCGTTGCCCATCTCGCGCAGCGGCGGGGCGGCGGCCCGGCGCTGGCGCGTCTTCGGGGCGGCCAGCAGGGCCAGCGCCTCATCGAGCGAGACCGTGAACATCTTCTCCTCGGAGTCCAGCGACCGGAACTCCTCGCCCCGCTTCACGTAAGGGCCGTAGCGGCCGTTGTTGGCGAACACCTCGACCCCGTCGGGGGCGACGCCGACCAGCCGGGGCAGGCTGAGCAGCTTCAGCGCGTCGTCGAAGGTGAGCGAGTCCGGCGACTGCGAACGCAGCAGCGAGGACTTGCGCTCCCCGCTGGCCACGTACGGACCGAAGCGGCCGGACTTGAGCAGGATCGGCTCGCCGGTGGCCGGGTCGTCGCCGAGCTTCCGCTCGCCCCCGCCACCGAGAAACAGCTCGTGGACCTTCTCCGGGGTCAGCTCGTCCGGCGCCAGGCCCTCGGGGATCGGCGCCCGGTCGCCCTGGGTGCCGCCCTCCTCGCCCTCGGCCGGGGTCGCGGCCTGCTCGCCGGGCACCGCCCGCTGCAGGTACGGGCCGTAACGGCCGACCCGGACGACGACCTCGCGGCCCTCGTCGTCCGTGAAGAGCGGGATCGAGTTGACGCTCCGCGCGTCGATCTCGCTGAGGTTCTCGGTGACCAGCTTCTTGAGGCCGCCGGCGTGGGCGATCGCCTGGTCGCCGGTGCCGTTGCTGCTGCCGAAGTAGAAGGAGGTGAGGAAGTCGACCGCGGCGTGGTCACCACCGGCGATCTCGTCCAGCTCGTTCTCCATGCTGGCGGTGAAGTCGTAGTCGATGAGGCGCGGGTAGTGCCGCTCCATCAGCCCGATCACCGCGAACGCCAGGAACGACGGGATCATGGCCTGGCCGCGCTTGAAGACGTAGCCGCGGTCCTGGATGGTCTGCATGATCGACGCGTACGTGGACGGGCGGCCGATGCCCAGCTCCTCCAGCGCCTTGACCAGCGACGCCTCCGTGTAGCGGGACGGCGGCTGGGTGTGGTGCCCCTGCGCGGCCAGCTCCTCGGCGGTCAGCGGCTGGTCCTTGACCAGGGTCGGCAGGCGACGCTCGGCGTCCTCGGCCTCGGCGTTCTCGTCGTCGCTCGACTCGACGTACGCCCGCAGGAAGCCCGGGTCGGTGATGGTCTTGCCGGTCGCGCCGAAGTCGACCTCCTCGCTGGTGGAGGAGATCGCCCGGATGCGGACGGAGACGCTGGAGCCCACCGCGTCGGTCATCTGCGAGGCGATGGTGCGCCGCCAGATCAGCTCGTAGAGCTTGAACTCCTCGCCGGAGAGCTCCTTGGCGACGTCGCCCGGGGTGCGGAAGTTGTCGCCCGCGGGGCGGATCGCCTCGTGCGCCTCCTGCGCGTTCTTGACCTTGCCGGTGTAGCGGCGGGGCTCCGGCGGCACGCTCCGCTCGCCGTACAGCTCGACGATCTGCCGGCGGGCCGCCGCGATGGCGGTCTCCGACAGGTTCACCGAGTCGGTACGCATATAGGTGATGTAGCCGTTCTCGTAGAGGCGCTGCGCGGTGCGCATCGTCTGCTGCGACGAGAACCGCAGCTTGCGGGCCGCCTCCTGCTGGAGGGTGGAGGTGATGAACGGCGCGTACGGGCGGCGGCGGTAGGGCTTCTCCTCGACCCGGGTGACCGTGAACGGCCGGTCCGCCAGGCGGGCCGCGAGCCCCCGGGCACCACCCTCGTCGAGGTGCACCACACCCGCGCCAGGGCGAACCCTGCCCGTGGTCGGCTCGAAGTCCTTGCCGGTGGCGATCCGGTCGCCGTTGAGGGCGACCAGGGTGGCGTTGAAGGTACGCGGCCCCTCGCCGGCGTCGGCCACGGCCAGGGTGGCCAGGATGTCCCAGTATTCGGCGGTGCGGAACGCCATCCGCTGCCGCTCCCGCTCGACCACGATCCGGGTCGCCACGGACTGCACCCGGCCCGCCGAGAGCTTCGGCATGACCTTCTTCCACAGCACCGGGGAGACCTCGTAGCCGTAGAGCCGGTCGAGGATGCGCCGGGCCTCCTGGGCGTCCACCAGGTCGCGGTCGATCTCACGCGGGTTGGCCACGGCAGCCTGGATCGCCGGCTTGGTGATCTCGTGGAAGACCATCCGCTTGACCGGCACCTTGGGCTTGAGCGTCTCCACCAGGTGCCAGGCGATGGCCTCGCCCTCGCGGTCCTCATCCGTCGCCAGGAAGATCTCGTCGACCTCCTTGGCCAGCTTCACCAGCTTGCTGATCTGCTGCTTACGGTCGGCGGAGACCACGTAGAGGGCGTGGAAGCCGTTGTCGACGTCCACCCCCAGCCGGGCCCACGGCTCACCCTTGTACTTGGCCGGCACGTCGGCGGCGTTGCGCGGCAGGTCGCGGACATGCCCGAAGCTGGCCTCCACGACGTACCCCGGGCCGAGGTAGCCCGAGATCGTCTTGGCCTTCGCCGGTGACTCGACGATGACCAGACGGGTGGTTCCAGCGTTGCTCGGCACGTCTCTCCCCGACCTCACTCCTGCTCGTGGCCGCTCGCGCCCGATTCGGGCCGTGTGCGACCCGCCGGACCCGGTGGCCCCGGATGTCCAACGTAACGCGCCGTCCACGTTTCGGGTTTCGCGGGCGGCAAACCGCACCGGCAGGGGTGGACCTGCCGGTCGGCGCCACCGTACACCGTGGGTAGGCCCCGTAGCGGGACACTGTGATGATGGCGGACCGTCGGCCGAGGCCCCACCCGCCGTTTTCCGCCCGGATCGTCCCCCCGGCTGTCCGCGACCGGACACGCGACGACGCCCGATCCGGCCAGCGCCCACCCGCCGGTCAGGGCAGCCGGGTCGGCCAGGCGTTCTCCGGGGCGGCGGCCGGCCGGTCGCCGACCAACTCGGCGAGGCGACGCAGGCGCCGGCGTCCCGTGATCAGGTACCCGGGCCCGCCCGCCTCCGCCGTGACCAGGTCACCGGCGAGACCGACCGCGACGAGCGCCCGGCCCACCGGGTCCCGGCACTCCTCGTCCGCCGGGCCGAGCCGGAGCAGGAAACCGGACGGTTCGGGCGTCCCGGCCGCGGCCAGCCAGAGCCGTAGCCGCCGGCCGTTGAGGTGGAAGTTCGTCGGCGGCCGCTTCGCCTCGCCGCGCAGCCAGGCGGCCGCGAGCGGTTTCAGCGTCCGGGCGTACGCCGTGCGGACGGCGTGTCGCTCGTCCTCGGTCGGTTCCCAGCTCGCCGCCACCCCACGCTGGGCCAGTTCGGCCACCAGGACGTGCACCCGCCAGGCGGCGTCGACCACGACCGACACGCGGGCGGTCCCGCCCATCCGGACCACCTCCGCGGGCCCGGCGAGCAGCCCGGCGAGGTCGGCCAGGGTCGGCTCCGCGGTCTCGGCGCCGAAGAAGACCAGTTGCTTCCCGGCCTCCTCGGCGGCCACCCGGCGAGCCCGCCCGGCCGGGTCGCCGGGGACGGCCGGGGCGGTCGAGTCAGTGGCAATCGGGTCGGGCCGCGTCTGGTCGTCGGGTCCGGCGGGGGCACGGCGGGCCGGGGCCGGCGTCGCCGGGTCGGGCACTGGGAAGAGCGCCGGGAGCAGTTCCGCCCCCGACGTGTCGCCGCTTCCCCTCAGCGGCACTCCGGCACCTCGTCGAAGGCCCGTTTCAGCTCCTCGGAGTTGAGCCGGCTGGTGTCCAGCGCGCTGGCGTCGTACTCCTTGTTGAGGGTGTCCACGGCGGCCCGGACGCCGTCGTAGAACGAGCTGGCCTCCCCGGTGCCGAGGCCGTCGATGGTGCCGCGCGCCCGGCCGTACGCGTCCCTGATCTTCGCGAGGGAGGTCCGGAAGCCGGCGGAGATCTCGTCGCCGTGCTCGGTCTCCGGCACGCCGGCCTCCTCGACCTTGCGGCGGGCCGTCTCGCTGGCCTGCTCGGCCCCGGCGAAGAGGCGGACCAGGTTCTCCTTGGCCTGCGCCGGGGTGGTCTGCGCGGTCATCTGCTGGTCGGTGCTGCTGGTCAACCTGCTGATCTCCGAACGCCACGGGGCGAGCGCGGTGCAGACCGAGGCCGCCCAGGCCTGCGGGCTGGGGCCGCCGCCGCAACCGGAGGCGAGCAGGGCGAGCGTGGCCAGGACCACCGTGAGCTTTCCGGCGGCAGTCGCCCGGCACGTACGCATGCGTTGCAGCGTACGGCGTTCGTCCAGCGCTGGCACCGCTCAGGTTTGCCGGCCGGGACGGACGGGCCCCCGGTCGGCGACAGGCGCCGGCCGGGGGCCCGGTGTGCGGTACGGGTCAGGCCGGAACGGTCTCCGACCGCTGGTCGGCGCTGCCCGAGCCGGTGCCGTCGCCGGCGTCCGAGTCGGACATGGCCACACCCTTGCGCTTGCTGAACACCACCGCCGCCACGATGATCAGCGCGGCCACCACAGCCACGGTGACCCGCAGACCGGTGTTCTTGTCGTCGCCCACGCTCCAGGCCACCACGGCCGGCGCGATCAGCAGCGAGACCAGGTTCATCACCTTGATCAGCGGGTTGATCGCCGGGCCGGCGGTGTCCTTGAACGGGTCGCCGACGGTGTCGCCGATGACGGTCGCGGCGTGCGACTCGGAGCCCTTGCCGCCGTACGCGCCGTCCTCGACCAGCTTCTTGGCGTTGTCCCAGGCGCCGCCCGAGTTGGCAAGGAAGACCGCCATCAGGGTGCCGGCTCCGATGGCGCCGGCCAGGTACGCGGCCAGCGCACCCGGGCCGAGGCCGAAGCCCACCGCGATCGGCGCCAGGATGGCCAGCAGACCGGGGGTCATCAGCTCGCGCTGCGCGTCCCGGGTGCAGATGTCGACCACCTTGCCGTACTCCGGCCGCTGGGTGCGGTCCATGATGCCGGGCAGCTCACGGAACTGCCGGCGGACCTCCATCACGACCGCCCCGGCCGAGCGGCTGACCGCGTTGATGGCCAGACCGGAGAAGAGGAAGACCACCGCCGCGCCGATGATGAGGCCGACGAGGTTGCGCGGGTTGGACAGGTTCAGCGCGTTGAGGATCTCGTTGTCGACGTTGCCGATGTTCGCGTCCGCGTACGCGGTCCGCAGCGTGTCGGTGTAGGAGCCGAAGAGCGCGGTCGCGGCGAGCACCGCCGTGGCGATCGCGATGCCCTTGGTGATCGCCTTGGTGGTGTTGCCGACCGCGTCCAGCTCGGTCAGCGTCCGGGCGCCGTGCTCGTCGATGTCGCCGGACATCTCCGCCACGCCCTGCGCGTTGTCGGAGATCGGGCCGAAGGTGTCCATCGCGACGATCACACCGACCGTGGTGAGGAGACCGGTGCCGGCCAGCGCGACCGCGAACAGCGACAGCGTGATGGAGCTGCCGCCGAGCAGGAACGCGCCGAACACGCCGGCGCCGATGAGCAGCGCCGAGTAGACCGCCGACTCCAGGCCGACGCTGATGCCGGCGAGGATGACGGTGGCGGGGCCGGTCTGGGAGCTCTTGCCGATGTCCTGCACCGGGCGCCGGTTGGTCTCGGTGAAGTAGCCGGTCAGCGCCTGGATCGCGGCGGCCAGCACGATGCCGATGACCACCGCGCCGATCGCGACGACCCGCGGGTTCTCGTTGATGCCGGTGAGGCCACCCTCCAGCTCGGCGAAGGTCGCCGGCAGGTACGCGTACGCGGCGATCGCCACCAGCACCGCGGAGATCACCGCGGAGAGGTAGAAGGCCCGGTTGATCGCGACCAGCCCGTTGCGGTCGGACGCGCGCAGCCGCGTGATGAAGACACCGACGATGGCGACGAGCACACCGATCGTGGAGATGATCAGCGGGAAGACGAGGCCGTCCTCGCCGAACGCGGCCCGACCGAGGATCAGTGCGGCGACCAGCGTCACCGCGTACGACTCGAACAGGTCGGCGGCCATGCCGGCGCAGTCACCGACGTTGTCGCCCACGTTGTCGGCGATGGTGGCGGCGTTGCGCGGGTCGTCCTCGGGGATGCCCTGCTCGACCTTGCCCACCAGGTCGGCGCCGACGTCGGCGGCCTTGGTGAAGATGCCGCCGCCGACCCGCATGAACATCGCGAGCAGCGCGGCACCGAACCCGAAGCCCTCCAGCACGGTCGGCGCGTCACCCCGGAAGATCATGACGACCAGCGCGGCACCGAAGAGGCCGAGGCCGACGGTCAGGAAGCCGACGACGCCGCCGGTCCGGAAGGCGATCTTCATGGCGGACTCGCGGCCGCCCTGTCGCTCCCGGGCCGCCGCCGCCACGCGCAGGTTGGCCCGGGTGGCGAGCCACATGCCGGCGCCGCCGATGAACGCGCTGAACAGCGCGCCGACCACGAAGAAGGCCGACCGGCCGATCTTCACGGCGATCTCGCTGCCGTCGGTGTCGTGCACCGGCAGCAGGAAGAGCAGGATCACCGCGATGACGACGAAGATCGCCAGGGTGCGGAACTGTCGGAGCAGGTAGGCCGAGGCGCCCTCCTGCACGGCCCCGGAGATCTCCTGCATGTTGGTGGTGCCCTTGCCGGCCGCCAGGACCGCCCGAGTGAGGGCGGCGGCGAAGACGAGCGCCACCAGCGCGATCACCGCGGCGATGACGACGTACGTGACATTGGCTCCGGTAAGGGAAAGCCCGCCGCCGTCGGCGGCCAAGGTCTCGGACATCTGTGTCCTCCTGTACCGAACACGCGCCCGGCCGGTGGAGACGCACCGGCCGGCGCCTGGATGCGGACTCGCAAGCGCCCGCCGAGCCCACCCCTGCGGACCAGCGATGGACTCCCGTTCCCGCTGGGTGCGGGATGGATCACTTGCTGACAACCCGGGTACTGTAGCCCTCCGCAGTGTCCGAGGTCACACCGAGGGTGCACCCCCGGCCGATGATCTTCATCGCTGTGTTATGAGCGGAAATCTGATATAGGACCGGATCCATACGACGAAGGCCGCGTTCCCTGCTGGGAACGCGGCCTGCGGCACGCGGCGCGGGTCAGCGGCACCCGCCGACGGACGCGCGGCCGGTCTGCGGTACGGGTCAGCGGCCGACCGGCCAGACCATCCGTACCTCGGTGCCGATGCCCTCGTCGACCGGGCGTACCTGGAGGTCCTCGACGAAACCGGCGAGCAGGGCGAAGCCCACGCCGGTGGTGAGCGCCTCGTCGGTGAGCGACTCGTCGGCCAGCTCGTCCGGGGGCAGGGCGGCGAGACCGATGCTCGCCTCGATCGGCGCCCGGTCGATCACGCGCACCGCGTACTGCCCCGAGTCGGACATCTCGACGAGCACCGGGTCGTGCAGACCGTACTGGCGGTGCAGGGCGACCGCGCGGGTGCACGCCTCACCGATCGCCAGGCGTACCTCGTCGAGCAGGTCCTCGCGGACGCCGGCCCGGCGGGCGACCGCGACGCCGACCAGGCGGGCGGTGCGGACGTGCACCGGCGCCGGCGAGAACGAGAGCCGAACCGTCGCCATCACGCGCCGGCGCCGGTCGCCGCGACCGCCGCGTCGACCGTGGGATGCAGGGGAAAGACCTGGTCCAGCGCGGTGATCCGGAAGATCTTGAGCAGCGGCTCCTTGTCGCAGACCAGGGCGAACGTGCCCTCGGCCGACCGCAGCCGCTTGAGGGCGCCCACCAGCACACCGAGCCCGGTGGAGTCGAGGAAGTCGACCCGGCCGAGGTCGACCACCACGTGCCGGGCGCCGCCGTCGATGAGTTCGAGGAGCCGCTCGCGCAGGCGGGGGGCGGTGTAGACGTCCACCTCACCGCCGACCTCGAGCACCGTGTGCTCCCCCACGGTGCGGGTCGCCAGCGACAGCTCCATCGGTCCCTCCTCGCAAGAGCCGTAAACTCTCCTGGGCATCTAACCACTACCGCCGGAAGACGCAGTGGTCCACCGGCGGGCGGCTCCCTCTTACCCCGGAGCCCGGCTTTTCATCTCCGAACACCAGTGCGAGAGTGCAGGACGTGACTTCCGACGGTTTCAGCTCGGCGCGCCTGGCGCCGCGCCGCACCTCGGAGACGGCCCCGATCCACCACCAGCGCTCGCCGGCCGACCTGCTGGTCCGGCTGCGGAACCGCGGCGACGCCGACCCGGTGACCCACGTCGAGCGCGTGCCGGCCCGGGTGGGCGTGCCGGCGCCGTGGCCGCAGTGGGCCCCGGAGGACCTGCGGGCGGCGTTCGCGCGGCGCGGCGTGGTCGCGCCGTGGCGGCACCAGGCCGAGGCGGCCAGCCTGGCGTACGACGGCCAGCACGTCGTGGTCGCCACCGGCACCGCGTCCGGCAAGTCGCTGGCGTACCAGCTGCCGGCACTGGCGACCCTCCTCACCGACCCCCGGGCCACGGTGCTCTACCTCGCGCCGACCAAGGCGCTCGCCGCCGACCAGCTTCGCGCGGTCGCCGAACTGGACCTGGAGGGCATCCGCCCCGCCTGCTACGACGGCGACACCCCGCGCGCCGAGCGGGAGTGGATCCGCCGGCACTCCCGGTTCGTGTTGACCAACCCGGACATGCTCCACCACGGCATCCTGCCCGGGCACGCGCAGTGGACGGGCTTCCTGCGCCGGCTGTCGTACGTGGTGATCGACGAGTGCCACACCTACCGGGGCGTGTTCGGGTCGCACGTCGCGCACGTGCTGCGCCGGCTGCGCCGCCAGTGCGCCCGCTACGGCAGCTCGCCGGTGTTCGTCCTGGCCTCGGCGACGTCGGGCGACCCGGCGACCACCGCCGGCCGGCTCACCGGCCTGCCCGTGGCGGCGGTGACCGAGGACACGTCGCCCCGGGGCGGGGTGACCTTCGCGCTGTGGGAGCCGCCGCTGCTGCCCTCGGCCGACCCGTCGTCCGACGCCGTGGACCTCGCGCCGGTCCGGCGGTCCGCGCTGCGCGAGACGGCGGACCTGCTCGCCGACACGGTCGCCGAGGGCGTACGCACGCTCGCCTTCGTCCGCTCCCGCAAGGGCGCCGAGGTGGTGGCGGCCAACGCCCGCCGGGCGCTCGACGAGGCGGTGCCCGGGCTGGGCGAGCGGGTGGCCGCCTACCGCGCCGGCTACCTGCGCGAGGAGCGCCGGGAGCTGGAACGGGCGCTGCTGCACGGCGACCTGCTCGGGCTGGCGTCCACCAACGCGCTGGAGCTGGGTGTCGACCTGGTCGGCCTGGACGCGGTGCTGATCTGTGGCTACCCGGGGACCCGGGCGTCGCTGTGGCAGCAGGCCGGCCGGGCCGGACGCTCCGGTCAGGAAGCCCTCGCCGTGCTGGTGGCCCGGGACGACCCGCTCGACACCTATCTGGTGCACCACCCGGAGGCGGTCTTCGGGCGGCCCGTCGAGGCGACGGTGCTCGACCCGGCCAACCCGTACGTGCTGGCCCCCCAGCTGGCCTGCGCCGCCGTCGAGGCGCCGCTCACCCCCGCCGACCTGGCGCTCTTCGGTGACGGAGCGAAGGAGGCGGTGCAGGAGTTGGTCGAGGCCGGCGCGCTGCGGCAGCGGCCCACCGGCTGGTACTGGCGGCACCGGGAGCGACCCGAGGTGGACCTGCGCGGCGAGGGCGGCGCACCGGTCGTCGTGGTCGAGTCGGCCACCGGGCGGCTGCTCGGCACGGTCGACGGCGGCTCGTCGCACTTCCTGCTCCACCCCGGCGCGGTCTACCTGCATCAGGGCGTCTCGTACGTGGTGGACGACCTGGACCTCGCCGACGGCTGCGCGCTGGTGCACGCCGAGGAGCCGGACTGGTCCACCCACGCCCGGGACGTCACCAACGTGTCGGTGGTGTCGGTGCGTTCGTACGTCGACGCCGGGCCGGTCGGCATGTTCCTCGGCGAGGTGGACGTGACCAGTCAGGTCGTGTCGTACCAGCGTCGACGCATCGCCACCGGCGAGGTCATCGACACCCGGCCGCTGGACCTGCCGGTGCGGGAGCTGCGGACCGTCGCCGTCTGGTTCACCCTCTCCCCGGAGTCGCTCACCGCCGCCGGCGTGGAGACGGCCGACGTGCCCGGGGGCCTGCACGCCGCCGAACACGCGGCGATCGGGCTGCTGCCACTCATCGCGACCTGCGATCGCTGGGACATCGGCGGGCTCTCCACCGCCCTGCACCCGGACACCGAGGCGCCGACCGTCTTCGTCTACGACGGCCACCCGGGCGGGGCAGGGTTCGCCGAGCGGGCGTACGGCACGGCGGGCGCCTGGCTGAAGGCCACCCGGGACGCGATCGCCGAGTGTGGCTGCGAGAGCGGCTGCCCGTCCTGCGTGCAGTCGCCGAAGTGCGGCAACGGCAACAACCCCCTCTCCAAGCCGGACGCGATCCGGGTACTGGACGTGGTGCTGGCGAACCTGCCGGCCTGATCCCCCCTCCCGCTGGCGGCCGCCGGCTGGCGCTCGCGGCTGCGCGGCTGGCGCCGCCGGCTGCGCGGCTGGCGCTGGCGGCTGGCGCTGGCGGCTGGCGCTGGCGGCTGGCGCTGGCGGCTGGCGCTGGCGGCTGCGCGGCTCGCCGCCTCGACGGCCGGCCCGGATGGACAGGCATGGGAGGCGGCCGGAGCGGGAACGATGTGGGAGCGCTTCCATCGATGGATGCGTCTGTCCTCGCCGCCGCCACCCCGAGGAGGAAGTCGTGACCGACACCATCGCCGAGACCGTCGACCTGCTCTACAACCTCGACCAGGAGAAGCTCACCATCGACCAGCAGATCGCCTTCGCGTCCGCGCTGGCCGCCCTCGCGCAGGCGGAACGGCTGGACCGGATCGACGAGCGACTGCGGGCCATCCACCAGGTGCTGCACACCTGGGTCCTGCGCGCCACGGTCGACGGCGGCCGGTGAGCCGGTCCCGGCTGTGCGAGACTCCGGCGCACACGTCCCCCAAGGAGAACGACAGATGCAACCTGACAACCTCCAGGCCCAGCAGCGGTTCCACATCCGCCAGCGGCTGCGCATGATGGTCAACCAGTACGAGGTCCACTCGGTGGCTCCCGACGGCTCCGAGGGCGGGCTGCTGGCCTTCGCCCAGCAGAAGCGGCTCGCCTTCAAGGAGCAGGTGACCATCTACACCGACGACACCAAGCAGCAGCCGCTGCTCGGCTTCAAGGCGCGCCAGCGCCTCGACCTCGGCGCCACATACGACGTGACCGACGCCGCCGGCAACCCGATCGGCCTGTTCCGCAAGGACTTCGCCCAGTCGCTGCTCCGCTCCACCTGGCACGTCGAGCAGAACGGCCTGCCGCAGGTGACCGGCCAGGAGCGCAGCCTTCCGGTGGCGCTGCTGCGGCGCTTCGTCGACTCGCTGTCCTGGCTGCCGTACCACTTCGACTTCACCGCCGGCGGGCAGCCGGTCTTCTCCGTCATCAAGAAGTGGGGCCTCCGCGACCGATACGTGGTCGAGATCCACCAGCCGCAGATCGACCGCCGGCTGGTCATCGCGATGGCCGTCGCCCTCGACGCCCTCCAGGCCCGCTGAGGCCACTTTCGACCGATCCGCCCCCGGGACGCGCCCCGACCCGCGTCCCGGGCAGCGGTCCGGCGCGGCGTCCCGGGCAGCGGTCCGGCGCGGCGTCCGGCACCAGACCCGCATCCCGGGGAGGGATCTGGAGCGCCGTGCCGTGCACGGACGCGGCGGCGGCGTGCGCCTCCGTGCAGGACGGCCGGCGTCATCGGCCGGGCGGGTCGGTCCGCGTCGTCCGCGCCGGTCATCCCGTCACCGGGCCGGCACGGGCGCCGGCCGTCGCGACACGGACCAGACCGGGCAGTGGGGCGACCGTCACCTCGGCCGTGACCAGCACGTCGAGCCCGTCGAGCCGACAGCTGACCAGCTCGCCACCGTTTCGGGCGACGAGGTCCGCGGCTCGCGCGCAGGCCACCGACTCACCCTCGATCGCCCGGCCCGCCCCGGCGAGCGCGCCGAAGTCCGCCGCCACCCCCGCCCGCTGGCGGGCCATCTGTGCGGCCGCGACCGCCGCCCCGAAGACCCCGAACAGCACGAACACCAGCCCGGCGGCCAGGAGCAGCACGGTGGCCCCGCCCCGTTGCGCGTCGGCACCCGCACGGCGCGCACCGAGGCAGCGCGCGGTTGCCCGGGTTGCCCGGCTGTCGATGGGCCGACGTGTCTCTCGGCCCGCGCTGCGTCGGCTCATCGCCCGCCCCCCCGGTGCGCCCGGCTCGACGGCGGCCACCGCCGTCGCCGACACGCTGAGGCGGGGTAGCCGGGTGCCGAGAGCGCGAACCGGGGCTCGGACGGTGGCGCGGACCTGCTCGCCCTCCACCGAGACGGAGACGTCGGCGCCCGGAGGTGCGGACCGGCTCCCCGCGGAGCCTCCGTCGCCGCCCCGGGAGACGGCCAGTGCCGCCTCCCGGGCCGCGTGCAGGCAGCCGGCTCGGACCCCGACCGCGTTCACCGCGGTCAGGCCGACGAACAGGAGCAGGAGCAGCGCCGGCAGGCCGGCCGCCAGCTCGGCGGTGAACGACCCCCGGTCACGACCGGCCAGCCGGCGCCGGATCACTTCAGTGCCCGGTCGATGACGGCCGTCAGCGCGGACTGGACGTTGCCGGAGGTCAGCACCTTCAGCAGGATGCCCGCGAAGGCAACCGCCGCGAGCGTGCCGACGGCGTACTCGGCCGTGTTCATCCCCGCGTCCCCGCGCAGGCGGGCGAGCAGTTTGCGCACGTCGTACCCCTTTCTCGATGGTTGTCAGAGCACGTCGCCGAGCACGGCGACAATCACCGGCACCAGACCGGCGAGAATGAACGCCGGCAGGAAGCAGAGCCCCAGCGGCAGGACGATCAGGACTCCGGCGCGGCGGGCCGACGCCTCGGCGGCGGTGGCGCGGTCGGCGCGCAGGTCGTCGGCGAGCCGGGTCAGGGCGCCCGCGAGCGCCGCGCCGCTGTTCGACGACCGGTAGGCCGCGGCCGTCAACCGTTCCGCCGCCGGCACCCCGTCCAGCGCCGACCACGCCTCCTCCGGCCCGCCGCCGAGTCGCAGCGTGCGGCCGACCCGACCGAGTCGATCGGCGAGCGGACCGTCCAGCGCCTCGGCAACCGCCAGCACCGAACGATCCACCGGCGCGCCCGCCCGCATGGCCGCCGCCAGCAGGTCGGCCGCGAGTGGCAGGTCGGCCGCCTCACGCAGGCGCCGGTCCCGAACGGCGGGTGGCTCGACCCGACGGAGCAGGTGGTCGACCACGGGCGTGGTGGGTACGGCGGCGAGCAGGCCGACCCACCCACCGACGACCACCGCCACGGCGACGCCGGCCAGCACCGCCGCGAGGCGGATCACGTCCGGACGTCCGAGCCATCCCGGGCGCGGCGGGTCGGCCGGTTCCCGTTCGAGACGGCGGCCGGGGCGAGTGCCGTGGAGCCGGAGTCGTGCCGGCCGGCCCTCCGCACCCCGTCCGAGCGCCCGGAGCCGGCGCGTCGGTCGGCGACGGATGAGGACGAGCAGCAGCACCGCCGCCACGAGGCAACCCGCGGCGACCGCCGAGCCGGCCATCAGGCGGGCCGGCCGGGCGCGGCGGCGAGCCGTTCCGTCCACAACAGCCCGGCCGCCTGGAGCGCGAGGGTGAGCACCGTGCAGACCGCACCGACCGGGGTGTGCAGCAGCACCGCCAGCGGGTCCACGCCGATGCCGTAGCCGAGCGCGATCCCGCCGAGCGGCAGCGTCGCCAGCAGCCAGGCGGTGGCGCGCGCGCCCCCGCCGCCTGGGCCGTCGCCGCCGCCAGCCCCCGATCGGTCGCGCGGGCATCGGCCTCGATCCGCTCCACCAGCTCGGCGAGTGGCGCGCCGGTGCGGTCGGCGAGTCGTACGGCTGCGGACACCAGGCGGTCGAGCCGGTCCGCACCGTCCGGCCGGTCGGCCGGCGAGTCCTGGGCCGGCACGGGCGCGGGCAGCCCGGCCCGGAGATCGGCGGCGATCCCACAGAGCTCGTCCAACCGGCGGCGGCGGGACTGCTCGGTGTGCCGGCTCGCCTGCCAGCGGAGCGCCGCCCGCGCGCCCAGCGCGGCGTACCCGCCGAGCGCCACCCCACCCACCGGCCCGGCCAGCAGGCCGCCGATCCCGGCGCCGCCCAGGGCGGCCAGGACGAGCACCCGCCGGGGCGATCGGGGAAGCCACGCGAACCATCGAGGTCGCCCGGACGACGCCGGGCGGGCGTCGGCGCGTTGCCGGTGCACCGTGACCTGCCCGAACGGCGTCCCGCCCAGCCCCGCCGGGCCGCGCCCGTCACGTCGACGGGGAGGACGGGTGGGTCCCGTCGGACGCGACGACTGGGTAGGCCCGCCCGCCGGGAACAAGGGCGTCCGAACCGCGACGTCCCGTCCGGCGGAAAGGTCCCGAGCCGCTGCCTCGACGACGCTACCGGGAACGGACCCGTGGTTGGGGATCGCGCCGGCGGAGGCGGACCGGTGGGGGGCGGCGGTGGTAGCCGGCACGGCGCCGTCGAGCGGCTCGGACATCGGCCCGGCGGGACCACCGAGGCCCCGCCCCAGCCCCTCGACCCACTCGACAAGCGCGTCATCCGGGGACGCTTTCGGGGTTCCGCCCGAGCCGACACGGCGGCGGACACGGGCGGCGCGCAGCGGCCAGCCGATCAGCACAACGGCCCCGAGCAGCGAGGCGACCGACACCCAGATCCCGGTGGTCATGCCGGACCGGCCGATCCGGGCCACGGTTCGCAGAGGATCGGTGGCACCGCCACGCCTCGCTCCGCCAGCAGCGCGGCCAAGGGCCGGGCGGCGAGACCGAGCCCCCGTCCGCGTACCCAGGCGGGCACCACCGTGACCAGCCGCTCGGGACCCTCAGGGAGCAACAGGCACACCGATTCGAGCACCCGGCCCCGGTCGCTGCGGCGCACCTGCACCAGCACCTGGAGAGCGGCCACCACCTGGGCATGCAGCGCGGCCCGGGGCAGCCCGCCGAGCATCCCCAAGGCCTCCAGCCGCGCCGGGACGTCCGACGGGGCGTTGGCGTGCAGCGTCCCGGCACCGCCGTCGTGGCCGGTGTTCAAGGCGGCGAGCAGGTCGACCACCTCCGCGCCCCGACACTCACCGACCACCAGACGGTCGGGTCGCATCCGCAGCGCCTGCCGCACGAGGTCGGAGAGCCCGACCACACCGGAACCCTCCACGTTGGCCGTCCGCGCCTGCAACCCGACGACGTGCGGATGCCGCGGCTGCAACTCGGCCGCGTCCTCCACCAGCACGATCCGCTCGGTCGACGGGACGAGCCCGAGCAACGTGTTGAGCAGCGTCGTCTTGCCCGAGCCCGTGCCGCCCGTCACCAGGTACGCGAGCCGCGCCGCCACCACGGCGGACAGCACGGGCGCCACCGGCCGCGGCACCGTCCCGTGCCGCACCAGCTCGTCGAGGGTGAACGGTCGCTGCCGGAAGGTCCGCAGCGACAGGTAGGGCCCGTCGGTCGCCACCGGCGGCAGGACCGCGTGCAACCGGGTCCCGTCGGCGAGCCGCGCGTCGGCGTACGGGGAGGCGTCGTCGAGCCGCCGTCCGGCGCTCGCGGTCAACCGCTGCGCCAACCGGCGCACCTCGTCGACCGAGCCCAGCGGCACCGCCACCTGCTGGAGACCCTGACCTCGGTCGACCCACACGCGAACACCGTTGACCAGCACATCGGTCACCTCGGGATCGGCCAGCAGCGGTGCGAGCGGCCCGGCGCCCACCAGATCGTCGTGGACCCGGTCGGCCATCCGCAGCACGGCGGTGTCTCCCAGGACGGCGGCGGTGGGCTCAGCGCGTACCGCGGAGACGATCGCCGCCGGGGTGACCGGCGTCGCGGCGGCGGCCATCCGCTGCCGCACGCGGACCGTGAGCCCGTCGTCGTCCGGCCGCCGGGCCGACGCGGGGTCCGCCGGGAGTTGCCGAGCCCTCTCGACGCTCATGCCGCACCCGCCCGGGAAGCGCCCGTCAGGTCCGCGACGATCCGCTGGCACAGCGCGGCCAGCGGACCGCGCCCGGCGGCGGCCGGCGCCTCGCCCCGTTCCAGCCCACGGACGAGGCCCGGCTCCGGGCGAAGTGTGCCGGCCAGCGGCAGCCCGAGCGCCCGCGCCACCTCGGCGGCCTTGAGTCGGCCGGGGGCCGGTCCGCGCACGATGACGGACAGTTCGGCGCAGTGCGGGGCGGCGGTGGCCACCACCCGGGCCGCGGCGGCGGTGGCGCGCAGCTCGGCGGGCACGATCACGTACGCCTGGTCGGCGCTCTGCAACGCGGTCACCGCCGCCTCGTCGAGCTGCCGGGGCAGATCGACCACGACGAAGTCACGCCCGCGCCGCGCGGCGTCGACGGTGGCCGCCATGGCCGGCGCCGGCAGGGGGAACAGGTCACCGCGATCCCACGAGAGCACCACCAGGTCACCCCTGCTGGGGAGGGCGCGGACGAGGGCGGGAGCGTCCACCCGGCCGTCCGCGCCGGTGAGCGCCGGCCACCGTAACCCCTCCAGCTGCTCCCACCCGAGGACGAGGTCGAGCCCGCCGCCGAGCGGATCGGCGTCGACGAGGAGGGTGCGCAGCCGGGACCGGGCAGCGGTGACCGCGAGCCCGCCGGCCAGGACACTCGCCCCGGCACCGCCCCGACCGCCAAGCACCGCGACGACTCGCGCGCCCGCGCCCGGCGGGCCCTCGGCGCCGTGCTCAGCGAGACGGTCGACCAGCCAGGGCTCGGCCGCCGGCAGGGTGGCGACGTGCTCGGCGCCGATCAGCTCGGCGACCTGCCAGCCGGGGTCGAGCTCGCCGGATCGGCCGACCAGCACCAGCCGTGGCCGGTGCGGCAGCCGGGCCCGCAGGCACGGCTGCGCCTGGTCGGCACCGAGCAGCACCAGCGGCGCCGGCAGCCAGCGGGTCCGGGCGGCGGCCGGGTCGGGGGCGAGCTCCACCTCCGCGCCGCCGGCGGCGGCGAGCCGGAGCAGGTCGTCGAGCAGGTCGCCGTCGCCGGTGACGACCAGCGGTCGCCGGCCTGGCGGCGGGAGTGAGGTACGGGGTGGCATCGCGGCCTCCAGCGGTCGGGCTCGGGTGCTGACCGAGACCTTGCTCGCCGGCGACCCCGTGGGCTGCCCCAGCGGGCCCGCCTGTGGACAACCGGGCGGCCTGTGGACAACGCCCGCGGAGGCGGTGGATCTGCTATGCGCCGGAACCCGTTCAGTCCCGGATGCGGGTTCGCGCCGGCAGCGTGCCACGTCCGTGACCTTCGATGCCTAACCTGCGGTCATGCGATCCCGCGCGCCGGTTCTGGTGGCGGTGGTGCTGACCATCCCCCTGGCCCTGACCGTGCTCCTCGGCTGCGTCTACACCCTCGTGGGCTTCGCGCCCTCGGAACCGTGCCCGGGCGACACCGGCGACACGTTCCGGATAGCCATGGACGCCTACCGGGTCCTGAGCGGGCTGATGCTGCTGACGACGGTGGCCTCCGTCGTCGTGACGTGGTGGGCGGTGACGCGCCGCAGGAGTCACCCCTGGCCCTGGCTGGCCCTCGCGCTGCTGGGGTTCGTCGTCAGTGCCGCACTGGTGCCGGCGATCAACCGGCTGGGTTCCTGCTGAGGCGCGACCGGCAGCCCGGGGTCACAGGCCGGCGGAGGCGGCGGAGCGCTCCCGGCGGAAGCGACGACCCCGTCCACCAATTCCTGTCACGGTTGCTGGCGGCACCCTTCGCGGGGCGGCGCGGTTTCCCTCGCGACGGCATACTCCCCCTCATGGATGGCGGTGCACGACGGGTGAGGTCCGGCGCCGCCGCGCTCCTGGTTACGGCGCTGGTGGGCGGCGTGTCCTGGCACTTCCTCGACAATCTGGAGGTCCGCCTCCAGGAGAAGGTCGGCGACATCGTCGACGTTCGGGAGAGCCCGCTGCACGAGAGCGCAGTGGCCGACGCCGCGGAGAAGGTCGACAGGGTTCTCTTCCGGTTCGAATACGACCACCTCTACCAGGCTGACAAGTACGCACACTCCGCGGGCCAGCACCCCGACGTCACGGTGCTCGCGGTCACCGGCGAGACGCACTGGCAGACCGGCGTGGCCCTGGTGCTCCAGGTGACCGGTCATGGCGTGGAGATCGGCGCGGACGGCTCGGTGATCAAGGAAGGCGACGAGCGGATCTGCTTCCGTCTCCAGCTCGGCCCGGAGAACGACACCCGCGACGACGACATCGAATGCCCGACGGGAGCTGCCGTACCGGTCACCAAGGACCCGTCGCTCACCGGCATCGACGACCGCCTGAAGAGTGCCCTGCAGTCCGCCGGGTCGAACGAGAACGCCGTCAGCGCGGCGCTCGTCGGCCTGCAACTCGACCCGGCGATTCGCCAGACCGTCGGCGCGCGGAACGGCACCGTCGGCGTCGGTTTACGAGCCTCGCAGTACGACTGCATCCTGGCCCGCATCACCTCGAAGGGAGCAGAGCTCTGGCGGCCCGCGCACAGGCAGCTAGCCCCAGGCGAGATGAGCTGCACTGCGGAAACCGCCTTGAGTAGTGCTTTCGGGAAATACCCGCACTGACACGAACCCCCGGTCGGGTCGGCCGCACGCTGGGCGGTCGACCTTCCGACGCCAGGTGTGGCTGCCGTCGGTCGTGCGCGACGGTCTGCTCGGCCAAGTGGTCGACACCGGCCCGCATCGCTTCCGGGCGGTCCGGCCGGACCGGGAGGGCACCGAGTGGTCGGCCGAGTCCACCTCCCAGGGGGAGGCCGTCGCCTGCGCGGCGACCAAGGCCGTCGGCGCACCCCGGACAGATGGGCCTTCGACCGGGACAGAGACGACCTGTGACCTGCGACGGGACAGCGCTCCCAGAAAGGGACGACCCCCGTCGGGGGGAGACGGGGGTCGTCGGGAGGTTCGGCTCCGGGGGGGTCGAGCCGAACCAACTCAGCGGTCACGGGGGGTGCAACCGCTGAGGGTCTGTCTGTTGTGCGAGATATGGATACTCGCCGTGCGGACAAGTCTGCCTGAGCGGACCTGTTACGTCGAGTGGTGTGCACTCCACTCCCTGCGAATTGTTTTCGCAGAGTGTGACCGCGATCACTGTGAGCGGAGATGATCGGCTCGGCCAGCGGGTCTGGGGATCACCGGACCCCCGGGCACCCGCCGACCATAGACCATCCGACTAGACTTTCGCGCCGTGGGCCGAGGTGCCGCTTTCTTCGATCTGGACAAGACCGTCATCGCCAAGTCGAGCGCGTTGGCGTTCGGTCGGCCGTTCTACCGGGACGGGCTGATCACACGGCGTGACGTGGTCAAGTCGGCGTACGCGCAGCTGATGTTCCGGCTGGGCGGCACCGACGAGCAGACCATGGCGCGTACGAGGGACTACCTGGCCACCCTGTGCAAGGGCTGGCAGGTCGAGCAGGTCCGCCAGATCGTCGCGGAGACACTCCACGAGCTGATCAACCCGTACGTCTATGCGGAGGCGGCCGCCCTCATCGAGGAGCACCGGGCCGCCGGCCGGGACGTGGTGCTGGTGTCCGCCTCCGGCGAGGAGATGGTCCGGCCCATCGGCGAGCTGCTGGGCATCACCGACGTGATCGCCACCCGGATGGCGGTCAAGGACGGCCGTTACAGCGGCGAGGTGGAGTTCTACGCGGCCGGCCCGAGCAAGGTCGAGGCGGTCCGGGAGCTCGCCGAGGAGCGCGGCTACGACCTCGACGACTCGTACGCCTACTCCGACTCGTACAGCGACCGGCCGCTGCTGGAGTGCGTCGGGCACCCGACCGCGGTGAACCCGGACCGGCAGCTGCGCAAGCTGGCGGTGGAGAACGCCTGGCCGGTGCTCGAGTTCCGGCACCCGATCCCGCTGGGCCGCCGCCTGCGGGAGCGCCCGGCCGTCCCGGTGGCCGCGGCCGCGGCGGCGGTGGGCGTCGGGGTCGCGATCGGCATCGCCTGGTACGGCCGGCACCGCCGAACCAGAGCAACGTCCGCGACCGCCTGAGCCGGCACCGCACCGGAACCGTCGAGACCCCCACCTCTCGGGGAATCCTGACCCGGCACCCCCGCCGGGGGGTGGTCGAGACCCCAACTTCTCGGATGTTGTTGCCTCCGCGCCCATCGGAGGCAACAACATCCCGGAAACTGCGCGGATCTTGAGGCCGGGCGGGCCGGCGGCCCGCGGGCGCGACGGGCACGGCAGGGCCCGGCGCGAAGCGGCGGGCGGGGCAGGCGCGGTGCGGCGGGGCAGGCGCGGTGCGGCGGGCGGGGCAGGCGCGGTGCCGGGTCAGGAGGCGGCGAGGACCTCGTCGCCGATCAGGGTGAGCTGGTCGGCCGCCACCTCCACGGCCGTCATGTAGTGCCGCAGCCAGGAGCGCAGCCCGTCGGGCGTGCCGGTGGCGAAGGCACCGGCGGAACCGACGTACTCGGGTTCGCGTTCGTGGTGCCCGACGTCGAGCGCCAGCAGGCCACGTGGGTCGGTGCCGCTGGCGAGCAGGACGAGTCGCGCCGCACCCCGGGCGACGACGCCGGACGGGCCGGCGAACGGCCGCAGCGCCAGCAGCTCGCCGTGGACCACGGCCGCGAGCACCAGCGGGGAGACCTTCGTGCCGCCGGTCACCAGGTTGGCGAGGCCGTCGAGTCGGGCGCCGACGACCGGGTCGGTGACGGGCCGGCCGAGTTCCGGTTCGGGTACGACGTCGCGGGCGGCGAGCACGTGCAGCCGGGCGAGCGCCTGCCGGGGCGCCTTCGGCCAGAGCTCGGTGAGCGTGGGCAGTGCCCCGGCCACCCGCAGCGCGCCCTGGAGCACCGGGTCGGTGACGGTGCCGGCGCGGACGGCCTCGCGCTCGTGGGCGTACCCCTCAAGGGCCGCGCTGGCCACCGCGGAGCGCAGGCTTACCTCGGCCGCGACCTGGCCACCGTGGCGGCGGAGCGCACGGTGTCGCAAGGCCTGGTCGAACCGCTCGCGGGCGCGCTCGACGGCGGGTGCGACGTCGGTGAGCGCGAGCAGCGGCGCGAGCGGGTCGGTGGTCATTCCGCCACCGTAGCGACCCGGCCGGGGGACGCACCGGCCAGCCGTGGGGATGGCGACCGACGCCACCGCCGACGCCGGGACGTCCTGGGTCGCGGGCCGGCACCGACATGGGAGATGACGGCGACCGGGATCGCCCCGGCCGGCATCGCCGTCGGGGTCGAGCACCGTCGGCGACACGACGTCCGTGGCACACCGGGCAACCGAGGGGGTACGCGTGCAGCTTGGCGCGCGCGGCCGTCCGCTCGGCGCGGTGGGGGCGGGCGGCGGTCGCCCGTCCTGGCCGGCGGGGCTAACCTCTCCCCCAGACGAGACGCAGGTCACCACCCCGAGCGACGAGGAGTCACGGATGAGCGAGGCATTGGCCAATCTGCTGAACGAGACGCGCCAGTTCCCGCCGCCGGCCCAGCTCGCCGCCGAGGCCAACGTCAAGGCCGACGCCTACGACGAGGCGGCGGCCGACCGGCTGGCGTTCTGGGAGCGGCAGGCCGGGCGGTTGGCCTGGTCGAAGCAGTGGGACGAGGTGCTGGACTGGTCGAACCCGCCGTTCGCGAAGTGGTTCGTCGGCGGCCAGCTCAACGTGGCGTACAACTGTCTGGACCGGCACGTGGAGGCCGGCCGGGGCGACAAGGTGGCGATCCACTGGGAGGGCGAGCCCGGCGACACGC
Source organism: Micromonospora krabiensis (assembly GCF_900091425.1). Taxonomy (GTDB): domain Bacteria; phylum Actinomycetota; class Actinomycetes; order Mycobacteriales; family Micromonosporaceae; genus Micromonospora; species Micromonospora krabiensis. The sequence continues at coordinate 4,432,333 of NZ_LT598496.1, forward strand.
GCACCCTCACGTACGCCGACCTGCACAGGCTGACCTGCCAGGCGGCGAACGCGCTGACCGACCTGGGCGTCACCGCGGGTGACCGGGTGGCGATCTACCTGCCGATGATCCCGGAGGCCGCGGCCGCGATGCTGGCCTGCGCCCGGATCGGCGCCACGCACAGCGTGGTGTTCGGTGGTTTCTCGGCCGACGCGTTGACCAACCGGATCCAGGACGCCACCGCCAAGGTGGTCATCACGGCGGACGGCGGCTTCCGGCGGGGCAAGCCGTCGGCGCTGAAGCCCACCGTGGACGAGGCCGTGGCGAAGTGCCCGTCGGTGGAGCACGTGCTGGTGGTGCGTCGCACCGGCGAGGACGTCGCGTGGTCGGAGAAGGACCACTGGTGGCACGAGACGGTGGAGACGGCCGCGCCGGAGCACACCGCGCAGCCGTTCGACGCCGAGCACCCGCTCTTCATCCTCTACACGAGCGGCACGACGGCTCGTCCGAAGGGCATCCTGCACACCACCGGCGGCTACCTGACGCAGGCGTCGTACACCACGCACGCGGTCTTCGACCTGAAGCCGGAGACGGACGTCTACTGGTGCACCGCCGACATCGGCTGGGTGACCGGGCACTCCTACATCGTCTACGGCCCGCTCTCCAACGGCGCCACCCAGGTCATGTACGAGGGCACCCCGGACACGCCGCACAAGGGCCGCTTCTGGGAGATCGTCGACAAGTACCAGGTGAGCATCCTCTACACGGCCCCGACGCTCATCCGCACGATGATGAAGTGGGGCGAGGACATTCCGGCCGGGTTCGATCTGTCCTCGCTGCGGCTCCTGGGCAGCGTCGGCGAGCCGATCAACCCGGAGGCGTGGATGTGGTACCGGCAGCACGTCGGCCGGGGCGAGCTGCCCGTCGTGGACACGTGGTGGCAGACCGAGACCGGCGCCATCATGATCTCCCCGCTGCCGGGCGTGACCGCGGCCAAGCCGGGTAGTGCGATGACCCCGCTGCCGGGCATCGTCGCGGACGTGGTGGACGACCAGGGCCAGGCGGTGCCCAACGGCGGTGGCGGCTACCTGGTGCTCAAGGAGCCGTGGCCGTCGATGCTGCGCACGATCTGGGGCGACGACAACCGGTTCCTCGAGACGTACTGGTCGCGGTTCGGGGCCGGCGCCAACTCCGGCGACGAGTGGGTCTACTTCGCCGGTGACGGGGCGAAGAAGGACGACGACGGGCACATCTGGCTGCTGGGCCGGGTGGACGACGTGATGCTGGTGTCCGGCCACAACATCTCGACCACCGAGGTGGAGTCGGCGCTGGTGTCCCACCCGTCGGTGGCCGAGGCGGCGGTGGTCGGCGCGACCGACCCGACGACCGGCCAGGCGATCGTCGCGTTCGCCATTCCGCGCGGCAGCGCGGAGACCACGGGCGAGGCGGGCGAGCAGCTCATCGCGGACCTGCGCAACCACGTGGCGAAGACGCTCGGCCCGATCGCCAAGCCCCGGCAGATCATGCTGGTGCCCGAGCTGCCGAAGACCCGCTCGGGCAAGATCATGCGGCGGCTGCTGCGGGACGTGGCCGAGAACCGGTCGCTGGGCGACGTCACGACGCTCCAGGACTCGTCGGTGATGGAGCTGATCTCCGCCGGCATGAGTGGCGGCAAGTCCGACGAGGACTGACGGCTCGCGTACACAGAGGAGGGTGGCGGTTCGACGGGCCGCCACCCTCCGTCATGTCTTACGCATCGACACTCATAGTGGCGTCTGCTGTCATATCGGTCGGTCGGTGGAATCGAAGGCGGCTGAACGGACAAGGCGGCCCTCGACCCCTGTCGCTGCGGGCCGATCGTGATTTAGGTTCACGCAGGCCGGGCCGGTTCGACAGGCATCACTTCGAGGACCGTTCGGTCGCCAACTCCTCCGCCATGCCCGAGAAATGGAGCGGCATGAACAAACAATCCAGGGCTGGGACGCGTCGACGCCTACTCGTCGCGCTGCCCGCCGTCGCCCTCGCGGCTACGTCACTGACCGTGACGAGCAGCGCGTCGGCCGAGACCTCCGCCGCTCCGCGCGCGGTGATCGGGGCCGACGAGTACTACATCAACTACGCCGAGCCCGAGGTCCAGCCGGACTCGCACGGCCGTGAGGTCAAGGGCAAGGACGGCGTCTACACCACGCCGGCCGACGAGGCGCGGGCGTTCGACCGCAAGTACGCGCGCGGCAACCCGGTGACCGCCAAGCAGTTGGCCAAGATCGAGGCGAAGTCGATCCGGACCAAGTTGAACCCGCGCAAGATCAAGCAGGCGCCCAGCACGCAGACCGCGAAGCTGCTGACCCTGCTGGTCGAGTTCAACGACCAGGCCAACGACGACTTCACCAACGTCATGGTGCCGCGCACGGTGTTCGACGACCGCACCTGCGTGCCCGGCACCGTGCAGAACGGGCCGAAGCACAACAACATCCCGAACCCGGCCACCCTCGGGTACGAGGACAACAACTCGATGTGGGTGCCGGACTTCTCGCCCACGCACTACGACAAGATGCTCTACACCAAGAAGGGCATCACCGAGCGGGTGCGCAAGGACCTGAAGGGTCCGGACGGCAAGAAGGGCATCGACCTCTCCGGCCGCACGATGCACAACATGTACCTGGAGATGTCCAAGGGCGCGTACACCGTGGACGGGCAGGCCAGCCCGTGGATCACGGTGCCGCACTCGGAGGCCTGGTACGGGGCGAACCGCTGCTTCCAGGACGAGAACGGCAACTGGGTCGCCGGTCGCCAGCAGTCGATGAACGGCCACCCGGACAACCCGGCCGGCGCGGGCCGGCTCGCCACCGACGCGATCAGCACGCTGGCCGCCACCAACCCGAACTTCCCCTGGGCCGACTACGACATCGAGGACCAGGGCGACCGGGACGGCGACGGCAACTTCTTCGAGCCGGACGGCGTGATCGACCACCTGGTGCTGGTGCACGCCGGCAAGGGCAAGTCCAGCGGTGGCGGCGTGCAGGGCCCGTACGCCATCTGGGCCCACTCCTCCTCGGTGGTGGGCGGTTACACGATCCCGGGCACCAACCTCCAGGTGTCCAACTACATCGTGCAGCCGGAGGACGCCGGCGTCGGCGTCTTCGCCCACGAGTTCGGCCACGACCTCGGTCTGCCGGACCTCTACGACACCTCCGGCAACGCCGACTCGGACGTCGACTTCTGGGACCTGATGGCCTCGGGCTCGCACTCCGGCGAGATCTTCCAGGCGCTGCCGACCCACATGGGCATCTGGGACAAGTGGGTGCTCGGCTGGGCCGACCCGCTGACCATCGCGCCGGGCACCCGCCCGCGTGACGTCGAGCTCGGGCAGACCTCGCGCACCCCGGTCCGCACCGAGGACGGCATCAAGGTCGACCTGCCCGACAAGGTCGCCACGCTGGCCACGCCGCACAGCGGCGCGAACATGTGGCACAGCAACAACGACCAGGACTGGGCCGACGTCAAGCTGAGCCGCTCGGTGGCGGTGCCGGCAGCCGCGGACGCCAAGTTCTGGATGTGGAACAACTACGTCATCGAGGCCGACTGGGACTACGGCTTCGTCGAGATCTCGACCGACGGCGGGACCACCTGGTCCGAGCAGAAGGTCTACGACGAGGCCGGCAACGTGGTCACCACGCCGGACAACTACCCGGACCCGAACGGCCGGATGAACGACTTCGGCGGCAAGAAGTACGGCCTGACCGGTAGCACCGACGGCTGGCGGCACGACTACGTCGACCTGTCGGCGTACGCCGGGACGACGATCCAACTGCGGCTGCGTCAGGCCACCGACGAGGCGTTCGTCGAGCGGGGCTGGTTCGCCGACGACTTCTCGGTCACCGGCGGCGGCGCCACCACCTGGAGCGACGACGTCGAGGGCGGTGCCAACGGCTGGACCGCCACCACCGGCACCTGGGTCGACACCACGGGCGCGGGCTGGAAGATCGACGGCGGCACCCGGACCAGCGCGCACTACTACCTGGCCGAGTGGCGCAACTTCGACGGCTTCGACAAGGGCCTGAAGTACGCCTACGACACGGTGTACTCGCGTGACGCCTGGAAGGTCGACCGGATCTCGTACAACGCGCCGGGCATGTTGGTGTGGTACCGGGACACCGAGCTGGGCGACGTCAACCACGTGACCGGTCAGCTCACCGCGTTGCCGAGCTACGGCGCGAAGGGCGGGTTGCTCATCGTCGACTCGCACTTCGACCCGCTGCGGCGTACGGGCACGGCGGCGGTGAAGGACCCGTCGGTGACGGACAACCTGCCGAGCCGTCCGCAGTCGTCGAACGCGGCGTTCTCGCTGAACAACACGTACCCGTTCCAGGAGTGCCTGGAGGCGGCGGGCGAGCCGTACAGCGCGTACTGCACCAAGTTCAAGGCGCAGCCGGGCGTGAAGTCGTTCACCGACGCCAAGGGCTGGTACCCGGGCATCGAGATCCGGGACGGCGCCGCGTACGCCCGGGACAGCGACGCCTCCGTGGTGCTGCCGTCGCGGAACAACGCGCCGTACACCACCCGGGTGACCAACCCGGACGGCACGCCGGCGCCGGAGTTCTACGGGGTGACCCTGGGCGGCGGCGCGATCGTGCTGGGCACCGGTAACCCCGGTGACCTGGGCGTCAACTTCGGCGTCTCGCTCATGATCAAGAAGGCCGCGAAGGACAACTCCTCCGCCACGATCTACGTGACGCCGGCGAGGAACTGATCCGGACCCGTCACCACGACGGGATGGTCGAGGGGCGGCCCGTCCGAAGCGCAGGCTTCGGGCGGGCCGTCCGCCGTTGTACGTACCGCCGCGGCGGGGTCCCCGGCACGGGCCCGTAGGTCGGCTCCGCGACCGCGTCCCACGGTGGCGGTGTGACGTTTCCGGTGCGCCGCGCGCTCTCTATCCGGGGCACTCCATAATCTCCGCCACATAGATGATCGTGGCCGAAACGTGACGTAAACGGTTGCCCCGGGCTACGGCCTGGTCGTACCGATATGTCATTACAAAACCGCTCAGATCGCCGGTTCCACTCGGGCAATTGGCTCGTGACAACCGCTGATCTCTCTGCGAGGGTGGTGACGCATCTCATGACAGCGCTGGCCATCTACGCCACCTGTCATGTAACAGGTCCACAAAGGAGGAGACCTTTGAGGAGACGAGTCACAGCCGGCCTGGCCAGCGCCACGGCCGCGCTGCTGGCGGCGGGAGTCGTGGCGACGCCGGCCTCCGGCGCCCCGGCGGCGGGCCCGACCCCCGGATCCGACAAGGCGAAGCACGGCCGCGACAACCTGCCCGACCCGAGGGCGGACCAGTAGCGCGAGCTGCGCAAGCAGGCCATCGCCGACCTGCTGTCCGGCAAGGCCAAGCTTTCCAAGCGCAACGGCTCGAAGGTCATCCAGGTCAAGGACGACCTGTTCGTCGAGTACCAGCAGGCCCCGAAGGTCGACCCGATCTTCACGATGCTGGTGAACTTCGGCGACAAGACCGACCCCCGCACCGGCGGCACCCCCGGCCCGGTGGTCAACCAGATCCCCCAGCCGGACCGCACGTGGGACGGCAACGCCACCGACGACAACAGCACCCTGTGGCGGCCCGACTTCCACCGTGAGCACTACCTGGACATGTTCTACGGTGACGGCGAGTCGATGCGGGACTTCTACCTGAAGCAGTCCGGCGGCCGCTACACCGTCGGCGGAGACGTCACCGACTGGGTCACCGTCCCGTTCAACGAGGCGCGCTACGGCAGCAACGCCATCTCCGAGGCCGACGGCTCCTGGAACTTCATCAAGGACAGCGCCACGGCCTGGTACGACAGCGAGGTCGCGGCCGGGAAGACGCCGGCCCAGATCAAGGAGTACCTGGCCCAGTTCGACGTGTGGGACCGGTACGACTTCGACGGCGACGGCGACTTCAACGAGCCCGACGGCTACATCGACCACTTCCAGGCGGTGCACGCCGGTGAGGGCGAGGAGGCCGGCGGCGGCGCCCAGGGCGAGGACGCCATCTGGTCGCACCGCTGGGGCGCCTTCACGAACCTCGAGGGCGTCGCCGGGCCGGCCGGCAACCTCGCCGGTGGTGTGCAGATCGGTGACACCGGCCTGTGGATCCGCGACTACACCACCGAGCCGGAGAACGGCGGCCTGGGTGTCTTCGCCCACGAGTACGGGCACGACCTCGGCCTGCCGGACCTCTACGACACCAACGGCGGCGACAACGGGGTCGGCTTCTGGAGCCTGATGGCCTCGGGTTCGTGGCTGAGCCACGGCACCGAGGACATCGGGTCGACCCCGGGCTACATGGACCCGTGGTCGAAGCTCTACCTCGGCTGGCTGAACTACAGCACCGTCGAGGAGGACAGCGGCGCCACCAAGGTGACGCTCGGCCCGGCCGGCGACAGCGACGGGCCGAAGGCCCAGGCGGTCGTCGTGAACCTGCCGGCGCAGACCCAGACCACCGAGTACAACACCCCCTTCGGGGGCTCGTACGAGTGGTGGAGCGGCAGCGCGGACGACCTGAAGAACTCGCTGACCCGCACCCTGGACCTGACCGGGGCGACCACCGCGTCGATCAGCGCGAAGGCCCAGTACGACATCGAGGAGGACTACGACTTCCTCTACGCCGAGGTGTCCACCAACGGTGGCACGAGCTGGACCTCGCTCACCAACTCGCTGGTCGACGCCGCCGAGACCGGGGTCGACGGCTCCAGCAACGGCGAGTGGGTGGACCTGACCTACGACCTGTCCGCGTACGCCGGGCAGACCGTGCAGTTCCGCTACCGCTACGCGACCGACGGCGGCGTGCACTTCGCCGGCGCGTTCCTGGACGACATCAGGCTGACCCGCAACGGCAGCGTCGCGTGGACCGACGACGCCGAGACCCAGGCCGCCGAGTGGACCGTGAAGGGCTTCACCCGGATCGACGGCTCGGTCACCGACGTGTACCCCCGCTTCTACATCGCCGAGAACCGCACCTACTTCGGGTACGACGACGCGCTGCGGACCGGCGGGTACAACTTCGGCTACGGCAACACCCGGCCGGACTTCGTGGACCGGTTCGCGAACCAGCCCGGCATGCTGGTCTGGTACGTGAACTACGCGTACGGCGACAACAACACGTCCGCGCACCCGGGCTACGGCCTGAACCTGCCGGTCGACGTCCGCCCCGGCCCGATCACCGTCCCCGGCCAGGGCACCATCACCAACCGGCGTAACGGCTTCGACGGGACGTTCAGCACCAAGAACAAGCCGGCCCAGACCTTCCGCCTCAACGGCGTGGCGGTCACCCTGCCGAAGCTGAAGGCCAACAAGGTCTTCGACGACAGCGTGGTGGACCGTTACTGGTCGCCGCAGAACGAGCAGAACTCGGTGAAGGTCGCCGGCACCGGCACCCGGATCGAGATCGTGAAGCAGGGCACCAAGCCGACCGACGAGATGGTCGTGAAGGTCACCAACTGATCCATCGATCAATCGTGGGGCCGGTGGCGGAAACGCCACCGGCCCCACTTTTCGTACCTCGGGTCATTTGATCGAAATGCACCGCTGCATGTGCGGGCGAGACACGGACGCCCTGCTCATCGACGGTTGTGAAGGCGTCGAAGTATGACGGCCGAAGACAAGGCCAACAAAATCTTGCAACAAATCGACGCGTCTATCTTCCCACCTGTCCCAGCAGTGTCTATGTTCACCAATGGCCCCCTGGTCGGGGCCGCTCACCGGCCCGTACCCCCGTAGGGCCGGTTCCCTCACACCGGAGGTACCACGTGCGCAAAGTCGCAGTGGGTCTGCTCGGACTCTCGCTGACGGCGACTGGGCTGGTGACGGGCACGTCCGCCAGCGCGGCGCCGCCGGCGAACGGGCCGGCCGCCGCTCCGTCGGTCGCCGAGCCCGCCCACGCGGACCACGACCTGCCCAACCCGTTGGAGGACAAGCGGCGTGCGCTGCGTCAGGAGGGCCTGACCGAGGTCCTCACCGGCGCGTCGAAGCCGCAGAAGATCAACGGCAGCACCGTCGTCAAGGTCGGCGAGAAGGCCGCGACGGGCGCCAAGGCGGGTCGCGCCGCCAAGAGCACCAAGACCGGCACCGGTCCGACCGAACACCAGTACGTCGAGCTCTCCCGGGAGCAGACGGACAAGATCTTCGTGATCCTCGCCGAGTTCGGCAACCAGCGGCACCCGAACTACCCGGACCAGGACACCGACCCGGACACCCCGGGCCCGGCCCGGTTCGACGGACCGCTGCGCAACCAGATCCCGCAGCCCAACCGGGCCGTGGACAACTCCACCGTCTGGCAGGCGGACTACAGCGCCGAGCACTACCGGGAGCTGTACTTCGGGACCGACCCCGGCGACGAGTCGCTGAAGCAGTACTACGAGGCCCAGTCCTCGGGTCGCTACAGCGTCGAAGGCGAGGTCACCGAGTGGGTCAAGGTGCCGTACAACGAGGCGCGCTACGGCCGCTCCGGCGGCTACCCGTGCGACTCGAACGTCTGCACCAACACGTGGGCGCTGGTCCGGGACGCCGCCAACCAGTGGGTCGCCGACCAGAAGGCCGCGGGCAAGACCGACGCGGAGATCGCCGCCGACGTCCAGTCGATGGACCAGTGGGACCGCTACGACCACGACGGCGACGGCAACTTCAACGAGCCGGACGGCTACATCGACCACTTCCAGATCGTCCACGCCGGCGGTGACGAGGCCGACGGTGACCCCTGGCAGGGCGAGGACGCCATCTGGAGCCACCGCTGGTACGCCTTCGCGTCCGACCAGGGTCGCACCGGCCCGCCGGCCTTCCCGGCGGGTGGCACCCAGATCGGCAACACCGGCATCTGGATCGGTGACTACACGATCCAGCCGGAGAACGGCGGCCGGAGCGTCTTCTACCACGAGTACGGCCACGACCTCGGCCTGCCGGACGACTACAACGTCGTCAGCGGCGGCGACAACAACAACGAGCACTGGACCCTCATGGCCCAGAGCCGGCTCGGCGCCAAGAACGACGGTGGCATCGGCGAGCGGGGCGGCGACCTCGGCGCGTGGAACAAGCTCCAGCTCGGGTGGCTCGACTACGAGGTCATCCCGGCCGGGCAGAAGCGCACGCTGACGCTCGGTCCGCAGGAGTACAACTCCAAGGACGCACAGGCCGCCGTGGTGGTCCTGCCGCCGCGGGAGTACACGTTCGACAACGGCGCGCCGTTCGAGGGCACCAAGCAGTTCTTCTCGGGCAACGAGGACGACCTGAACACCACGATGACCCGGGCGATCGACCTGACCGGGAAGACCAGCGCCGCGGTCTCCCTCAAGGGTCGCTACTCGATCGAGGCGGACTTCGACTACCTCTTCTTCGAGGCGTCCACCGACGGTGGCCAGACCTGGGGCACGCTGCCGGGCACCGCGAACGGCCAGCCGCTCAAGGAGATCTCCACCGGGCGGTACGCGCTCGACGGCTCCAGCAACGGTCAGTGGGTCGACATCAACATCCCGCTGGACTCGCTCGTCGGGAAGGCCGTGCAGTTCCGGCTGCGCTACCAGACCGACGGCGGTGTGTCCGAGGGCGGCTTCTACGGTGACGCGATCACCGTGACCGCCGACGGCCAGACGCTCCTCACCGACGGCGCCGAGAGCGGCGCGGCCGGCTGGACCCTGGCCGGCTGGAGCATCGTGGAGGCGACCTACACCCGCGAGTTCGACAACTTCTACATCGCCGGCAACCGGTCGTACGTCTCGTACGACAAGTACCTGAAGACCGGCCCGTACTTCTTCGGCTACGCGAACACCCGCCCGGACTGGGTGGACCACTACGCGTACCAGGAGGGTCTGCTGATCTCCTACTGGAACACCCGGTGGGCCGACAACGACACGTTCGCCCACCCGGGCGAGGGTCGTAACCTGTACATCGACGCCCACCCGCGGCCGATCTACAACCTGACCGGTGCCCCCTGGCGGGCCCGCGTCCAGGTCTACGACGCGCCGTTCAGCCTGAAGAAGGCCGACTCGTTCACGCTCCGCCTGAACAGCCAGCCGCAGTACATCCGCGGCCAGGACGCGGAGCCGCTGTTCGACGACACCAAGAAGTACTGGTACGAGGAGCTGCCGAACCACGGCGTCAAGCTCCCCGCGACCGGCGTGAAGATCAAGGTCCTGGAGCAGGACGGCACCGCCATGAAGGTCAAGTTCTCCTGATCCACTGATCGACGGCAACACGCGATGCCCGGGCGGGTCACCTGCCCGGGCATCGCCCTTTCCGGAGGTGGGTCGGAACCGCGGGGCCGTCCGCGCCGTCGCACCACCGTGACGTACCCCCGCACCGCCGCCGCGCTGGCCGTGCTGCTGGCCCTCTCCGGCGCCGGCTGCACCCCGCCGGAGAACGGAGACACCGTGTCCGAGCGACCGCAGACCTCGGCCACCCCGTCGGCGAGCAGCCCACCGCCGAGCGGCCTGTCCAGCGGCGGCGCCGACCCGACCGGCCCGTCCGCCGGTGGCGGTGGCCCGTCGTCCGGTCGCCCCGCCCCGCCGCCGCCCGGCCTGCCCACGCTGCGGCCGCCCACCGGCCCGCCGGACAAGCCCAGTGACCTGCGCCGCTCCGACCTCCTCGCCGGCCGGATCAGCCGTGGCGGCTCCGGCCCGTGTTACGGCCTGACCACGGACGACGGCACCGAGTACGCGCTGTACGGCGAGAACCTGGGCACCTGGCCGACCGGCAGCTGGGTGCGGGTGACCGTCGGACCGGCCAGCGGCACCGCCGAGTGCGGCCCGGGGATCCGCAAGGACCTCCTCACGATCACGCGCGTGAGTTGACCGGCCCCGGGCTCACGCGGCGCGGCGCGGGGTGGCCTCGGGGAGCCCGCGCAGGTCACCTCGACCGCGCCGGGACCGGGGGCCCTAGGCTGGGGCGCATGACCGACCAGCACGGCGAGACCGTCGACGAGTCCTGCGTCCTCACCGAGGGGCCGTGGACGCACCGGTTCGTCGGGGCGAACGGCAGCCGGTTCCACGTGGTCGAGGCCGGCACCGGGCCGATGGTGCTCTTTCTGCACGGCTTCCCGGAGCACTGGTGGGCATGGCACGAGATGCTGCCCGCCGTCGCCGACGCCGGCTTCCGGGCGGTCGCGGTCGACCTGCGCGGTTACGGCGCCAGCGACAAACCACCCCGGGGGTACGACGGCTACACGCTCGCCGCCGACGTCGCCGGGCTGATCCGCGCCCTCGGTGAACGCTCCGCGACCCTGGTCGGCGCCGGTGCCGGCGGCATGGTCGCCTGGACGGCCGCCTCGTTCCACCCGTCGCTCGTACGCCGGCTCGTCGTGCTCGGGGCGCCCCACCCGCTGCGGTTGCGCGCGGCCATCTTCGCCGACCCGCGCGGGCAGTTCGCCGCGGCCACACCGACGTTGAAGTTCCAGCTGCCCCGCTACGAGCACGTGCTGACCCGGGACGGCGCCGCTCCCGTGGAGGAGCTGCTGCGCCGGTGGGGCGGGCCGGACTGGGTGGCCGGGCCGCACTTCGCCGCGTACGCCCAGCGCTGTCGGGAGGCGATGCGGATCCCGCAGGCGGCGTTCTGCGCCCTGGAGGGCTACCGCTGGGCGTTCCGCTCGGCGCTGCGGCTGCACGGCTACCGCTTCGTCAAGCTGATGCAGAAGCCCCTGGTCACGCCCACCCTGCAACTGCACGGCGCGCTGGACCTCGCCTCGCTGCCACGCACCGCCCAGGGCTCCGGCCGCTACGTCGTCGCCCCGTACGAGTGGCGGCTGCTCGACGGGGTGGGGCACTTCCCGCACGTCGAGGCGCCCGAGGTCGTGCTCGGTGAGGTGCTGCGCTGGACGAAGTCCTGAGCGGTGGGCCGCGCTGCCGCCACGGTTGGGCGTGCGGCGCCGGTCACCGCCGCTGTTCGCGCAGGTCGGTCACCTCGGCGGCGGGCGCCCAGCCCTGGTAGACACCGAAGTCGAACGGCTCCAACCGCATGGCCTGCGCCACCGGCCAGCGCCCACCCGTGTACTCCACCCGCAGCCAACCGTCGTGCTCACCCAGCACGATGAACGGCTGTCCCTGCCAGGTGCAGGTCGTCCGCACGTACGCCAGGTCCTCCACCTCGGTGGCGGGCAGCACCCGCACATACCGGCCGGGTCGGACCTCGTCGAAGCCCTCGGCCGGCTCCGGCTGGTAGAGGCGGACGTCGTCGCCGTCCGGGCTGGCCTGGTACTCCCGACCGCGCCAGCGGGCCACGTAGCCGTCGCGGATCATTCGGCACCCACCTCACGCCAGCTCACGGTGTCGGTGTCCAGGACGGCCACCACCCGCTCGCTGCCGTCCGCGCCCAGCCGCAGCAGCCGCGCGCCGTGCGGCAGCCGCGCGCTGTCCACCTTGAACTCCGCGACCACGTCGCTGCTCTCGCCCGGCGCGAAACCGTTGCCCCGGAACGGTGCCCGCTCGATCACCCAGCCCTCCATGGCCCGCATGGCCGCCTCGTTCTGCCCCCCGTACGGGATGCGGTAGAGACTCGGGCGGTGCGCCGGCCAGCGCAGCACGTAGATCTCCTCGGCGTCCCGGGAGAAGGGCGAGTCGGGATAGCCGAGCCCCAGAGCGTCGTACAGCTCGGCCGGAGTGGTCAGGTGGGCGAGTTCGTTGGCGCGGTGCACGAAGCCGGACACCCGGTCGTAGCCCCGCTCCAGGTAGTAGGTGAGCTGGCTCGGCGCGACGGCCTTCTGCATCAGCACCGGGCGGGACGGGTCGACCGCCTTCGGCGTGTGCCGGGGCCGCTCGGCCGGCGCGGGCGCCTCCTCGATCTCCCCCTCGTCGCCCAGGCCCACCTCGGCGGCCCAGCTCGCCAGCGCCACGATCTGCTCGCCGGGCAGCTTCGCGCCGACCGGACTGCCCGGATTGACCGCGAACGACCACGCCTCGTCCGGCCAGCGGCGGATCAGCTGGACGAACTTGACGCGTACCGTCTCGACCTCACCGTCGGCGTGGTCCGCCAGGCGCTCCGGCGAGGTGTACACCACGACGAAGGTCTCGCCGTCCAACTCCTGCGTACGCCACACGAAACCGGTGTCCCCGGGCCGGCTGCCGGGCGTCGAGTCCGGGGCCACCGGCAGCAGGACCCGGGCCAGCAGCAGCGTGGAGAGGAAGGTGTCCGTGCTGCCGGCACCGGCTGCGGAGAGCAGGTCCTCCTCGACCGCGTTGGCCGGCTGGAAGTCGACGGGCGGCTCGGCCACCGCCGGAGTGGTGTCGGCCGATTCCGCGATCGGCTCGTCAGCGGGCCGGGGCGGGGCGGATCCGCCGCCGCGCGGGTCGGCCGTGGCGTCGGCGCCCGTCGAGGCGGCGTCCGCGTATCCGGCGGCGCCCGTCGAGGCGGCGTCCGCGTATCCGGTGGACGGTCGGGCCGGCTCGGACGCGCCGAGCCCGGCCGTCGGATCGGTGGATCCGGTCTCGGTGTACGCCGTCGTCGGGTCGGCGGCCCCGGCCGCGGCGAACCGCATCGTCGCGTCGGCGGCGCCCGCCGAGGTGCCGGCACCGGACGTCGCCCCTCGACCCGCCCGCGGCGTCCACAGGTCGGCGCCGTCACCGGACGCCGCAGCGGCCCCACCCGCCTGGCGGACGCCCCACAGATCGTTGTCGCCCTCGGTACGCCCGTTCCCGGCTGTCGACGACCGATCGCCGGACCGGGTCGCCGAGGCCTCGCCGTCCGGCCGGTCGGACGCCCACCTTCGGCCCGGTGCCGGGGAACGAGGCTCGTCCTCCGGGTCGTCGGGCAGGTCCCGGGACGCGATGATCGTGCCCTCGATCACGATGGGCTTGAAGTCCTGCCGGGGCGCGGGCGGGGCGGAGACGGGCTCCGCGACGGACCGTGCCAGCTCCTCGACCGGCTCGGGGTGGCGGGGCGGTAACGGCTGCGTCCGGTCCTCGTCCGTGCCCGCCCAGGAGGGGCGTCCCGCCGACCGGTGCGGGCCCACCGAGGCCCGGAAGGCGCGGGTGACGTCCTCGGCCGACGGCTCGGGACGCGGCAGCGGCTGCGTCGCCTCGACCTCGGGCCTCCGGCCTGCCGGTGGGTCGTTCACGGGCGCGCGGGGAGCCGGGGTCGGCTCCCGGTCGGGCGCCAGGAACGCGTGGGTGGGTTCGGCCCCGACCGGACCGTGGAACGGGCGACGTCGGGGGAACGGCTGCTCGCCCCGGGCGAAACGCGACGGCGGCACCGCTCGGTCGGCCGGCCGGGCCGAGTCGCCGAGGGGGGCCGACCGGCGCCCGGCGGCCGGGTCGCCGAGAGGGGCCGACCGGCGCCCGGAGGCCGGCTCGAAGAAGGAACGCCGGGGCTCGGCCCCGTCCCCGTCCGCACGGGTGGCCGGCTCGTCGCGTCTGCCCGGGCCATCGGCCGTGCCGGCATCGCGGCCGCTGCCGCCGGTCCGCTCGGAATCGCTCCCCGCTCCGGGGCGGGGCGGAGCCGGCCAGCGGGATCCGGCACCGGGCCGGTCGTTGGCCGACGGCATGAACGGTGGCGGCGCCGACCGGCCGGAGACGAGGCGGCTCGGCTCCGCGGCGGGGCGGACGTTGTCCAGTCGGCCCGGCTCCGCGGGGTGGGCGCTGTCGAGTCGGCCGCGCTCGGCGGCCGGGCGCGTGCTGTCGAGTCGGCTTGGCTCCGCAAGCCGTCGTGCGCTGTCCAGGAGCCCTCGGCCCGTGGACGGTTGACGCGCGTCCGGTGGCGGGTCCACCGGACGGCGCGGAAGCACCGACTCCGCCGAGGACGACGAGCCGTTGCCGGATGAGGCTGGCACGGTGTGGACCGCGGCTCCCGGCTGCGGCCCGGCGGAGGGGACGTCCCCGGCACCGGCGGAGGGTCCGCTCGACGCGTCCCGACCCCCTCCGGCGGCACGGGCCCGGGCGAGCGTCTCGGCCCGCTCCAGGCGAGCCCGGGCACCGAGGGTGCGCCCGGGCAGCCGGACGTCACCCCGGGAGAGCTGCGTGACGAACCACGCCGGCAGGTAGCCCTCGACCGGCAGCCCCGGATTCACGGCGAGCCACCACTCGGGGTTGGGCCAACCGCCGGCCAACTCCGCGTACGGAGTTCGGCGCGTCGGGCCGGCGTTGTCGCCGAGGCAGGCCCGGAGGGCGGCGCTGGAGGTGAACGCGAGCACGTGCGTGCGACCGCCCGTGGTCCAGGTGCCCCAGCCCGCCGCGGCGGGGCCTGCCGACTGGGCGGAGACCGGGAGGAGGAGATCGGTCCGAGCCAGGATCCGGAAGTAGAGCTCCTGGTCGTTGGCGCGGAGCGCGTCGCGCATCGCCGCCTCGGCCTCCGTGGCCGGCTCCCATTCGGTCACGGCCACCTCTCCTCCCGAGAACAGGCCACAGGCATCGCCTAACAACCTACAAGGTAGAAGCAAGATCACAATGGCAGGCCGTCGGCGGTGCGCCGCGTCGGCGACGAGCCGATAACATCCCGTCCCGGAGCCGACACCATACGGAGGCGGTCGATGTCCTGGTCGATGACGCGCCCGGTCCTGACGACCCTGACGGCTGCCCTGTTGGCCGGTGTGTCCGCCGCTCCCGGCGTGTCCGCGACCCCCGGGCGCGGCGGATCGAATGTGCCCCGCAGCACATCCCAACCCGAGCCGGCTTCGCCTTCGGCTTCGGCGCTGCCCGGCGCGGGGCTGGTCCGGACCGCCGCCGTGCGCGCCGTCCACCTCGCGGCGCCGAACTGCGCGACGGCGTTGGCCCCGGCCCGACCGGTCGCCGCGACGCCGTGGCCCCAGCAGCGCTACGCGCCCGACCGGCTGGCCCCGCTCGCCACCGGCGCCGGGGTGACCGTGGCCGTCGTCGACTCCGGTGTGGACCGGGACCATCCACAGCTCGGCGATCGGGTGCTCGACGGCACGGACCTGCTCGACGACGGTGGCGACGGCAGCCGCGACTGCGCCGGTCACGGCACCGGCGTGGCGAGCATCATCGCCGCCGCGCCGCACCCCGGTGTGGCGTTCCGCGGTCTGGCACCGGGTGCCCGGATCCTGCCCGTCCGGGTCAGCGAGCAGCAGGTCGTCGAGGGGCGGGAGTCGGGGCGTACGGTCAGCGCCGGCGATTTCGCCCGGGCGATCCGCTGGGCCGTGGACCACGGCGCCGACGTGCTCAACCTGTCCGTCGTGCTGTACGCGGACGAGCCGGCCGTCCGGTCCGCCATCGGGTACGCCGCGGCCCGGGACGTGGTGGTCGTCGCCGCCGCCGGCAACCTCCACGAGAGCGGTGATCCTCGGCCGTACCCCGCCGCGTACGACGGGGTGCTCGGGGTCGGCGCGATCGCCGCCGACGGCGCCCGCGCCTCCTTCTCCCAGGTCGGCCCCTACCTCGACCTGGTTGCCCCCGGGAGCGACGTGCTGATGGCAGCGCCGGGTCAGGGGCACAACCGCGCCGAGGGGACCAGCTACGCGGCTCCGTTCGTCGCCGCGACCGCGGCGTTGCTGCGCGAGTACCGCCCCGAGTTGACCGCCGCCCAGGTGGCGGAGCGGATCCTCGCTACCGCCGATCCGGCACCGGACGCCGAGCGGGACGGCGGGTACGGCGTGGGCGTGCTGAACCCGTACCGCGCCGTCACCGAGACCGGTGGCGCGAGCGGACGAGCCCGTGCGGCGGTGGCGCTGGTCGAGGAGGCACCCGACCCGGCCCGAGCGGCGTTGGGGGCGCGGCGGGACGCGGCCGAGGAGCGGGCCCTGGTGCTGGCGACGGTCGGCGGCGCGGCGGCCGGTGTCGTCGTGCTGCTCGCGCTGGTGCTGCCACGCGGCACCCGCCGGGGCTGGCGCCCCGCAGACCCCGCATGACGGCGGCAGGCCGCAGCTGGCGGCGGTCCGCCGGACGCCCGGGACGGCAGGGACCCGGGGTCGGTCGACGACCCCGGGCGCCTCGCCTCACTGGAACAGGCCGACGTTCTTCTTCTCGGTGTCCAGGTAATCGGTCGCGGAGTCGTCCACCGCGAGCTTGATGTCGCGCAGCATCGCCTGCAGGTCCTGCGAGGCCGCGCGCCAGCGCGACTGCCGCTGCTCGTAGGCCTGTCGCGCCTCACCGTTCCAGCCGGCCACCAGCGGCGCGGCGTCGCGCTCCAACTGGCCGAGCTGCGACTCGAGCGTGTTCAGCGCCTTCTGGATGTCCACGCCCGCCTGCTGCAGCGCGGCGAAGTTGACGACCAGCACACCGTTGTCCACCTGCGGTCTCCCTCCCCCTGGATCAGCTCGGTCAGAGCGGCAGCTGGATGCCGCCGCGGTTGGTGCCGGCGACACGGCCGGCGGCCTCGGTGTCCGAGGCGTCGTAGTGCTGGCCCGCGGTGCGGATCGCACCGGCGGTCTCCCGCAGGGCGCGCTGCAACGCCGCCTGATCCTGCGCCCACTGCTGCTTGACCTGCTCGAACGACCGCCCTCCGGCGCCGCGCCAGGCCTGCTGCAACACCTCCAGCTCGGCCATCAGGCTGCTAAGCATGGATTGCAGCGACTGGTCCACCTGCTCGAACTTCGCGGCGGTCTGCTGCATCACCGCGGCTTCCGCCTGGGTCTGGGACACTGTCGGACCTCACCTCGTCTCGTCGGTCGTGGCTGGCCGTCGGCGCGCCCGCCGGGGGAACGCACCGCTCGCGCGCCCGGTCAAGGGGCTCGGCGGGCACGGGGGGTCAGCGGAACTCGTGGCTGACGGTAGTCGCCCGGTTGCGCTTCTGCTACCCCGCCCGGCTCCCCTGTGGACAACGGAGACCCGTCGATTCGCTTACGATGTGCGGCAGTCGGGTAGCAGGTAGTGATCGACGGGAGGCGCGGTGACGCTGACCACCGCGAACGGCGTACGCCCGGTCACCGGCACGTCACCGAGCAACCCTCCCGGCCCTTCCGACAGCGCGGCGGGCACCGACCCGCCCGCGTCCGCGCCCCTGGTGTTCCCGGCGTGGGTCTCGGGGCGGCGCCGCCCGCACGGCCCGCGCGCCGGTCAGGTCGCCACCGCGCAGGTGGCGGTGGCACTGCCCCTGGCCGCGCTGGGTCACGGTGCCGGGGTCCTGGTGGGGGCGCTGCTGGTGGCCGCCGTGCTGCTGCCGCTGGCCTGGGTGCGTGTCCAGGGGCGCTGGCTGTTCGAGTGGGCCGGCCTGGGCCTCGGCTACCTCACCCGAAGGCGGGTGCTGCCGGCGGGTGCCGGAGCGGCAGCACTGCTCGACCTCGTGGCCCCCGGCTTGGTGGTCCGGCCGGCGGAGCTGGCCGGGGCACCCGGCGCCGTGCTCGACGACCCGGCCGGCCTGGTGGCGCTGCTGGAGATCGGTGAGCCGGGTGAGCTGCTCGGCGACGGTCCAACGCCCCTGCCCAGCCCGGCGGCGCTGCTCCCACCGGCCACGATGGCCGGTCCACCGGTCCGGATCCAGTTGCTGGTCGCCCACACGTCGGCACCGGCACCGACGTCGGGCGGCACGGCCGGCACGTCGTATCGGCAGCTGACCGACGGGCGGCTGGCCGGTCGGGAGCAGGTGGTGCTCGCCGTGCGGGTGCTCCGCGTCGACAGCTGGTCGGCGGCGGAGGCGCGGCAGGCCCTCGCCGGGACCGTGCGGCGGGTCCTCCGGCGGCTCGGGCCACTCAACCCGCGCCCGCTCGGCGTGGACGCGGTGCGGCGCGTACTCACCGAGCTGGCCTACCACGACGGAGCGTCGCTGCGCGAGTGCTGGTCGGCGGTGCGCGGCGGCGACCTGTCACAGACGACCTTCCAGCTGACCCGCTGGCCGGACCTGAGCGGCGACGGCGGCCGGCGACTCGTGAGCCGGCTGCTCGCGCTGCCGACGACCGCGAGCACAGTGTCGCTCTCCGCCGGCCCGCAGCCGGCCGGCCCGCCGGTGCCGGCCGAGCTGACCGTACGCCTCACCGCCCGGTCGCCGGCGGAGCTGGCCCTGGCGACGCGGGCGCTGCACCGACTGGTCACCGGTGTGGGCGCGGAGGCCCGCCGGCTGGACGGCGACCAACTCGCTGGTCTGGCGGCCTCCCTACCGCTGGCGCCACCGGGCGGTCCGGGTCAGCCCGCGCCCGCGCTCGACGAGCTGGAGTTGGTGGTCGGCGACGCGGGGTTGATGCTCGGGACGAACCGGCACGGCGCGGCGGTCACCGTCCGGCTGTTCCGCCCGGAGGCCACCCGGGTGCTGCTCGTCGGCGGCGTGCCGGCCGCGCAGCTCGTGGCGGTGCGCGCGATGGCACTCGGCGCGCGGGTGATCGTGCAGACGGCCCGGCCGCGGCTGTGGGAGCCGTTCGTCCGGGGCGTCGGCGCGCCGGGCGCGACGATTCCGTTGCTGCCGCCCGGCCGCCCGCTCCCGGAGGGACCGCCGACGCCGCTCACGCCGCTGCTGATCGTGGTCGACGTGGGACCGGTCGCGGTCGAGCCGGAGCCCGGTCCGCCGTGGCGGTCCACTCTGGTGGTACGCGACCAGCTCACCCCGGCCGACGTGGACGCCCTGAGCCGGGCCGATCTGGCCGTGCTCCAGCCACTCGATCCGGGCGAGGCCGAACTGGCCGGAACCGCGCTGGGGCTCGGCGAGTCCGCCGAGTGGCTGACCCGCATCCGGGACGACATGGTGGCCGTGGTCAACCGGCGGGCGCTGCGCTGGGCGCGACTCGCCACCACGCCGATCGAGTCCCAGCTGATCGGCCGCCCGTCCCGCCGCTGACCAGCCGGCGGGCATTGGGCGATCTCCACGGGTTCCCCCATTGATCCGTCCGTGGCACGATCCCCGCCATGGATTTCCTGAAGGGCCTGCTGATCCGGCTGGCCACCACAGCGCTGGCCTTCTGGTTGGCCACCCTGATCATCCCGGGCATCCGGCTGGAGTCGGACTCCGTCGTGGAGACGGTGACCACCCTGGTCCTCGTCGCGGTGATCTTCGGTGTGGTCAACGCGGTGCTCCAGCCGATCATCAAGACCGTCGGCTGTGGCTTCTACCTGCTGACCCTCGGCCTGATCGCGCTGGTCGTGAACGGTCTGCTCTTCCTGTTGACCGGCTGGATCGCCGGTGAGGCGGGGCTGCCGTTCGAGGTGGACGGCTTCTGGCCGTCGGCGGTGCTGGGCGCTCTCTTCGTCAGCATCGTCACCTGGGTGCTCGGCGCGATCCTCGACCGCGACTGATCCGCGCGGGAGGGGAACACGCACCGATGGTCGCGCCACCTCCGGGAAGTAGTGGTCTCACGGCACGCCGGAGGCCACTACTTCCCGGATCCTGCGCCACGTCGCCGCGGACGGGCGCCCGGACCAGAGGGCGGGAATTGGCTCGCGCGCCCGACGGGGCGCGAGGCTAACGTCAGCGGGGTGTTCACCCTTTCCCGCGCCGACGGCTACCTGCTCAGCACCGATCCCGAGCGCCTCGACCTGGATCGGGTGCATACCTGGCTCAGCACGGACGCGTACTGGGCGCTCGGGCGGGACCGGGCGACGGTCGAGAGCGCCTTCGCGGGCTCGATCCCGTACGGCGTCTACCGACCGGGCGACGGCGAGCAGGTCGCGGTTGCGCGGGTGGTCACCGATCGGGCGACCTTCGCGTGGCTCTGCGACGTCTACGTGGACCCGTCGGAGCGGGGCAACGGGTTGGGCACCTGGCTGGCCCGGGCCGTACGCGACCACCTCGCGACGCTCGGCGTACATCGGATCCTGCTGGCCACCCTCGACGCGCACGGGGTGTACGCGAAGGTCGGCTTCGCTCCGGCGGTCGCGGACCGCTTCATGGAGCTGGACCGGCGCGACCAGGCGTCCGGACCCGAGCTGGACCCGCGCGAGCAGACGAGACGTCCGGTGACCCCGGTCACCGGAAAGGAGCATGGGGATCTGTCACCCCTTACGGTGGAGGGGTGACTCCGCTCCGCCTGGGATACCTGTACGGCTTCGGCGCATACCTGCTCTGGGGCTTCTTCCCGCTGTACCTCAAGCTGCTGCGACCGGCCGGGCCGCTGGAGATCCTCGCGCACCGGATCGTCTGGTCGGTCGTCTTCGTGGCGCTGCTGCTCGCCGCGCTGCGCAACATCGGCTTCCTGCGGGCGCTGGCCCGTCGCCCCCGGGCACTGGCCGGAATCGGTGTCGCGTCCGCGCTGATCGCCGTCAACTGGGGCACCTACATCTACGGCGTGAACTCCGACCGGGTGGTGGAGACCGCGCTCGGCTACTTCATCAACCCGCTGGTGGTCGTGCTCCTCGGGGTGACCGTCCTGCGCGAGCGGCTGCGGCCCGCGCAGTGGGCGGCCCTGGGCGTCGGCGCGCTGGCGGTGGCGGTGCTCACCGTCGACTACGGTCGGCTGCCCTACCTGGCGCTCACCCTGGCCCTCAGCTTCGGCGGGTACGGCCTGGTCAAGAAGCGGCTCGGGTTGCCGGCGGCCGAGGGGCTGTTCGTGGAGTCGGCCGTGCTGGCCCTGCCGGCCGTGGGTTACCTGGGCTGGCTCGCGGCGAGCGGCGAGGCCGCGTTCGGGCACGTCTCGGCGGGGCACACCGTGCTGCTCGTGCTGGCCGGAGCCGCCACCGCGATTCCGCTCCTGCTCTTCGCCGGGGCGGCGAACCGGCTGCCCCTCACCAACCTCGGCATGATCCAGTACCTCGCGCCGATCCTTCAGCTCGCCTGCGGTGTCCTCATCTTCCACGAGCCGATGCCGCCGGCCCGGCTCGCCGGCTTCGCGCTGGTGTGGCTCGCGCTGATCGTCTTCACCGTCGACGCGGTCCGCAACGCCCGCCGCACCCGCGCCCAGGCCCGCTCCGCCCCTCTCCGCGATCTTGCAGTCAGCGCCCGCGAGATGGGCTGACCGTCCCGATTCGCCGGGGCGGAGAGTGCGAGATCGCGGCGAGGTGGGGGCGGGTCAGCGGACGTCGTAGCCCAGGACGGGGGTTCCGTCGGCGCGCAGCAGCTCCAGCCGGACCAGCTCCGCGTCGGTGAACCGGGTCGCGCCGCTGAACCGTACGTCGTCGCCGGGCGCGGCCAGCCAGGAGCCGATCTGCTCGGTCGCGCCGTCCGGGCCGTGCGCCACCAGGCGGAACGTGTACGCCTTGCCGTAGCCGGCGCGCGCCTCGTAACCGCAGTGCATGGTCACCTCGGTGCCCCAGTCGGTGCCGGTCAGGCCGATCTCGGCGCGCACCGGCACACTGCCGCCGACCGGCTGCATGGCCACCATCCGGACCTCCACCGGCGTCGGCGCGGTGTCGCGGGGCAGCACGACGGCCGTACCGACACCCACCACCAGGGCCAGCGCCGCCGCGGCGAGCCCGGTCAACGCGTACCGCCGGCGGGTCGCCGCCCGCTCGCGGTGCCGGCTCCGGCGCGCCTCGTCGAGCAGGGCCGGCAGCGCCGGACCCGACGGGGGCGGCAGGAACTGCTCCAGTCCGGCCGGGTCGAGCCGACCGAGCAGTCCGGGCAGCACCGCGATCTCGGCCACCGCGTCCCGGCACTCGGCGCACCCGGCCAGGTGCCGCTCGTACGCGGCGCGCTCGGCGGGAGCGAGAGCACCCAGCACGTACGCGCCGTCGTCGTGCGCGAACTCGCACCGGGTCATCCGGTCACCCCCATCTCGGCCAGGACCAACCGTAGTGAGCGCAGCGCGTAGTGCGTCCGTGACTTGACCGTGCCCGGCGGCACCCCCAGCCGTGACGCCGCCTCGGCCACCGAGCGCCCCTGGTAGAAGCACTCCACGAGCACCTCCCGGTGGGTGGGGCTGAGCCGGTTGAGGGCCTCGGCGACGGTCCACGCCTCCACGGCGCGCTCGGCCTCGTCCACCACCTCCGGCGGTTCCGGCAGTTCGTCGGTGTAGATCTCACCGACCCGGGTGGACCGTCGCCGCCACGCGTCGATGGCCAGGTTGCGGGCGGTGGTGAAGAGCCAGGCGCGGACGGAGCCGCGCCGCGGGTCGAGCGACTCGGGGTGCCGCCACGCGCGCAGCAGGGTCTCCTGGACCAGGTCCTCGGCCCGTTGCCGGTCGCCGTTGACCAGTCGCAGGGCATGCGCGTACAGCGCCTCCGCGTGCTCGTCGTGCAGCGCGCGGAGCAGTTGGGCGTCGTGGTCGGTGATGGCGGTCTCCTCGCTTCCGGCGCGGGTCGCGGCGGTGCGTTCAACCGGGAATACGTGCGGCCACCACCAATGGTTCAGCCCGAGGTCAGGCGCGCTTTGTCCGGTCCCGCCCGGACGAGGTGTTCACGCCTGGTTCACACTCCGGCCGACGCTCGCTCACCGGGTCCTCCTAGCGTCCGGCGGGTATGCGCGCCGACCTGACGGTCCCGCGCCACCACACCGACCCAGGAGGCTCCCCCCATGAGCGACCGCCCCCGGTTGCTGCCGCTGCTGGGCTCCACCCGCCACGGCAGCCGCGACGCGATGACCTGTCTCTACCGCTGCGGCAACGCATGCGACCACCCGGTTCCGAACACCTCCGACAACGCGTACTTCGGTGACGTCGTGAACGGCGAGATCACCCGGCGGGGCGTCGTCCGGGCCGGCGCGGTCGGCGCGCTGGTGCTGGGCTTCGGCGGCGCGGCCGCCGGCGCGCTGGCCGGTGCGGCGCCCGCCGCGGCCGCCGCGGAGACGCCGGTGGTGCCCGAGGCCACCGAGTTCGCCCGCCCGTCGCAGGGCATCGGCAGCGGCGCGCTGACGTTCAAGCCGATCCCGCCGAACAAGCTGGACACGCTGGTGGTGCCGAACGGCTACGACCACGCCGTCGTCATCAAGTGGGGCGACGAGGTCGTTCCCGGCGCGCCGGCGTTCGACGTGCACCGGCAGACCGCCGCCGCCCAGGCCAAGCAGTTCGGCTACAACAACGACTTCGTCGGGGTGCTGCCGCTGGACAAGCAGGGCCGGCGGGCGCTGCTCGTGGTCAACCACGAGTACACCAACGAGGACCTGATGTTCCCGGCCTTCCCCGGCCTGGACAACCTCTCCGTCGAGCAGTTGCGGATCGCGATGGCCGCGCACGGCATGTCCGTGGTGGAGCTGGAGCGGGTCGACGGCACCGGCCAGTGGCGGCCGGTGGACCACGGCCGCCGGCCGTACAACCGGCGGATCAGCGCGCTGGCCACCAAGTTCGACCTGACCGGCCCGGCCGCCGGTTCGGCGTGGCTGAAGACCGCCGCCGACCCCAAGGGTCGTACGGTCGTCGGCACGCTGAACAACTGCGCCGGCGGCGTGACCCCGTGGGGCACGGTGCTCTCCGGCGAGGAGAACTTCAACCAGTACTTCGTGGGCGGCGACGGCGCCCCGGCCGAGCTGAAGGCGAAGCTGGAGCGGTATGGCATCCCCACCACCGCCCGCTACCCGAGCGGCAGCCGCAAGTGGGACCGTGCGGACGAGCGGTTCGACCTGGCGAAGAACCCGAACGAGGCGCACCGCTTCGGGTGGATCGTCGAGATCGACCCGTTCGACCCGGAGGCCCGCCCGCGCAAGCACACGGCGCTGGGCCGGTTCAAGCACGAGGGCGCGAACGTCATCGTCGCCAAGGACGGCCACGTGGTCGCGTACATGGGTGACGACGAGCGGTTCGACTACCTGTACAAGTTCGTCTCGGACAAGAAGTTCATGAAGGGCAACTCCTGGGCTGCCCGGAAGCACAACCTGACCCTGCTGGAGTCCGGCACCCTCTACGTCGCGAAGCTGGACCAGACCAGCGCCGACGAGATCGACGGCTCGGGCAAGCTCCCCTCGGACGGCGCGTTCAACGGCCGGGGCCGCTGGATCAAGCTGGTCAGCGGCAACCGCTCGTACGTCGACGGGATGACCGCCGCGGACGTGCTCACCTTCACCCGGCTCGCCGGTGACAAGGTCGGGGCGACGAAGATGGACCGGCCCGAGGACGTCGAGCCGAACCCGCTCACCGGCAAGGTGTACGTGGCGCTGACCAACAACACCAACCGGGGCGTCGGCAGCAACCCGAAGGCCGACGAGGCCAACCCGCGCAACGCCAACAAGCACGGGCAGGTCCTGGAGCTGGTCGAGGACCGCGGTGACAACGCCGCCGAGTCGTTCGCCTGGTCGCTGCCGATCGTCTGCGGCGACCCGGCCGACGCGTCGACCTACTTCGCCGGGTACGACAAGACCCAGGTCTCCCCGATCTCCTGCCCGGACAACGTCGCCTTCGACGCCACCGGCAACCTCTGGATCTCCACCGACGGCAACGCTCTGGGCAGCAACGACGGCCTCTTCGCGACTGCCCTGGAGGGCCCGGAGCGGGGTCACCTCAAGCAGTTCCTGACCGTGCCGCTCGGCGCGGAGACCTGCGGCCCGTTCATCACCGGCGACAACCGCTCGGTGTTCGTGGCCGTGCAGCACCCGGGTGAGATCACCGGCGCGTCGATCGAGAAGCCGGCGTCGAACTGGCCGGACGGCGACTTCGCCAAGCCCGGCGTGGTGGTCACCTGGCGTCTCGACGGCGGCCCCGTGGGCAGCTGACGTTTCCCCGGCGGTCCGGAGCCGACCGCCGTCGTGGGGCCCTCTCCCAGCCTGGGTGAGGGCCCCACGTCATGTCGGGGGGCACCACCACCACCGCCGGGCCGGGCGGGCCGGAAGCGCCGGCGCTCAGTGCTCGGCGGCGATGCCGTCGGCGACGGACCGGGCGACGGTGAGCAGCTTGGCGCGGACCACCCGGGCGGAGGTCATCATCTCGCTGGCCGGGAGCGCGCAGGCGAGCACGACCCGACGTTCCATGTCCTTGTCGGGGCTGACCAGCACCGAGGCGCAGGCCACGCCCTGTCGGAACTGCCCGAGCTCCAACTGCATGCCCCGCCGCTCGCCGGCGGCCAGGTCCGCCTCGAACGCCTCGGCGGTGGTGAGCGTGGCGGTGGTGAAGGGGCGCATGCCGTACTCCCGCAGGTAGCGGAAGCGCTGCTCCGCCGTGAGCGTGGCGAGCAGGCTCTTGCCCAGCGCCGTCGCGTGGGCGCCCTCGTCGAAGCCCGGGACCAGATCCTCCATGTACGGCGAGCGGGCCCCCTCGGCGACCGCGGTCACCGCGACCTGGCCGCCCACGAACCGGCCCAGGTAGTGGCTGTAGCCGGTGTCGACGGCGGCCCGGCGCAGGGTCTCCCCGACGGCCGGCGGGCCCCGGAACGCGGTCACCAGTTCCCGGTAGCGGTCCGCCACCTCCAGCCCGACGATGTACGTGCCGTCCTCGCGGCGGATCACGTAGCCCTCGTACGCCAGGGTGCGCACCAGGTGGTAGGTGGTGGCCACGGTCAGCTCGCAGCGCCGGGCGATCTGTTTCACGGTCAGCCCCTTGGGGGCACGGCCGACCGATTCGAGCACTCGTAACGCGCGGGAGACGCTACGGATCAGGTCCGAAGGTTCTGCCAAGGGGTCGCGCACAACCACCTCCGCCGCCGGGGACTTACACCATATGAAATCCAGGCCCTCGGCGGAACGCCTGTTCGGGTCGAGGATGCCAGACCGTCATCAACAGTTCGTACACCAACGGACACGAAACGTGCTGGCCGCCGGGGCGGCGTAGGTTTGCCGGGCCATGACCGAAAGCACTCTCACCTCCGCCCCGGCGCCCGCCCCGACCCGGCCCGTCCGCGCCGCCGCCAGCGCCATCGTCGTCACCATCGCCTGCGTCCTGCCGGTGTTCCTGGTCGGTGGTCTCGCCGTCCAGCTGGAAGCCGACCTCGGCTTCTCCCCCGCCGGGCTCGGCCTCGCCGTGTCGCTCTACTTCGGTGTCGGAGCGCTGGCCTCGGTGCCCTCCGGGGCGCTCGCCGAGCGGTACGGACCGGCGGTGGTCGCCCGGGCCGGGATCCTGCTCTCCGCCGCCTGCCTGCTCGCGGTGGCCGTGCTGGCCCGGTCGTACGCGGTGCTGCTCGGCCTGCTGGCGCTCGCCGGAATCGCGAACGCCCTCGGCCAGCTCGCCAGCAACGCCGCGCTGGCCCGGCACGTCCCGCCGCGGCGGCAGGGCCTGTCATTCGGCATCAAGCAGGCCGCCATCCCGGTCTCCACCCTGCTGGCCGGGGCGGCGGTGCCCACCATCGCGCTCACCGCCGGCTGGCGCTGGGCGTTCGCCGTCGCCGCCTGCGCCGCGCTGGCCGCCCTGCCGGCCGTACCCCGACGGGAGGCCCGGCAGGGACGACGCGCGGGCGGCGCGCGGGCCGGTCGGGGCACCGGAGCCCTCGTGGTCATCGGCGTGGCCGCCACGCTGGCCGCGGGCGCCGCCAACGCACTGGGCACGTTCGTGGTGGACTCCTCCGTCGACCGTGGGCTGGCCCCGGGCCTGGCCGGCCTGACACTGACCCTGGGCAGCGCGGTCTGCGTGACGGCCCGGGTCGGTGCCGGTTGGCTCGCCGACCGCCGCTCCGGCGGGCACGTCGCCCTCATCGCCGGCATGCTGGTCGTCGGCGCGGGCGGGTTGGGGCTGCTCTCGGTGGCCGGCCCGGTGCCGCTGGTGGTCGGTGTGGTGCTCGGCTTCGGCCTGGGCTGGGCCTGGCCCGGGTTGATGAACTTCGCCGTGGTCCGGCTGCACCCGCAGGCTCCGGCCGCCGCCACCTCGATCACCCAGACCGGGGTGTACGCGGGCGGCTGCCTCGGCCCGCTCTGCCTCGGCGCGATCGCCGCCCGGACCGGCTACTCGGCCATGTGGAGCACGGCGGCGGTGTCGATGCTCGTGGCCGCCGCCCTCATGCTCACCGGCAGCCGCCTCCTGGCGCGTCCCTGACCGATCGGACGGTCGCGGCGGTTACCGACGGACCGCCCGGGTCGCGGCGGCTGCCGGCGGACGGCCCGGGTCGCGCCGCGGAGTTCGGTGGGACCAGCCTCGCGCGGTCAGCTGGTGCGGTCGGCCACGAAGTCGCAGAGCGACTCCAGCGCGCGGCGGGCCGGGTTGTGCGGCAGCGGCGCGAGGCTGGCGCGGGCGTCCTCGGCGTAGCTGCGGACGGTCTCCCGGGCCCGCTTCAGGGCCGGGCTCTCCCGCAGCAGGCCGAGCGCCTCGGCGTGCAACGCGTCGTCGGTGACCGCGCCGGCGGCGAGGATCTCCCGCAGCCGGACGGACGCGGCGTCGGAGTCGTCGCCGGCGCGGGCGTAGAGCACCGGCAGGGTGGGCACCCCCTCGCGGAGGTCGGTGCCGGGTGTCTTGCCCGACTGGACCGACTCGGAGGCGATGTCGAGCAGGTCGTCGGAGAGCTGGAAGGCGACCCCGATGGTCTCGCCGTAGCCGGCGAGCGCCTCGATGTGCTCCGGCGCCGCTCCGCCGAACATCGCGCCGAAGCGGGCCGAGGTGGCGATCAGGGAGCCGGTCTTGCCGGCGATCACCTGGAGGTAGTGCCGTACCGGGTCGTCGCCCGGGCGCGGCCCGACGGTCTCGGCGATCTGCCCGTGCACGA
The DNA here is from genome assembly GCF_900091425.1 of Micromonospora krabiensis. Lineage (GTDB taxonomy): Bacteria > Actinomycetota > Actinomycetes > Mycobacteriales > Micromonosporaceae > Micromonospora > Micromonospora krabiensis. Next base: position 4,460,628 of record NZ_LT598496.1, read on the forward strand.
GGCGGGCGAAGGTGCGGGCCTGCAGGCGTACGGCCTCGGTGCCCAGGTCGGCGGCGAGGTCCGCGGCGCGGGCGAACAGGTAGTCGCCGACCAGGATGGCCACCGAGTTGGTCCAGCGGGAGTTGGCGCTCGGTGCGCCCCGGCGCACGGCCGCCTCGTCCATCACGTCGTCGTGGTAGAGGGTCGCCAGGTGGGTGAGCTCCATCACGACGGCGGCGGGCACGACCGGCCCCGCCGTCGGGTCGCCGAACTGGGCGCCCAGCGCGACCAGCAGCGGGCGGAACCGCTTGCCGCCGGCCTCGAGAAGGTGGCGGGCGGCCTCGGTCACGAACGGGTCGGCGCTGGCCACACTGGCCCGCAGCTCGACCTCGACATCGTCGAGCAGGGCCAGCACGGACGCCTCGAGCGCCGGATCGGCGAGATAGAGGCCGAGATCTCCGAACTGCCCCGTGCTCTGCCGGCTCCGGCGGCCGCCGGAGCCGGTGGCACCTGTACGCTCGCCAGCCGGATTCACCACGCCTCCACCATGCCACACGCGTTCGACCTGCCCCGGACGGGGGCGACGTGCGAACGGGACTCGGACATGGCACGGGGCCGGTACGCCGTGGCGTACCGGCCCCGGTTGGCCGAGGCGGCGAGCTATCTGACGAATTCGGCCGCTCCGGTCGCCAGGTCGAGCAGCGGCGCCGGGGCGATACCGAGGACCAGGGTGGCCACCACCCCGATCATCAGGGCGGCCGAGGTGAGCCCACCCGGCACCGTGACGGTCGGCGTGGACTCGCCCGGCTCGGAGAGCCACATCATCACGACGACCCGCAGGTACGGGAAGGCCAGCACCATGCTGGTGAGGACACCCGCGATCACCAGCCAGGCCCGACCGTCGGCCAGCGCCGGCCCGAAGACCGCGAACTTGCTGGTGAAGCCGCTGGTCAGCGGGATGCCGGCGAAGGCGAGCAGGATGAAGGTGAACACGGCGGCGTAGAACGGCGAGCGGCGTCCCAGCCCGGCCCAGCGGGACAGGTGGGTGGCCTCCCCGTCGGCGTCCCGGACGAGGGTCACCACGGCGAACGCGGCGAGCACCGAGAAGCCGTACGCCACCAGGTAGAACATCGTGCCGGAGAGCCCGTCCTTCGACGGCGCGAGCACGCCGACCAGCAGGTAGCCGGCGTTGGCGATCGACGAGTAGGCGAGCAGCCGCTTGATGTCGGTCTGGGTCACCGCGAGCACCGCGCCGACCAGCATGGTCAGCACCGCGACGGCGCCGAGCACCGGGGTGAAGTCCCAGGTGGCGCCGGCGAAGGCGACGTGAAAGACCCGCAGCAGGGCACCGAACGCGGCGACCTTGGTGCAGGCGGCCATGAAGCTGGTGACCGGGGTCGGCGCACCCTGGTAGACGTCGGGCGTCCAGACGTGGAACGGCGCGGCGGCGGCCTTGAAGAGCAGGCCGATCGCGAGCAGGGCCATGCCGGCGAAGAGCAGCACCCGGCTCGACGGCGACTCGGCGACCGCCGCGTTGATGGTGGCGAAGTCCACGTTCGCCGAGCGGCCCGGGACACCGGCGGTGAAGCCGTAGATCAGGGCCACCCCGAAGAGGAAGAACGCCGAGGCGTACGCGCCGAGCAGGAAGTACTTCATCGCCGCCTCCTGGCTCAGCAGGCGCCGGCGGCGGGCCAGCGCGCAGAGCAGGTAGAGCGGCAGCGAGAAGACCTCGAGCGCGATGAACATGGTGAGCAGGTCGTTCGCCGCGACGAAGATCAGCATGCCGCCGATGGCGAACGAGGTCAGCGGGTACACCTCGGTGGCGCCGTTGCGCCCCTCGGCCTGCCGCCGGTCGTCCGCGGACTCGGCGGTGATCGCGGCCTGGGCGACGAACGCGCCGCCCCGCTCCACGGTGCGCTCGCCGATCAGCAGCAGCGCCATCGCCGAGAGCACCAGGATCGCGCCCTGCAGGAAGAGCGTCGGCCCGTCCACGGCGATCGCCGAGCCGGCGGTGATGAGCCGGTCGTCGGCGTTGAGGACCACCATGGTCAGCGCGGCGAGCACGGCGAGCAGCGCCACCGACAGCTGCGTCACGTGCCGCGCCCGCCGCGGCACGAACGCCTCGACGAGGACGCCGGCCAGGGCCGCGCCCAGCATGATCAGGATCGGGGCGAGCGCCGCGTAGTCAATCGAGGGCAGCTTCAGCTCGGTCATTTCGCGGCCTCCTGGACGGTGCCCACCGACGGGGCGGGGTCGGTCCTGCCGATGTCGTCCATGGTCGCCTGGACGGCGGGGTTGATCACGTCGGTGACCGGCTTCGGGTAGAAGCCGAGCAGCACGATCAGCGCGATCAGGGGTGCGACCACGACCTTCTCGCGCAGGTTGAGGTCACGACGCATCCCGTCGACCTCGGTGAGCGCCGGGTTGAGCGTTCCCTGGGTGGTGCGCTGCACCATCCACAGCACGTACGCGGCGGCGAGGATGATGCCGAGCGTCGCGATGATCGCGACCGGCTTGTTCACCGTGAACGTGCCGATCAGCACCAGGAACTCGGAGATGAAGGGCGCGGTGCCGGGCAGCGCCAGCGAGGCGAGACCGGCGAAGAAGAGCACCCCGGCCAGCACCGGGACCAGCTTGCCGGCGCCGCCGAAGTCGCTGATCAGCGCCGAGCCCCGGCGGGCGATCAGCATGCCCACCACCAGGAACAGCAGGCCGGTGGCGAGACCGTGGTTGACCATGTAGAGCACGGCGCCCGTACCGGCCTGGGTGGTGAAGGCGAAGATGCCGACGCCGATGAACCCGAAGTGGGCGATCGAGGTGTAGGACACCAGCCGCTTCAGGTCGTTCTGGCCGACCGCCAGCAGCGCGGCGTAGATGATGCCGATCAGGCCGAGCGCCAGCGCCCAGGGGGCGAACCACTTGGCCGCGTCCGGGAAGAGCGGCAGGCAGTACCGCAGGATGCCGAACGTGCCGACCTTGTCGAGCACGCCCACCAGCAACGCCGCCGCACCGGCGGGGGCGGCGCCACCGGCGTCCGGCAGCCAGGTGTGGAACGGGAAGAACGGCGCCTTGATCGCGAACGCGAGGAAGAAGCCGAGGAAGAGCCAGCGCTCGGTCCCGGTGGAGATGTCCACCTGGGACAGCGCCTGCCAGTCGAACGTCTTTCCGCCGACGACCCAGAGGCCGATCACCGCGGCGAGCATGAACAGGCCGCCGACCAGCGAGTAGAGGAAGAACTTCACGGCCGCGTACTGCCGCTGGTGGCCGCCGTAGCTGCCGATGAGGAAGTACATCGGCACCAGCATGACCTCGAAGAACACGTAGAACAGGAAGACGTCGGCGGCCGCGAAGACGCCGATCATCGTGCACTCGAGGACGAGCAGCAGCGCGAAGTAGACCGGCACCGACCGCTTCGACGACTCAGCGTCGTGCCAGGACGCCAGGATCACCAGCGGCACCAGCACCGCGATCAGCATCAGCATGACCAGCGCGATGCCGTCGGCGGCGAAGGTGAAGTTGACGCCCCAGTTCGGGATCCACGGGTAGGACTCGCGGAACTGGAAGCGGTCACCGCCGACCTTGAAGGTGATCCACATGACCACCGAGAGCACCAGGACCAGCAGCGACCAGACGAACGCCACCTGCTTGGCCAGCTCCGGCCGGTGGCGTGGCAGGAGCGCCACCACCAGGGCGCCCACCAGCGGCGCCACGGTCAGCACCGAGAGGAACGGGAAGTTGGACATTATGCGGCCTTACCTCCGTCGTCACTGCGTGGCCCGCCGGCGGGGGCGGCCGGGAAGAGGTCGATCACGCCAGCCACCCCGCCTGCACGGCCAGGAACGCCGCCACCACGAGCAGCGCACCGGTCAGGATCGAGGTCGCGTACGACCGGACGAAGCCGGTCTGCAGCCGCCGGAGGCGACCCGAACCACCGCCGACGCCGGCGGCGAGGCCGTTCACCAGGCCGTCGATGCCCCGGTTGTCGAGGAAGACGAGCGCCCGGGTGAGGAAGATGCCCGGCTTCTCGAAGACCGCCTCGTTGACGGCGTCGGTGTAGAGGTTCCGCCGGGCGGCGGTGACCAGCACACCGGCAGGCTGCGGCGCGGTGGCCGTACCGTTCCGGAACAGGAACCAGGCCAGCCCGGCGCCGAGCACGGTGACCAGGATCGACAGGATCGTGATCACGGCGTGGGAGAGCACCGGGTGGTGCGCGGCCTCCTCGCCGCCCAGGCCGGCGGTGGCGGTCAGCCAGTCCGGCACCGAGGTGGAGAGCAGGTAGCCGGCCCCGATCGAGCCGATCGCCAGCAGGATCAGCGGGACGGTCATCAGCTTCGGCGACTCGTGCGGGTGCTCGATGTCCTCCGTCCAGCGGGCCGGACCGTGGAAGGTGAGCACGAACAGCCGGGTCATGTAGAACGCGGTCAGTCCGGCACCGAGCAGGGCCGCCCCGCCGAAGAGCCAGGCGGTCCAGTCCTCCCGCTCGAAGGCCGCGACGATGATCGGCTCCTTGGAGAAGTAGCCGGACAGCGGCGGGATGCCGATGATGGCGAGCCAGCCCATCATGAACGTCAGCCAGGTGATCTTCATGTGCTTGGACAGCGCGCCGAAGCGCCGGATGTCCACCTGGTCCTTCATCCCGTGCATGACCGAGCCGGCGCCGAGGAACATGTTGGCCTTGAAGAAGCCGTGCGCCAGCAGGTGGATGATGGCCAGGGCGTACGCGCCGCCGCCGAGCCCGACACCGAGGAACATGTAGCCGATCTGGCTGACCGTCGACCAGGCCAGCACCCGCTTGATGTCGTCCTTGGCCGCGCCGATGATGCAGCCGATCAGCAGCGTGAGCGCGCCGACGCTGACCACCACGAGCTGGAGCGTCGTGTTGGCCGAGAAGATCGGGTTGGACCGGGCGATCAGGTAGACGCCCGCGGTGACCATGGTCGCCGCGTGGATGAGCGCCGACACCGGGGTCGGGCCCTCCATCGCGTCCGGCAGCCACGCCTGGAGGGGGAACTGGCCGGACTTGCCGGTCGCGCCGAGCAACAGCAGGAGGCCGAGCACCAGCACGGTGGTGGCACCGATCGCGCCGACCCCGTTGAAGACCTCGTCGTACTGGGTGGTGCCGAGGGTCGCGAACATGATGAAGATCGCGATGGCCAGGCCGGCGTCGCCGACCCGGTTCATCAGGAACGCCTTCTTACCCGCGGTGGCCGCGCTCGGCCGGTCGTACCAGAAGGAGATCAGCAGGTACGACGCGAGACCGACGCCCTCCCAGCCGACGTAGAGCATCACGTAGTTGTTGCCGAGCACCAGCAGCAGCATGGCGGCGACGAAGAGGTTGAAGTAGCCGAAGAACCGCCGGCGACCCGCGTCGTGCGCCATGTACTCGACCGCGTAGAGGTGGATCAGGAAACCCACCCCGGTGATCAGCAGGACGAAGACCGCGGCCAGCGGGTCGAAGAGCAGACCGAAGTCCACCTGGAACCCGCCGACCGAGATGAAGTCCCACAGGCTCAGCTCGACCGACTTGTTCTCCAGGCCCCGCAGCTGGAAGAACGAGGCCAGGCCGAGGACGAAGGAGACGCCGATCGCGCCCACGCCCAGCCAGTGTCCCCACCGGTCCGCCCGCCGGCCGAGCAGCAGCAGGATCGCCGCGCTGACCAGCGGAATGGCCACCAGCAGCCAGACGCTGCCGAGCAGGCCGTCCGCCGTCGCGTAGGTGACGGCCCCCGCCGGCTCGGCCGGGGCGTTCGTCAGAATCTCTCCCACCGCAGGCCCCTCTTAGTACTTGAGCAGGTTGGCGTCGTCGACGCTCGCCGAGCGCCGAGTCCGGAAGATCGCCATGATGATCGCCAGCCCGACCACGACCTCGGCCGCGGCCACCACCATCACGAAGAACGCCATGATCTGGCCGTTGAGGTCACCGTTGATCCGGCTGAAGGTGACCAGCGTCAGGTTGGCCGCGTTGAGCATCAGCTCGACGCACATGAACAGCACGATCGCGTTGCGGCGGATGAGCACCCCGGCGGCGCCGATGGTGAAGAGCACCGCCGCCAGCACCAGGTAGTAGTCAGGTGTCACTTGTCCGTGCCCTTCAGGGAGGTCTCCTGAGCGGTCAGCTCGCGGACCGGCAGGATGTCCGGCGTGCTCCGGTCGCTGAGGCGGCCGTCCGGCAGCCGGGCCGGCGTGGCCACCGAGGAGGAGGTGGCGAAGACACCCGGGCCCGGCTTCGGGCCGGGGTAGTTGCCCGGGCGGAAGCGGGCGCGCATGGTCGCCGGCTGGTCGAGCCGGTCCTCCTTGCGCCGCTCGATGTGCGCCAGCACCATGGCACCGACCGCCGCGGTGATGAGCAGCGCCGAGGTGAGCTCGAAGGCGAAGACGTACTTGGTGAAGAGCAGCCGGGCGATGCCCTGCACGTTCCCCTCGGCGTTGGCCTGGTCGAGACCGGCCGCCGTGGTGCCCTCCAGGGCCCGGTAGATGCCGCCGCCGACCAGGCCGGCGAAGCCGAGACCGAGGACGATCGCGGCCGCCCGCTGCCCGCGCAGCGTCTCGATCAGCGAGTCGGACGCGTCCCGGCCGACCAGCATCAGCACGAAGAGGAAGAGCATCATGATCGCGCCGGTGTAGACGATGATCTGCACCATGCCGATGAACGGCCCCGCCTGGAGCACGTAGAACACGCCGAGACAGAGCATGGTCAGCACCAGCCACAGCGCCGAGTGCACGGCGTTGCGGGCGGCGACCATGCCGATCCCGCCGATCAGCGCGAGCGGGGCGAGGATCCAGAAGGTGACCGCCTCGCCGGTGGGCACCGCACCCGCCGCGGCGAGCACCGTCTGCGTGGTCATGCCGAGCCTCCCTTGCCCGCTTCGGCCCGCTGGGCCGCCTGCTCGGCGCCCGGGAACGTCACACCGGGGTGCTCCTCGACCGCGTAGCGGCCGGGGCCCATCGGGGAACGCTCGGCGCCCGCCGAGGTGCCCGGGTTGGTCAGCGACCCGACGTAGTAGTCCTTCTCGCTCTCGCCCAGCCGCATCGGGTGCGGCGGCTGCTCCATGCCCGGCAGCAGCGGCGCGAGCAGCTGCTCCTTCGTGAAGATCAGGTCCTGCCGGTTGTCCCGGGCCAGCTCGTACTCGTTGCTCATGGTGAGCGAGCGGGTCGGGCAGGCCTCGATGCAGAGCCCGCAGAAGATGCAGCGGGCGTAGTTGATCTGATAGACGCTGGCGTACCGCTCACCCGGCGAGAAGCGCTGCTCGTCGGTGTTGTCGCCACCCTCCACGTAGATCGCGTCGGCCGGGCAGGCCCAGGCGCACAGCTCGCAGCCGATGCACTTCTCCAGCCCGTCCGGGTGCCGGTTGAGGATGTGCCGCCCGTGGTAGCGCGGCGCCGACACCGGCGGCTTGAACGGGTAGTCGGTGGTGACGACCTTCCTGAACATGTGCGAGAAGGTGACACCGAAGCCCTTGAACGTTCCGGTGATCGCGCCCACGTCACACCTCCCTGGAGTCCGAGCCGGCGGCGATGTTGGCCGGCTCCCGCTCGGCGACCACGCGCATGGTGCGCGGGCTCGGTGGTACCTGAAGATCCATCGGCGGCAGCGGGAAGCTGCCGTGCGGACGGCTGTCGACCTGCTCCTGGACACTCGGCTTCGGCTGCGGCTTCCGGCTCGGCCAGACGAGCGTGAGGATCAGCAGCACGCCCGCCGGAATGCCGACCGCGATCACCTTGCTCTCGGTGTCCCAGTCCTCGATCGAGCGCAGGCCGCTCAGCACCAGGATCCAGACCAGGTTGATCGGCAGCAGCACCTTCCAGCCGAACCGCATGAACTGGTCGTACCGGAGCCGGGGCAGCGTGCCGCGCAGCCAGACGAAGACGAAGACCAGCGCGATGACCTTGCCGAAGAACCAGAGCATCGGCCACCAACCGGAGTTGGCGCCCTCCCAGAGGGTGATCGGCCAGGGCGCCCGCCAGCCGCCGAGGAAGAGCGTCGTGGTGACCGCGGACATGGTCACCATCGCGACGTACTCGGAGAGCATGAACAGCGCGAACTTCAGCGAGCTGTACTCGGTCATGAAGCCCGCGACCAGTTCGGACTCCGCCTCGGGCAGGTCGAACGGCGCCCGGTTGGTCTCACCGACCGTGGCGATGAAGAAGATGACGAAGCTCGGCAGCAGCAGGATCGCGTACCAGCCCGGGGCGGGCAGGTCGAGGCCGCCGATGCTGAGCTGCGTCCCGTGGGCCTGCTTCGCGACGATCCCGCTGGTGCTCATCGTGCCCGCGGTCATGAACACCGCCACGATGCTCAGACCCATCGCGACCTCGTAGGAGATCATCTGGGCGCTGGAGCGCAGACCGCCGAGGAGCGGGTAGGTGGAGCCGGACGCCCAGCCGCCGAGCACGATGCCGTAGACGGCCAGCGACGAGCAGGCCAGCAGCACCAGCACCGCCACCGAGACGTCGGTGACCTGCAACGGCGTGCGGTGCCCGAAGATGCTCACCATCGGGCCGAAGGGCACCACCGACAGCGCCGTCACCGCGCAGACCACCGAGATGACCGGCGCGAAGAAGTAGACGACCTTGTCCGCGGCCTTCGGCAGGATGTCCTCCTTGAAGGCCATCTTCAGGCCGTCGGCCAGGGTCTGGAGCAGGCCGAACGGGCCGACCTGGTTGGGGCCGGGCCGCACCGCCATCCGGCCGACGACCCGCCGCTCGAACCAGACACCCAGCAGGGTGGCCAGCACCGCGAAGACGAACGCGAAGGCGACCTTGATGAGGACCAGCCACCACGGATCCTTGCCGAAGTCGGCCAGGGTGGGGTCCTGGGCCAGGTAGACCACGTTCACCGGACATCCCCTCCGTTCGCGACCACCGCGGCGGCCGAGACCCGTACGACGCTGCCGGAGGTCGCGCCGAGGCTGCGCCGGACGGTCGAGCCGGGCGAGTTGGTCGGCAGCCACACGACGCCGTCCGGCATCTCCGTGATCGCCGCGGGCAGGGTGACCGCACCCCGGTCGGTGCCGACCGTCACCGGGTCGCCGTCGGCGACGCCCAGCGCCTCGGCGGTGCCCTTGCCCAGCCGGACCAGCGCCGCGCGGGCCGTCCCGGCCAGGTGCTCGTCACCGTCGGTGAGGCTGCCCAGGTCGATCAGCTCGTGCCAGGTGGACAGCACCGCCTCGCCGGCACGCGGCTGCGGCACCGTCGCCGCCGCCACGGAGGGGGCGGCCGGGCGCTCGGTGCGCGACGGCGGCAGCCCACCCAGCTCGCGGCGGACGGTCATGACGTCGCCCGTCCCGAGCCGCACGCCGAGCTGCGCGGCGAGCGCGTCCAGCACCCGGCCGTCGTTCATGGCCGTCGTCTGCAGCACCGCGTCGAAGGTGCGCAGCCGGCCCTCCCAGTCCAGGAAGCTGCCGGCCTTCTCCTGCGTCGGGGCGACCGGGAGGACCACGTCCGCCCGGCGGGAGACCGCGCTGTTGCGCAGCTCCAGGCTGACCAGGAACGGCACCGTGTCGAGAGCCTGCTCGGCCAGCCGCGGGTCGGCCAGGTCCGCCGGGTCCACACCGGCCACGACGAGCGCGCCGAGTCGGCCCTCGGCGGCCGCCGCCACGATGCCGTCGGTGTCCCGGCCGGCCTGGCTCGGGATCACCCCGGCCGCGATGTCCCACGCCTCGCCGAGCTCCGCGCGGGCGGCCGGCTCGGTGACCAGCCGGCCACCGGGGAGCAGGTTCGGCAGGCAACCCGCGTCGACCGCGCCGCGGTCACCCGCGCGCCGCGGCACCCAGGCCAGCTTCGCGCCGGTACGCCGGGCGACGTCCGCGGCGGCCGACAGACCGCCCGGCACCTCGGCGAGCCGCTCGCCGACGATGAGGATCGCGCCCTCCTGGCCCAGCGCCTCGGCGACGGTGGCGTGCTCGGCCAGCACGCTGGCCTCCTCGCCCGGCACGACCCGCGCCAGCTTGGCGCCCAGCTTCTCCAGGCCACGAGTGGCGAACGGCGCGATCGCGTACACCGTCAGGGTCCGCTTCAGGTACGCCTTGCGCAGCCGCAGGAAGAGGATCGGGCACTCCTCCTCCGGCTCCAGGCCGACCAGCACGACCGCCGGGGCCTTCTCCACGTCGGCGTACGTCACGTCGGTGACGCCGGCGACCGAGCTGGCCAGGAAGTCGGACTCCTCACGGGAGACCGGCCGCGCCCGGAAGTCGATGTCGTTGGTGTTGAGCGCGACCCGGGCGAACTTCGCGTACGCGTACGCGTCCTCGACGGTCAACCGGCCGCCGGTGAGCACCGCCGTGCCCTGCCCGGAGTCCCGGGCGGCCCGCAGCCCTTCGGCGGCGACGTTCAGCGCCTCACTCCAGGAGGCCTCCCGCAGCTCGCCGGTCTGCCGGTCGCGCACCAGCGGGGTGCTGAGCCGGTCGAAGGCGCGGGTGTACTGGAAGCCCCACCGCCCCTTGTCGCAGTTCCACTCCTCGTTCACCGCCGGGTCGTCGCCAGCCAGCCGGCGCAGCACCTTGCCCCGCCGGTAGTCGGTGCGCTGGGCACAGCCGGCCGAGCAGTGCTCACACACGCTCGGGGTGGAGACCAGGTCGAACGGGCGGGCCCGGAAGCGGTACTGGGCCCCGGTCAGCGCACCCACCGGGCAGATCTGCACGGTGTTGCCGGAGAAGTAGGAGTTGAACGGGACGTCGCCCTCCTCGCCCTCGGCGCCGTACGCGTCGTCCCGGTAAATGTTGATCTCCTCGGCGGACGACCGGCCCATCAGGTCGATGAACTTGTCGCCGGCGATCTCCTCGGAGAACCGGGTGCACCGCTGGCAGAGGACGCAGCGCTCCCGGTCCAGCAGCACCTGGCTGCTGATCGGCAGCGGCTTCGGGTACTCCCGCTTGTGCTCGTGGAACCGCGAGTCCGTGCGGCCGGTGGACATGGCCTGGTTCTGCAGCGGGCACTCGCCGCCCTTGTCGCACATCGGGCAGTCGAGCGGGTGGTTGAGCAGCAGCAGCTCCATGACCCCCTCCTGCGCCTTCTTGGCGACCGGGGAGGTGAGCTGGGTGCGGACCACCATGCCGTCGGCGACGGTCTGGGTGCAGGAGGCGACGGGCTTGCGCTGCCCCTCCACCTCGACGAGGCACTGCCGGCACGCGCCGGCCGGGGCCAGCAGCGGGTGGTCGCAGAACCGGGGGATCTCGGTGCCCAACTGCTCGGCGACCCGGATCAGCAGCGCCCCCTTGGGGGCGGTGACCTCGACGCCGTCGATGGTGAGGGTGACGGTCTCGGTCTGCTTTGCTACGTCGGTCATTAGTGGGCTCCCACCAGCTGCTTGTCCGACAGCTTCGGCGCGGTACGTCCCTCGATGTAGTCGAGGTAGTCCTGCTTGAAGTACTTCAGCGAGGAGGTCACCGAGCTGGTCGCACCGTCACCCAGACCACAGAACGAGCGGCCGAGGATGTTGTCGCAGGTGTCGAGCAGGGTGTCCAGGTCCTCGTGGGTGCCCTGACCGGAGAGGATCCGCCGGTAGACCCGCACCATCCAGTAGTTGCCCTCCCGGCAGGGGGTGCACTTGCCGCACGACTCGTGGTGGTAGAACTCCAGCCACCGGTAGGTCGCGTAGACCGGGCAGTCCTGGTCGGAGAAGATCTGCGTGGCCGTGGTGCCCAGGATCGACCCGGCCGCCGCCACCCCCTCGAAGTCCAGCGGCACGTCCAGGTGCTCGGCGGTCAGCAGCGGCGTCGACGAGCCGCCCGGGGTCCAGAACTTCAGGTTGTGCCCGGGCTGCATGCCGCCGGCCAGCTCGATCAGCTCGCGCAGCGTGATGCCCATCGAGCACTCGAACTGGCCCGGGTTGGCGATCCGGCCGGAGAGCGAGTAGATCATCGGGCCGGAGGACTTCTCCGTGCCCATGGTCTTCCACCAGTCGGCGCCACCCAGCACGATGTACGGCACGCTGGCGATGGTGCCGACGTTGTTGACCACGGTCGGGCTGGCGTACAGGCCGTGGGTCGCCGGGAACGGCGGGCGCAGCCGGGGCTGGCCCCGGAACCCCTCCAACGAGTCCAGCAGCGCGGTCTCCTCGCCGCAGATGTACGCCCCGGCGCCCGAGTGCACCACCAGATCCAGGTCGAAACCGGAGCCCAGGATGTTCGTGCCCAGGTAGCCCTTGGCGTACGCCTCCTGCACCGCGTTGCGCAGTCGCCGGGCGGCGTGCACGGCCTCGCCGCGGATGTAGATGTACGCCCGGTTGGCCCGGATCGCGTACGAGGCGATGATGACGCCCTCGACCAGCGAGTGCGGGTCGTGGGTCATCAGCGGCAGGTCCTTGCAGGTGCCGGGCTCGCCCTCGTCGGCGTTGACGACGAGGTAGTGCGGCTTGCCGTCACCCTGCGGGATGAAGCCCCACTTGAGACCGGTGGGGAAGCCGGCGCCGCCGCGACCGCGCAGCCCGGAGTCCTTGATCAGCTGGATCAGGTCGTCCGGGTGGGCCTTGACCGCCTTGCGCAGCGCCGCGTAGCCGTCGAGCTTCTCGTAGGTGCCGATCCGCCAGGCGTCCGGCGACAGCCAGCGCTTGGTGAGCACCGGCGTCAGCTTGGCCAGCGTCTCCGGCCGAGGAGTGGTCACTTCTGGACCCCCGTTTCGCTCGCCACGGCGGAGCCGGACCCGCCGGAGCCCGCCGACGCTTCGTTGAGGTTGCGCTCCTGCGCGCCGGCCTCGTCGCCGGCGGGCTTGCCGTCACCGGCCGGCGGGTTCGCCGCGGCGCCGGCGGCCTCCGCCTCCTGCGCGTCGCGCGGAGCCGGGGCGGCCGGGTCGGTGGGAACCTTCGTGCCGGGGGCGTCGGGGACGGCCGTCGCGGCGTCCGGCTGCCGGGTCTCGGCGGCCCGGATCTCCGGCGACTTGTCGTCCGGCGCCTTCACATCCGGGGCGGTGCTGCCGGTGGCGCGCTCCGGCGCGGCCGGCTCGCCGACCCCGGCGTTCGTCGGGACACCGGTCGGGGCGGACGCGCCGTCGCCCCCCTTCGTCACCGTGGCCGCCGGTGCCGCCTTGGCGGCTTCGGCCTTCGCGGCCGCCGCCTTCTCGGCCTCGGCCTTCGCCTTCGCCTCGGCGGCGGCCCGGTCGGCCTCCGCCTTGCTGCGGATCGGGGTCTTCGGGTCGAAGCCCGGCACGGAGACGCCGTGCTGCTGGGCCAGCCGCAGACCACGCAGGCTCGGCTCGCCCGGCCCGCCGTCGGCGACCGCGCCCTCGCGCTCGTCGGCGAAGCCGGCGAGCTGGATCGCCATCTCCTTGAGCGTGCAGAGCCGGGCGCCCCGGGTCGGCATCGGCCGTCCGCCGGCCCGCAGCTCGTCGACCACGCCGACCGCGGTCCGCGGGTCGACACCGTCGAAGAAGTCGTAGTTGACGGTCATGACCGGCCCGTAGTCACACGCCGCCAGGCACTCGGCGTGCTCCAGGGTGATCGTGCCGTCCGGGGTGGTCTCGTCGTGGCCGACGCCCAGGTGCTCGGAGAGGGTGTCGTAGACCTCCTGGCCACCGAGCACGTTGCACATGGTGTTGGTGCAGACGCTGACCAGGAAGTCACCGGTCGGCTTGCGCTTGTACATGGTGTAGAAGGTGGCCACCGCGCCCACCTGGGCCTTGTTCAGGCCCAGGACCTCGGCGCAGAACTCCACGCCGGCCGGGGAGACGTAGCCCTCCTCCGCCTGCACCAGGTGCAGCAGCGGCAGCAGGGCCGAGCGGGACCGGTCGGCCGGGTAGCGGGCGATGATCTCCCGTGCCCGGACCCGGGTCTCTTCACTGAAGGTCTTCATCGGTCACAACCACCCATCACGGGGTCCAGCGAGGCGCCACCGGCGATCACGTCGGCGATCAGGCCGCCCTCGGCCATCGCCGGAAGGGCCTGGAGGTTGACGAAGCTCGGCTCCCGGTAGTGCACCCGGTAGGGGCGGGTGCCCCCGTCGGACACCGCGTGGACGCCCAGCTCGCCGCGGGGCGACTCGATGCCCACGTACACCTGGCCCGGCGGGACCCGGAAGCCCTCGGTGACCAGCTTGAAGTGGTGGATCAGAGACTCCATCGACTGGCCCATGATCTTGGCGACGTGCTCCAGCGAGTTGCCCATGCCGTCGACGCCGATGGCCAGCTGCGCCGGCCAGGCGATCTTCCGGTCGGCCACCATCACCGGACCCGGCTTCGCGAGCCGGTCCAGCGCCTGCTCGACCAGCTTCAAGGACTCGCGGATCTCGGCGAGCCGGACCAGGTAGCGGCCCCAGACGTCGCCGTCGGTGTGCGTCGGCACGTCGAACTCGTAGGTCTCGTAGCCGCAGTACGGCATGGTCTTGCGCAGGTCCCACGCCAGGCCGGCGGAGCGCAGCACCGGGCCGGTCACGCCGAGCGCGACGCAGGCGGTGACGTCGAGCACCGCGACGTTCTTGGTCCGCTCGATCCAGATCGGCTGGCCGGAGAGGAGGTTCTCGTACTCCTTGAGCTTTTTCGGCATCAGCTTCAGGAAGTTGCGGATCTTGACGATCGCGTCGTCCGGAACGTCCTGCGCGACACCGCCGGGCCGGACGTACGCGTGGTTCATCCGCAGGCCGGTGATCGTCTCGAAGATGTCGAGGATGTGCTCCCGCTCGCGGAAGCCGTACAGCATCATGTTGATCGCGCCCAGCTCCATGCCGGTGGTGGCCAGCCAGACCAGGTGCGACGAGATGCGGTTCAGCTCCATCATCAGCACGCGGATGGTGGTGGCGCGCTCGGTGATGTCGTCGGTGATGCCGAGCAGCTTCTCCACCGCCAGCGCGTACGCCGTCTCGTTGAACAGCGGGGAGAGGTAGTCCATCCGGGTCACGAAGGTGCTGCCCTGGACCCAGTTGCGGTATTCCAGGTTCTTCTCGATGCCGGTGTGCAGGTAGCCGACCACCGAGCGGGCCTCGCGGACCGTCTCGCCCTCCAGCTCCAGGATGAGCCGGAGGACGCCGTGGGTGGACGGGTGCTGCGGACCCATGTTGACGACGATGCGCTCGTCGTTGATCGGGTCGGTGCCGGAGACGACGCTGTCCCAGTCCCCACCGGTGACGGTGAAGACCCTGCCCTCGGTGGTCTCGCGCTCGGTGGCGTAGTTGGACGTGGTCACTGGTAGGACCTCCTCCGGTCCGGCGGCGGGATCTCGGCGCCCTTGTACTCGACGGGCACGCCGCCGAGCGGGTAGTCCTTGCGCTGCGGGTGCCCCTCCCAGTCGTCCGGCATGAGGATGCGGGTCAGGCTGGGGTGGCCGTCAAAGACGATGCCGAACATGTCGTACGCCTCGCGCTCCTGCCAGTCCGCCGTCGGGTAGATCGACGTGACGCTCGGCAGGTGCGGGTCCTCGGCGGAGACCGCGGCCTCCAGCCGGACCATCCGGCGGTAGGTCATCGAGGTGAGCTGGTAGACGACGTGCAGCCGACGGGCCTCCGCGCCGAGGTAGTCCACACCGGACACCGAGGAGCAGAGCTCGAAGCGCAGCGCCAGGTCGTCGCGCATCACCTGGCAGACCTCGGCGATCCGCTCCGGGCGTACGTGCAGGGTCAGCTCGCCGCGGTCCACCACGACCTTCTCGATCGCGTCGCCGAAGGCCGGGTAGGCCTCCTCCAGCGCGTCGTAGACCTCGTCGAAGTACTCCCCGAACGGCCGGGCGGCGGCCTCGACGGGCCGGCGCGGGCGGACCAGGCCGCCGTAGCCGGAGACGTCACCCGAGCCCTGGTTGCCGAACATACCGCGGCCGGCGGGGCTGGCCGGCGGCTGTTCGGCGGGGGCGCCGCTGCTCGCGCCGGCCGGGGTCACCGGTACCGGTACGCCGCCGTCGGTGGGCTTGTCGTCGGTCACTTGATCCCCCCGTGCGGCTGGAGGTGGGTCTGGGCCTTCATCCAGTTCTCGATCCGCAGCTGCTCCTCGCGGCCCTCCCGGACTGCCTGGGTCCACTCGGCACGCCGGGCCTTGTCACTGCGGTACGACGACGGCATCGAGCCGTAGGGCACGACCGGTACGTCGCCGCGCTCCTTGCGCGCCTCGAGCATCTTGCGGCCGTTCGGGCCGAGGGGCTCGTGCATGATCTTCTCGCGCAGCTTCAGGACCGCGTCGATGAGCATCTCGGGACGGGGCGGGCAGCCGGGCAGGTACATGTCGACCGGCACCACGTGGTCGACGCCCTGCACGATGGCGTAGTTGTTGAACATGCCACCGCTGCTGGCGCAGACGCCCATGGAGAGCACCCAGCGGGGCTCGGCCATCTGGTCGTAGATCTGCCGCAGGACCGGCGCCATCTTCTGACTCACCCGGCCGGCCACGATCATCAGGTCCGCCTGCCGGGGCGAGGCCCGGAAGACCTCCATGCCCCACCGGCCCATGTCGTAGTGCGGGCCACCGGCCGCCATCATCTCGATGGCGCAGCAGGCCAGGCCGAAGGTGGCGCCCCAGACGGACGACTTCCGGGACCAGTTGACCAGCTTCTCCACCGAGGTGAGCAGGACGCCGGCGGGGAGCTTCTCCTCGATGCCCATCTGACGTTCCTTCCTCAGTCCCAGTCCAGGCCGCCGCGCCGCCAGACATAGGCGTACGCGACGAAGACCGCGACGATGAACAGGACCATCTCCACGAAGCCGAAGATCGGCAGGGCGTCGAACGAGACCGCCCAGGGGTACAGGAAGATGATCTCGATGTCGAAGACGATGAAGAGCATCGCCGTCAGGTAGAACTTGATCGGGAACCGGCCGCCGCCGACCGGCTGCGGGCTGGGCTCGATGCCGCACTCGTACGCCTCGAGCTTGGCCTTGTTGTATCGCCGGGGGCCGGCGAAGCGGGCGGCGGCCACGGAGAACAGCGCGAACGCCGCGGCGAGGGCGAACAGCCCGATGATGGGTGCGTAAGGCGAGAGCGTCATCTTCTTCTCCTGCTCGTCCTTCCCTGCCCTCGTGGTTGACGAAAATCACGATATTCACGTCCCCCACGACGACCTCCGGCGGGGGTCGATCTCTTGGTCCGTCCGCTCCCGTCGCCGGTCGCGGCCGGGGTCTATACCGCGGGCGCCACCTTCGTCATCGCGTTGATGACCCGGTCCATCGCGTCCCCGCCACGTGGGTCGGTCAGGTTGGCCAGCAGCTTGAGCACGAAGCGCATGAGTGTCGGGTGTGGCATCCCGTGCCGGGTGGCCATCCGCATGACCTCCGGGCGGCCGATCAGCTTCACGAAGATGCCGCCGAGCCGGTAGTAGCCGCCGAAGCGGGCCTTCAGCTCGACCGGGTACGCCTGCAGGGCACGCTCACGCTCCACACCGGCCGGCCGGGCCAGCGCCTGCACCGCGATCTCCGCGGCCAGCTCACCGGACTCCATCGCGTACGCGATGCCCTCGCCGTTGAACGGGTTGACCATGCCGCCGGAGTCGCCGACCAGCAGCACGCCGCGGGTGTAGTGCGGGACCCGGTTGAAGCCCATCGGCAGCGCGGCGCCGAGGATCGGTCCCTCGGCGTTCGCCTCGTCGGTCATCCCCCAGTCCTCGGGGGTGTTCGCCAGCCAGTCGGTGAGCAGCCGGCGGTAGTTGGTCTTGCCGAACGCGGACGAGGAGTTGAGCACCCCGAGGCCGACGTTGACCCGGCCGTCGCCCAACCCGAAGATCCAGCCGTAGCCGGGCAGCAGGTTGTCGCCGCTCTCCTTGCTGCGAAGCTCCAGCCAGGACTCCAGGTAGTCGTCGTCGTGCTTGGCCGGGGAGCGGTAGTAACGCCGGACGGCCACCCCGATCGGCCGGTCCTCCCGCTTGGCCAGCCCGAGCGCGAGGGGGAAGCGACCGGAGACACCGTCGGCCGCGACGACCAGCGGGGCGTGGAAGGTGGCGGGGGCCTTGTCCGGCCCGGCCTCGGCCTCGACGCCGATCACCCGGCCGTCCGCGTCGAGCACGGGCCCGGTGACGTTGACGCCGGTGCGCAGCTCGGCCCCGGCGACGACGGCCCGCTGGGCGAGCAGCTCGTCGAAGTCCAGCCGGGTGCGGACGAGGCCGTAGTTGGGGAAGCTTGCCAGGTCGGGCCAGTCCAGCTCCAGCCGGACGCCGCCGCCGATCACCCGCAGGCCGCGGTTGTGCAGCCAGCCCGCCTCGGTGGAGGTGTCCACACCCATCCGGATGAGCTGTCGCACCGCGCGCGGGGTCAGGCCGTCGCCGCAGACCTTCTCGCGTGGGAACTCGGTCTTCTCCAGCAGCAGCACCCGCGCCCCGTGCCGGGCGAGGTGGTACGCGGTCGCCGACCCACCGGGACCGGCGCCCACAACGATCACGTCGGCGTCGTTCTCCACCGCGGTCATTCGCGCCTCCTCCCGCGTGCTCGTGAAATGCTTCACAAGCCAGACGCTGGGAGTCTATGACCGACGTCTCATGCCCGCCTTAGCAGGGGTGCCTAAGTTACGGATGTGACAGGAGGGAAACGTTTCCGTACCCCTACTGTCAGGCGTGACTCGGCGCGTCGAGACCGGCATCGACCCGGATCGTCTCCGGCAGGTGCTCGCGCAGCGCGCCACCCGCCGCCCGGTCCAAGGCCGCGAGCACCTCGGCGACCACCTGACGGACGTCGGCCGGATCGGCGCCCGCCAACTCCCGCAGCTGCGCGATGAGTTCGGCGGCGTCGTCGTCGGTGGCGGCCACGGGGTCCGCCGACTCTGGTCCCGTCATGGGGGCGAGCCTACGACGCAAAGTGGACGGAAATCGGCTATTCACGAAAGAAGGGACTAAGCCCTCCCGGTGGCGAGCGAGGACTACTCGCGTACCGCGCGGTGCAGGGCCACCACCCCGCCGGTCAGGTTGCGCCAGGCCACGCCGCGCCAGCCGGTCGCCCCGATCCGCCCCGCCAGGGCCGCCTGGTCCGGCCACGCCCGGATCGACTCCGCCAGGTAGACGTACGCGTCGGGATTGCTGGACACCGCCCGCGCCACCGTCGGAAGGGAGCGCATCAGGTACGACAGGTAGAGCGTGCGGAACGCCGCGTTGACCGGGGTGCTGAACTCGCAGACCACCAGCCGGCCGCCGGGCCGGGTGACCCGGGCCAGCTCCCGCAGCGCGGCG
The DNA here is from genome assembly GCF_900091425.1 of Micromonospora krabiensis. Classification (GTDB taxonomy): domain Bacteria; phylum Actinomycetota; class Actinomycetes; order Mycobacteriales; family Micromonosporaceae; genus Micromonospora; species Micromonospora krabiensis. The sequence goes on from NZ_LT598496.1 coordinate 4,479,661, forward strand.
TCGGTGTCGGTGACGTTGCGCAGCGCGAACGAGATGGTCACCGCGTCGAAGCTGGCGTCCGCGAAGGGCAGCCGCAGCGCGTCCCCGGCCAGCAGCGGCACGCCGGGGCGGCGGCGCTTGCCCGCGTACAGCATGCCGAGGGAGAGGTCGGCGCCGACCGCGTACGCCCCGGACTGGGCCAGTTCCTCGGTCGACACGCCGGTGCCCGCCCCGACGTCGAGCACCCGCTCACCCGGGCGCAGCCCGAGCGCGGCCCGGGTCGACCGCCGCCACGCCCGGTCCTGCCCGAAGGAGATCACCGTGTTCGTCAGGTCGTAGCGCTCCGCCACGCCGTCGAACATCGCGGCGACCTCGTGCGGCTGCTTGTCCAGGCTGGCGCGACGGCCGTGCGGGGTGCGAGTCACCCCTCCACTCTGCCAGCAACCGACGGCCGGTCGGCCGGTGGGTCCGCGGACGACGAAGGGCGGGTGGCGAACGCCACCCGCCCTTCGGCTGCGTGTGCGCTCAGTCGGTCGACTTCTCGTCGCCCGGGGTCACCAGCACGACCCGGCGCCGCCGGGAGAGCAGCACCAGCGCGCCGCCGGCCAGCAGGACGAGCGCGCCGATCCCGCCGATCAGGTCCGCCTGCACACCGGTCACCGGCAGGCCACCGTCGCCGCCACCACCGCCACCGCCGCCGGGGGTCGACGTGGCACCGGGACTCGGCGTCGCCGTGGCGTCCGGAGTGGGAGTCGGCGTAGGTGTGGGGGTGGGCGTCGGGGTGGGCTCGGCCGACAGGTCCACGAACGCCTCGAACGTGGTCTGGTTGTCGACCTCGTCGACCTCGGTGAAGGTGCGGCGCTGTGCCTGGGTCGCCACCTCCGGCTCCTCCTTCGCGAGGCCCTCGGCGCGCTCCAGCCCGTACGCGAACAGGTCGCCGAACTTGAGCACCGGCTCGGTGACGTCGTCGTCGACCTTCACCCGCACCTCGGCGGTGTAGTACTCGCCCGGCTCCACGACCACGCCGGGGTCGTCGCAGAAGATCTGGTGCCGGCCGTCGAACTCCTGCGCGTCGCAGCCCTCCGGCGTCCGCGCGAAGCTGACGCCGGCCGGCAGGGTCAAACCGTAGGTGAGACCGGTGGCCTTGCGGCTGCCGTCGTTGTAGACGGCCCAGTCCAGCGGCACCGTGACGCCGCGCCGGACCGGCTTCAGGTCGGGCTCGTCGACGACGGCGCCGTTGACGACGACGTTGGCCTGGACGTCCTGCACCCAGGCGGTCAGGTCGTAGCCCGGCTCGGCGACCGTGATGTCGTGGAGCAGCTTCTCCACCGGCTCGGCGTTCGCTGCCTTGATCTTCACCGACAGCGTGCCCGCGTCACCGGGGCCGCCGGTGCTGAACACGGGGATGCCGAAGTCCTCGGCGGTGCCGCCGGGCAGGTCGCCCAGGACACAGGTGAAGGTCTTGCCCTTCTTGTCGCAGCCGTCGGGCACCACGACGCGCACCAGGGACCGGTCGAGCCCGCTGGTGTTGACGGTGACCGTGACGGCCGTGGCGCCGACCGACCCGGTGAGGTTGTCGACGCGGAACTTGAACGGCTTGGCCTTCGCCGCCTTGACGCCCTTGGCCACCTGGTAGCTGAGCGGGGTCAGGGCGAGTTGAGCCTTCTCGGCGGCCTGCGCCGGGGCGGCCACGGCGGTCAGGCCGCCGGCCGCGAGCAGGGCCACGACGCCGGCGCGTGCCAGCGCCGAGCGGTGGAACGGTGTCATGGGTGTCGTCCCTCGGGGTAGGGAAGATTGATCGGGTTGCGGACCCAGCGGAAACTATCGGAGCTCGATGGCCGACGCCAGCCCCCGCGATCGATATTCAGCCGTCCGGACCAGCCCCGATGGACAGTGCGGGCGGGATGGTGACCCATCCCGCCCGCGCTGCCGTGCATTATGTGAACGGCCCTCACGGGCCGATGGAGGACCGGTTCGGCGGCCTGCCAACCATGGTGAGGGAGTACGACGCGGCACGCTATCGGCCGACGATCAACTCCACCAGCCCCGACCGTCCCCGGACCTCGCCGAACGGTCAGGACGGCCCGTACCGCCGAGGCCGGCCGGCGCGCACGCCCGAGCCCGGCTCAGCCGAACGGACAGCGGAGCCGCCGCTCAGCGGGCGTCGACCAGCGGCAACTGCCGGCCGGCCCCGCCACCGGGGAGCGCGATCGAGGAGAAGTGCGAGACCACGCGCTCGTCGGTCGGGTCGTCGGCCGGGGTGTGGTGCACGGCGAGCCGGTTGTAGAGCGTGTCGCGCTGCGCCGGGATGCGGTCCGCCGAGCGGATCATGCCGATCAGCTCGTGCAGGTTGGACCGGTGCCGCGCGCCGGCCGAGGAGATGACGTTCTCCTCCAGCATGATCGAGCCGAGATCGTCCACACCCATGTGCAGGGCGAGCTGGCCCACGTCCTTGCCCGTGGTCAGCCAGGAGGCCTGCAGGTGCGGCACCGTCTCGAAGAACAGCCGGGCCACCGCGACCAGCCGCAGGTATTCCAGCGTCGTCGCCTGGGTGCGCCCCTTGAGGTGGTTGTTCTCCGGCTGGTAGGTCCACGGGATGAAGGCCCGGAAGCCGCGGGTGCGGTCCTGCACGTCACGGATCATCCGCAGGTGCTCGATCCGCTCGGCGTTGGTCTCGCCGGTGCCCATCATCATCGTCGCGGTCGACTCGATGCCCTGCCGGTGCGCCAGCTCCATGACCTCCAGCCACCGCTCGCCCGACTCCTTGAGCGGCGCGATGGCCTTGCGGGGCCGCTCGGGCAGCATCTCCGCGCCCGCGCCGGCGATGGAGTCCAGCCCGGCCGTCTTGATCCGCGCGATGGCCTCGTCCAGGCTGACGCCGGAGACCTTCGCCATGTGCAGGATCTCGCTCGGCCCGATCGAGTGGATGGCGAGCTGCGGGTAGGCCTGCTTGACCGAGGAGAACAGCTCCTCGTAGTACTCCACCCCGTAGTCCGGGTGGTGGCCGCCCTGGAGCATCACCTGGGTGGCGCCTAGCTCGACCGCCTCGCCGCAGCGGCGCAGGATCTCCTCGGTCGGGTGGGTCCAGCCCTCCTTGTGCTTCGGAGCGCGGAAGAAGGCGCAGAACTTGCACGCCGTCACGCAGACGTTCGTGTAGTTGATGTTGCGGTCGATCAGGTACGTGACGATGTTGTCCGGGTAGCGGCGCCGGCGCACCGCGTCGGCCGCCTCGCCCAGCGCGTGGAAGGGCGCCTCGGTGTAGAGCAGCAGGGCCTCCTCGGGCGTGATCCGCCCGCCGTCCGCGCCGCGCTGCAGGATGTCGTCGATCTCCCGGCTCACCGTCACGCCTCCGAGCCTACGTCGCCCCGCACCGGTCCCGCCCACGGTGCCCACCTCCTGTCGTCCGGCCCACGCCTCAGGCGTCGTAGTCGACCGTCAGCTTGTCCGTCAGCGGGCTGGACTGGCAGGTCAGCACGTAGCCGGCGGCCACCTCGTCCGGCTCCAGCGCGTAGTTGCGCGCCATCGTGACCTCGCCCTCCACCACCTTCGCCTTGCAGGTCGAGCAGACGCCGCCCTTGCACGCGTACGGCAGCTCGCCGCGGACCTTCAGCGCGGCGTCCAGCACCCGCTGCTCACGTCCCATCGAGAAGGTCGACGACCGGCCGTCGAGCAGGATCGTCACCTCGGTCCCCGCGCCGGGCTCGTCGCTCGGCCGGCGCGGCGGCTCCGGTGGGGCGTCGACGTGGAACAGCTCGGTGTGCACCGACGTGTCGGGCACGCCGCGGGCGGCCAGCACCTCGCGGACGTCGACCACCATCCCGTACGGGCCGCAGAGGAACCACTCCTCGACCCGCTCCCCCGGCACGATCGTCTCCAGCAGCCGGGTCATCCGGTCGGCGTCGATCCGCCCGGAGAGCAGCGGCGACTCGCCCTGCTCCCGGGAGAGCACGTGCACCAGGTGCAGCCGCGCCGGGTAGCGGTCCTTCAGGTCGGCCAACTCCTCGGCGAACATCACCGTGTTCGCCGTCCGGTTGCCGTACACCAGGGTGAACGTGCTGGCCGGCTCGACGGCCAGTGCGGTCGCGACCAGCGCGAGCACCGGGGTTATGCCGGAGCCGGCGACCACCGCGCCGTAGTGGCGGACACGGCCGGGCTCGAACGTGCTCGTGAAGGTCCCGAGGGGCGGCAGCACCTCGATGGTGTCGCCGTCGCGCAGCGAGCCGCACGCGAAGGCGGAGAAGGCGCCACCGGGGACCTCGCGCACCCCGATCCGCAGCCGGCCGTGCCGGGCCAGCTCGTCCGGGGTGGAGCAGATGGAGTACGAGCGGCGGACGTCCCCGTCGCCGTCCGCCTCGGCGGGCCGGGCCCCGGCGGGCAGCCGCACCGTGAGGTGCTGGCCGGCGCGGAACGCGAATGTGGCCCGCAGCTCCTCGGGCACCGCGAACGTGACCGCCACGGCGTCGTCGGTGAGCCGGTCGACGGCGCCGACCGGGAGCGGGTGGAAGACCGGACGACGACGGACCGGCCGGGTGATGGTGACTGTCACAGCGCCTTCACGTGGTCGAAGGGTTCGGAGCAGGAACGGCACCGCCAGAGCGCCTTGCACGCGGTGGAACCGAAGCGGCTGAGCTGCTCGGTCTCGAGCGACCCGCAGCGCGGGCACCGAACCGACAGGGTCAGCGGCACGACGCCGCCGGCCCGCACCGGCACCGGCGGGGCGATCCCGGCGGCGGCCAGCTTGGCCCGGCCGGAGTCGGAGATCCAGTCCGTGCTCCAGGCCGGACTGTGGACGGTACGGACCTCGGCGTCCGGGTGGCCGGCCGCGGCCAGCGCCCGCCGGATGTCGGCGCGGATGACGTCCATCGCCGGGCAGCCGGTGTAGGTGGGCGTGATGGTGACGACGACCCGGCCGGTGCCGGCGTCCCGGTCGACCGCCCGGAGGATGCCCAGCTCGTCGATGGTGAGCACCCGGATCTCCGGGTCCACCACCGCCGCCACGGCCTCCCTCGGGTCGGTCACCAGCGTGCCCCCGGGTGGGCGCGGTGCAGCACCTGCATCTCGGCGAGCAGGTACGACAGGTGCTCGGTGTGCACGCCGTCCCGCCCGCCGCCCGGGGTCCAGCCCGTCTCCGGCCGGGTGAGGGTGGCCGCGGTCAGGATCGCCGCGACGGTCGCGTCGAACTCCGCCCGCAGGCCGGCCGGGTCGACCGGCGCGGTCGGGTCGGGTGTGAACAGCTCCGCCGTGTACGGCCAGACCTGGTCGACCGCCGCCTGCATGCGGCGGTGCGACTCCTCGGTGCCGTCGCCGAGGCGGCGTACCCACAGCGAGGCGTGGTCGAGGTGGTAGGCCGACTCCTTGCGGGCCTTCGCGCCGATCGCGGCGAGCCGCTCGTCGGCGCACCCGGCCAGTGCCGTGTAGAGCGGCACCTGGTAGGCGGCGAGGAACAGCAGCTTCGCCATGGTCACCGCGAAGTCGCCGTTGGGCAGCTCGACCAGGAGGCAGTTGCGGAACTCCCGGTCGCCGCGCTGGTAGGCCAGCGCGTCCTCGTCGCGGCCCGCGCCCTCCAGCTCGCCCGCGTACGTGAGCAGGAGTCGGGCGGCACCGAGCTGGTCGAGGGCGATGTTGGCCAGCGCGATGTCCTCCTCCATCTCCGGCGCGCGCGTCGTCCACTCGGCGAGCCGCTGCGCGGCGATCAACGCGTCGTCGCCGAGCGCCAACGTGAAGTCGAAGGGGCCGTTCACAGATGCGCCACCCCGTCCGGCACCTCGTAGAAGGTGGGGTGGCGGTAGACCTTGTCGGCCGCCGGGTCGAAGAAGGCGTCCTTCTCGTCGGGGCTGGACGCGGTGATCGCGCTCGCCGGCACCACCCAGATCGACACCCCCTCCTGACGCCGGGTGTAGAGGTCCCGGGCGTTGCGCAGGGCCAGCTCGGCGTCGGGCGCGTGCAGGCTGCCGACGTGGGTGTGCGACAGCCCGCGCCGGGCGCGGACGAAGACCTCCCAGAGGGGCGAATGTTCCTGCGGGCGCCGTTCCGCCCGTTCGCTGCGCTCGGTCACGCCGCCACCGTCTCCTTCTGCTCCGCCGCCCGCTTCGCGGCGTACGCCGCCGCTGCCTCGCGCACCCAGGCGCCCTCCTCGTGGGCCCGCCGGCGGTGCGCCATCCGCTCCCGGTTGCACGGCCCGTCGCCGGAGATCACCCGCATCAGCTCGTCGTAGTCCGGCTGGGTGTAGTCGTACGCCTGCCGCTCGTCGTTCCAGCGCAGGTCCGGGTCGGGGATGGTCAGGCCGAGGATCTCGGCCTGCTGCACGCACATGTCGACGAACCGCTGGCGCAGCTCGTCGTTGGAGAAGCGCTTGATCTTCCAGGCCATCGACTGGGTGGAGTGCGTCGACTCGCCGTCCGGCGGGCCGAACATCGCCAGCGACGGGTACCACCAGCGGTCGACCGCGTCCTGGGCCATCGCCTTCTGCGCCGGGGTGCCGTGGGAGAGCGTGTGCAGGATCTCGTAGCCCTGCCGCTGGTGGAACGACTCCTCCTTGCAGACCCGGATCATGGCCCGGGCGTAGGGGCCGTAGGAGCAGCGGCACAGCGGCACCTGGTTGACGATCGCGGCACCGTCGACCAGCCAGCCGATCGCGCCGACGTCGGCCCAGGTGAGCGTGGGGTAGTTGAAGATCGAGCTGTACTTCTGCCGGCCGTTGAGCAGCATCTCCACCAGCTCGTCGCGGCTGATGCCGAGCGTCTCGGCCGCCGCGTAGAGGTAGAGGCCGTGCCCCGCCTCGTCCTGGACCTTGGCCAGCAGGATCGCCTTGCGCTTGAGCGAGGGTGCCCGGCTGATCCAGTTGCCCTCGGGCTGCATGCCGATGATCTCGGAGTGGGCGTGCTGGGCGATCTGCCGGATCAGGGTCCGCCGGTAGGCCTCCGGCATCCAGTCGCGTGGCTCGATCTTCTGATCCGCCGCGACGACCTCGTCGAAGTAGCCCGCGAGATCGTCCGCCGAGGCGGGCGCCCCGCGCCGTTGTCGGGCCGCCGCCTCCCGCAGCGCGGTCTCCGCCGCCTCGACCTCGCCGAGCAGGCCGCCGCCGGGTGCGTCGTCGGTGGTGCCGAAGTCGTTGCCATACATGACGTCAAGTGTTACAGCTCGCAACTGAAGAAACCAGAGGGTGTAACAGGAAACCGGAGACACCTTCGGTGACCGGTCGACCGCTCCCGGTGGCGGAACTCCCTGATCGATCCCGTGGCGTGAGGCACGACACAAAGATGAATGCGCCCAGAAGCCGCATAGTGGACCGATATCCCGTCTTCATGGCAAGTTGCCAGGTGGCGGAATCTGGCGTACGCCACTTGCGGACGTAGACTTTCCCGGTCACACCGACCGGTGACGATGATCGCCATCACCACCTGGGCCGCCGACCCCCGGCCCCGGCGATCCGCCGGTCCTCCTGGCAACAGCCGGTCCCCCCGGCCCTGACATCTGGAGCTCGCCCACTCATGCGTTCCCGCGTGACCATGGTGCTCGCCGTCGTGGCGGTCCTGCTCGGTGGCGTCCTGCTCGTCCCCACCGCGTACGCCCGGCTCGCCGGCGACGGCGCCGCCGAGAGCGGCGGTGGTGGCGGCGGCAGCGTCGCGGCCCCCGCACCCACGCCACCGCCGCCGCCGACGCTGGCCGCCGCGCCGGTGTCGGTGAACTTCTCCGGCGAGTTCTTCTCCTGGGCCCTCATGGACCGGGCCACCGGCAAGATCTCCGGTTCGAAGAACATGACCTCGACCAGCTCGACCGAGTCGATGATCAAGGCGTGGATCGTGTCGGACTACCTGCGCCAACTCGGCGACAAGGAGCCCCCGGCCGAGATGCTCAAGGCGGCCAGCCTCGCCATCCGGGACAGCAACGACGACGCGGCCAACAAGGTCTACCGGGCAGCCGGCGGCTCGTACGCCGTCCCGGCGGGCGGCCAGCCCGGCCCGGTGATCAAGCGGGCGATCTCCATCTGCGGCCTGACCGACACGAAGCGCGGCAACGTGCCGAAGTACGAGGGCTGGTGGAGTTTCACCCGGATGTCCCCGCGGGACGCCGTCCGGCTCGGTGACTGCATCGCCGACGGCAAGGCGGCCGGCCAGAAGTGGACCAAGTGGGTGCTGGACGAGATGAGCAAGGTGCGCGGCACCGTCAAGCAGCAGCAGGCCACGTCCGGTGGCGGCAAGTGGGGCATCGTCGACGGCCTGCCCGCCGAGATCAAGGCCCAGGGGCCGGTCAGCATCAAGAACGGCTGGACGCAGCTGGCGTACGACGGCAACTGGCACGTGAACTGCCTCGCGGTGACCGGCAAGTGGAGCCTCGCGGTGATGCTCCGTTACCCCGCCGAGGAGCCGCTCTCGTACGGGGCGAAGGTCTGCGCGAGTGTGACGACCCAGCTGGTGACCCCGCAGCCGGGCGCCGCGCTCAAGGTGCCGCAGCAACCGGTCGGGAAGCTCTGATGGCGGGTGCCCGGCGCAGCCGTGGTGGGGAGGCCGCCCCGCTGCGACTGATCGCCATCGCGGTGATCCTCATCGGACTGGTCCTCGTGTCGCTGCGGCTGCTCCCCGGCTCGCCCTTCGAGTCCCGGGCCGCCTCCCGCTGGGGCGACGCCCCGGCACCGGCCGAGCGCTCCACCGGCCAGCCCAGCGACCGCAGCAACCGCCCGTCGCCGCAGCCGAGCCCCAGCCCGTCGCTGGAGCCGCTGCCGTTCGTGGCCACGAACCTCGACGACCTGGACATCGAGGGCTGGTACAGCTGGAGCGTGCTGGACCGCCGGACCGGCGCGATCATCGGTTCGAAGAACATGGGTGAGACCAGCACCACCGCGTCGCTGATCAAGTCCTGGATCGTCGCCGACTACCTGCGCCGGGCCGCCGAGAACGGCCAGACCCCCAGCGACGCCAAGCTCGCCGACGCCACCCGGATCATCCGGGACAGCGACAACACCCGCGCCGAGCAGTTCTACAACAACGTCGGCCGGTCGGCGTCGATCAAGCGTCTGATCTCGATGTGCGACCTCACCGACAGCAGCGTCGCGCCCGACGGCGGCTGGAGCCGCACGGCCCTGTCGCCCCGGGACACCGCCCGGCTGGGCAACTGCATCGCCACCGGCAAGGCCGCCGGACCGAAGTGGACGAACTGGCTGCTCAACGAGATGCGCCTGGTCCGTGGCGCCGGTGACTTCGGCATCCGCAAGGCGTTCCCGGCCGCCGAACAGAAGAAGATCGCCATCAAGAACGGGTGGATCGACCGGACCAGGGAGCAGGAGATGCACATCAACTGCCTGGCGATCGGCGACACGTGGACGATGGGCGTGATGGTCCGCTACCCCATCGACATGGGCTACGACTACGGCATGAAGAACTGCCAGAAGATCACCGAGGCGCTGCTCCGCCCCGGTGTCTGACCCGGCCGTCGGCTGACCGGTCCGGCCGGGCCTCGCCGCAGACCTCCGGTCAGCCGGCGAAGAACTCCGGACCGCCGGCGGGCAGCGCCGGCACCTCGCCGAGGGCGGCGGCCCGCCCCGCGAACTCGCGCAGGCCGGCGACCTGCCGCTCGCCGAGCGAGAAGTCCAGCGTCCGGAAGTACGTGGCGAGGGTCTCCGCGTCGAAGGGCTCCCAGCGGGCACCCGCCTCGGCCACCTTGTCCAACTCCTCCAGCGAGAGGTCGCGCGAGCGCAGGAACGCCTCGTGCACCTCCTTGACCATGCCGGGATGCGCGGCGGCGAAGTCGCGGCGCACGGCCCAGACGGCGAAGACCATCGGCAGCCCGGTCCAGTCCCGCCAGGCCTGGCCCAGGTCGGTGACCTCCAGACCCCGGCCCGGCGCCTCGTACATCGCGCGCAGCGCCACGTCGCCGATGACGACCGCGGCGTCCGCCTCCAGCAGCATCTGGGTCAGGTCGGGCGGGCAGCGGAAGTACTCCGGCCGGACCCCGTAGCGGTCGGCGAGCAGCATCTGCGCCAGCAGCACCCCGGTCCGCGAGGTCGAGCCGAGCGCCACCCGGGCGCGGTCCAGCTCGGCGAGCGGGCGGGTGGAGACGATGTTGACCGACAGCACCGGCCCGTCGCTGCCGACCGCGAGGTCCGGCAGCAGGAGCAGCTCGTCGGCGTGCCGCAGGTACTCCACCTGGGTGATCGGGCCGATGTCCAGGTCACCGGCGACCAGCGCGGCGCTCAGCCGGTCCGGCGTGTCCTTGTGCAGGTCGACGTCGATCAGCGCTCCGGATCGCATCAGCCCCCAGTAGATCGGCAGGCAGTTCAGGAACTGGATGTGTCCGACCCGCGGACGGGCGATGCGCTCAGCCATGCCCCGACCGTAACCCCGCCCGCCGTGGCCGGCTCACCGGCCCGTCATCGAGTGGCCAAACCCGCACCCGCCGGCACGGGTTCGGGCGTCGGCGCCGGCTCGGGGCGCTCCGACCGGGCCACCCGGTTGAGCGGCACCGCGAGGGCGCCGACCGCGAGCAGTCCGGCGACCCCGGCGAGGGCGACCAGCGGCCGGGGCTCGGCCAGCTCCAGCAGCAGCCCGCCGACCAGGTAGCCGACCATCGCGGCGCCCTGGACCGCGCCGCCGTAGACCGCGAAGGCGCGGCCACGGGCGACCTCGGGCACCCGCCGGGCCAGGAGCACGGTGCCGAGGACGTTGTTGCCGCCGTTGAGGATGCCTCCCACCAACCAGATCGGCACGATCAGCGGCGCGGACGGCACGGCCGCCGACAGCAGCACCATCAGGCAGCAGCCGCCGAGCAGCACGAGGCCGGTCCGGGCTAGGGACCCGTCCCGGCGGATCCGCGCGACGAACCGCGCGAAGATCCACCCGCCGGCCAGGACGCCGAGTGTCCAGGCGCCGGTGACCAGGCCGTACACCGTGGTGCTGCTGTGCAGCGTCTCGCGGACGAAGAAGACCTCGACCACGTTGATCGACCCGACGGTCCCGACCACGCCGGCCACGCTGACGACCGTGGCGAGCAGCAGCGGGTCGCGGCGCAGACGCCAGCCGGCCGGGGCGGTCGTGCCGCCGGCGACCGCCGGCTCCGCCCGCCCGCGGCCACCTCTGCGCGTACGGATCAGCAGCCCCGCCGCCACGAGCCCGAGGTAACCGACGCCGCCGATCAGCAGGGGGACTCGCGTCCCGAAACCACCCACCAGCAGCCCCGCCAGCGCAGGGCCGGCGAGCGCGCCGAGCGTGCCCGCCGACTGGTGCAGCGCGCTCGCCCGGGGCAGGTCAACGGGTCGCACCATCGCCGGGACCAGGGCGGCCAGCACGGGTTGGGTGACCGCCAGACCGACGGCGAGCAGGGCGACGAGGACGATCACCAGCGCCGGGCTGCCCGCGTACGCGAGGGTGAGGCAGATGCCGGTCTGGGCGAGACCGGCGACCACCAGCAGGAGGCGGCTGTCGACCCGGTCGGCGAGCCGCCCGGTCAGCGGGGCCAGCACCACGAGCGGGAGGGTCGCGGCCAGCAGCAGCCCGGAGACGGCCAGTCCACCGGCACCGGCGCTCTGGAGCGCCAGGGTCAGGGTGCTGGCCGCGAGGAAGTCGCCACAGCTGGAGAGCCCTCGGGAGGCGGTGACCAGCCAGACGTCCGACCAGCGCGAGGGAGCAGGTGTGAAGGACATATTTCGAAAATAATCCTTCACACCTGTTCCGGCAAGTCCCCGGCCTCAGTCCAGCGGCAGCGCCTTGTAGTGGACGGACACCGTGCGCGCCCCGGCCGGCGGGTCCGTACGCTGCCGCTTGCCGTACGGCTCCATAAGCCGGGACACCGCCTCGTTCAGCTCGGTCAACTCCTCGGCCGTCAGGAGTAGCTGACGGTCGGCGAGCTGGGCGGCGGCGTACCACTCGGCCGGCTCGTCGGGCGCGCGCCGCAGCCACTCCCGGCTGCGCTCCACCTCGCGCGCCAGCCACGCCTCGATCAGCGCGCTCTCGGCGGCGCGGCTCTCCGGCTCGGTGGTCCGGCCGGCGTCGACCGTCCAACTCGCGGCGACCGACCGCCAGACCCGCTCCCGGGCGTCGCCACGACTCGGTGCCGGCTCGACCAGCCCGGCCTTCGCCAACTCCCGCAGGTGGTAGCTGGTGGCGCTCGGCGACTGCCCGACGATCTCGGCGCACTCGGTGGCCGTCGCCCCGGCGGGAAGCGAGCTGAGGTGTTCCATGATCGCCAGTCGGACCGGGTGCGCCAGCGCCCGCATCACGGACGGATCGCTGATCGTCACCCGGCTACCCTCGGCACGCGGCTCGGTCATCCCCCCATGATCCCGGCCCGCCCCGACGCCGCACGTCCGCCCCGCACCACCGTCCCGGCGGGTCGGGCTCACCGACCCGGAAGGCACCATGAAGACGAGCGTGACGATCGGCCAGATCCCGACCGGCTGGGACATCGGCGCGAACCTCGCCGCGATCGAGGAGGTCGTCGGCCATGCCGAACGGGGCGACCTGGTGTTGTTGCCCGAGGGCGCGCTGTCCGGGTACGCGCCCGACCTGTCCCCGCTCGCCACACTCGACCGCTCCCGCCTCGCCGCGGCGGTCGAGGCCGTCGCCGACCTGGCCCGGACCCGCGACGTCCACATCATCTGCGGTTCCCTGCTGCCCGAGGACGACGCCTGGTGGAACGTGGCTCTCCACTTCACACCAGCCGGTGACCGGTGGCGCTATCGGAAGATCAACCTGGCCGTCAACGAGCGGCCGGTGCTGCGGGCCGATGCCGAGCTGCCCACCCGGCGGGTGCCGCAACCCTGGGGTGACCTCGTGGTCGGCGTCCAACTGTGCCGCGAGATCCGCTACCCGGAGCAGTGGCAACACCTGGCCCGCTCCGGCGCGGCCGCCTTCGTCTTCCTGACCAACGCGGCCAGCCCCGAGGCCGTCCCGGGCGTCTGGCGCAGTCACCTGATCAGCCGTGCCGCCGAGAACCAGCGCTTCGTCTTCGCGGTGAACCTCGCGGACCCGCGCCAGCACTGCCCCAGCATGGTCGTGTCGCCGCGCGGCGCGGTGCTCGCCGAGCTGCCATCCGGCGAGACCGGCACGATCCGCGTCACCGTCGACCTGGCCGAGGTCTCCGACTGGAGCCTCGGCCAGCAGCGACGCGATGTCCTCGACCTGCGGTACCGCCCACCGTCAGCGTCCGAGGTAATTCGGTTGACCGCCTCCTGACGGGGAGTACGCTGCTCCTTTCCGCCTGACGGCCGAGGTGTGTAGCACCGCAGCGGACGTCCCCGCGCCGACCGACGAGTCGGAAACGCGAGCGGCAGTGTTCTTTCCGTTCCGAGGAGTACGCGGATGACCCTGCACGCCCAAGATCAGTCTCTGGACACCGAGCTCGCCGCCGAGCGGGCACACCTGGACAGCTCCCGTGCCGCCCTGCGCCGGATGCGCGAGCGCGCCGAGTCGCTCTTCGCCACCGGTGACAAGGTCGCCGGCGACGCCTACACCGCCGAGCAGCTGGGTCGCCACATGGCGCGGCGGGTGAAGGAGCTGGCCGACGACCCCACCACCCCGCTCTTCTTCGGGCGGCTCGACTTCGACGGCGCCGACCACGCGGGCCGGCGCTACCACATCGGCCGCCGGCACGTCACCGACGAGCGCGGCGAGCCGATGGTGCTCGACTGGCGGGCACCGGTCTCCCGGTCGTTCTACCGGGCCAGCGCCCGCGACCCGCAGGGCGTCGCCGTCCGGCGTCGGTTCGGCTTCAGCACGGGCGTCCTCACCAGCTTCGAGGACGAGCACCTGAACCGGGGCGAGGAGCTGGGCACCGCCAGCCGGATCCTGACCGCCGAGATCGAGCGCCCACGCGTCGGGCCGATGCGCGACATCGTGGCCACCATCCAGCCCGAGCAGGACGAGCTGGTCCGGGCCGACCTGGCCGACTCGATCTGCGTGCAGGGCGCGCCGGGCACCGGAAAGACGGCGGTCGGGCTGCACCGGGCCGCGTACCTGCTCTATCTGCACCGGGAGCGACTGCGCCGGGCCGGGGTGTTGATCGTCGGACCGAACCGGGCGTTCCTGTCGTACATCGCGGCGGTGCTGCCCGCGCTCGGCGAGGTCGAGGTCGCGCAGTCGACGGTGGAGGACCTGGTCGACCGGGTGCCGGTCCGCGCCGTCGACGACCCCGCGGTGGCGACCCTGAAGCACGACGCCCGGCTGGCCGAGGTGCTGCGCCGGGCCACCGAGGCGCTCATCGCGGAGCCGACCGAGCCGATCATGGTCTCCGACGGTTCGTTCCGCTGGCGGATCGGTGTGGAGCCGCTGCACCGGCTCATCGAGGAGACCCGCCGGGAGGGCCTGCCGTACGGGGTGGGACGCGAGCGCGTCCGCGCCCGGGTGGTGAGCCTGCTGCAACGGCAGGCGGAGGCGCGCCGGGCCGAGTCGCCCAGCGACGCCTGGCTCCGCCGGATGGGCAAGTGCCGGCCGGTGACCGAGTTCCTCGACGCGGTATGGCCGGCACTCACCCCGGAAGGGCTGGTGCACACCCTGCTCGCCGACCCGGTGACGCTCGCGGCGGCGGCGGAGGGCGTGCTCACCCCCGAGGAGCAGGCACTGCTCCAGGGGCGGACCGTCGACGGCGAGGCGGGGGCACCGGCCGGCACGCGCTCCGCCCGGGGCACGCTGGGCACCGGGCTGGGCCGGACCCCGAAGGCGACCCGGTGGACGGCCGCCGACGCGGTGCTGATCGACGAGGCGTCCGGGCTGATCGAGCGGCCGGCCGGGTTCGGTCACGTGGTGGTCGACGAGGCGCAGGACCTGTCGCCCATGCAGTGCCGGGCGATCGCGCGGCGCAGCGAGCACGGCTCGATCACCCTCCTCGGCGACCTGGCGCAGGGCACCGCGCCGTGGGCCGCCACCGACTGGCGGGAGTCCCTGGCGCACCTGGGCAAGCCGGACGCGGTCGTGGTCCCGCTGACCGTGGGCTTCCGGGTACCGGCGGCCGTGGTGGCGTTCGCCAACCAGCTGCTTCCGGCGCTCGCGGTGGACGTACCGCCGGCCGAGTCGCTGCGCCACGACGGCAACCTGGACGTGCTTACGGTGACCGATCTGACGGCGGCCACGGTGGCCGAGGTGCGCGCGGCGCTCGCGCACGACGGCTCGGTCGGCGTGATCGCGGCGGACGACGCGGTGGACGCGCTGCGCGCCGCGCTCGACGCGGCCGGCGTGCCCACCGCGACCGCCGACGACGTGGAGACCGCGGCGCGCGTCACCGTGGTGCCCGCGACCCTGGTCAAGGGCCTGGAGTACGACCACGTGGTGGTGGTCGAGCCGGCGGCGATCGTGGCTGCCGAGCCGCGCGGGCTACACCGGCTGTACGTGGTGCTCACGCGTGCGGTCTCCCGGCTCGCGGTACTGCACAGCGCGCCGCTGCCCGCCCCGCTGGCCTGACGCCCCGCCCCGGCTCGCCCCGGCCCCGATCAGCGCCGGGCGGGGCGCCGCGCCGTTGACTTTGTGTTTTAAAGTTCTTTGCATGACCCGCCACGACGACCTCCCTCCGACGGACGCGGCCGACGCGCTCCGGCTGATCGAGGCCCAACGCGCAGCCGCGGCGAGCCGGCTCCAACCGGACGCCCGGCTGGTCTACTGGCCGTGGGCCGTCGCCTGGCTCATCGGCTTCGGGCTGTACTTCCTGCGGTTCTCCCCCGACGGGCGGGTGCTGGTCCGACTGCCCGGCTGGCTGCCACTGACCGTCCTCTTCACCCTGCTCGTGGCCGCCGCCGTGGCCCAGGCGGTGGCGAGCGCGCGGGCCTACGGGCAGGTGACCGGGGACTCAGCCCAACGTGGACGCTGGTACGGCTACGCCTGGGCCCTCGGCTCCCTGGGCATCTACGCGGGGCTCGGCCGGATCGCCGAGCACCTGCCGCACGACCTGGCCGGGCTGCTCTGGTCCGCCACGGCCGTCGGGCTGACCGGCGCGCTGCACATGGCGGGCGGCGCGATCTGGCTCGACCGGGACCTGTTCCGCCTGGGCGCCTGGATCAGCGTGATCAACCTGGCCGGCACGTTCGCCGGGCCCGGCTGGCACGCGCTGGTCGTCTCGGTGGCCGGCGGCGGCGGGATCCTGGTGGTCGGCGCGCTCGCCCGACGGCGACAGCGGCACCGGTCGTGACCGACCTCGACCCGGTGATCCACGCCCAGGCCCGGCTCCGGGTGGTGGCCACCCTCTCCGCCCTCGCCGACGGCGACCGCATCACCTTCCCCCGACTCCAGGAACTGCTGGGTATGACCGCCGGCAATCTCTCCGTGCACCTGCGCAAGTTGGAGGACGCCGCGTACGTCGAGATCACCAAGACCCACCGTGGACGGACGCCCGCCACCCTGGTCCGGCTGAGCCGGCGCGGCCGGCTGGCGTTCGAGGAGTACACCGAGTCGATCCGCGCCCTGCTCAACCCCACCGACCCCAAGGAGCAGCCATGATCCTCGCCCGCGCCGACCAGGCCACCCGCCGGTACGGCGACGTCCTCGCCCTCGACCGGGTCGACCTCGACGTACGCGCCGGAGAGCTGGTCGGCCTCCTCGGGCCGAACGGCGCCGGCAAGAGCACCCTCATGAACCTGCTCGTCGGGCTCCGCCGCCCCACCTCGGGCCGGGTCGAGCTGTTCGGCGGCGACCCGCGCGACCCCGCCTCCCGCCGGCAGATCGGGGTGACCCCGCAGGAGACCGGCCTGCCCGGCACGCTGCGCGTCGGCGAGGTCGTCGACTTCGTCTCCGCGCACTACCCCGACCCGGTGCCCCGCGGCGAGCTGCTGGAGCGCTTCGGCCTGACCGCGCACGCCCGGCGGCAGACCGGCGGCCTCTCCGGCGGCCAGCGCCGCCGCCTCGCGGTGGCGCTGGCCTTCGTCGGGCGCCCCCGGCTGGTGCTGCTCGACGAGCCGACCACCGGCCTGGACGTGGAGGCCCGGCACACCCTCTGGGACGCCATCCGCGCGTTCCACGACGACGGCGGGACGGTGCTGCTGACAAGCCACTACCTGGAGGAGGTGGAGGCGCTGGCCCGGCGGGTCGTGGTGATCGGCCAGGGTCGCGTGCTCGCCGACGACACCGTCGACGCGGTCCGCGCCGTCGTCGGCGTACGCCGGGTGAGCCTGGTCGCCGACGACCTGCCCACGCTGCCCGGGGTGGTCCGCACCGAGCGGATCGACGGCCGCAGCCACCTGCTCACCACCGACGCCGACCAACTCGTCCGGGACCTGGTCACCGCCGGGGTGCCGTTCGCGGACCTGGAGGTGCGCCCGACCTCCCTGGAAGAGGCGTTCCTCGCGATCACCGCCGAGCACGCGTCCGCGCCCACCGGCAGCGCCACCGACGACACCTCCGCCGCCCCGCGCCCGCCGGCCACCGCCTCCGTCGCGGGCGGCCGACCGACCACCCCCGCCTGAGGAGGCGACCGTGCAGCTCGCCCTGGTCCACGCCCGCTACCAGTTGCTGGAGACGGTCCGGATCCCGATCGCCATCTTCGGCAGCGCGTTCTTCCCGGCCGCCGCGATGCTCTTCTTCGTGGTCCCGTTCGCCGGCAAGGACCCGATCGGCGCCACCTTCGCCACCGCCTCGATGGTCACCTTCTCGGTGATGAGCGCCAACATCTTCCAGTACGGGGTGGGCGTCGCCGAGGACCGCGACCAGCCGTGGAACCCGTACACCCGGACCCTGCCGGCCGGGCCGGCACCGCGGTTCGCCGGCCGGGTGCTCGCCGGCCTGGCGCTCACCTACCTCTCGCTGATCCCGGTGGTGGTGATCGGTGCGCTGCTCACCGCGGCGGAGATCACACCGGCCGCGTTCCTGCTGGCCCTCGGCACCGTCGCGGTGGTGTCGGTGCCGTTCACCCTGATGGGCCTGGCCATCGGCTACTCGCTGCCGAGCAAGGCGGCCATCGTCGTGGCGCAGATCGTGTTCTTCCCGCTCGCCTTCGGTGGCGGCCTGCTCAGCGCGCCCGGTGACGCGCCGGGCTTCATCGAGACGATCGCCCCCTACCTGCCCACCCGGGGCGCCGTCGAGCTGATGTGGGCGGCCGTCGGCGACTACCCGGTGCAGCCGCTCTCGCTGCTCATGCTGGGTGTCTGGGTGGTGCTGCTCGCCGGGCTCGCCGGGTGGGCGTACCGCCGGGACGAGGGTCGCCGGTTCAGCTGACCATTTGTCCGTTTCCCCCTCGTACGTGGGCGGGACGGTGCCAGGATTCCAGGCAGGGAGCCGTGCCGGGCACCCGCAGCCGAGAGGGGTCGACGTGAGCACCGTCCCGCCGGGTACGCCCTGCTGGGCGGACCTCGCCACCCCGGACCTGGCCGACGCGCGGCGCTTCTACCCCGAACTGTTCGGCTGGACCGGCCGGGTGACGACCGAGCCGGAGGCCGGCGGCTACACGGTGTTCCAACTGGGCGGCCGGGCGGTCGCCGGCGCCGGACCGCCGGCCATCCCGGACCAGGTGCCGATCTGGTCCACGTACGTCGCCACCGACGACGCCGACCTGGTCGCCGGTCGGGTCGAGCGGGCCGGCGGGCAGGTGATCGTACCCCCCTTCGAGGTGTTCGACCGGGGCCGGATGGCGGTCTTCGCCGACCCGGCCGGCGCGTCGTTCAGTGTGTGGCAGCCCATGGCCATGCCCGGCGGCGAGGTGTTCAACGTCCCCGGCGCGATGAGCTGGAACGAACTGGTCACCCCCGACCCGGAGGGTGCGAAGGTCTTCTACGAGCTGGTCTTCGGCTGGCACCCGGACGACCAGCAGGTCGGCACGATGACCTACACCGGCTGGCGGATGGGGACGCAGATCGTCGCGGGGATGATGCCGCCCCTGGCCGGGGATTTCCCCGACGACCTGCCCGCGTACTGGACGGTCTACTTCGCGGTCGACGACGCCGACGCCGCCGCCGCCCGCGCCGCCGCGCTGGGTGGGACCATCCTGGTGCCGCCGCGCACCAATCCGGCGGGCCGGTTCGCGTCGCTCCGCGACCCCCAGGGCGCCCTCTTCAGCATCATCGAAGTCCCCCCGACCTGACCCACCCCGGCGGGGTCACGGGTGGGGGCGGATGGGGACCACCAGGGGACCGTGTTCGCCGTCGACCACACGGACGCTGGCCCGGTAGTGCGTGGCCAGCAACTGCTCGGTGAGGACCTCGCGGGGGGCACCCGCCGCGACGACGCGGCCGCCGGCGAGCAGGACGAGCCGGTCGGCGTACTCGCCGGCGATGGAGAGGTCGTGCATGGTGGCGAGGACGGTCAGCCCGCTCTCCCGGCGCAGCTGGTCGACCAGCTCCAGCACCTCCTGCTGGTGGCCGATGTCCAGGGCGCTGGTCGGCTCGTCGAGCAGCAGCAGCGTGGCCCCCTGGGCGAGCGCGCGGGCCAGGAAGACCCGCTGACGTTCACCGCCGGAGAGGGTCGCGAGTTCGCGGCGGTGGAAACCGGCCAGGTCCAGCCGGTCGAGCGCCTCGTGCACGGCCTCCAGGTCGGCGGTCGACTCCCGTCCGAGCGGCGGGATGTACGGGGTCCGGCCGAGCAGCACGTAGTCGAGCACCGACATCCCGGGCGGCACCACCGGGGACTGGGCGACCGTGGCCACCACCCGGGCCCGGGCCCGGCGACGCAGCGCCGCGATCGGCGTACCGAAGAGGGAGACCGCCCCGGACGCGGGCAGCAGGCCGCCGACGGCGCGCAGCAGGGTCGACTTGCCGGCGCCGTTGGGCCCGATCACGGTGACCCACTCGCCGGCGGTGACGGTCAGGTCGACGCCGGTGAGGATCGGCGTGCGGTCCAGCGCGAGATGCAGGTCCCGCACCTCGACGGCCGACGAGGTGGTGGACGGCTGTGCGGGCGTCATGTCAGCACCCGGCGGGCGGTGCGCAGGACCAGGACGAAGAACGGGCCGCCGAGCAGCGCGGTCACCACACCGATCGGGATCTCGGCGGGGGCGGCGGCGGTGCGTGCGACCACGTCGGTGAGCGCCAGGAAGGCCGCGCCGAAAAGCAGGGACAGCGGCAGGATGACGCGGTAGCTCGACCCGGCGAGCAGTCGTACGGTGTGCGGCACGATGATGCCGACGAAGCCGATGAGGCCGGTCGCGGAGACCGCGGCGGCGGTGCCCAGCGACGCCGCGGCGATCAGCAGGTAGCGGGAGCGCTGTGGGTGCAGGCCGAGGCTGCTCGCCTCGTCGTCGCCGACCGAGAGGACGTCGAGTTCCCGACCGTGCAGCAGCACCACGACGGCGGTCAGCACGAAGTACGGCAGGACCAGCAGCACGTCGTGCCAGCCGGCGGTGGCGAGCCGGCCGAGCAGCCAGGAGTAGACCGCCTGGATGCTGTCGGCGTGCTGTTGCAGCAGGTAGGTCTGGCCGGCGGAGAGGAACGCGGACACCGCCACCCCGGCCAGGATCAGCATCGCCGGGGAGCGGCCCCGCCCGCCGGCACCACCGAGCAGGTAGGTCATCGCCACCGCGCCGAGCGCGCCGACGAACGCGGCGAGCGGGATGGTGAGCGGCAGCCCGGTCAGCGCGCCCGAGGTGCCGGCGCCGCCGAGGGCGATCACGGCGGTGACCGCGAGGCCCGCGCCGGCCGCCACCCCGAGCAGGTACGGGTCGGCCAGCGGGTTGCGGAAGACGCCCTGGTAGCAGCCGCCGGCCAGGGCCAGCATCCCGCCGACGAGCAGCCCGAGCACCACCCGGGGCAGCCGCAGTTCGGTGACGATGGCGATTTCCCGCTCGGACAGCCCACTGTCCAGGTGCACTCCGGGCAGCAGGTTGAGCAGTTCGGCGGCGACGCTGCCGGGCGGAAGGCTGACCGGGCCGAGCGACACCCCGGCCACCAGCGCGACGAGCACCGCGACGGCCCCACCGGCCAGCCAGATCGGGCGCAGGCCGGCTGGCCGGGACACCGGTGGCGTCCCGGCCGGCCGGGTGGGTGGTGCGGCGGGCGCCACGGGAAGCGCCCGGGTCACCGTTGCGGGTCCGTCACGCGGGGACCTTGGCGACCGCGTCCACGATGGCGCGGAGCAGGTCGACGACGCGCGGGCCCCAGCGCGAGGCGATGTCGTCGTCCAGCGCGACCACCTGGTTGTTCTTGACCGCGGTGATCCCGGCCCAGCCGCTGCGCGCCTTGACCGTCTCGGCGCTCTGCTGGCAGCACTTGGTGTCGGCGAGGAAGACGAAGTCCGGGTTCGCCTTGACGATGACCTCCTGGGAGAGCTGCGGATAGCCGCCGTTGCTGCCGTCCGCGTCCGCCGGGTCGGCGATGTTCTCCAGGCCGGCCATCGTGTAGAGCGAGCCGATGAAGGTCTTGCTGGTCGCGCTGTACAGCTCGGGACCCAGCTCGTGGTAGTAGGTCAGCTTCTTCGACCGCTGCGGCAGGTCCTTGACCAGCTTGGCGATGTCGTCGCGCATCCGCTTGGTCACGTCGGCCGCCTCGGCGGTGTGGCCGGTGAGCGCGCCCAGGTCGGTGATCTGCCGGTACGAGTCGTCCAACGTCTTCGCCGCCGGGGTGATGTACACGGGGATCTTCAGCTTGCCCAACTGGTCGACGATCTTGTTGCGGTCGTCGGAGATCACCACGAGGTCGGGGTTCTTGGCGGCGATCGCCTCGGCGTTCGGCTGGAAGCCCGACAGATCGGTCTTCGGCGCCTCCGCCGGGTAGTTCGAGTTGTCGTCGACGGCGACGACCTGCGGGCCCGCGCCGACGGCGAAGATCATCTCCGTCGCACTGGCGGAGAGCGAAACGATCTTCTCCGGGCGCTTGTCGAGGGTGACGGCGCCGACCGTGACCGGGAACGCGGCGGTGGCGGAGCTACCGCCGGCCGCCGGCTGGTCGTCGGTCTTCGAGGCGCAGGCGCCGAGGGCGAGCGCGGCGACCGCGAGGGTCGCGGCGAGAATCCGGGGGGTACGTCTGGACATCGGGCCTCCTGTCGGTCGAGGAGCGTGGTGCTTCGCCGACAGGGACCGGTGCGCCCGTCCGCGAGGCGCCCTTCCTCGAGAGCGCAAGTCGCGACCACTCCGCAGGCGACCTGGCTCGTCCCCACCGCGGAGGGCGGGGCATCGCAGTTGCGGGACAGCGCCGGGTTCGCACCGGCTTCGCTGTGGAACGGTCGGTAAGACGGTAGCGCACCGCCCGGAGGTGCCCGCTCGATCAGGCAGTCCGATCGGGACCGGTCGATCGGCCAACCGTCACGACGGCGGGCGGGAACGGTCGTTCGGTAGCGGAATGTCGGGTCCGGCCGGGGTGGGGCCGGGATGGTGGGGCCCCGTCGGGGGCGGGACGGGGCCCCACCGGATCAGGAGGCGGTGATGGTGACGTTGTCCACAGCCGCCTCGACGAGGCTGGCGCCCGACGCGTCCGCCGCCTCGACCAGGATCCGGACGGACTGCCCGGCGTACGGGGTGAGGTTGAGGTTCGCCACCGCCCAGGAGCCGTTGCGGTTGGTCGCCGCCCCGGCCTGGGTGAGCAGGGCGGTGGTGCCGCCGTTGTGCACGACGCTCACCCGGAGGTAGTCGGCC